>JAKFCU010000092.1:0-100514 GCA_036676475.1 Brevibacillus sp.
CATTATTTGGATCTGATCCGGAGCGGTTGCAAGCAATGAAGAAACATTGATTTTCAATCGCTCTTGCAATTAGCAGTGATCTCCAATGCGATAAACGGGGAGCAGGCCATTCTGCAACAACGAATAAGCTTTGCGCCCCTTTTGCGGTATGTGCACGAATCCATTCTGGGAAACGAATATCATAGCATATTACTCCGCCAAAAGTCCGATTATCCAGTTCGAATAACCCTTTCTCCTCACCTGCCTCGAGGTAAAGATGCTCATCCATCAATTTAAAAAGATGTAGTTTACTATATGATTGAACAAGCTTTCCTTCATTATTGATGATCAGGAGAGTATTTTTAACTCCTTGATCACCTCGATTTGCCACCGAACCTCCGACAAAGTGAACTTGATATTTTTTTGCAGCTTTCTTTAAAAAATCAATCGTTTTTTCTGCATTTCTGTCTGCAATGGTGTCAAGTCTTGTCAAATCATATCCTGTTGTCCATAACTCCGGTAAAACAATGATATCAGGATTTTCTTCCATTGCTTTTTCGATTAGTTTTTCTGCATGTTGGTAGTTTTTAATTGGATCTCCAAAGGCAATATCCATTTGTAAACAAGTTATTTTAATTTTCACCCTACTTCACCTCATTTGAAATTTCGGAATTTTTTCTTTACAAGCTGTCTTAAAAGTTATATCATTTGTGACTAGAATTCAACAACAAAATGAAATAAATAAAGCAGGTGACAAAATGAAACAATTTCCAACATCGCAAATATTAAATAATCTCCCGAAGCAGTTTTTTGCTTCTTTAGTAAAAAAGGTAGGGAAATACATTGAAGCAGGCTATGATGTAAAGTTGGCGGAGAACGGGGAGATTCTATTAACCAACAAAAACGACCCGGCTGATTTTTCAAGTTCCACTCAACGAGTAGGATTGGTGGATATATCGAATCCACAGCTGCTGCAAAATGTCGGAGACAACCAATATGCGCTAAGAGAGGATGTTTTGGCAGAAGGGGCTACCCCTGATCGCTGGATTCGTCAGATAGACATGAATGCAGCAGGAACAGCTAAACTCCGACAAGGATTTCTAGAGGCTTCGAATGTGGACCTGACCAAAGAAATGAGCGAGTTGATGATATCCCAGCGCGGATTTCAAATGAACTCCAGAGCCCTTTCCTTCGCTGATCAGATGATGGGAGTGGCCAATGGGATTATCAATCGATAAGACGAACTGGGAAAAAATGCATGAAGGGAAGAAGCGAGTATGAAAATATCTACCCTGTTATTTGGTGAGATTGAAATCAAAAATGAGCAAATGATTGATTTTCCTTTGGGTATACCGGGTTTTCCGCAGGAACAGCAATTTGTCTTTCTGCAAATTCCAGACACCCCATTCACCAGCATGCAATCCGTTACAAGTCAAGTCCATTTTTTTGTGATCAACCCCTTTGAGTTTTTCAAAGAATATGAATTTGAAATTCCTGACCTGGTGATTGAATTTTTGCAAATTGAACGTCCGGAAAACGTGGTCACCTGGTCAATCGTCGCCTTAAAGGACGACATTGCCCAATCCACCGCTAATATGCAAGCGCCTGTCATCGTGAATAGCCAATCGCGAAAAGGGAAACAGCTGGTCTTAAATCAGTATCAGATCCGCCAGCCCATCTTCCCGTCAACGCCTGTGGCATTACTCGGATAGGGGGTCAGGCACATGTTAGTATTAAGCCGCAGAAAAAACCAATCGATCATGATCGGGGATGACATCGAGATCACCATCGCCGCCATCGACGGGGATCAGGTAAAAATAGGCATTAATGCCCCCAAGCACGTGGAAATCCATCGGAAAGAGGTGTATTTGGCGATTCAGGAGGCGAATCGGGAGGCGATGAGTGTGGTGGGGAAGGTGGATTTGAAGGGGATTCTGGGGTTGTTGGGGAGGAAAGTGAGTAGGGGGGAAGAGGGGTAGGGCCTATCCGAAAGGAGGGCTTTATTTTTTTGCGCTTGCCCCCAAAGAAAGATATTAAAAAAATAATAGAGAAGCTATAAACAAATGACTAATGGTTTCCGATAAATAAAGTGTAAGGAAAATCAATTAAGAATCCGAGCGCGCGACGGAGTTCATTTGGTTTTACCTAAAAAAATCTAACCACATGGATGTGGGAGAAAAATATCAAGGAGGAAAAATAAAATGAGAATTAATCACAATATTACTTCACTTAACACGTATCGTCAGTTGTCTACCAATAGTACAAATCAATCTAAGTCTATTGAAAAGTTATCTTCTGGTCTTCGTATTAATAAGGCTGGTGACGATGCAGCAGGTCTAGCGATCTCTGAAAAGATGAGAGGTCAGATTCGTGGTTTGGATCAAGCTTCTCGTAACTCTCAAGATGGTATTTCTTTAATACAGACTGCAGAGGGTGCGTTGAACGAAACTCATTCCATTTTGCAGCGTATGCGTGAATTGGCTGTTCAATCTTCAAATGATACAAATACAGCTCAAGATCGTGATAACATTCAAGATGAAGTTAACCAACTTGGTGAAGAAATTCAACGTATTGCTGAGCAAACTGAATTTAACACTAAGAAAGTTCTTAATGGTGATATGGGCTCTGCAGTAAGTGCTGCTACAACTCAAGTCCTTACAGGTGACTTAGAAAACACAATGGCAGATGCTACCACTTTAAATAGTTTACTAGATGCTAATGGAAACAATCTCCAAATAGCAAATGGCGATGTTGTTACAATGTCTTGGTCGATTAATGGTACTCAGCATACATCATCATTTACAGTAACTGATATAACAACTGACGCTTTAAGTGATATAACTGATACTATGGTTACTGAGGGTTCAGTAGCTTCGGTTGCTACTGCTGCTGGTAATATGGTAGTAACTGCAGATGCTGCTGGTACTGCCGCTCAAATTAATGGTTTATCATTTGAAGTTAAGAGTTCTGCTGGAGTACGTAAAGAAGCAGCTTCAAATGCACTATCCAACTTTTCAACAACAACTGAAGCTAAAGATATACGTGCTGAGGGAAGTGCAGATTTCCAAATTGGTTCGAATCAAGGACAAACTCTAAATCTATCTATAAACGATATGAGAGCTGATACTCTTGGTGTTAGAAATCTTCAAGTAGGCACAAAGAGCCAAGCTGGTACTGCAATTAGTGTATTAGATGAAGCTATTCAAACAGTTTCTGCTGAACGTTCTAAATTAGGTGCAACTCAAAATCGTTTAGAGCACACTATCAACAACTTGAATACATCTTCTGAAAACCTAACAGCTGCTGAATCTCGTGTACGTGACGTAGACATGGCTAAGGAAATGATGGAGCAAACCAAGAACTCTATTCTTGCTCAAGCTGCACAAGCTATGCTTGCACAAGCTAACCAACAACCTCAAGGGGTACTTCAGTTACTTCGTTAATATTAGTCGCTTTCGCAAAAGAGATCTTAGTTTTTTACTAAGGTCTCTTTTTAAATACCCTATGTGGAGGTTGGCAGCATGCGTATCAATCATAATACTGCTGCTTTGAACACTTATAATGGGCTTTCGAAAGTTACTAATCAAGGAATGAAATCTCTTGAAAAACTTTCAAGTGGCTTGCGAATTAATCAAGCAGGAGACGATGCAGCGGGTTTAGCTATATCTGAAAAAATGAGGGGACAAATTCGAGGAATAAGTAGGCTTCTCGAAACTCTCAAGATGCTATTTCGATGATTCAAACGGCTGAAGGAGCTTCAGCTGTTGTTCATGAAATGTTACAACGAGGTAGGGAATTGGCAGTTCAGGCAGCAACCGACACGTTGACGGATTCAGATAGAAATGCTTTAAATGATGAATTAACTCAATTAAAAGAACAAATTAGTAAAGTGGCTAATGATACGGAATTTAACACAATTAAGATGCTGAATAAAGGATCTTTCTTCAGGGAATGCAGCCTTGGTCTCTACGATAAAGGATCGATTAGCAAATTGGATTGACGATTCTTTGAGCGTCATTAATGTTAATCTCGGACTAGATATTACCTTTGGTACGCCGAAGGATATGAAAGTAGAGTTTTATGAAGATCCATCAGGTTCTGCTGCAGCTTCTATGGGAACAAATGATGGGGGTAACTCTCTAATTTTACGTTTGAATATGAGTAAAGTCAGTCAAGTCTATGACTCTACTGACGATGGTTGGGGACAAGTGGACGCCTTGGTAGCTCATGAAGTGGTTCATGCCTTACAATTTACAAAGATGTCAGAAACGTTAAGTGGTGGAATTGATACATGGTTCATTGAAGGTATGGCAACATCTATACAAGGGGGTGTCACGTTCTTAAATGATCACACTCCATTCAGTAGTGCTTCTATACCAACAGGGGCAACTTGGACAGGAGACTATGGTTCAGCGTATGCCGCTGTTATGACATTACATGAGATTACAACAGGTGGTTTAGGAGCGATTATTGATAGATTGGAAGCAGGAGATACATTAAGCGAAGCTATCGCTTCCACCACTCAAGCGGATACAGGAGAAATTTCGGGCGTTACAGATTTTAATAATGCTCTAACAGCAGCAGCGGATTTTGCCTCGTGGTTTAACACTAATGCCAATGTTAATACGTATCTCGATAGCAGTACCGATTTTACAAACCCAATCGGTACAATTGCTTAGGTCAAGGTGCTATTCGATCTGCTGTTACTACTTGGGAAGATGTAATAACAAATAATACTACAACTGAAAATGGAGCACCATTCAATTATATTTTTACTGATTCAAACAATATAGGTGATATGGTTACTTTCCAAATTGGAGCGAATACAGGACAAACCATTGAGCTGTCTACCGTTGATATTTCTTCTGAGGGACTATCAATCAATAGTGCAGATTTGTCATCTGTAACAAATGCCAATCAGGCAATAGGGATTTTAGATGCTGCGATAGGCAAAGTCTCCACAATTCGTAGTACATTTGGAGCTGTACAGAATCGGCTAGAACACACCATTAATAATCTAATGAATGCTGAAGAAAATCTAACGGCTGCGGAATCTCGTATCCGTGACGTTGATATGGCTAAAGAAATGATGGAGCAAACGAAGAATTCTATCCTTGCTCAAGCCGCTCAAGCTATGTTGGCTCAAGCTAACCAACAGCCACAAGGGGTACTTCAGTTACTTCGTTAATTCAGTTACTTCGTTAGTCTTGAATCAATACTTGTGAACTCTAGAGTCTCTAGGGTTCCCTTTTTACTAACATCTTAGAAAATAGGCATATACGATGGAAAAGTATCTAGACATCATGAAAAGAACCATTGAGTTGTCCGAAACCTGCTTGGAAGGGCTGGAGCATATCAAAGGAGAATTGAATGAAGGTCGATTTGAAGAAACGATACAACTAATGAATGATGTAGTAACAGCCTTTTCTCAGATGGAAAACTCCATTAAATCTATTTTCCCTACATTGCTTTCCAATCACATTGAATCACTGACTCATTCCCTTAGAAACGCATTTGAACATATGGTTACTGCTTACGAATAAGGACAAGCTGGAAGACGTTGGAGATATTCCAATTCACTCTCTTACCTGCCTATAAGAAGTGGAAAGACGAGGTAGAGAAAGTATTCCATCCCTATGTAGTGTCATAAAAGTAGATTAGCAAAAGAGGTGAAATGACTATGGACACTTCGGCTTTATCGATGTCGTTGAGTCAAGCTAGGATGATACAAGAAGCTATACTTCCGTGATGAAAATAGCCATGGATTCAGCAAAAACAATTGCGGCTAATTTAACGGATATGTTAGGTCAAAACAAGGCTATGGAGCAAGCTGTTCAACCGCATTTAGGTTCTAAGCTGGATATTCAGGTTTAAACATAATCTATATTTGTGAGGTGTCAATGATGGTAGACAGATTAAATGCAGGAGTACCCTCATTGTTGAATAAAGTTTACAAACCATCTGAAGTGGATCAACCATTGAACTTGGAAAAGTTGAGTAGAAATATTGAAAAACTAATCGCAGAGAAGGAACCTACGAAGAAAGAATTGGAATATTCTGTTCAACGAGTAAACCAGTCTTTGATATTAGTGAATACCGCATTGGAGATCTCTTTGGACAAAGAGGTCGATGACAAAGTAGTACGAGTGCTTAACACCCAGTCGGGGGAAGTCATTCGACAAATTCCATCCAAGGAGTTTTTGGAATGGGAAAAGGAGTACGCAAAGCTTTTAGGGATGCTTTTGGACAAGAGAGTTTAATTGACACTCTTATTATCAACTCAAGTTTCAGTATATTTCATTCACAATTTATGGTAATTAAAAGTGAATATATATATACTAGAATGGGCATGTGTATATCGTTCGATCACTGAGGACTTCTCTTCGGAAAAGTCCTTTTTGATTTGTCTCAAAATTGGAGGTGGGATAAAATGCAGGTCATTAAAGGGTTTCTTGATTTGTAACTACTTCGTGAGAATGCCACACTAACTAGCTCATTTCTAAAATACCTGGAAACAGAGTGGATGGAGTTTTACGAAGCATACTCTGATGGTGAGCCGCTAGAAGAATTCAGCCTAGAGATGTATGGGATGCTCATTGTGTTGGAGTCAGGTGAAAGCCTTTCAGAAGGCATTGGCAACACTATATTTCCAGAGTATGTGGAGAGGATTTCCCTAGAAAATGTGGATATCTACCGCATGTATGTAATGGAAGCGGAGGATTATGGCCAGCTCTACTACTCGATCGTCGAAACGTTAGATGATGAATTAGAAGCGTTCTTAGAAGAGTACGCAGCAATGAATGAAAGATAAACTGCCTCAATCTCAATAAGGAGATTGAGGCTATTTCTATTTTAAGGGGAGGTAAAGAAAATGTACATCGAAAATACTGCAAACATGCTTGCGGGCAATAAACAAGCTAAGCGAGTAGATATTGTGAAATTGAAAATGGTGAAGGAATCCAGTCTGCTCTATCCGCAACGAGACGTGAAGTCCCCAGGTCCTAACAGAACGAAAGGTGCTGAGGGTGAAGATATAGTCTATTCTGCAACTGAAAGGTACAGCGGCAAAGCAAGCCAACCAACAACCTCAAGGGGTACTTCAGTTACTACGTTAATTTTAAATCAATACAAGGGGACTCTAGATTCTAGGGAGCCCTTTTTACTAGCATCCTAGAAAAGAGTCGTAAACAATAGAAAGGTACCTAGACATCATGAAAAAAACAATTGAATTGACCGATACCTGCTTGGAAGGACTGAGGCATATCAGGGAGTAGAAGTAGTTTTTCTTTCTTAAACAGTATATCGATTTTCGTCAAACCAGTAGGAATATCTTTCCGTAATAGGTACATAGACCTATTTACACTATTACTTTCGGCATAATATGATAATTTATAACAAAAGTACCAAGTGAAAAGGGCAAATCATGGGAAACCATGAGACGCAAAGCCAAGGGCCTGACCCACGTGATTTTACGTTATGTGGATGGTAGCCGGTTGCCACAAGGAATCATAGATTAATGACCTATGAACCTTGTTTAAGGTTCTTTTTTATTTGGGCTTTCTTTATGAAGAAAGGCGGGATTTTAGTATGAGTAAACGAATTTTCAGCTTGTCATCGTTTCTGGTGCTGCTTCTTGTGTTCCAATTGATTTTTCCAATTGTCAACACATACGCAGAAACCAACAGCAGTATTTTACCTCCAAGTAATCTTTCTGCACAACTGTTGACCCCGGAGGACGTTAAACTGACGTGGAGTCCAGTTTACGGAGCAACTGGTTATATTGTGTATGAAATTACCGATGGTCAACTCATCCTACTCGGTAAGGCCACAACGACCAGCTACACATTGAACAACCTACCTGAAGGGTCATACAGCTATATTGTGTCAACATTGAGCTCGGAAGGGGAATCTGGTCCGTGTGCGCCTGTTCAGGTCGACATAGTCTATCCAGACATGGCAGCACCGGGTTCTTTGACACATACGTTGCAAAATGTTAACAACATCGTTTTGAGCTGGTCAGCATCCCAGTATGCGGAGAAATATAATCTCTACCAGATCTCTGGAGAAGGGCAAAAAACATTGCTTACTTCGCAAACAGGACGTTCATACACAGTTAGCAATGCACCTGAAGGAACATACAAGTATGCGGTTGCTGCTGAAAATTCCATGTACGGGGAATCTACGCTCTCAACGTCAGTTGAGGTCGAGGTGGTTTTCCCTACTATGCAGGCACCTGGCAATCCAACGTACAGCATTACCAACGGCAATGATCTTACCATGAAATGGAACACCGTTCTCTATGCAACGTCCTACAAAGTGTATCAGATCATCGATGAACAACCCGTCTTGAAGAGTACGGTTACCGGTACATCCGTAACATACAACAATATGCCAGCCGGTGATTATCTCTACAAGCTTCGCTCCTACAGCGACCGGTTTGGCGAATCGGTAGAAGGTAGCACGATATCTCTAACAATGGGCGATGTGACCATGGCTCCACCGAACAACTTCACTTATAAGATACAAAATCTCAATGACATTGTCCTGAATTGGGGCAGCGTACCAAACGCGACCAACTACAAGGTCTATCAAATCACTGATGGGCAAAAAGTATTAAAGAGTACGGTGACGGGGACAAGCGTTACATACACAAAAATGCCAGCCGGTGATTATGTATACGAGGTTCACTCCTATAGCGATCGATTTGGTGAATCAGCGGAGGGCAGTCAAGTCACTTTGACTATTGGAGCTGTAACCATGGCAGCACCTGGTAATTTTGCCTACAAGTTTCAAAACATAAATGATATAGTCTTGACTTGGGGCAGCGTCACAAATGCAACTAACTATAAAGTCTATCAAATTGTCGATGGGCAAAAAGTGTTGAAGAGTACGGTGACTGGCACAACGGTCACATACACAAACATGCCAGCTGGCGATTATGTATACGAGGTTCACTCCTATAGCGATCGATTTGGTGAATCAGCGGAGGGCAGTCAAGTCACTTTAACCGTTGAGGCTGTGACGATGGCTCCTCCAAATAACTTAGCGTACAAGATTCAGAACGGTAACGACGTAGTCATGAGCTGGGAAAGTACAGCGAACGCGAACAGCTATAAGGTCTATCAGATCGTCAACGGACAAAAAGTGTTGAAAAGTACGGTAACGGGCACAACTGTCACGCACACGAACATGTCAGCGGGTGACTACAACTATGTCGTACATTCCTTTTCTACCCGATTTGGTGAATCTCAAGAGGGAAGCAAACTTTCATTTACATTAGTTCATCCAACGATGCAGCCGCCAGCTAATGTGGTACAGACGATCAAAAACCCGACAGATTTTACATTGAGCTGGGATGCGTCTGAGTACGCAACAAGTTACAAAGTTTATCAGATCGTCAACGGACAAAAAACTTTAAAAAGCACGGTGACGGGCATGAGCGTTACGTATACCAACATGGCATCAGGCGAGTACACCTATGCGGTTTACTCTTACTCTTCCCGATTTGGAGAGTCAGCT
This sequence comes from Brevibacillus sp., assembly GCA_036676475.1. Classification (GTDB taxonomy): domain Bacteria; phylum Bacillota; class Bacilli; order Aneurinibacillales; family RAOX-1; genus LC029. Next base: position 9,499 of record JAKFCU010000092.1, read on the forward strand.
GAGGGAACCCAACTGACGGTGACTCTAAATGGAAAAACGATGCTACCACCGACTAATCTGACTTACAGTATAGCAAACGGAAATGACATCACGTTAAGATGGACGGCAGCGCAGGACGCTACAAGTTATAAAATATATCAAGTCGTTGATGGTCAGAAAGTCCTGAAGAATATGGTAGCAGGTACATCTGTCACATATGCGAACCAGCTTGCCGGGGAGTACAACTATGTCGTCCACTCTGTCTCATCGCTCTTTGGTGAGTCGTCGGAGGGCGCAGAAATAAAAATTCCCTTAGTTCACCCAACCATGGCAGCACCGGGAAATCTGACTTACAAGATCCAAAATGGTAATGATGTGGTGTTAAACTGGGCAGCAGTAGAGTACGCCACCAGTTATAAAGTATATGAGCTTGTTGATGGCCAGAAAGTGTTGAAGAGTACAGTGTCGACCTTGTCCGCAACAGTCTTTAAGGTATCATCGGGCGATCATACTTATCTCGTTCACTCGTTAAGCACTCGTTTTGGTGAATCGCCAGAGGGAAGTAAACTGACTTTTACTTTGAGTGAACATACAATGGAGGCACCGGGAAATCTTACGCACAGTCTGACAAACGTCAATACCCTTACCTTGAGATGGGACGCCGTTTCCTATGCCACATCTTATAAAGTGTTCCAGATCATCAATGGCGAACCAGTATTGAAAAGTACCGTGACCGGCACGTCTGTAACTTATACCAATTTGCCCGAGGGGGATTACAAATACGAGGTTCACTCCGTTAGTGACCGCTTCGGTGAATCGCCGGAAGGTAGTCAGGTTTCCTTTAAGGTGGTTTTACCGATCATGCAAGCCCCGGGAAATTTGACTTACCAGATTAAAAACGGTAATGATGTGGTATTGAATTGGGGAGCGGTTGAGTACGCTACCAGCTACAAATTGTATGAGCTCGTTGATGGACAAAAATTGTTGAAGAGTACGGTTTCGACTTTGTCTGCAACGATTACCAAAGTACCACCCGGTGAACACACTTATCTTGTTCACTCGGTAAGTACCCGTTTCGGTGAATCGCCGGAAGGAAGCAAACTTACCTTCTTGTTGGCTGAACATACCATGGAAGCGCCGGAGAATCTGACGTACAGCGTGATAAACGGCAATGACCTCACCTTGAAGTGGGACGCCGTCACCTATGCCACTTCCTACAAAGTATATCAGATCATCGACGGAGAAAAGGTCCTTAAAAATACCGTGACCGGCACGTCTGTAACTTATACCAATTTGCCTGAGGGGGATTACAAATACGAGGTTCATTCGGTGAGCACCCGCTTCGGTGAATCGCCGGAAGGTAGCGAAGTTGCCATTAAGCTGGTTTTCCCGATGATGCAGGCACCGGGAAATCTGACGTACAGCTTTTCTAACGTCAATAACTTAACTTTGCGATGGACTGCTACCACTTACGCGACATCCTATAAGATCTATCAAGTCATTGATGGCAAACCGGTGTTAAAAAATACCGTGACTAGTACCTCTGTAACTTTTAACAACATCCCTGAGGGGGATTACAAATACGAGGTTCATTCGGTAAGCAGCCGCTTCGGCGAATCCCCGGAAGGCAGTCAGGTTTCCTTTACCATGGTTTTCCCGACGATGCAGGCTCCTGGGAATTTGACGTACAGCATTACAACCGGTAATGACATCACCTTAAGATGGAACGCCGCTACCTACGCAACAGCGTATAAAGTGTACCAAACCATTAACGGGGAAAAGGTCTTAGTAAAAACCGTGACCGGCACATCGGTTGTGTTTACCAATATGCTTGAGGCGGATTACAAGTACGAAATTCATTCCTTTAGTGATCGCTTTGGCGAATCGCCGGAAGGAAGCATATTGAACTTCACCCTGACTTGGCCAATCGTGCAACCGCCACAGCTAACAGGGAACATCTTCAACGTTAACAACATAACTCTATCTTGGAATTCGGTTACTTGGGCGAATGAATATCGCGTTTATCAAATTACAGGTGATAACAGACAGTTGATTTATAAAGGTACAGCGCTCACTAACAAAGTATACAACCTGACGGAAGATACTCACTCTTTTGAAGTAACGGCATACAGCACACGTTTCGGCGAGTCTAAACCTTCAAATCGGGTAACCGAGAGGATTGTTTACCCTGTCATGCAGCCGCCAGTGGCAAGCTTGACACTGTTAAGCCCAACGAGTGCACGTATTAGTTGGAACTTTATTACCTACGCTAACGGCTACAACGTCTATGAAATTATTGATGGCAAGCCAGTACAATTGATAAAGAACTTAAATAACCTGTCTTATACCATATCAAACCTGTCGTATGCGAACCATGAATATTATGTAAGTTCGTACAGTAATTCCTTTGGCGAATCAGAACCTTCCAACATTGTTCTCGCAAAATTGATCGTTGATACCGAACCACCGGTCACAACAGCCAATGCGCCAACCGACTGGACAAATCAAAATCAGGTTGTTACCTTGTCTGCAACGGACAATGAAACCGGAGTCGCAAACACGTATTACTCTTTGAACGACAGTGCTTTTGTAGAAGGGACATCCGTTGCGGTCAACGGAGAAGGGGTCCATAAAGTTTCCTTCTACTCCGTTGATAAAGTAGGCAATAGAGAAGAAACTCAAAAAATCTATATTAAGGTCGATCAAATAGCACCAGTGACCAAAGTAAGTGAGATTCCTGAATGGTTTACTCAAAAAGCTGCCTTGAAACTGACAGCAATGGATACCCACAGCGGCGTCGCCAAAACCTTCTACTCCGTTAACGGTGTGGAATATGTGGAAGGAGCGTCCTTCATGGTAGACAAAGAAGGTCTCAACCGAGTTTCTTTCTATTCGATTGACCAAGCAGGCAACATTGAAAAAGCACAAACGATCGAAGTGAAAATTGACAAAACAGCACCAGTCACTACTTCTGATGCGCCTGAAACATGGAGCAAGGAGGATGTAACGGTGAAATGGTCCGCAACGGATACAGGTAGTGGAGTGGCTAAAACATTCTACTCCGTGAATGGTTCGGAATACGTAGAAGGCAGTACGTTGACCATCCAAAAAGAAGGCATCCACATCATCAGCTTCTACTCCTTGGATGTTGCAGGCAACAGGGAAGAAACGAAAACAGTCACAGTGAAGGTGGATAAGACCGCTCCTGTTCTCACCATGAATCTGAACGAAGAATACAAACTGGGTACAGTTTTACCATTGGTCTATACTGCAATTGATGACCTGTCTGAGATTGTCTCTGAAAAAATGATTGTATCAGGTCCGAATTTAACCACCGGAAGCGAGTTGGCGAATGGGGCTTCTCTAACACTTGACAAACCCGGCGTTTATACTGTGACTGTCGTCGCAACCAATGCTGCGGGCTTGACAACTACAACAGAAAAACAATTTGTCATCTACCTTCCGGCTACGATCGAAGTGACACCTAAGGTCATTAAAGGAAATAACGGCGTATTTACCGTTCGAGTGGATCTGCCAAAAGGCTACAGCAGCCAAGGTTTCGATCTGAATACAGCTAGACTGAACGGCGTGAAGGCACTCACTAGCAACAATGGATACTACAATCAAGCAAAACTTGGTCAGTTCAAGTTTGAGCGCGCTGACTTTACTTGGACTACACGAGAAGTAACCCTTGAGTTCCGTAGCTATGTGAACGGATATTTGGTAGTTGGACAAACTACTGTTAAAGTACAAAAATAAAGCATAACGATCAAAAATCCCTCTGCTATACGGCAGAGGGATTTTAAAGTTGCTGGCATGTGAAAAGGTTAGGGTGAACAGACAAATGCCCTTCACTCTATATCTGAGCGAGGGCGAGTCATGATGTTCTTCGCTATTCACTTTGAAATGCTTTAATTCATCAGGTTTCCAATAGATACCAGTGATTTCCATTGCAATATGAGTAATTTCTTTGGATTCAAGCCATTGTAACAACTCAAATAAATTTCTTGTCATGGTAGGAAAGGTTCTTGTATCGATTTCAACAGAGCCATCCTCTAGATCTACCATAGTACAAACGACAATTTGTTGTTGGTGAACATCCATTCCCGCACAACGTGAGATCAGGGTATCCATTGATCTAATTCCTCCAAAAAATTAGTAGGACTAAGGTAGGCAGGATTCGCTTGAAAAGAAACATTTTTCTGTACGTGATCATCCTTAGATACTTGGAAAGGGAGTCAACAATGTCGTGTTCAATCCAAAAATTGATTCTATTGTCTTTAGTTAAAAATAGAAAAGGGGTTTGTTCTAGGTTATAATGCTCGGGTGTACGCCTGTCAGAGACAGACGTACACCAATGGGGTCTGACCCCGACGGACCGCTCAGTTTGAAAGGTTCCCGCTAGATCTCACATTTGACTGTGATCACCTCGGGGCAAAATCGCCCAAAACACTGGAAGGCAAGGCATCACCGTGAGGTGGAGTCTGAAGGGCCTGAGGAGAAGTACCAAGCCGTAGTAAGACGGTGTAAACCAACTTGTGAACCGGTCCGCCAAAAATGAGGCAAGGTCGAGTAGTAGTATGGAGGCGAAGGTATTATTAGTTTTCACCCATCGTACCAAGATGTAAGTCATCGTGGTTGTGGATACTGAAGTTGTGAAAGAAATAACCAAAGAGGACTAAATAGTATCTCATCTTTGTAGAAGGGAGAAAAACGATGAAAGTATTTCCATGTCCGTGCCATTCCCAATGTCCAGTCTGTACCATAAAAAAATTATCGGCATCATTAAACCGTAAGAACCATGAATGCAAAAATCAAGCGTTCATGGCTCTTTTCGTATTTTAGGGGAATAGAAAGATAAGCTGTTCTGCTTTTAGACTAAAGGATGATATACTAAAGGAAAGGGTGAGGTGAAACGGGGATGGAAACGAAACTCCTAAAACGAGTGCCACTGCATCAATTGATGGATCTTAAGGTGGATTACGCCTTCAAGCAGCTTTTGGAAGCGAGAAGAATAAATCCATCACGATCGTTTTTCTCAATGCAATCTTGCAGAGGAGCGGGCGAAACAGCATTCAAGACATTACTTTCTCCAATACGGAAGCAGGAGGAGAACACCGAGAGGACAAACGATCTCGATTAGACATATTAGCCGTTACCAATGACAACGAATGGCTCAACATAGAGGTTCAAATCCATAACAAATACGACATGATTAAGCGATCTGTCTACTACTGGGCTGGGGTTTACCGTAGTCAAATGAGACAGAAAATGGGGTATAAAGAACTGCGCCCTGTGATTGCCATCAACATTCTAAACTTCGACTTGGTAGATCAAACCGATCGTTTCCATACCTCCTACCATTTGTACGAGGATCAAAAGAAGTTCTTACTAACGGATGTGATGGAGTTTCACTTTTTAGAGATGACGAAGCTGATTCGGGATTGGAAGGAAGCGAAGCTCAATCCGCGAGACGATGTACTGGCAAGATGGTTGTTGTTACTCGGTGTGGTCGACTATCGCAATGGGAAAGTTTACGAGGATGTTTACAAAGAATTGGAGGCGATTGCCATGGAAGATGAAGCACTCAAGCATGCATTTCAAAGCTGGGATGTGCTAAGTGCCACACAGGAAGAAGTACAGGCTTACGAGGCACGCCTCAAGCAAGTGTTGGATGAAGAAGCAGCTCTACGAGAAGCAGAATTAAGGGAAAAGGAAGCGCGTGAAGAAGGCATAGAAGCAGGTGTGAAAAAAGTTGCAAAATCCATGCTCACTCAAAGAGTCGATTTGCAAACCATTGCAAAATATACAGGCCTTGCTCTTGATACGATCGAAAAGTTGAGACAAGAGTTAGACCACTAATTATCGATAAAAAAATAGTAAGAGCCATGAATGCCTAATCAAGCGTTCATGGCTCTTTTTGCGTATGGAGGAGAGAGAAAAATGAATCTGATTGGGGAATTCAAGCGATGGCTGATAGAAGAAGGAAAAGCAGCAAAAACCATTGAGTCCTATGTGGGTGACGTTGAGGGATTCCAAAAATTCCTGGCAGCCTTTGTACGATACAAACAATACCTCCTGGACGAGAACTTTGCCATAGCAACTATAAACAAAAAGATCAATAGCCTCAAGGTGTACAACGACTTTCTACGGATGAAAGGGGAAGTCGGGGAATCCTTCATTCACATCAAACGTGATCAAGTTAATGTTCGCCAACATCTGATAAACAGGGGTTTTCCTGAGAAGAATAGCGATGGCTGTTCTCTTTTTTTGCTGAAAGGATGATATAATAAAGAAAAGGAATGGTGAAAGGAATATGCGAACGAAACTGCTGAAACGGGTCCCATTAAACTAGTTGATGGATCTCAAGGTCGATTACGCGTTTAAAAGTTTGTTTGGAAGCGAAAAGAATAAATCCATCACGATCGTTTTCCTCAATGCAATCTTGAAGAGGAGCAGGAGAAAAAGCATCCAAGACATTACCTTCTCCAATACGGAAGCAGGAGGAGAACATCGAGAGGACAAACGATCCAGATTAGACATCTTAGCCATTACCAATGACAATGAATGGCTCAACATAGAGGTTCAAATCCATAATAAATACGACATGATTAAGCGATCTGTCTACTACTGGGCAGGAGTCTATCGGGGTCAGATGAGACCGAAAATGGGGTATAAAGAGCTGCGTCCTGTCATTGCCATCAACATTTTGAACTTTAACTTGATGGATCAAACCGATCGTTTCCACACTTCCTACCATCTGTATGAGGATCAAGAACATTTCCCCTTGACGGATGTGATGGAATTTCACTTTTTAGAGATGACGAAGCTGATTAGGGATTGGAAGGAAGAGAAGCTCAATCCGAGAGACGATGTACTAGCAAGATGGTTGTTGTTACTCGGTGTGGTCGACTATCGTAATGGGAAGGTATACGAGGATATCTACAAAGAACTGGAGGCGATTGCAATGGAAGATGAAATACTCAAGCATGCATTTCAAAGCTGGGATGTGCTAAGTGCCACACAGGAAGAAGTACAGGCATATGAGGCACGCCTCAAGCAAGTGTTGGACGAAGAAGCAGCTATTCGAGAAGCAGAATTAAGGGAAAAGGAAGCGCGTGAACAAGGAAAGCAAGAAGAACGGAGAGCCATGGTATATCGAATGAATCAGAAGGGAGCAGATAAAGAGACAATTGCTGATTTCGCAGGGATCTCTATAGAAGAAGTGGAATCTATCCTTCGAGATAGGAAGCCAAACAAAAACTAAAGATATGTTCGCCAACGGCGAAGCGTTTTCCCACTTCACCAGGTTCTCCAGTCAGAGCAACGAATAGAACTTTTAGACGGATGAAGATACTAAAAGTGAATCCTCATCGACCGAAGCCAACCCTGCGACTATATATTCCGAAAAAAAAAAACGGAAAGCTCAGACCATTAGGAATTCCCACGATAAAAGACAGGGTCTATCAAAATATTGTAATGAATGCATTAGAACCCCAGTGGGAAGCGAGGTGAAAGTTCCTCCTATGGATTTAGACCAAAAAGAAGCACACATGATGCTATAGAGAGTATCTTTCGCAAAGGAAAGGCAAACCGCTGTACAGGCGGAGGCTTCAAACCACCTTAAGCTGCTGCGGTCAAAAGCCGTGGTGGTGAGCGTTAAGGAAAAGGCAGAGCGAGACTCTGTCAGGTGAGTGCTACGGAGAAGAACACAAGTCAATGGCTGATAAAGTGTCGAAAGCGTAGGGATGTCATCAAAACCAGGAGGGGGTCGTTGGCCTGGGATAAGTCTGGAGGAAACCTGTTTACTGTCCAGATGGTGACCGGCATGAAGGCGACGTGAACGTAGCATAGGCTTTAGTTCGGAACGTGGGAACCTACGACTCCGATGCGAATGGAAAAATCCAAGCGGAAACCCCGCAAGGGTGAAAGTACCCGAGAAATGATTGAGGAAATCTTGAAAGCAGATGACGAAGCGATGAAGTACAATCTGGAATGAATACTTGACGAGAGTGAAGCCAAGGTTGAAGCGAAGGGGATAGAAAAAGGTGAGAAGCAAGCCAAGCTCGAAATGGCTCGTGAAATGTTAGCAGATGGAGTAAGTGTTGAGAAAATAACAAAGTACACAGGACTTACTGCTGAGGAAATTCGTCATCTAAGACTTCAGTAAACCCTAATATAACAATCGATAACAGCGAAGCAATAGAGTATGAGAAAGAGGAGGTGGATTGGCTAACCATTGTTTTTCTTGTTTCAATATTTGAGCAAAGTCTAATTGATAAAACTACTCCTAAAATTGACACAATCTCAGCACATGAACGATTATCAGAATTTTCGAATAAAACCTCTAATCAAAGAGGTTGATGAACGATAACGGTGAAGTGCGAAAGCACTTCACCTGACTAGATAGGGTCAGTACCATAGCCATCAGTTATCGATCATATACTCTCATTTTTGTTGAGAATATTCTCGTTCAACTTTGTCATGTAGATCCTCTATTATTGCTGTGAGCCATTTCAATAAATGAACGAAACGGAATATATGATTTCTCAACCATCTCAGCAATTCTTTGTAGAAGGATTCTATTCTTTTAAACCGTTTTCATGCTTAATACCAAAGTAAGCAGTTGGTAATGCAACACAAAGCTGATTTATCTTAATGCGGATGATTTCCCCTGACTAAAATATGGAAATCTCTACTCTACGATTTTTAGATCGCCCTGTTTCAGTATCATTCCTGTCGATTGGCCTCTGTTCCCCAAAACCCACGGCTCTAAATTTTTTAGGGGATAGGTTCTGGTTGCTTAAGAGAACTTCCATAAAGTTTAGGGCTCTATCGGTACTGAGATTCCAATTGGATTTATATTGGGAATTTCTTATGGGCTGATTATCAGTATGGCCAGCAACCATAATTTCATACTGCTCATATCCTTCTAACAGTTTTGATAGCGCACCACCCAGTTTTTTAGATTCAGGTTTTATCAATGCACTTCCTGAGTCAAATAAGGCATATTCACGGATTTCTATCAATAATGTTTCCTTGTTCAAATGAGTAGCTACTTTGGCCGACAATTGGTTTTCAATAATATATTTATCAACTTGAGCCTTTAAGGCTTTTAAATCATTTTGTTTAGCTTTGTCTTGCAAGGTTGATTTGTTGGCAACTTCGGTCGATGGTTTCATTGAAGCATCATTCATTGGCGTTATCGGAGCAGGGTTTTCCATAACTCCAATACCTCCTGATAATGCCTGATTTAACGCCTCCATCAAAGATTTAAATTTAGTCTGATCGACTTGACTGGAAGCGAATAGAACAATAAATAGGGCCAACAATAACGTTAGTAAATCCGCATAAGGAATTAACCACGTTTCATCAATATGTTCCTCATGATTATGCTGTCCGCGTCTGCTGCGACTCATTTGCAACCCCCACTGTGCCATTTCTTATAGCATCTCTTTCAGATTCTGATAAGAAAATAAGAAGTTTTTGTTCCATAATAGAGGGTGATATGCCTTTTGGCAAAGATAGTATACCCTCCGCCATCATAGTTTTTAATTCAATCTCTTCTGCAGATAATCTTTTTAATTTATTTGCCATTGGATGCCAAAGCACATACCCGGAAAAAATCCCGAAGAGAGTGGCGATAAAAGCAGCAGCAATGGAGTGCCCCAACTTATCGATATCCGATAAGTTTCCTAAAGCAGCCACCAAGCCAACCACTGCGCCAAGCACCCCTAGTGTCGGCGCATAAGTACCACCCTGACTGAAAAGAGAAGCGCCCACCCGATGCCTCCTTTCCATAGCTTCAATCTCTTCTAAAAGCATATCCTTAGCCATATCTTCTTCTATTCCATCAACAATCATCTGTAAACCCAATTGTAAGAATGGATCTTTTACATTTGATACTTTCTCTTCAATTGCCAATAAACCTTCTCTGCGCACGGTTTGGGTCAATTCTTTCAAGAAGTTTACCAATTCTGTTTTTGACATTACCTCTTCTTTTTTAAAGAGCTTTTTCAATAATTTCGGGAATTTTTTTAAATCACTCATAGGAAACGCTATAAACAAGGCAGCAGCTGTACCGACAAAAATAATCAAGATGGCAGCTGGGTTAAATAGCGCACCCAAACTGGCTCCCTTAAGCACCATACCTACTCCGACGGCGAGGAACCCCAATACAAGACCAATAATAGTTGACAATTCCATTAAACTTACTCCTATTCATCATGGGAATTTTTGGAAATCACGTATTCATACCAAGGAAATTTTAACTCTATTTTTATATTAATCATACAGTAATCTCAACTATTTCTCATCAAAAAAATTTAGGCGAAAGATTATATTTTTTTGATGATTTTTAGTGGTAATAAATTTAATGGCCAAATGAGATCTGTTTCTTTGCCAGAAACAAACCGGTTCCGAATGTAAAAATACCTCATTCATTGGTTTTGGTGTATAATTTATGAGGAAGTATACCGACTAAGACATACTGCTTGGAAAGGGTGCTAGACTTGATCAAACGGCTATTTGCTAGTTTTATAAATCTAAATACGTATCGTGACTCAGAGAGACTGATCTTAGAGATGTATTATCAGCATGTGTACCAAGTCGCTTACTATATGCTGCAAGACAGAAATAGGGCTCAAGATATTCTGCTTGATACCTTTAAGAAGGCATTTAAATATATGCATAAGGTTCAAAATGGCGAAAAATTGGGAGAATGGTTAGCGACTATCGCTACCCGTGCATGCATTGACTATCTTCGTGAAACTAAGATGTACTCAGCTGCGGATGATGTTATAAATCAGGATTTATCTAACCATAATGACTATCTATCTACCATCGAGAGTATGGTAGAAGAAAAAGTTTTAAAGAACGGTCTGCAGAAAGAAATAGATAAGCTTAATCCGGACTATAAGCAAGCTGTGATATTAAGGTATCACCATGATATGGGATACGATGAAATGGCTTATGCTCTTGATATGAATGCAGCTATGGTCGATACGCGGCTCCATCTTGCGAAACTAACGTTACTGATGGGATCTTTGGAACAAGCCGATGTAAGGGAGAGAGGGACATTCATCCATGTAAAAGATAAAAAGATGAATTTGGATCGGATGATTCGAGAGGCCCTAGTTGACAATATGAAGCATTGTCCTTTCCCGCCCCTTTCTGCTTCCGAAGCTTGGGAGCAATTGAAAAACCCTATGAAAATAAAGTGCATTCCTTTATTTGAGTTTCTCCTCAACAGAAGGAACCAGGGTATATCCGCTTCGCTATTGTTAATCTTAACGATTGGGCTAATGTGGTCACTGTTCGGTGCTAATCCTCTCGACTCTTCAACTGACAAAGGGGAAGAAACATTAGCATTACCTGCTGACTACTATGATGTTATTCCAAACACAAAAAAACAAGTTGAACAAATGGAACTGAAGGAAGCACTGGAAATAACCGATTTTCCAATTCTAGTACCTCGATCTCTCCCTGAGGAATTTACCATGAGCCAGGTTAAAGTTATAAGGAAACCACAGGAGAAAAGTACGGAAGTTTATTTAATATATCAAGGCAAAAAAAGATCTTTTATCATTTCTGAACTTGCCATAGGGGAAGAATCCGGCTTTGGTACCGTAGTGAACCGGAGCAATACAGAGGTACTGGAAATCTTGATTAACGGACAAAAAGCTCATTTGTTCCTGTTTAAAAATGGAATGTCCAGATTAGTCTGGATGAAAGAAAGTCATTATTTCTCTATAGAAGGCAGGCTGACTCGAGACGAAATTATTTCTATTGCTGAGTCGATCTGAACCTCTCCTCAATGAATTGAGGAGAGGTTCAGTGAAAAAATAACCTTGAAAGTTTGAAAGTAGGTTTAACCTAGTGTAACCGCTTTTTTGAACTTTCCCTGGGTTTCCACTTTTTCCGCCAGAAATAATATATTTCATATTGCTGGTAATTGGTATTTCGTATATAGTAAAAATGTACTAGATGAATCCAAAGGACTATTTAAATGGATAACTTCGATAATGGCAAACCTATCGAAAGATGGGGACGCAAAGCCACGGGTCTAAGGTAAATTACTAAGATAGCCGGGTTACCGAAAACTATCGTTATTTTTGGTAATATGGGCTATTCCTTTTTGGGGAGTAGCCTTTATTTTAAGATAGGAGCTATTATACGACTATATTTATTGGTGCTAGCATTAGATTTCATACTTTTATACAGAAATAGATTAATGGCAATGAGGGATAAAATGATCTACAAGTATATGGATCAAATCAACCAGGGAGAACATTTAGGAAAGTCGATATATTCTAGTAACGGGCAAGTCCTTTTGCAAAGGGGTGTACAATTAACCCTAGGAATTATATCGAAGTTAAGGCAAATGGGAATTACCGCTTTATATATTGAGGACAAAAGGTTTGATGATGTGGAGCATGAGGAAGTCGTATCCGATACGACAAAACGGGAAGCAGTAAAGACACTTTCTGAGAGTTTTCAGTACATACAATCGGCAAAGAAAGACGTTAATATTAATAAAATTGGTAGTGTGACTTCTAAGATTATTGACGACATTTTATATAACAGTAAAGTTTTATTAAATCTGTCTGATATTCGAACAAATGACAATGGATTATTCATACATTCGGTGAATGTTTGCATCATGTCAGTTATGGTCGGATTAAAGCTTGGTTTAGCAAGAGATAAACTAATGGAATTAGCTATGGGAGCACTCTTGCATGATGTAGGCAAAGTGATAAAGGATGGTCAGTTAGACAAGCCCAAGGCGGAGGGGTATACCAATGATCACACCTGGAATGGATTCCTGTACTTACGAAAAAGGTACGATATTAGCCTATTGTCATCAACGGTTTGTCTGCAACATCATGAATACATGGATGGATTTGGGTATCCTAGGAAGTTGAAGGGGAAGGATATTCATCAATACTCAAAAATTGTCGCAGTGACGAATTACTACGACAACATCCTCTCCAATAAGGACAAGAATGAGAAAGTACATCCTTATGAAGCAGGGGAAAGAATATTAGGTTTAACCAATACTAGGTTTGATCATGATGTGGTTTGGAACTTTTTAAGGTGCATTGCATTTTATCCTACAGGTAGTCAGGTTCGCTTGACCAATAGGCTGACAGGGGTTGTAGTCGGTCAGAATTTTGGATTGCCACAACGCCCCATTATTCGGATTTTTGAAATGAATAAACAAGACTTCAACGACTTATCCACACAGAAATCTGATATAAAAGAAATTAATCTAGCAGAGGAACCTACATTATTTATTGAGGAAATAATAATGTAGCTAAATCCAAATTTTTTAAAAAGCCTCATTGTGCCTTTTACAATGAGGCTTTTTTAGTAAAGCTATTCCAAATGATCAGGAGTTAGATACAAACTGGGGTGTAGTTACGATGGGTTATTATATGGTGAGTTAAGACGAAGCACCCTCTCAATTAAATGACTAGGGGTGCTTTTGGGATAAACAGCTGGGATACCGGAAAGAATGGTTATTTTTAGTAATAAGGCTATTCCTCTTTGGGGAGTAGCCTTTATTTTTAGAACTGTATTTCCATCTTAGATTATCATCATTAATCTAAGATGGAAATACAGTTCGAGCTGCAATGTAGGAAAAGAATACTATTTTATAGGGATAACACTAAAAAAATGTTATCAAAAAGCCGATAGAACATATATGTCCAAAATTCCTTGCTAAGATATCTGGTTTAAGTACTTCTTACGATAATTCATAGGAGTGGATGGAGGTGGCAATGATCTGAGTGATCTGTAAGCTGATTCAATTTAGAATCGTTATCTTAATAGAACAATGAATATAAAGAGGTGAAGAAAGTGAATCGTTTTTTTTACAAGAATGGTAGAAGTATTTCTTTATGGTTGGCCATTCTATTAGTGTTTATGAGTTTTCCTTTTTCATTTGTAGCGGGTGCTGCTTCTAATACGAATCCGGTTGAAATTACTGGTTATAATGATGGGGTAGGTACTACGATCACCAAACCTCTCGTTTACGGAGATCCCGTGATTACATTAGTCGGTACATTTGGTGGAGGAGTAGTAGGAGAGAATTTGCGTTACAAAATCTCGGTGAATAATGGGACGGCCGAAGATTATCCTACGATCAAACCGACAGTGAATGGAATTACTTTCACTTTTCGGGATATCGCCCTTAAACCGGGAATGAATGCCATTTCTTTCTATGAAAAAACAGGTAGTATTACAAGGGATGTAGGGAATTTCTATATTGAATATAACAATACTCCTTTGATCAGTGACCTGACGGTTGATGGAGTGACACTAGCAGACCCGACATCTGTTAATTTACCGCCTACCTTAATTACCGTTCCTAGCGCTACGCGTTTAACCTTGACACTAGCAGGTCAAGCAAGGAATGCAGATAAAATTGAGGTAACCAATAATCGGAAGGCGAATCAGATCTTTACCGCCTTTGTTTCCAAAACCAGCAAATTTTCTCTCAATCTGCCAACGGAATTAGGAGAAAATGAATTGATGATTAAGGGGTATAGCTCCAATAAAGAAGTGACGCTAATTAAACGTAAAATTTTGGTTACGGCGACCTCTGGTGAAGAGGCTAATCAGTTCTATAATGTAAGAATTGGTAAAGAATTGGATACAACTACGCAAAAATATGAAAGTAATTATATATCTTTGCTGCCCGATAGTGATCCCATTACCACATATGAAGGAATTACGACGGATAAGATAAGACTTCGAGGATCCGTATTGTTACGAATTAATGAGAATACACAGAAGCTTGAATCTTTTAAAGTTAAAAATAAAAATATAGACATCGGTACCATTAGTAATATTGTTGGAACTAAAGATGCTGTTGCCACAGTTGACAATAGTTATTCAGTAGAAGATACTTCCGATCCAAACTACAAGCTCTATACGATTAATGTAGATTTAGGAAGTAGTTGGCCCGATAACAGTGATCATGAAATATCCTTAGAATATAACTATAAAACGAACAGCGACCCTACGAATCCAACATGGGATCTGCCTAATACGGGGAAAATTTCAAATGTCTTTAAATTCAAATTTGCAGATAGCACAAAGCCGAGATTTGTTGATGTTCAATATAAGTCTACGGGTCAATCCTTGTCTTTCGTAAATTCCAATTCGGTAAGCTCTTCTCCGTTAGAACTTCAGTTCGTAACAAAAGCCATGCAGAATAAACTGGAGTCAGATTTTGAGGTAAGGCTAAACGATGTGAAGTTAGACCCTAGCGACTACGATATAGATGATCGTTCTGCCGGGTCCGATCTATATGATTTTACCTTGAGAAAATTACCAACAGGTGTAAATAAGGTTACTATTATTTATCTTGCTGATCCGCTTGATCCTTTTGATGATAAGAAAACCGAATTTAAGATCGATGTCCAAGTTGCTCCGTATGTACAGTTAATCTATACGGATTCAGCTGGCAGTAAAGTTTTCTATGATGGGTATCAATCTTTATCTGAAACGTTGCCTGCCCTAAGTGGTAAGATTTATAATTATTTTCTTACAGGGAATCCGAAGGATAATAATGGCGATGGTACACCAGACGCCAAAGAAGCAACTAATGTTATTGTCAAGCTTAATGGCACTGAGATTAAACAGAATGAATATTTTAAATTCGGGATCGCCCCAACGGGGAATGTTGAGAGCTTTACTTTGTCTCCCGGTAATCCTGATACGCCAGCAAATGGGGCCGTAACGACGGATGGTAATGCGATCGCTTTAAAGAGAGGCATCAACATCTTAGAGATCAGTTTAATTGATCAGCCAAATGTAAAATTTACCTATAATATCTCTTACATCTCAGCAAAAACGCCCAAAATTAGTGATGTCAAACTAAAAATTGTGCAAAATGACAAAAAAATTTCGCTTTCTCAAAAATCCGGTGAAACAAATTATAAAACGGATGCTTCCTTCTTAAGTGAATTTAATTTCACGGTCGAGGATGCGAATAAAGTTCATGTGGAGAAAAACGGAAAGGTCATCAATGTTTATGAGTACATTGATCCAGACCTGAATGACTCGGATCCGACGAAAAAGTGGACACCAAACAAAGGAAATACTGAGTATAAAAAATCCGTAGAAGACGCAACGGCTAATAAAAGCGTCTTAACGGGATATTTCGAGAATACCAACTTTACAACGAATTCAACGACAACAACAAAAGTAGATTTCACAGCTGAAATGACCACCCGCCAAAACGGGAATCTCTTAGCAGAGTTAGACAATGAAGCACCCAAAATTGAACAATTCCCGTTAACGCTAAAAAAGGAAATAGAGACCCTCTATACGATCGTTGCGACAGATGAACAAGGGTCTATCACCCGTTTGGATGTGCCTATTCTGCGCAATTACCAGGCTTGGGAAGTCGTTTATCCCATCAAGTTAGAGAAAGACCCTTATATTATTGTGAATAGCAACTCCACTCCGCTTCGCATTTTTGCGGAAAAGGCAGACAAAGTGATTATCGGTAAGGAGGAAGCTGTTACCTTTAATACAACTGAACCGGATTTTGACTATAACGATGATTTAGGGCGTTCGATTCCCAAAACTTACTATATTTTTGAATTGACTGTTGCACTCAAACCAGGCTTGAATAAAATCAAGTATACGGTTGTGAACGGGGATAATAAATTCGCTGATGAAGTACAAATTTATAATGCTTCCTCATCTGTAGGTGGTGCGGAATACCGGGATATACTCGGGAAGAAGATCAAGTTCTCGCCTTTTGATAAAAAAGTAGAATTAAGCTTTCCAAAGGGAACTGTTTTGTTAGCCCCTTCTCCTGATCAAATTAAAGGGGAAGCTCGCAATCCAAGCAATGAAATCTTTATCGATGTTCCTTTGTACTTCGGAATTGCTGACCGTACGGATGGACATGTGAGTTTGCCGGGAGATAAGATGGAATCCAAATTGGTGATCGATCCAAACTTTACTTATGCAAGCTCCTTATATTATATTGATGCTGGTAATATTGCCAGATCGGATAAAGATCAACCGGCTCCTGGAGGAAGAGATCCCTATTTTGATGATGAAGGGATTGTGAATGGTTCCAAGGTTAAAATGGATGAATTCTCCGACAGGTATGAATACAATTTAATTCCTTCTAAACCAGGTACATTAACCTTGAACTACAATTCATCCATTGTTAATTCTGCGTATAATTCTTTAACAATTTTCTATCACGATGGATTTGAATGGGAAAACCTTGGGGGTGTCGTCAATACAGGCAAAAAGACGGTGACGGTTCCATTTAATGGTTTTGGTTATTACATGGTAATGATGACAAGAGAATCCTTTGAAGATGTCGTAAGCCATCCATTTGCCCGAAATGATATGATGACACTCTATTCCAAAGGTGTGATGGTCGATTATCCCGGCAGCGGTTTTGGAGCTAATCGTGAAATGAGCCGCGGGGAGTTGGCTACCATGATCGTAAAAGCGCTGGATTTGCCGATCAATGCCGGGCCATATTACGATGATGACCAAGAAGACCCTGTAGAGCCCACTTTCTTGGATGTCAATCCAAGTATGGATTCATGGGATTATAAATACCGATACATTGAAACTGCTGCCCGTGCGGGTATTGTCAGTGGTAAGCAGCCAAGATATTTCCGACCGGATGAAACGGTAACGAGACAAGAGGCAGCCATTATGATTAGTCGTGCGTTAAATTTAAAGTTAACCACGATTGACAAGGCAGAGAAGGATGTATTGAAGCTTTATACAGATGGGTCATCCGTTGGATATTATGCTACGCCATCTGTCGTGGCTGTATCTAAGGCGAAACTGATGACGGGTACACCGGACGATCCGAATGCGAAAAAAACAAAATACAAATTCATACCCAATGCGAACATTACACGTGCGGAAATGGCAGTCATTGCCGTTCGAATGATGATTCAAATGAAAAAACTACCAAAACAATAAAGAACCTGAATCCTTGTAAAAGAGATAATCCCGGCTTAACCAAACAGGGGTTATCTCTTTTCTTTTTACTTGGAATAGTAATTTGATATAGTAGAGGAAAAAAACAAGAAGGAGGGGAAGAAATGAAAAATAATAGGATTATCATATTCGTAGTCATAGCTCTTCTTTTTTTCGAGTTTAATCTATTCGTAAAAGATGGTGGCGGAGTTGTCTTAGCAGCATCAGAGAATATTAATATTGTTCAAACAGATGTGGAAATGTCTATTGTAGATACAAATTTATTAGATATTGAACTAATAGGATTAAACCCACCAATAAATTGGACATCCAGTAATCCGTCAGTAGTTGTTGTTGAAAGACTCGAAGACACGACGAGGGCGAAGATTACCCCTAAAGGAGCGGGTACAGCCTACATAACAGCATCCGTCAACGGTGGTTATTCAGACTTTATTAAGGTGACGGTATCAATACCTGTTAGTAAGATTTCATTAAATCAAACCAGCCTGACTTTAACGGTACGACCTGACGGAACAGGCTCAGAGACGTTGAGAGTCAATTTCGATCCGATTAATGCAACCAATCAAGAGGTGGTTTGGACTTCGGAAGATTCAAATATCGCAGTTGTAGATAGCTATGGAAAAGTCACACCGATTAAAGAGGGGACGACAAAAATCACAGCAAAAAATGGGAATTTGGAAGTTTCTTCAGACGTTGTTGTTAGGGAAATCCGAGTTTCCGACATTACCCTTGATAATCCGCCTCAGACCATGGTTAAAGGAATCCCTCAAACCCTACGTCCGATTGTAAAACCGGACAATGCCTCTAGACCGCAAGTCATATGGAAGAGTACAGATCCAAGTGTCGCCACAGTGGATGCCAATAGCGGCGTCGTAACGCCTATAAAAGCAGGAACAACTACGATTATAGCGACAACCGTAGACGGAGGCTTTAGTGCGGTTACCACTATTACAGTGCGTGACACGCCATCAACAAGTATCACATTAAACAAAACTTCTACAACACTTTATGCTGGAAGAACATCAGAAACTCTAACAGCTACTGTCTATCCAACGACTGCAACAAATAAAACTATTACTTGGACATCTAGTAATCCTGGGGTTGCAACGATCAACAGTTCCACAGGAGTGGTCACTCCCATCTCAACAGGTACAGCTACGATTACAGCAACGAATGGGGAATCCATAGCTACCTGTACTGTTACGGTATTGGCGGCTTCCAGTGGCTCGGCGAGAAATTTATCCATCGAACGGGTAACCGATTCCATGGTAGAACTCAACTGGACGGGAACTTCCGGCAGTGTTTATGTAGAATTGCGAAAAGAAAGCAATAACAGTTATGTAACATCCAGCAATACGAGTAACCGGGAAGTAACCTTCTATAATCTGTCGGCTGATACGAAGTACATCGTTTTTATAGATGGCTATCGGGTAGGAGATTTTACTACAAGAGACGAAGACGATGATGATGAAATTTATGATGTTGAGGTGGAGCGAAGAAGCAGTTCAAGTGTAGAGATAACCTGGCGAGGGACTTCCGGATATGTTGATGTAGAACTGAGACGAACAAGCGGAACTCGGGTGAATTCCAAGTCAACGAATAGTCGAAGTGCTATTTTTACAGGACTTTTAGAAAATACGGTCTACCGTGTATACATTGATGACGATTATATGGAATCTTTCACCATAGAAGATCTGGATGACAGGGATTCGAATAGTGATATAGAAGATTTTGATATTACAGACATAGGTACAAGAGATGTTAAGGCGGAGTGGGACAGTGATGAGTCGTATGTTGATGTAGATATACGACGCAATGGACGAGTTTACGATTCTAAACGGACAAGTAATGATGAAGTCCGCTTTACAGGATTAAGTCCGGATACAACCTATAGTATTTATATTAATGGTGATTTCATGGATAGTTTCACCACAGATGATGAAGATGATAGTGATTATAACGAAGATAAAGGAGAAAATAATATCCGTAATTTTCAAATCATCAAAAACTACAGAAGTAAAGCGGTTGAAGTGACCTGGTCAGGGACAAGCGGGAGCATAAGTGTTTCTTTAAGGCAAAGAGGGATCACGGTTGACTCTAAGAGAAGCACGAATGGAAAAGTTATATTTACGACTATTCGTCCCAATGAAGACTATACCGTCTACGTAGATAATCAGCTTATGGGAAACTTTAAAATGGGGATATTTAGCGATCTCGAGAATCATTGGGCTAAGACAGCTATTGAGCGTCTTAATCAATATCGGATCATCTCTGGATTTGAGGATGGTTCCATTCGTGCAGACAAAACATTGACACGTGAAGAGTATATCACTCTGTTAGTTCGTGGAATGAAGCTTTCAACTACACAGAGTAAAAAATCGACATTTGGCGATGTTTCTCTATCACGTTGGTCATCCCCCTATATTTCGGCAGCTGTAGAAAAAGGAATCATTGTTCCATCAGAATATTATCGTGGTTTATTTCAACCGACGAGAGGAATAACTAGAGAAGAAATGGCAGTGATGACCGCAAGAGCATTGAAGCTCAAGCCCAATGCTGGTTCCGTCACCTTTTCTGATCATTCTCGTATTGTCAACAAAGGTCTGGTTGGTGCACTTATTGTGAAAAAAGTCATTAGCGGCTATCCCGATAACACATTTCAACCCCAGAAAATTTTGACTCGTGCAGAAGGGGTCATGGTGATTGATAAAATTTATAAGCCATAAAGTGATTTAAAATGTTAAAATTAATCTGCTAGGACTAAAAGACTATAACTTTTTATCCAATACCCATAATTATAGAGATAAAATATTTTTGAAAGGAGCGGTTTTTAGGAATGTTTTCAAATGAAAAATCTTCAGATGATAAAAGCCCGATCAAGGTAGGGCAACTGCTCCATCTGGAGGTTAATGATGATTTCGATGGTTCGACTAAATTATACAAATCTAGAATTGCAGATATTCAAGGTGAAAGTTTAGCGATTGAAATTCCGACAGACGAGGAAACCGGGAAAATGAAGGGGTTCCCTGCGAAGACGAAATTTACAATTTCTTTCGTTGACATGGGTGGCGTCAAATATGCTTTTGATACTATTGTGACAGGTAAGTCAATGGATAATATCCCTCTTCTTCTTATTAACATGCCTAAACTGGATCAAATTAGGAAAATCCAACGTCGGGATTATTTGAGAGTACCGACGAATTTGAAGCTGACCTTTACCCCACAAAATAAAGAAGAAAGTGTTGAAGGAACGACGATCGATGTTGGTGGTGGAGGTGCCGGTTTTGCGCTAGATTCGAGTATCAACCTGGAGCTTGGAGACGAACTTGTATGTTCAATAACGATTCCCGTAGCTAGAAAAGGACTCGATGTGATACGATTTTCTGCAAAGGTTGCGCGAATCATCCCTCCAAATGAAGGGTACAACTTGCAGAGGATTGGCTTGCAAATCATGGATATTCAAGAAAGAGATCGCGACAAGATCATTCGATACTGTTTTCAAAGAGAGCTAGAGTTGCGAAAAAAATAATAATGTCTACAGGTCCTAATTTCTATCCGGAAAAATAGGAATTCACTATCGATGCACCAAGAAAGAGGAATATAATCATGAATATTTCATCTCGATGGTTGACGAATCATTTACTCGTGGAAGCATTGGAAAAGAACCCTCAATTAAGAGAAAAGGCTGGACAGGCTCTGCTAGATGGGGCTGATTCATTTGGGGATATATTAAAATCTTTCTTGGAGTCCACGGAAAAACCAGTGAATGACGAACCCATAAACTCGCCCATTCTTCCAACGTTCGATCCGATGCTAACTTTCAAAAATGAAGTATCTGGAGAAGATAAGGCAACTCGTGTACAAATCGAAGAGAGTATTGCGGAAGCTTCTGAGAAGTACGGTTTACCTTCAGCTATGATCAGGGCAGTCATCAAGGCGGAAAGCCGTTTTAATCCACATGCTGTGTCATTGGCTGGGGCATCGGGATTAATGCAATTGATGCCGGAAACCGCCCGTTCGCTAGGGGTTGAAGATCCGTTTGATATCAAGCAAAATATAGACGGAGGCGTTCGATATCTCAAGCAAATGCTTACTCGCTTCAAAACGATTCCTTTGGCTTTGGCCGCCTATAATGCAGGCCCAGGGAATGTTGAGAAACATGGGGGAATCCCGCCTTTTAACGAGACTCAAAACTACGTGACTAAGATTTTAAAAGATTTAGATAGAAACTATGCTTAATCATATCTAATTCAAAATTTTGGGTAGGCATATCAACTTTCTTTTGTTATGATTGCTATAGAAAAATGATGCAAAATAGGAGGGGATTGGTATGAAGATAAGTGATCTTGCCGCATCGCAGCTGACTGAACTGAAGCAAACCCTGTCTATGAATATATTTAAATCAGCCCAGGCAACAGCAACAGCCCAGGCTGTAACAATGTTGGAAGATTTCCAGCAGACGCAGAAGTCGGTAGAACAGCAAACCATCAAGCCTGCTCCACATCCTTATGCTGGACAGCATCTGGATATGAAAGCTTAGAAATCAGCTTTGCACATTGTCTATGAATCCATATAAAGAATGGGAATGGGCACTAGTCATGGTTAAATTAAAAAAGCTTCCTCAATATCAAACGGAACCCTCTTCTACTTGAAGAGGGTCTTTTAAAAATGCCGGAAACAAAAGTCGTATGGCCAATGGACGGGAGTATTGAAACCAAAGAAACGCCTTCATTCACTAAGGGATGGATATAAAGGATCTTTTTCAATTGAATACACATGTGGTAAGATGGAGTAAACCGTCTAATTCAGGGGAGGGGAGGATGATCTATGAGAATGCCCCAAATTCGTTTGGAGCAAACGTATGCCAGGATTGGAATGGACATTATCAAGCCGCAACAGCGAATCAGCCAGCCGCAGGCGGAATTGAATCTGCATCAGGAGCCTGCCGTCTTAGATATTGAACGGACTCCTTCTCATTTGGATATAGACCAAAGCCAAGCCTGGAACGACCTGAACATAAAGGATATGTACACGATGACAAGAGATATTGCTGATTATGCTCATCAGCAGGTATTAGAGGGTATTGCCCGCAGAGCTCGTGAAGGAGATCGTTTAGCAGCGATTGAGAAGGGAGGAAATCCGATTGCTGATATAGCACAGGAGAATGCCAATCCTGGTCCTCTTGATTTTAATGTGGGTGTGCTCCCTAGCTATGGTGCAGTTAAGATTCAGTTTACTCCAACTCAACTCCAAATGAACTGGAAGCGAGGAGGAGTCACTATGGATCCCCTGATTAAACAACCGACACATGAGTATATACCTGGAAAAGTAGAGGTTTACCTTAAACAAAAGGAAAGTCTTAAAATAGATTTTACCGATCCTGAGGTGGACATGATGCTGTAGAAAATGGGAGGTGTGAACGCTTTGTCTTTAGATCGTCTTCGAAATTGTCCGCGTTGCGATGAATTATTTGTATATTCCACCAGGGATGTTTGTCCGCAATGCATCAAAAAGGTGGAACGAGAGTTTGAAATGTGCGCTCAGTTCTTGCGCAAGAAGGAGAATCGCAGCAGTTCTATTACAGAAATGAGTGAAAAAACAGGGGTGACGGTCTACCAAATTACAGAGTTTATTCGGGAGAAGAGGTTAATGGTCGATCATGCTCCGAACCTTGGATATTCTTGCGAGGGTTGCGGTGAAATGATCCGTACTGGAAGGCTATGCTCTGACTGTACAAATAAATGGAAGAAAGCGGTTGATGAGCTAGACCCGAAAAAAGGTGTAGAGGAAGTAGATAAGCCTAAGTCCGGCTACTTTATTAGCCAAAACAAAAGCAGGAATTTGTTCTAACCTTTGGTACTCTTTGTGCTAAAGGTTCTTTTATTTAAGGCGTATTATTCGTGAATAAGCACTAAACTTTATTTCTTTCCTGCCGATAATAATGATAAGTAAAGGGCTACGGCATTTGGGGAAGGGAGGTACCATCATGAGAATCAATGATTCGAGTCGACTGGCAATGATCAAGTCGTATCAGCAAACCGCACCCAAGCCTTTGGATAAGAAGCTTTTGAAGGGACAGTCAGCGGATCAGCTGGAAATTTCGTCTCAAGCACAGGAAAAGTTGAAGCAAACCATTGAAGATCAAGCACATAGCAACGGGAGAGTTCAGGATCTGAAGGATCAGATTGCCTCAGGAACGTATCGGATAGATAGCGACCGGATAGCTGATAAGCTTTTATCCATTTGGAAAAGGGAAACGGATCAATAATCAACTGGAGTGAACAAGATGGAGCCTATTCAGGACATCATTCGCATAATGGAAGAACTAAAGGTTGCCCATGACGATCTTTTGATCCTGGAAAACCAAAAAAAAGAGGCGTTGGTTCATGATTTAGCCGATGAACTCGTTAAACTGCTCCATAAGCAAACCAAGCTGGTGAGAAAGATTTCGGGACTCGAACAAGATCGTCAGCAGGTGGTGGAGCAATGGCTATCCCAAAAGGGTATCCCAAATGGTCGAATGATGCTTGCTAATCTGATTAAGTTAGTTCCGCATCATAAGGAAAAGGAAAGCTTGCGGAGATTAGGGGGAGAACTTCAGGATCTCGTGGAAAAGATCAGAGAGATCAACCAATTCAATCAGCAATTGATTGAGCAATCGCTGTCTTTAATCGATTTTACACTTCGTCTGGTTACAGACGAGCCCGAACGTTATATGACATATGGACGTGGTGAAACACCGGTAAAGCCATCTTCTGCCGGAGTTCGGAGCTTTTTCGATACAAAGGCATAGCAGGGAGGTAAAAGAAAATGAGCTCAACATTTCACGGTCTGGAATTGGGGAAGAGATCACTGTTTGCCCAACAGGCTGCTTTAAATACAACCGGGCACAATATTGCCAATTCCAATACCAAAGGGTATACGAGGCAGCGGGTGGAGCTGGAAACCTCACACTCTATTTCGTATCCCGGCATGAACGGAGATCGATCTCCGCGGCAGCTTGGAACAGGGGTAGAGCCAGCAGAGATTGTCCGCATTCGTGAAGATTTCTTGGATGAACAATTTCGTGGAGAGAACAAGGCTTTTGGCTATTGGGAAGCTACAAGTAACACCTATACCAAATTGGAAGAGATCATGAATGAACCATCCGATATTGGACTCCAAAAGCTGATGGATCAGTTTTGGCAGGGGTGGCAAGATCTCGCCAAGAACCCCGAGAGTTTAGCCGCCAGAGCGGTGGTCAGGGAGCGTGGAGTAGCACTTGGTGATGCTTTTCGCCATACCATGGTTTCTTTGGATCAATTGGACACAGATTTATCCAGTGTCGTGCAGACAAAGACCAGTGAAATCAATTCTATTGCCACGCAAATTCATGACTTGAATTCACAGATCCGGCAGCTTGTTCCCCATGGACATAATCCAAACGACCTTTATGACAAACGGGATGTATTGCTTGATCAATTATCCAAGCTTGTTGATGTTGAAGTGAAGCCAGCTGAGCATGGGATGGTGGAAGTCCTTGTAAAAGGCCAGTCTCTTGTGAGTACGACCGGAACCCAAGCATTAGCCTATGATTCGGCAGCTAATCAGCTTTCACTTGGCGGGGCTGAACTCGTATTGACATCCGGCGAATTACTAGGAATTATGAACGGCAGAGGCAAAACGGATGAGAACGGACAAGCATCAGGGATTATAGCCGTCATGCGGAATCAAATCACGCAGCATGCCCTTACCTTTGTCCAAGAACTAAATAAAGCCCACCAGAATGGATTTACTATGGATGACATTCTGGCTTATAAGGCTGACCCGAGTGCTTCTCCTGCCAAATTATTGTTTTTCGTGGATGCCAACGACCCTAATGATCCGCCGGGAGCTCCTCAGGATGCCGCAAGTATCACTGTCAATCCGCTCATTATCGAATCGCTAAACCGAATTGCTGCAGCGAGCACACCTAATGAAGGAGATGGCGTTAACGCGCAGAAGATTGCGACGAAAAAATTCGAGACTATCTCGATAGGCGGACAAAATTCAACCCTCGACGACTTCTATCGGTTTACGATTGCTCAGTTGGGCGTCAAATCGCAAGAAGCCTCACGGATGGCTGGAAATAGCGAAGTGCTTGTCAATCAGATTGAGAATCAAAGACAATCCGTTTCAGGGGTTTCCTTAGATGAAGAAATGAGTAATATGATTAAATATCAGCAGGCATACAATGCGGCTGCCCGTTATGTTACGGCGATCGATGAGATTCTGGATAAAGTAGTGAATGGAATGGGACGTGTGGGATTATAAGCAAGGTAGGTGAGTGAAATGAGTGTACGGATTACCCAAACGATGCTGAACAATAACATGCTCAGTAATCTAAACAGGAGCTACAAAGCGATGGATAAGTACCAGGATCAACTGTCCACTGGGAAAAAGATTAACCGTCCATCGGATGATCCTGTTGCTGCATCAAGAGGGATGTTTTATCGCTCTACTGTGACGGAGATTGAACAGTATAAACGGAATGCGGATGAGGGGTTAAGCTGGATCGAAATAACGGATGAATCTTTAGATCAAGTAAACAGCGCGATACATCGTGTCAGGGAGCTAACGGTTCAAGGAAGCAATGGTACCTATGAACAGATGTCCATGGATGCGATTGCCAATGAAGTGGAGCAGTTAAGGTCCCACATTGGTGATATTGCTAATACAACCATTGGGGACAGATATATTTTTGCCGGTAC
This sequence comes from Brevibacillus sp., assembly GCA_036676475.1. Lineage (GTDB taxonomy): Bacteria > Bacillota > Bacilli > Aneurinibacillales > RAOX-1 > LC029. The sequence continues at coordinate 36,204 of JAKFCU010000092.1, forward strand.
AGAAACGAAAACGAAACCGTTCGAAAATGGCCAATTTATCAATGACAATAGCCAAGACATCAAGTGGGAAGTGGGACAAGGCAACTTTCTGAAAGTGAATGTCAATGGCAATGCCGTCTTCCCAGATGTCCTTTCGGCTCTGGACGGAATTATAGGAGATTTGCGCAGTGGAACCAACCCTGGCAGCCGCTTGGGGGAATTGGACGAACAACTCGATCAACTTCTCAAGGAAAGGGCAGTCAACGGTTCCAATATGAATCGAATGGAAATGATGATATCACGAATTGAAAAAACGGACATTACAGCTAAAAAATTGCTCTCGGAAACCGAAGATGCAGATATCGCTCAAGTGATTACGGAATTGACATCGCAGGAAAGCGTCCATCGGGCAGCCTTATCAGCTGGTTCCAGGATCATACAGCAGTCGTTGGCCGACTTTTTGCGTTAGTTTTTTCTGCATAAAGACATATATTAGCAGCCACCAACTTCGAGTGTTGGTGGTTTTGTTGTAATAGATCGCATATGGTTAGGTGACCCATAGCGAATGAATCCGAAGCTTGTTACCCCTTTTTTGTGCCAATATTTTCATTTGTAAGCTTGAAGCAAATCAGCGAAAATGAAGCTAGGGTCAATATCATATTTCTATAAAAAATGAAATGGTAAACATGATCTAATAGATTGGATGCCATATGTAGTGTATAATGTTGTCAAAGAAAGTCGAACGAAGGTGGTGTGTGGATGGCGTCAATAGAAAGGCTACAAGCTCCTGTGCAGACGGGAAGTAACCAACCGGGAAAGGGGATCGAGGATTCATCCGTTTCCATGGCAACCTTTACCCAGATTCTAGGTGAGATTCAGCAGTCCATCTCTCCTTTGGCATCATCACAGGAGCAAACCGAACTGTTGGAAATGGGGATAGTTGAAGACGGTAATCAGGAAAGTCCGGAATGGACGCAGGAGCAGTGGCAGGAAGTTTTAGCGATGTTAAAAACATTTTTTCAGGTACTCAATCAATCTTCGGAATCGATTTCAGGATCGGTAGAGAATGGTCTTAACCAACCTACGACTCACAGTTTATTGCTGACCCAAGAAGGAATGGAATCCATCGGGTTGAAGTTGGAAAAAGGGCCTCTCTCATCTATTTCTGAGGTTCTATCCATCATACATAAAATGGGACAAAATGAGACAGAAATTCCTCGTGATGTTGCCAATCAGTTTGATAAAATCATGAAGATCCTTGGACCATCCACTTCCAAAGGAGAGGCACAAGAGCCCTTCAGTGAGATGATAAGCCAAAGCCCTCATGAAAATAAGGTTGTCAGTTGGCAATTAGGGCAAGGGTCTGGCGTTCTTCGTTTCCAGCCGATTGATAAGAGCCAATCTGTTTCATTGGAAGGTATGGATACAGGAACGGAAGCAGAATCTGAAGGCCCATCAACTGGGGCTATGCCTATTTTTTCTGGATCGGGCCTTCTCCGTATTCAATCCCAACAGGTCAAACCAGTCCCATATGCGATGAATAGTGAAAACTTTGTCCCGGAAATGACGGAATTTCTAGTCTCTAAGATAAAGATTTCTCCTTTGACCGGGGGGACGGAGGCAAGGGTTTCCTTATCTCCGGAGCACTTAGGGCAATTGGATATGAGGATATCCATGCAGCAAGGACAAATGGTTGCTCAATTTATAGCGGAAAGTGCAGTAGCTAGGGACATGCTGGAGTCTAATTTGTCCGCCTTGCGATCGGCTCTTCAGCAGCAAGGTATACAAGTTGGTAAAATCGACATCCAAACTGCTGCGCAGGCTGGGTTGATGAATCAACATCAGCAGCCTCAAGGACAGCCAGGGTCGTATCAACAAAATCAAAAGTCCAAACGCACCTCCACCGTTTCAGGGATGGAACAACTTGGCACAGAAGGTGGTGCGGCTGTTTATGATCATATGCAGTCCTATGGATCCTCCATTGTGCAGCCTTCTAATAAGAATATAGATTTTACCGCTTAGAATGGGAGGGATAGAATTGCCAACGGTGAACAGTACCAACACTTCTTATTATCAAAATGTCAGGACACAAGAAGAAAAAAACACATTAGGAAAAGACGATTTCCTAAAAATCCTGGTTACCCAAATGCGTCATCAGGATCCCCTTCAGCCCCTGCAGGATAAGGAATTTATTGGACAAATGACTCAGTTCAGCACGCTGGAGCAGATTGTGAACTTGAATCAATCGTTTATAAATTTTGCAAACTCACAAGGGGGTCTAAGTGCTTATTCGTCATCGCTTGGCATGGAAATTACCTGGCTGGACGGGACAACATCTCAAACCGGAACCGTGACCGGAGTAGCGACTAAAGACGGGAAAGTTCACTACATGGTAGACGGAAAGGAAGTTCCTGTGGAACAAGTCAATTCTATCCGTCAACCACAAATATAAGGGAGGTTAATCCATGCTGCGTTCATTATATTCGGGAATTTCCGGAATGAGAGGGTTTCAGACAAAACTAGATGTAATTGGTAACAATATAGCCAATGTCAATACCGTCGGTTTTAAGAAGAGCAGAGTGATGTTTCAGGATATATTGAGCCAAACGATATCTGGAGCGACAGCTCCAGGAGATGAAACCGGAGGAGTGAATCCAAGGCAGATTGGCTTAGGCGTAAAAACGGCTGCGATTGATGTTGTCCATTCTGCTGGTAGTCCGATGACAACCAATTTGACAACCGATTTAAGCATTGATGGAGACGGTTATTTTGTAGTCTCCCCAAGTGAGGATGGGCCGCGATATCTGACTAGGGCGGGTAATTTCACACGGGATGCTGTTGGTAATCTCGTGTCTGCCCAAGGATTTTTTGTTCTTTCATCGGATGAGGGAGTTATCAATATCCCTCGAGAAGACTATACCTCTTTTTCCATTGACACCAATGGTAATGTGTTGGCTACAGATGCAGAAGGGCTAACAGAAGTCATTGCTACAATCGGAACAACAACGATCAGCAATCCTGGCGGTTTGAAGAAGCTCGGAGGGTCACTCTATGAGATGACTCCTAATGCAAACCCGGATGGTGAATTTGAAATAGGTGCTCCGGTTGATAATAATTCAGGTCAAATCATTTCCGGACAACTGGAAATGTCGAACGTAGAATTGACGGAAGAATTCTCTGAAATGATTGTGGCACAGCGCGGATTCCAAGCGAATACCAGAATCATTACTACCTCGGATTCCATTCTAGAAGAAGTAGTCAACTTGAAACGATAAGCCATGGAGAGGGAGAGTGTCTACCTCCCTCCTTAAATGTTTACGGACTTTTTGATAAGATTAGGGTGGTATTTTATACGATGCGAAGAATTTTGATTATTATGATGATCTCGATCCTTCTTCTTGCCGGTACTGTCCTTGCTCTCTGGAAGATGGTCAACCAGAAGGAAGTGGAATCACTCCCTGGGGCGATTACCGCGGAGGAATTGGTTGAGTTTACCGTTGAGACACAAGAGCTTACAACCAATTTACAGTCAGGAGATTTTGTGCAATTGAAGTTCCAGCTTCAGGGGGATTCCGCTAAAGCAAAGGAAGAATTGCAAAACCGAATGATTCAAATTCGGCATATCATGATTCGAACCGTGTCCTCCAAAACAGCTGATGGCCTTAAAGGGGAAGAAGGAATTACCAGTTTGGAACAAACGATTCAAAATCAAATTAATCAGTTGATGCAGGATGGCCAAGTGGTAAAAATTTTTACGACTAAAAAGCTTTTGCAGTAACTAAGAAGTGTGGGTGGGTGATGTGAATGGCTGAAGTTCTGTCCCAGCATGAAATAGATGCCTTGCTGGCAGCCATGTCTACAGGTGAAATGCAGCAGCAACCCGAATCAGTAGAACAAAAGAAGGTAAAAGTTTATGATTTTAAGAGAGCTCTGCGCTTTTCTAAGGATCAGATTCGGAATCTAACTCGCATACATGAGGGTTATGCACGCTTATTGACAACTTTTTTTTCAGCACAATTAAGAACTTTTACGCAAATTAATGTTGCTTCCGTAGACCAGCTCCCCTATGAGGAGTTTATTCGTTCCATACCAGAAAAGACCATTCTTTCTCCTTTTGAAGGAGCGTCTTTGCAGGGCCGTATGCTAATGGAAATGAGCCCCCATATAACTTTTGCTATTTTGGACCGTTTATTTGGGGGGACAGGTGTTCCAGTAACCTATGAGAAGAAAAATGGACTCACGGAAATTGAAGTCTCCGTGCTGGAACGACTGTATACAAGAATCCTTGGCCTTTTCCACGAGTCATGGAAGGATCTGACTGAAGTAGACCCTGTATTGCTTGAATTGGAAACGAATCCGCAGTTTGTACAGATCGTTGCACCGAATGAGACGGTGATTGTCATCTCATTCAGCATGAAAATCGGAGAGGCTACAGGTATCATGAATTTATGTTTGCCATATGTCGTCTTAGAGCCGATTATGCCGAAGTTAACAGCTCATCAATTATTCGCCAATCAACAAATCGAAAAGAATGATGCAGAGGGTGAGATTTTAAAAGGTTCCGTTCAACGGGTTGAGCTTCCGATTATCGTTGAATTAGGAACCGCTGCAATCACCATTGAAGATTTCTTAGGCTTAGAGGCCGGAGACATCATTCAGCTGAATCAGCCGATTGATAATAGCCTGAATATTAAGGTTGGACCAGCAGTGAAGTTTCAAGGACGTCCGGGAACCCAAAAGGGGCATTTGGCCATCCGAATTGAAAAGGTCCTGAGCGAAGGAGTGGAAAATTAATGAGTGAAAACAGGATTCTTTCCCAGGAGGAAATTAATGCGCTGCTTAGCGGAAATCTTGAGGATGAGCCAAAGGAAGAGAAATCCGATTTAAGTGAATTGTTAACTTCATTAGAACAGGACGCACTGGGGGAGATCGGTAACATATCTTTAGGTAATGCAGCGACAAGTCTTGCGATTCTTTTGGGACAAGACGTCGATATCACGACACCGCAAGTGCATGCTCTACATTATCATGAATTGAAAGATATGTTTCCGAATCCACATGTCAGCATCCATGTAGATTATACAGATGGATTTTTGGGAATGAATTTGCTTGTCTTGAAAGTTGATGACGCTAAGATCATTGCAGATCTGATGATGGGCGGAAGCGGTGTTGCTGAGGAGGGAGAATTATCCGAATTGCATACCAGCGCCGTCCAGGAAGCGATGAACCAAATGATGGGATCTGCGGCAACATCCATGTCAACCCTGTTTAATCGATTCGTGAACATTACCCCACCAGGGATTCAAGTATTGGATGTAGAATCTGGAAAGCTCCCGACATTTGCAGAAGATGTCATTATCGGTGTCTCTTTCCGGCTGAAAATCGGTAGTCTGATTGATTCCAAAATTATGCAATTAATCCCCTTGTCATTTGCTAAGGATATGGTCAGTATTCTTTTAGGCGGTACAGAAGAAACAACCAGTTCCTTTGATTACGAGAGTGAAAGTCAAGTGGACAATCTGATGCCATCTTATGGAAATAATCAAGAATCGAATCGTAGGGATCCTGAACCAAGTAAACACCAAGAGGTCCAGCCAGCCACCTTTTCATTTCCGGTTCTAGCGGAAGAGCCATCGATTAAGGTGAATGAGCGTAACTTAAATCTGTTAATGGACATTTCTCTTCAGGTTTCAGTGGAATTGGGAAGATCAACGAAAAAGATCAATGAAATTCTGGAACTGCGAAACGGCTCCATCGTTGAACTAGATAAATTGGCAGGCGAGCCGGTAGATATTCTTGTCAATAATAGGCTAATTGCCAAAGGTGAAGTGGTAGTCATGGATGAGAATTTTGCTGTCCGCTTAACCGAAATTGTGAATCTGAGCGAACGTATCAACAAACTGAATTAAACCGAGTGTGACCCTCATATAGAGGGTTTTATTTTTTGGAATCCCTAAAAGCAAACGTTGAACCTGCCGATAATTATAAGTAGGAATATTTTGTTAGGGGGAATTCTAATGGAAATCGGCCGGATTCAGCCTGTCAAGAATCAACAAAATCAGATGAATCAAACCACCCAAAACCCAGGTTCGTTTAACCGGGAAGCAGCTCATCCAAAGGCAGAAGAACAAGCCAATTCCAATGCCTCTCCCACGGAGAAGGATATAATCAAGGCAGTGGATAGTCTGAACAAAATGTTCGACTCTGCTCAGAGCCATATCCAATTTACTTATCATGAAAAGTTGGGCGAATATTATATTAAGATTATCAATGATCAGAAAAATGAAGTGATAAAGGAAATTCCTTCTAAGAAAATTTTGGACATGGTTGCGGAAATGAAAAAGTCGATTGGCTTGCTCATAGATGAAAAAATATAAAGGGAGGGAATGAACATGATTAGTGGACTTCGGTTTAGCGGATTAGCGTCAGGGATGGATACGGAAACCATTGTAAAGAAACTGATGGATGCCGAACGGCTGCCATTAAATAAGATGATGCAAAAGAAGCAAACACAAGAATGGCAAAGAGATGCTTATCGGGAAACGAATACGATGTTGCTTGGTTTACGAACCTCGATGGAAAAGTTGCGTTTGCAATCCACCTTTACGCAATCAAAAGTGAGTTCTACGGATACAGCGAAAGTTGATGTGAGTAAAGTAGGGAATCCAAGTTTGTCGAGTTATAATATTACCAGTGTGGAGTTGGCAGAACCGGCACAACCGGCGTCAGTGAAGTTTGCTGCGGTAGATGATCCATCTCTGACAGATGCTAATACGCAACTAGGAACGGGAAATGGTTTCAGTTTTACGATTGGTAATGGAACAAGCAGCAAACCCATTACAGTTGCTGATACAGATACGATAAATTCTGTCATTACTAAAATTAATACCGAGTCTGGTACGACAGGGGTAGTTGCTAGTTATTCTGAGACTGAGAAAAAACTGATTTTTACTTCAACGAAAACAGGTGATTCGGCTAATATTGTAGTAAGTGGAGCACCTACTGATGGTGCCAATGTTGCAACAAATGTTCTTAAAATAGTAAATGGATCAATTGACACGGTTCCAGTTCTTAATACTGATACCTATGGATCAAACGGAACAGTGGTATATGGTGAAGACGGAGACAATGCCAGGATCACCATCAATGGAACCCAAATTGAGTCAGCTACCAACACATTTACCTACGACGGCCTAAAGTTCACCCTGAAAGAAGCCTTCGCAACGGGTTCTGGCTCTGTCACCATCAATAAAGAAACAGATACCGATGCCATTTTCAATGATATTAAAACCTTTGTTGATAAATATAACGAAGTAATCGCAAGTTTAAACGGCAAAATTGATGAAAAAAAGTATCGGGATTTTAATCCGCTTTTAGCTGAACAAAAAGAAGCGATGAAAGATAAAGAAATCGAAATATGGGAAGAAAAGGCAAAGAGTGGATTGCTGCGAAACGACAGCATGATTTCCAATGTTCTAGTCAAAATGAGAAACAGTTTGACTAATATGGTTTCAGGAGTAAATTCCAGCTTTGATACCTTAAGTGAAATCGGCATAAAAACGAGTGATAATTATAAAGACAACGGAAAATTGGTTATCGATGAGACGAAATTAAAAGCCGCCATTACCAACAATCTGGATGATGTGAAAACATTTTTTACTAAAACCTCTTCAGATACGGGTACTACCGTAACGAATACGACCAAGTATAATGAGAGCGGGATTGGATGGAGGATCTATGACCAACTCAATGCCTCGATGAAAGAGCTCACTGCGAAAGCAGGATCGTCGACCACTGTTGACAATAGTCTTTTAGGAAAAAGCATTGGAAATATCGGTGACCAAATCAACGCATTTGAAGATCGATTGACTCAAATTGAAAACCGTTATTGGAGACAGTTCACCGAGATGGAAAAGGCTATCTCGAAGGCTAATTCACAAAGTGGATGGTTGTCGCAGCAGTTCAGTGGTGGGTAGGTGAACAGATAAATGCTAAACCAAAAGGAAGAATGGTTTAAACAGTTTTATGAGGTGACCCTTGAAGCAACGGAATCTAAAGACCCTGATCAAATCGCAGCTTGCATGGATGAGCGGGAGAAGCTGATCGGAAAGATCGATGAGTATGATCAGCTTGCAGGGAGGGTATTGATGAATGATGCCATACAGGCATATATTCAAGACATCCAACGCCTTGATCAAGTATTGTTACCTCATATGGAGGTCCAAAAGCAAGAAACGATGGAAAAAATTCGTTCCTTAAAGAATGGACGTCTGCTGAAAAACCAATACAGCCCCCATTACCAGGTGTCAGATGGTCTTTTTTATGATAAAAGGAAGTAATAGATTTGAAGAAGAGGGTAAAGGCCAAGATCATTTTGCCTGAAGGAGGTAATAACAGCATGAATAAACCGTATGAGGCGTATCAACGAAACCAGGTTCAGACTGCTTTGCCTGAGGAGCTTACCTTGATGCTTTATAATGGGTTGGTCAAATTTATCAAGCTAGCGAAAAAAGAAGTGGAGAACAGGCAGATTGAGCAGGCTAATGTTTTGATGATACGCGCTCAGGATATCCTTTCCGAGCTTATGCTGACGTTGAATATGGAGTATGACATTTCCAAGCAATTGATGCCACTCTACGATTATATGAAAAACGGTTTGGTGGAAGCCAATCTTCAAAAAAGTGTATCCAAATTAACGGAAATAGAAGAAATGGCCGTAGATTTGCGAGAAAGCTGGTCACAGGCGATGAAACTGGCAAAGGGACAATAAACACTTAGAATCTGCTGTCAGAAAGTATAAAAGACCAGCACGTTTTGTATGTTGGTCTTTTCTTTATTTCGTCATTAATAGAGCAGGTTTGATAGAAGTTTATTGTCTTTTCATAGATATTCCTCTATTATTTAATTAATAATGGAGGAAAGCCATATATATTTATTTGAAAAGTAAGTTACTTTTTTTGATCACAATTGAATATTATAGATCCCTGGAAAATATCACAATTTATTTATGGAGGGAAATTATGTCACACAGAATTTTGATAGTTGATGATGCAGCTTTTATGAGAATGATGATTAAAGAAATATTGTCCAAAAACGGCTATACGATCGTAGGTGAAGCAGGCGATGGAGCTCAAGCTGTGGAGAAATACAAAGAGTTTACTCCAGATCTGGTGACGATGGATATCACGATGCCGGAAATGGATGGGATTACAGCCGTGAAAGAAATCCGCAAGATAAATCCGAATGCTAAGATTATCATGTGCTCCGCAATGGGTCAGCAGGCCATGGTTATCGATGCGATTCAAGCCGGAGCTAAAGATTTTATTGTAAAGCCGTTTCAAGCCGATCGGGTACTGGAAGCCATTCGAAAAACGCTGGCCTAGGGGAGATTTTTCACGGATGGGGGTTGTTGATTGAATGGGTAAGATTAGAGTACTGGTCGTCGACGATTCTGCTTTTATGAGGAAGGTGTTAGTTGACCTTCTATCAAAGGATTCGGCCATAGAAGTGGTTGGAACCGCCAAAAATGGAAAAGATGCCATTCGAAAGGTAGAAGAACACAACCCTGATGTTGTTACGATGGATATCGAAATGCCGGAGATGGATGGAATGGAAGCCCTGATGACCCTCATGAAAGATCGCCCGCTCCCTGTTGTCATGATCAGCAGTTTAACTCGTGAGGGTGCGGATGCGACCCTTCAAGCGCTTGAATGGGGAGCGATTGACTTTATCCTTAAACCATCCGGATCCATTTCTTTGGATATGCATAAAGTACAAGACCAAATTATCGAGAAGGTTAAGTCGGCCGCTAAAGCTAAAACAAATCGGGCAGCAATAACCTTCCATGCTTCAAGGCCAAACAAGCCATTGCCTTCTTCAGAACGGCCCCAGACCCTTCAAAAAAATGTGACTTACCCCGGCAAGGGATACCCGCTTCCAACGGGTTCATCTGGCATACCTCATTTGATCGTCATCGGAACTTCGACAGGTGGGCCCAATGCCTTGCGTTGTCTATTGGGGGGGTTGCCTGAAGATTTACCAGCAGCCATATTTATAGTCCAGCACATGCCGACTGGATTTACTAAGTCTCTTTCCATGCGTCTGGATTCGCTATGTGCGATCTGCGTCAAAGAGGCGGAGGATGGCATGATTGTCAAAGCGGGACATGCCTATATTGCACCAGGTAATTTCCATATGGAAGTCAAATCCCGGCATGGGGGACAGTGGGAGATAACATTGAACCAACGCGAACCATTGAGCGGCCACCGTCCCTCAGTGGATGAGCTCTTTCAATCGGTTTCAAGACTAAATCATCCAAGTAAATATGCCGTTATTTTGACTGGGATGGGAAGTGATGGGACAAAAGGTCTGAAAATGCTAAAAAGCACGGGCTGTAAGGAAGCGATTGCGGAAGATGAAGGATCCTGTGTTGTTTTTGGGATGCCTAAGTCAGCGATTCTTTCGGGAAATATTGATCGTGTTTTGCCGCTTAGTGAAATCGGACCTTATTTGGTAAGCAAACTTAAAGCGGTGAATTAAAGATGCCTATGTTGAGGGGGGGATGCGGGACATGGAGATGAGCCAGTATCTCGATATGTTTATAGAAGAATCCAGAGAACATTTACAAGCTATCAATGAAAATTTATTAGTGCTTGAGAATGATCCCGCGAATGTAAATACGGTTCATGAAATTTTTCGTTCAGCCCATACTTTAAAGGGTATGTCTGCAACGATGGGCTTTGAGGATATGGCCAGTCTGACCCACGAAATGGAGAATGTGCTCGATCAAGTTCGGAATCAAAAGATGTCTGTCAATCCAGGCATGATGGATATTCTTTTCCAATGTGTCGATCTTCTGGAAGGAATGGTTCATTCTATTTCCAATCATGGAGATGGACGTTTGGACGTTACTTCTGTTGTGGTCGGACTAAAAAGAATTCTTTCAGGAGAAGATGCACTTCCCGTAGCCTCTCCTAGTGAAAATGGATCGATAGAAGAGATAGATCACGTTGGATTAATATTCGATGAATATGAACTGACCATTATTAAGCAATCCATCGAAGGCGGTTATTCGGTGTTTTCGATCCAAACTGAAATTGGACCGGAATGCGTATTGAAGGCTGTCAGAGCTTACATGGTCTACAACGGTTTGGAATCTTACGGAGAAATAATAAAGTGCGTTCCTTCCGTGGAGGAAATAGAAGAAGAGAAGATGGATAATGTCTTTGATATCGTGCTTATAACCCAAAAAAGCATAGAGGAGATAGAAAAGTTCGTTTTGGATGTATCTGAAATCCAGTCGGTGAAAATCAAACCGGTCCATCTTGGGCAGCTATCCAAAGCTGATACTGAAACGGAGACTGAAACGCACACTGAGAAGGAGACCCCAGCCCTTGAGAAAGAGCCTGCTCAGGTAACTGGACAAGTGGTGGGAGGTGCGGATAAATCTTCTCCAGTGCAAAAGAAATCTACTTCAAGTAAAACGATCAGAGTAGATATCGAGAGACTCGATATCCTAATGAACCTATTCAGTGAACTAGTCATTGATCGGGGAAGATTGGAGCAGTTGTCTAAAGAGCTGCACCATGGTCCATTAACGGAAACAGTAGAGCATATGAATCGAATTTCGGGGGACTTGCAGAATATCATCTTAACGATGCGGATGATTCCTTTAGAGCAAGTATTTAACCGTTTTCCAAGAATGGTAAGGGATTTGAGCAAGGAATTAAAGAAAAATATTGATCTTGTTGTCGAAGGCGCAGAAACCGAATTGGATCGTACTTTGATCGATGAAATCGGGGATCCTCTGGTGCATCTGCTCCGAAATTCGATCGATCATGGTATTGAAAATCCGGATGAACGTGTGAAAGGCGGTAAGCCGGAAACGGGAAAAATTCTATTGCGGGCTTATCATGGCGGTAACCATGTGTTTATCGAAGTGAGAGATGACGGTAAAGGAATTGACCGGGAAAGGGTCCTGAAGAAGGCTATAGAAAAGGGCATTGTCTCCGAACAGCAAAAAGGAACACTCTCCGACAAACAGGTCTTTGAGCTTTTATTTGCATCAGGCTTAAGTACAGCAGAAAAAATTTCCGATATCTCCGGCAGAGGCGTTGGGTTGGATGTTGTTAAGACTAAATTGGAGTTTTTGGGTGGTTCTGTTACTGTAGACTCTACTCCTGGTAAGGGATCCGTATTCTTGATTCAACTACCACTGACCCTTTCGATTATTTCATCCATGCTGGTTAAAGTAGGAGAGGAAATGTATGCTGTCCCGCTAAGTTCAATTATTGAAACGGCTGTATTTAAAAAAGAAGATATCATGCGAGTTCATCAACAGGATGTCATCGATTTTCGTGGCAGAGTAGTCCCTCTAGTAAATTTAAAGAAAATTTTCAAGCTACCGAATGAAGGACTCGGAGATTATGAAGATATTTCTGTTCTGATTATTCGGAAAGGGGATAAGATGGCGGGTCTTGTCGTGAATTCTTTTATCGGACAACAGGAGATTGTATTAAAATCTCTAGGGAAGTATTTGTCCAATGTTTTCGCCATTTCCGGGGCCACGATTCTTGGTAATGGTCAAGTAGCGCTGATCATTGATTGCAATCAGTTGATCCAATGAGGCAAGGTTAACAAAACGTAATAGGTTCTGATGAAATTGCTCAAATTTCTGCAGTAGAAGGACTGATAAAATGAGTAAAAGCTGGAATGGATTGGGAGAATTTCAACTAGATGTATTAAGGGAAGTAGGGAACATTGGGGCGGGTCATGCTGCCACTGCCTTATCCAAACTGATCTGCAAGGAGATTGACATGAAAGTTCCACATGTCAGAATTCTGGACTTTGATGAAATTGCAGATTTTGTCGGAGGACCTGAGACGGTCGTTGTAACCGTCTATTTGCGAATCATGGGGGACGTAAAAGGAAATATGTTTTTCATGTTGAGTGAAGGATCCGCCAAACGATTGGTTCAGCGACTTCTTTCACATGAACAGACTGACGAGGGATTTTCAGAAATGGAAATGTCTGCGCTAAATGAGATTGGAAATATACTTATTGGATCCTATCTTGCATCTTTGGGTGATTTTACACAACTGAACATGCATCCCTCTGTTCCTTCGCTGGCTATCGATATGGCCGGTGCCATTTTGAGCTATGGATTGATTGAATTAAGTCAAACAAGTGATTTTGCATTAGCTATTGATACGGCATTTTGGGAAGGGAATGAAGAGATGGAAGGACACTTCTTTTTTCTGCCTGAACCGGATTCAATTGAAAAAGTATTTATTGCTTTAGGGGTGCCGTTTAATGAACGTTGTTAAAGTGGGCATGGCTGATTTGAATGTCGCTGAATCTCCAAACAAGATTAGAACGACAGGCCTGGGATCTTGTGTAGGGATTACGTTGTATGATAAAGTCTCGAAAATAGGTGGGATGGCCCACGTAATGCTGCCGTCATCCACATTAAGTAAAGGTGAAATGAATCTAGCAAAATATGCTGATACCGCCATACCCAAATTGATTGCTGACTTAGTAGGCAAGGGGGCTGCTCAGAGAAGACTGGTCGCCAAAATTGCTGGGGGTGCGCAAATGTTTTCATTCTCAAGCTCGAATGATATCATGCGAATCGGTCCCCGTAATGTGGAAGCTTGCAAAGAAGCTTTAAAGCTTGCAGGAATACCACTTTATAAGGAAGATACAGGAGGAAATTGGGGTCGAACGATTGAAATTGATTGTTTGACCGGAATTTTACAGATTCGTTCTGTTAATCACGGAGTGAAGGAGATATAGTCAAGTTGTTGCTTTTCAAAAATACGTATGGTATAGTTATCAACAGTGTAAAAATACACACGCTCACCAATTCAGACGAGGGTTGCTACATCGAGGCTCTCTTCGAGTAGTCTTGTTTGAAAATGAGGTGCGCGGAGGAAAATGAAAACCATGAAGGAGGTGCAGTGGAGATGGCAGTAATCTCTATGAAACAACTGCTTGAAGCAGGCGTACACTTTGGTCACCAAACTCGCCGTTGGAACCCAAAGATGGCCAAGTATATCTTCACCGAAAGAAACGGTATTTACATTATCGATCTTCAAAAAACTGTAAAGAAAGTGGAAGAAGCTTATAACTTCGTACGTGAAGTTGGTGCTAACGGCGGAAAGGTTCTATTTGTTGGAACGAAGAAGCAAGCACAGGATTCCGTAAAAGAAGAAGCTGAGCGCAGCGGAATGTTCTTCATCAACCAACGTTGGTTGGGTGGAACATTAACGAATTTCTCCACAATCCAAAAGCGAATCAACCGTCTTCATGAGCTTGAAAGAATGGAAACAGATGGTACCTTCGAAGTTCTTCCTAAGAAAGAAGTTATCCTGCTTCGCAAGGAGCAAGATCGTCTTGAGAAGTTCTTAGGCGGAATTAAAAATATGCGTGAACTTCCAGATATCATGTTCATCATCGATCCGCGCAAAGAGCGTATCGCTGTTGCTGAAGCACGCAAATTAGGTATTCCTATCGTAGCTATCGTAGATACGAACTGCGATCCGGATGAAATTGATTATGTGATTCCTGGTAATGATGATGCCATTCGTGCAGTTAAGTTGTTAACGGCTAAAGTTGCAGATGCTATTATCGAAGGTAATCAAGGTGAACAAACTACCGCGTAATCTCTAAGGGTGGCCTAAGGGTGAAAAACCCTTACCACCCTTTTTTGCTTTTATGTATGGCGGGATGTTTTTAAAGTTTGAAAAATCTTATTACATATAATAAAGGAGGATCTTTATGTCTATTAGTGCAGGCATGGTGAAAGAGCTTCGTGAAAAAACAGGCGCTGGAATGATGGATTGTAAAAAGGCTTTACAAGATTCAGATGGAGATATGGAAAGAGCAGCAGAAATTCTTCGTGAAAAGGGAATTGCTAAAGCGGCTAAGAAATCGGATCGTATTGCTGCAGAAGGTCTTGCTGCTGTTGAAGTAAGCGGAAATTATTCAGTAGTGGTTGAAATCAACTCCGAAACAGACTTCGTCGCAAAGAACGAAGAATTCCAAGGCTTAACCAAAGAAATTGCGAAGAGCCTTGTTAATCAGCGACCTGCTGATGTAGAAGCAGCGCTTGCAGGTTCACACGGTGAAGCGGGTACTCTTAATGAGTATTTGAATGAGAAAATAGCCAAAATTGGAGAGAAAATTTCTCTTCGTCGCTTTAGTGTGCAAGAAAAGCCTGAAACCGGTGTGTTTGGGACTTACTTACATATGGGCGGTAAAATTGGTGTAGTAGCTGTTATTGATGGAACAACGGACGAATCCTTAGCGAAAGATGTAGCTATGCATATTGCTGCAGCTAACCCACGCTATATTTCTCGTGATCAAGTATCACAAGAAGAAGTTGAAAAAGAGAAAGAAATCTTAAAGGCTCAAGCGTTAAATGAAGGAAAACCGGCTAACATCGTCGAAAAGATGGTTGAAGGTCGCCTTGGGAAATTCTTTGAGGAAATTTGCGTAAATGACCAATCTTTTGTTAAAGATCCAGATAAGAAGGTAGGCAAGTTACTAAGCGAAAAAGGTGCTTCGATCGTTTCTTTTGTACGTTTTGAAGTGGGAGAAGGATTAGAGAAGCGTCAAGAAAACTTCGCTGAAGAAGTAATGGCTCAAACGAAGAAACAGTAAGAGAACTTAGGGGAACACAGTGTGTTCCCCATTTTTGAAGGTTTACAAACGTATGGATGAATGAATTATGAGAAATGGAGGGTACGATATGCCTCTACCCGCATATAAAAGGGTTATTCTTAAACTAAGTGGTGAAGCTTTAGCAGGGGATTTAGGATACGGCATTGAGGCTTCTGTCATCTCCTCGATAGCGGACCAAATCAAGGAAATTGTAGAATTAGGTGTCCAAGTAGCTATCGTTGTCGGAGGTGGTAATATTTGGCGCGGCATTAGCGGCAGTGCTAAAGGAATTGATCGTGCAACGGCAGATTATATGGGAATGCTTGCCACGGTTATGAATAGCATGGCCTTACAGGATGGGTTAGAAAAAGCAGGAGTACCTACACGAGTTCAGACTTCGATTGAAATGCGACAAGTAGCAGAACCTTATATTCGTCGTAAAGCGATTCGACACTTAGAGAAAAACCGGGTGGTCATCTTTGCCGCCGGAACCGGAAATCCATACTTCTCAACCGATACGACTGCAGCCTTAAGGGCAGCGGAGATAGAAGCAGAAGTTATTCTCATGGCCAAAAATAAAGTGGATGGTGTATATAATGCAGATCCAAGCATCAATCCTGATGCAGTGAAATATGACCGATTGTCATTTTTAGAGGTCTTGAATCAAGGTCTAGGTGTAATGGATTCAACAGCATCATCCCTTTGTATGGATAATAATATCCCACTTGTTGTTTTTTCGATTATGGAAGAAGGGAATATCAAAAAGGCAATTATGGGTGAAAAAATAGGTACAATTGTAAAGGGGTAACCAGGATGCCACAAACAGTGATAAAAAATGCAGAAGAACGAATGACCAAAGCTATCGCTTCTTTAAAACGAGAATTGTCTAGCCTTCGGGCAGGTAGAGCGAGCATCTCATTGTTAGATAAAGTTCAGGTGGATTATTACGGATCTCCAACGTCAATTACACAAATGGCAAATGTTTCAGTGCCGGAAGCGAGATTAATTACCATTCAACCTTGGGATAAAACTCAAATGGGTCCGATCGAAAAAGCGATCCTGAAGTCAGATTTAGGGCTGACACCTACAAATGATGGCAATGTGATTCGCTTAAATATTCCACCTTTAACAGAGGAGAGAAGAGCAGAGTTAGTGAAAGTGGTGAAGAAAGAAGGCGAAGAAGCCAAGGTTGCCATCCGTAATGTCCGCCGTGATGCTAACGATGCCTTTAAAAAGCTGCAAAAAGATGGAGAGATCTCTGAGGATGAACTAAAGCGAAACCATGATTCAATTCAAAAATCGACTGATAGTTATATCGCCCAAGTTGATAAAACGGTTCAAGAAAAAGAAAAAGAAATTATGGAAGTGTAAAGAAACTAGTTACACTTATGTAGAGAAAGAATTCTGATGAAATTTTTGAATTCTTATTCGCTAAAATTAACAATGTGTATGCCCCCAGTCCCAATTGGCGGGGGTATATGTATATTGGCTTTTTCTGGGGGAAGACTTATGCTAAACAGGTTTACCAAATGGATCCATGGAAAAGAAGGGGAAGAGCTTTCTTTAGACCTTGAAAAAATACCCGAACATATTGCTGTTATTATGGATGGAAATGGCCGTTGGGCAAGAAAACGGGGATTGCCACGGATAGCAGGTCATCATGCAGGTATGAAAACAGTCAAGGAAATAACCCGGGCAGCCGATGAGATCGGGGTGAAAGTCTTAACTTTATATGCTTTCTCAACGGAGAATTGGAAAAGACCCAAAGATGAGGTTGAATACCTGATGAGACTTCCCCAAGAGTATATCCTGACTGAACTAGAGGAACTGATTGAACAGAATGTTCAAGTTCGAATGTTAGGCAATCAAGAGCAACTTCCTCATTATACAGTGGAAGCGGTCATGGAAGCTTGGGATAAAACGAAGAGCAATACTGGACTTATTCTTAACTTTGCCTTAAATTACGGCAGTAGAGATGAGATGATTCAAGCTATTCAGGGAGTTGCCAGGGATGTTGAATCCGGAAAAATGAGCATTGAGGAGATTAAGGAAGATACTTTTCAGCGACACTTGTTTACGACCGGTTTACCCGATCCTGATTTACTGATCCGAACGAGCGGGGAAATTAGGTTAAGTAACTTTATGCTATGGCAATTGGCGTATGCAGAGCTTTATTTCAGTGAAGTCTATTGGCCTGACTTTACTCGTGATGAATTTTATAAAGCGATTGTTGAGTATCAGCGTAGAAACCGCCGCTATGGTGCCTTGTAACAAAAAAGTATTATACGCAGATGACTTCGCAACAAGTAGCTTTCTTACATTTGGAGTGGATGTATTTGAAAAAAAGAATCATGACAGGGGCTATAGGAGGAGCCGGGTTTCTTTTCCTGGTCTTTTCGGGGGGAATAGGCTATGGTATTCTCCTTTTTTTCATCGCTTTGATTGGCTTTTATGAATGGTTAAGAATGAACCGCATACATATATGGAATATATCCTCTATCGTGGGGTTCCTCTTTACGATTCTTTACTTTCTGCCGTACGAATTTTTTGGTGGAGTATCTGTAAATGCTGTATTATGGGAATTACTCATTCTATTGATCGTTCCAGTTGTAAGTAAAAACAAGTCTTCCATCCATGAAGTTGCATATATTTTTTTAGGTTCAATGTATATAGGTATTTCCTTGCATTTTATGTATGAAACGAGGAACGAGGCAAATGGGTTATTCCTCACTTTAGCGATTCTTATTGCAACCTGGTCAACGGACACGGCTGCTTATTTCGTTGGAAAAGCTATAGGAAAGCGGAAATTATGGCCAACCATCAGCCCAAACAAAACGATAGAAGGATCATTGGGCGGTGTTGTCGCAGCTTTGATTTTAGTTGCCCTCCTATCTCTTCTTTCCGGTCAACTTCCTCTCTCTTATGCTTTATTGTTGGCTCTTGCTGTATCGATCAGTGGCCAATTGGGGGATCTAGTTGAATCTGCAGTGAAAAGGACACTTGGTGTGAAGGATTCAGGCCAAATTTTACCAGGACACGGTGGATTTCTTGATCGTTTTGACAGTTTGCTTTTTGCATTTCCAGTACTCCACTTATTATCATTGATTTAAAGAGGGGAGAGCACTTTTTTTGAGATACATATCTATTCTTGGTTCGACGGGTTCCATTGGAACTCAGACCCTTGAGGTAGTAAAGGAACATCCTGAGTTATTCACGGTTGTTGGCCTATCTGCGGGTACCAATTGGGAAGCTCTCGTTGAACAAGCTCGATTATTTCATCCGCTTGTGGTATCGGTTTCCACAAAAGATCTGGCTGAAAAAGTTCGGATGAACTTACCTGAAAAGATCAAGGTTCTTTACGGTGAGGAAGGAACGACAGAAGTCGCCACCCTGCCTGAAGCTAATTTTGTGGTATCAGCGATTGTGGGAAGCGCAGGATTAACACCGACTTTACAAGCCATTGAGTGCGGGAAAACCATCGGCTTGGCTAACAAGGAAACATTGGTAACCGCAGGACATATTGTGATGAAGAAAGCAAAGGAATGCAATGTCTCCATTATTCCTATCGATAGTGAACACTCTGCGATTTTTCAATGTTTGCAAGGTGAAAACAAACAAGCAATCAAAAGAATCATCTTAACCGCTTCGGGAGGTTCCTTTCGGGATTTGTCCAGGGATGAGTTAAGACAGGTAACTGTAGAACAGGCTCTGAACCACCCCAATTGGAAAATGGGGGCGAAAATCACCATAGATTCTGCTACAATGATGAATAAAGGTCTTGAAGTCATTGAAGCCCACTGGCTTTTTGAACTTCCTTTTTCGCAAATTGAATGTACCCTTCACCGGGAAAGTGTGATTCATTCCATGGTTGAGTTTCATGATCATGCGATCATGGCTCAACTGGGAACGCCAGATATGAGGGTCCCCATCCAATTCGCCTTAACCTATCCCAACCGTGTGCCATTAAACACTTCGGCTCTCCGGTTTGATCAAGTGTTCTCCCTGCATTTTGGACCCGTTGATTTCGCTCGATACCCTGCTCTAAAGCTTGCCTTTCAATGCGGTGAGCAAGGAGGAACCATGCCGACTGTTTTAAATGCCGCAAATGAGGTCATCGTGGAGCGCTTTTTAAATAGGGAGATCTCATTTGTTGAAATTGAGGATAGAATTTACAGGATACTGGAAAAACATCAATGCATCAATAACCCAGGACTCGAAGAAATTTGGGAATCGGATGATTGGGCGCGTAAAGAAGCAAGGAAGGTATAATGACTTACTTCATTAGCGTGGATGGAAACTATAGAATTTAATACATTCCATCCACGCATAAGTGCAACCAAGGCTTGGCACTAGCTAAGTTTTCTTTACACTTATCGGAAAGTATTATACGCATAGAGCTACGCTAGTAGCTTCCTTACACCCATCAGTCGAGTATTATACGCACATGGCTTCGCCATAAGTAGCTTTCTCAATGATCGATTATGCTGATGAACCTCCTAATAAAATACGAAAGGTGGGGTTTTCATGTTTGAGGTCATATCCATCGTTTTGGTGTTTGGTGCCCTAGTATTTTTTCATGAGTTAGGACACTTACTGCTAGCCAAGCGGGCTGGGATTCTATGTCGTGAGTTTGCTTTAGGCATGGGTCCAAAGTTATTTTCCTTTAAAAGAGGAGAAACCACCTATACGCTTCGCTTGCTGCCCATTGGCGGCTTTGTTCGAATGGCTGGTGAAGATCCCGAGGTTGTCAAGGTGAATCCGGGTCAGGAAATTGGGATCATGGTCGAAAGTGGAAAAGTGGTAAAGCTTGTTCTCGATCAGTTGAAGAGCTTTCCCCACGCGGAAGTCGTATCTGTCGAGAGAATTGATCTCGAAAGAAAACTCACATTAGAAGCCTATGTTGATGGTCAATTAAAGAAATGGGACATACATTCGCAAGCCCATATGATCCATCACGGACAAGAAATCCAGATTGCCCCATGGGATCGACAATTTGGAAGCAAAACGGTCAGACAACGAGCAGCAGCAATTTTCGCTGGTCCTGCAGCAAATTTTATCTTAGCCTTTATCCTTCTGTTGGTGATGGCTCTATCTTACGGTACACCAACGAACGATCCGATGCTAGGTAAAATAAGTGTTGGAGGTCCTGCAGAGAAGGCTGGTTTGCAGGAAGGTGATCGAATCATCAAGGTCGATCAACAAGTTGTAACATCCTGGGAGGATATTGTAAAGATTGTTAGTGAGTCTCCGGGCAAAGAATTAAACTTCATTATTGAGCGAAATCAAGAGCAATCTAGAGTTTCGCTCGTTACGGACAATATGGAGAATGTAGGGAAAATAGGGGTTTATCCTCCTGTGAGCAAAGATCCTCTTCTTTCTCTTGAATACGCAGGGGATACGACATGGGAATTTTCCACCTTGATTTTTAAGGGACTGGGCATGTTGGTTACGGGAAAAGTCTCGATGGATGAGATGTCCGGTCCGGTAGGGATTTTTAAATATACGCATGAGGCGGCAGAAAAGGGAATTGCGATTCTTTTAAAATGGTCTGCCATCCTTAGTATCAACTTGGGCATTATCAACTTACTTCCCCTTCCAGCATTGGATGGAGGCAGGCTCGTATTTCTTTTCTTGGAGGCATTCCGCGGTAAACCGGTGGATCCGCAAAAAGAAGGGATGGTTCATTTTTTAGGCTTTGCGTTTCTCATGTTACTCATTTTAGTCATCACCTGGAATGACATTCAACGCTTCTTCTTTTAATAAAGTATGATATCTTCGATAAGAAGTCCCTTGGAGTTAAAAAATGACTCGGGACTTCATTTTTCTTTTCCCAAATTGTATACTACGTTTTAGTACATGAAATGTAAATTGAAGGAGGACCCTTGCGTGCGTCAGTCCCAATTGTTTCTTCCGACTTTACGTGAAGTTCCGTCGGAAGCTGAAATAGTCAGTCATAAACTCATGGTAAGATCCGGCCTTATTCGTCAATTAGTGTCCGGTGTTTACTCATATTTACCGTTAGGACATCGTGTGTTGCGTAAAGTGATGCAGATTGTCCGTGAAGAAATGGATTCAGCAGGTGCTCAAGAAATAACCATGCCGGCCATTCAACCAGCCGAACTATGGCAAGAAACAGGCAGATGGGATGCCTATGGACCTGAACTCATGAGATTAAAAGATCGCCATGACCGGGGATTCGTTTTGGGCCCTACGCATGAAGAGGTAGTTACCAGCATTGCAAGAGATGGCATTAATTCTTATAAAAAGCTGCCAGTCAATCTTTATCAGATTCAAACCAAATATCGCGATGAAGTTAGACCGCGCTTTGGGGTCATTCGGGCAAGAGAATTTGTCATGAAGGATGCATACTCCTTTGATATTGATCGAGATGGATTAGATCGTAGCTACAAGGCAATGTATGATGCCTATAATTCTATCTTTACTCGCTGTGGGCTTGATTTTCGTCCAGTAGAAGCAGATGCGGGCGCAATTGGCGGTAAGGGTACGCATGAATTCATGGCTTTATCGGATATTGGTGAAGATACGATTGCTTACTGTGGATCGTGCCAATATGCGGCAAACCTGGAAAAGGCTGATGTTGTCTATCATGGACAAGCATCCACAGAGTTACCGAAGAATCCCGATCAGATTCAAACCCCAGATATTAAAACGATTGAACAACTGACCCGTTTTTTGGGCATACAGGCAGATAAAATCATTAAATCATTATTATTTAAAATCGATCAAAAATATGTGCTTGCTCTCGTTCGCGGTGACCATGAGCTAAATGATATCAAGCTAAAGAATATGTTCGATGCCAATGTTATTGAGCTGGCTTCAGAAAAAGAAGTTATAGAAGTTTTAGGAGTTCCAGTGGGTTTTGTTGGTCCCATGGGGTTAGATGGAAAAAACGTAGCCATTGTGGCTGATGTGGCTATTAAAGATATGGTCAATGCCGTTATTGGTGCTGGGGAAAAGGATGTTCATTTCCTCAATGTTACGCCGGGAAAAGATTTTGTTATCCAGCAATATGGAGATTTACGCAATATCCAAGAAGGAGATCAGTGCCCTCAGTGTAGTGGGGAAATCCAATTTGCCCGTGGCATCGAGGTGGGACATGTTTTCAAATTAGGTACGCGTTATAGTGAAAAAATGAAGGCGACCTTCTTGGATGAGCAGGGGAAGGAAAAACCGATGATCATGGGATGCTATGGAATCGGGATTTCTCGTACTGTTGCCGCTGTTGTAGAGCAAAATCACGATGAGGATGGCATTATTTGGCCGCGAGCGATTGCCCCTTTCCATGTTCATATTATTCCGGTTAATGTGAAAAATGAGGAACAGAAGCAAATGGCCGAACGTCTCTATCAAGAATGTCTCCAGTCAGGTTATGAAGTTTTAATAGATGATCGCGGGGAACGTGCTGGAGTCAAATTTAAGGATGCCGATCTGATTGGAATCCCCTTGAGAATTACAGTAGGGGCTAAAGCAAAGGAAGGAATCGTGGAATGTAAGATAAGGAAGAATGGAGATTCTGTAGAATTGCCTGCAGACCAAGTTCTTTCCTATATCAAAGATAGGCTTCCTTCGTTATAATAAAATAGTATGGTAAGATAAATAGATGGGTTCCGAATTAATCGGAACTCATCTCTATTTTCAAATTAAAAATCGGCTTGATGCCTAGTTTTCCAGGGGTGGTAAGATGCAGCAATGGATAGAGCAGAAGGAGCGTTTCAACCTTCTATTAAAACAGGCAGAGATTCCGGAAGAGTATCAGAGCCTTTACTTTGCTGAAGGAATGATTGAAAAGCTAGAATTGAGCAGACAAAATAAACAATGGTCATTTTATATTCGACTAGAAAGACTTCTTCCAGGGCTGATTTATCGGGCGTTCATGCAAAGGCTTCAGTCAGCCTTTTCTTATATTGCTATAGTGGATTGTTTTCTATCCTATGCTGATGAAATAGATTTCAACTATTTTATTGTAGAGTATTGGGAATATCTAGTTGATGAATTGGCAGACAAAATGTCTAATTTTGCTGCCTCTTTAAAAGCTGCACCGCCAACCTATGAAAATAACAAGCTTATTCTCCGTGTTACGAATGAGATCACGCAGAGCATGATGAGGAAAAAAGAGGTTGATCGTCTCATTTCTGGGTTCATCTATAAATTAACGGGAAAATCTCTCCCTATTGAATTTAAAGTAGAAGAATCAGAGGAAGATTATCTTGCTTTTATCGAGGAACGACAGCAGGAAGATCGTTCCCGTGCACTCGATGCTCTTGTGGAAAAAGAATCTGAGACAACGCCTGTTCTGGCAGAACTGAATCAGGAATTTTTAATTGGTTATAAAATTCAGGATGAACCCGTTCCCATTAAGCAAATCATCGAAGAGGAACGGAGAATTACCGTCCAGGGCCAGGTGTTTTTCGCGGAAATTAGAGAACTTAAAAGCGGCCGTTCCTTGCTTACCTTCCGAATAACGGATTATACCGATTCTATCAGTGTAAAGATTTTCTCTCGAGATAAAGAGGATCTAACCATGATGCAGGCGATAAAAGAGGGCATGTGGGTAAAGGTCCGGGGGCGTGTGCAGTTTGACCAATTTGCCCGTGAGCTAGCCATGGAAGCCAATGATGTAAATGAATTGAAACCAAAACAAAGGGCTGATACCGCAACAGAAAAACGAATTGAACTCCATCTGCACACTCCGATGAGCACCATGGATGCCATAACTCCAGTGAAAAAGCTGATCAACCAAGCGGCTAAATGGGGACACCCTGCCATCGCCATCACGGATCATGCAGGGGTTCAAAGTTTTCCGGAAGCCTTCAGTGCAGGTCAAAAAGCCGGAATTAAGGTCATATATGGATTGGAAGCCAATATTGTTGATGATGGTGTGCCCATTGTCCATCATCCTCAAAGCTTAGATCTAAAAGATGCGACTTATGTTGTTTTTGATGTCGAAACGACGGGTCTATCTGTTGTGTATAATACGATTATTGAATTAGCTGCTGTAAAAATGAAGGATGGGGAAGTCATTGACCGTTTTGAACGATTTGCTAATCCCCATGAGTCTTTGACCCATACGATTATGGAATTAACTGGCATTACAGATGACATGCTTGTCGATGCGCCTGAAATAGACGAAGTCTTGCGGGATTTCCGGGAATTTATTGGTGACGGCGTTCTTGTTGCGCACAATGCACGATTTGATATGGGGTTTGTAAATGCCGGTTATCGAAAAATGGGGGAAAAGGAGCTCACGAATCCAGTCATTGATACACTGGAATTAGCCCGCTTTCACATGCCCCAGTTAAAGAATCATCGGCTGAATTCGCTGTGTAACCATTTGAATGTGGAATTAGTGAGTCATCATCGAGCCGTGTATGATGCTGAGGCAACCGGCCATGTGTTATGGAAGTTAATTTTAAAATCAGTCGAGCGTGAGGTGACAAACCTCAATGAACTCAATGATTGTAGGAATAGTAACGATTGGATGAGACAACGTCCATTCCATGCCATACTTTTGGTGAAAAACCAAATTGGATTGCGGAATCTATATATTCTCGTATCGAAGGCTCATACCGAATATTATCATCGGGTTCCTCGCATTCCGAGAAGCGAGTTAATCAAGCACAAAGAGGGCATTATTATCGGCTCAGGTTGTGAAAGAGGAGAATTATTTGAAACCGTCATGCAAAAGCCATTGGAAGAAGCAGAAGAGGTGGCGAAGTTCTACGATTATCTCGAAATCCAACCTACGCAATATAATCGCCACCTGATTACAAAAGAATTGGTAAAAGATGAAGAGGCCTTAAGAGGGATTAATCGCAAAATCGTGGAGCTAGGAAAAAAGCTTGGAAAACCAGTGGTAGCTACGGGTAATGTTCATTATCTAGAGCCTCATGAAAAACTGTACCGGCAGATTTTGATTAGTAGTTTAGGCGGGGCCAGTATGCTAAAACCTGACCTGTTGCCTGATGCCCATTTTTCTACAACTAATGAGTTTATGGATGAATTTTCCTATCTTGGGGAAGAGGATGCCTATCAAGTGGTGATTGGAGCTCCCCATCAGGTAAATGATTGGATAGAAGAAGTTAAGCCGATCCCGGACAAACTGTTTACACCTGAGATCGACGGGGCAAATAATGATGTAGAGAAAATGAGCTATGCCAGAGCCAAAAGTATCTATGGAGACCCTTTGCCGGAGTTGGTCCAACATCGTTTAGAAAAAGAATTAAAGAGTATTATTGGACATGGCTTTGCTGTTATCTATTTAATCTCTCACAAACTCGTAAAAAAGTCTCTAACCGATGGGTATTTGGTAGGTTCCCGGGGATCGGTAGGTTCATCTTTAGTTGCAACGATGACGGAAATTACAGAGGTGAATCCTCTCCCGCCTCATTACGTCTGCCCGAACTGCAAGCATTCTGAGTTTATGGAGGATGGTTCTGTCGGTTCAGGATATGATCTCCCCGATAAGGCTTGCCCCCAATGTGGCACGTCTTATAAGAAAGATGGACATGATATCCCATTCGAAACCTTCTTAGGGTTTAAAGGAGACAAGGTTCCTGATATTGATTTGAATTTTTCCGGGGAATACCAACCACAAGCCCATAACTATACCAAGGTGCTATTCGGGGAGGATTATGTCTATCGTGCCGGTACGATTGGTACAGTAGCGGATAAAACGGCCTACGGCTTTGTGAAAAAATTTGAGGAAGAAAAAGGCCTTCAGCTGAAGAACTCCGAGATTCTGAGGTTAGCCTCAGGATGTACAGGGGTTAAAAGAACGACCGGACAGCACCCAGGCGGTATCATTGTTGTTCCAAAATATACGGATATCTATGATTTTAGTCCGATTCAGTTTCCAGCCGATGATAAGGAATCCGAATGGAAAACGACTCACTTTGATTTCCATTCCATTCACGATAACCTTTTAAAACTCGATATTCTTGGACACGATGATCCGACGGCCATCCGCATGCTCCAAGATTTAACCGGATTGGATCCAAAAGACATTCCGGTTGATAACAAGAAAGTAATGGGGATTTTTAGCAGTACCGAGCCTTTAGGAGTAACTTCAGAGCAAATCAAAACCAATATGGGTACGCTAGGCATTCCAGAATTCGGAACCAAATTTGTGCGACAAATGTTAGAGGATACGAAACCTTCTACTTTTGCGGAATTAGTGCAAATTTCCGGTCTTTCGCATGGTACGGATGTTTGGCTGAATAATGCACAAGAACTCATTCGCAAAGGAACCTGTACATTAAAAGATGTTATTGGTTGCCGGGATGATATTATGGTGTATCTTATGTATCGGGGTCTAGAACCTAGCTTGGCCTTTAAGATTATGGAGAGTGTCCGTAAAGGGAAAGGTCTTACACTGGAAATGGAAGAGGATATGAAGAAAAATAATGTACCGGATTGGTATATTTGGTCATGTAAGCAGATTAAGTACATGTTTCCTAAAGCCCATGCTACAGCATATGTACTCATGGCTGTTCGGATTGCCTTCTTTAAGGTATTTTATCCAATTGAGTACTATGCTACATACTTTACCGTACGGGCAGATGATTTTGACATTCCAACGATGATTAAAGGAAGTACAGCTATCCGCAGCAAAATAGAGGAAATTGAGCGCAAAGGAAACGATGCACCACCTAAGGAGAAGAATCTTCTAACCGTATTGGAATTGGCACTGGAAATGTGTGAACGAGGATTTCATTTTAAGAATATCGATCTTTACCGTTCACATGCTACTCAGTTTCTTGTCGATGGGGAAGGGCTTATCCCTCCGTTTAACTCACTGCCTGGTGTAGGGACCAATGCAGCGATTAATATTGCCGATTCAAGAGAAGCAGGGGAATTTTTATCCATTGAAGATCTTCAGCAACGTTCTAAGGTATCAAAGACGGTTCTTGAATATTTACAAGAGCAAGGCTGCTTTAAAGGGTTGCCGGAAACAAACCAACTATCCCTATTTTAATAGGAAATAATAGGAAGGTCTACTCCTTGTTATTGCTAGTATTTTAGGATTATGGTATAATTCTTTTGGAAATACTGAGGATACACGGTGATTTAAGAGTGGGGAAACCCACTCTTTCGTTTTATTTTGTCAAGCTTTTACATATTGGAGGCCCCGTGGGGGCCTTCGGGACACAACAATCGCTTCCGAACAAGATGTCCATTCGACGTCGAGCGGAAGCCAGCAGAGGGAGGATTTCGATGGGTAAAAATGTGACCGCTATTGTGGAAGAGCTTGTAGCACCCATCCTCGAGGGAATGAATGTTGAACTCGTTGATATAGAATACCAAAAAGAAGGAAGCAATTGGTTCCTCCGTGTCTTTATCGATAAAGAAGGTGGCATCGATATTGATGATTGCGGATCCGTTAGCGAGAAATTGAGCAAGCGATTAGATGAGCTTGATCCTATACAAGATGCCTATTTTCTTGAAGTATCCTCACCGGGTATTGAACGGACGTTGAAAAAGGAAAAGGATATCCAGTGGGCGATCGGTAAACGAGTTCATGTTAAAAC
Source organism: Brevibacillus sp. (assembly GCA_036676475.1). GTDB lineage: Bacteria > Bacillota > Bacilli > Aneurinibacillales > RAOX-1 > LC029. Next base: position 64,394 of record JAKFCU010000092.1, read on the forward strand.
TTATGAGGCAATAGAAGATGTAAAGATATTTGAAGGAATCTTGGCTGAATTTGATGGTGGAGTTCTCACCATACAAGAGGAAAACAAGTCATATCAGATACCATATGATAAGGTGGCAAATGCCCGATTATCTGTTGTTTTTTAGCCCGGAAGCAATAGAAGGAGGTCCCGAGGATCTTCGGGACACAACGATCGCTTCCGAGCAAGGAGTTTATTCGACGTAGAACGGATGCAATAGAAGGAGGAATGGAAAAGGTGAATTCAGACTTTATTGAGGCGCTGAATGATATAGAGAAAGAAAAAGGAATTGCTAAAGAAATTTTGATTGAAGCCATTGAAGCGGCTCTCATTTCTGGCTATAAAAGAAATTTCAATTCGGCACAAAATGTACGTGTAGATGTGAATAGGGAGTCTGGGGCTGTAAAAGTTTTTGCCCGAAAAACGGTAGTGGAAGAAGTAATGGACTCTCGCCTGGAAATTTCGTTAGATGCTGCTCAAGAGATCGATCCGAATTACCAGATTGACGACATCGTAGAAATTGAGGTCACACCTCGTGATTTTGGAAGGATTGCCGCCCAAACAGCAAAGCAGGTAGTTACCCAACGTATTCGTGAAGCAGAAAGAGGCATTATTTTCAGTGAATTTATTGACCGTGAAGAAGATATCATTACTGGTATTGTACAGCGACAAGATGCGCGTAATTTCTACATAGATTTAGGCAAAGTAGAAGCCATCATGCCCTTGAATGAGAAGATGCCAGGAGAAAATTTTGTTCAAGGGGATCGCATTAAGGCATACATAACAAAGGTGGAGAAAACAACAAAAGGCCCACAAATCTTTGTTTCCCGAACGCATCCTGGTCTTTTAAAACGTCTCTTCGAATTAGAGGTACCTGAAATTTACGACGGTGTGGTTGAAATCAAGTCAGTGGCACGTGAAGCAGGAGATCGATCCAAGATTGCTGTCCATTCCATTGATCCGAATGTAGACCCTGTAGGAGCGTGTGTGGGCCCAAAAGGAGTTCGGGTTCAGACCATCGTCAGCGAACTTAGAGGTGAAAAAATCGATATCGTTCGTTGGTCGGATGATCCTAAAGTGTATGTGGCTAACTCCTTGAGTCCATCTAAAGTACTGACCGTTGATGTCTCAGAAGATGAAAAGATGACACGCGTCATTGTGCCTGATTATCAATTATCATTAGCCATCGGTAAACGAGGCCAAAATGCTCGCTTGGCTGCCAAACTGACAAGTTGGAAAATTGATATCAAGAGCGAATCGCAAGCCGTTAAAGATGGTTATGAAATTCCTGAAAATGCCTATGATATACTAGAAGCTGAAGAACGACAAAAGGAACAGCGCCAAACTGAATAGAAAGGGGAGACTGCCGGATGAAGCGGAAGAAAATTCCGATGCGCAAATGCGTAGCATGCCAAGAGATGATCCCCAAAAAAGAATTAATTCGTATTGTTCGGAGTCCGGAAGGAGTGGTAAGTATAGACTCTACTGGGAAATTGGCCGGTAGAGGGGCCTATATTTGCCGAAAAAGAGACTGTTTCACTCTTGCCAAAAAGAGAAAGGCGCTAGATCGGTCTTTAGAAACAGGAATTTCAACTGAAGTATATGAACGCTTAGAAATAGAATGGATTGAGATGAGTGCCAGTGAGTAAAGTCGAACAATTTTTGGGCTTAGCCAGTAAAGCGGGAAAACTTATAACTGGCGAAGAGCTCGTGGTTAAAGCAATCCAGGGTAAACAGGTTCAGTTGGTGATATTAGCAGAAGATGCATCTGCTAATACAAGGAAAAAAGTACAGGATAAGTGCAATAGCTATGACATCCCTTTGCGTTTTTATGCGGACAGGTATCGCTTGGGGCATTACATTGGTAAGGAACAGAGGGTTGTCGTCGGTGTAAAAGATCATGGATTTGCCCGTGAACTGATGAAGCATATGGAAAACGAAGAAGGGGGTAACGTATGAGTAAAATCAGGGTCTATGAATACGCGAAAAAGTTGAATATTTCTAGCAAGGAACTGATCAATGCCTTAAAAAAGGTGAATGTTGAAGTCGCCAATCATATGAGTACACTAGAAGATGATATGATACAAAAGGTCGAAAGTCATTTGAAAAACTTAAAGGCTAATGGAGAAAACTCTCGTCAGCCTAATCAACAAGAGGTTCATCCTAAGGCGACTGGGGCACAAAGTGGGGCAGCCACAGGAAAGCCAAGTTACCAGCAACCCAGAGGGGGAGGAAACCGGCCTGATCGTCCGAAGGTCGGGGACCGTTCAGCCCAGACTCGTCCTCAGGATAATAAACAGATAAAACCGACAAATCATCAAGGTCAAAACAACAAGCCTGTACATGGTGAGAAGGAAAAGAGAGGGAATTTAGTGGAAAAAAACAATACAGCACAACCAAAAGCGGGTCAAGGTACAACGGGAGAAAACTATGCATCCCGCGGCAAGACAAATGTAAAATCGAAAGGCAATGGAAAACGTTTTGATGACAACAAAAATTCCAATAATTTTTCAAACAAAATGAAAAATAAAAAGCCGGTGATACCTCAGCCTAAGGTCATTAAGCCTTTGCCTGATAAAATTGTCTTTACAGAAAGCTTGACTGTTGGTGAATTGGCTAAGAAGCTCAATCGTGAATCTTCAGAAATTATCAAGAAGCTTCTATTCCTTGGGGTTATGGCTAATATCAACCAGGAGCTTGAACCGGATACGATTACCCTGATTGCAACAGAGTATGGAGTAGAAGTTGAAGAAAAGATTTTGCTAAACGAATTAGAGTTTGAAACGATTGAGGAAGTAGATGATCCAGCTGAACTTCAAGAGCGTCCACCTGTCGTAACGATTATGGGTCACGTTGACCACGGGAAAACGACTTTACTGGATGCTATCCGGGAATCTAGTGTAGTGTCTTCTGAAGCAGGGGGGATTACTCAGCATATCGGTGCCTACCAAGTAGAAATTAACGAGAAGAAAATTACCTTCCTGGATACTCCAGGACACGCTGCGTTTACGACCATGCGTGCACGCGGGGCGAAGGTAACAGATATTACTATTTTAGTTGTGGCAGCAGATGATGGGGTTATGCCCCAGACAATCGAAGCAATTAATCATGCGAAAGCAGCGAATGTACCTATTATTGTAGCTGTGAATAAGATGGATAAACCAGGTGCCAATCCTGATCGGGTTATGCAGGAATTAACAGAGCATGGTCTAGTTTCAGAGGCATGGGGAGGCGACACCATCTTTGTTCAGATGTCTGCCAAGAATAAGGAAGGGCTAGATGAACTGCTAGAAATGATCTTGCTTGTAGCGGAAGTGCAGGAGTATAAGGCCAATCCGAATAAGCGGGCAAGAGGAAGCGTCATTGAAGCGGAATTAGATCGAGGACGAGGTCCAGTTGCTACCATTCTTGTTCAGCATGGAACCTTATCCATTGGAGATCCCATTGTTGTTGGTAGTGCATTTGGGCGTATCAGAGCTATGGTCAACGACAAAGGACGACGAATTAAAGAAGCAGGTCCATCGACCCCGGTGGAAATTACTGGATTAAACGATGTGCCTCAAGCTGGAGATCAATTTATGGTCTTTGAAGATGAAAAGAAGGCAAGATCTATAGGAGAGAAGCGTGCTTCCATCCGCCGTGAGAGCGAACTCAAGGCCTCTGCACGTGTTTCCTTGGATGACTTATTCAATCAGATTAAAGAAGGCGAAGTAAAAGAAGTCGGTGTGATTATTAAGGCTGACGTTCAAGGATCTGTTGAAGCACTCCGTGGTTCTTTGGAAAAGATTGATGTTGAAGGGGTAAGAGTAAAAATTATCCATTCAGGTGCTGGAGCCATTACAGAATCAGATGTTATTTTAGCCAATGCATCTAATGCTATTATTATTGGCTTTAATGTACGTCCTGATGTAAATGCAAAGTCTGTTGCGGAACAGCAAAAAGTGGATATTCGACTTCATCGGATTATCTATAAGGTAATGGAAGAAATTGAAGCAGCTATGAAGGGAATGCTCGATCCGAGTTTCCAAGAAAAAACGATTGGCCAGGCAGAGGTTCGTGCTGTCTTTAAAGTTTCCAAAGTGGGTAATATTGCTGGATGTTATGTGATCGATGGTAAAATTACCCGGGATTCGGGCGTTCGGATCATTCGCGATGCTATTGTTATTTTCGAAGGGAAAATTGATACCTTGAAGCGATTTAAAGATGATGCAAAAGAAGTGGCTCAAGGTTATGAGTGTGGAATTACCATTGAAAAATATAATGATATAAAAGAAGGCGATATCATTGAAGCCTTTATTATGGAAGAAATCACAGCCTAAACTCTGTGTAATAGGAGTAATTTTATTCTAAAGACTAAATACTAAGGCAAGAAATTGGATCTGCTGCTCATACGTTTAGCAGCAGATCATTACCGTTTGAGGTGAGGTTATGAGCAAAGTGAGAGTTAGCCGTGTAGGCGAACAAATGAAGAAGGAATTAAGCCAAATCGTTCAAAGGGAAATCAAAGATCCCCGGATTGGATTTCTTACAATCACAGGGGTTGAAGTAACTGGAGATCTACAACAGGCCAAGATCTTCATCAGTGTGATGGGCAACGATGAGCAAAAGGATAATTCCCTAAAAGCTTTACAAAATGCCAAGGGGTTTATCCGCTCAGAAGTGGGTAAGCGAATGAAGCTGCGACATACTCCTGATTTAATTTTTAAGATTGATGAATCGATTGAGTATGGAAGCAAAATTGAAAATTTATTAAATGTTATCAAAAAGGATAACGATCATGAGCTATAGAGAGGATTTACTTGCTGCAAGTCGTTTTCTTCAAGAAAACGACCATTTTCTTATTGTCAATCATGTAAGTCCAGACGGGGATGCAACGGGATCCTTGTTGGCAATGGGTCATATCCTTCAAGCGCTAGGAAAGAATTTTATATTAGCGAATGAAGGAAAAACTCCGGAAAAGTTTCTTTTTATCCCATTAAGCGAAAAGGTAATGGACCTATCAGAACAAACTCTGAGCAAAAAATATCAGCATGTTATTGCAGTCGATTGCGGAGATTTTCCCCGGGTAGGGGATGCTTGCCGTTTCTTTGCTGATGATGTGCAACTGTTGAACATTGATCATCATCCAACAAATGATCAATTTGGAACCGTAAATTTGGTTCGAGTAGATGCCTGTGCAACGGCTGAAATTCTTTTTGACTTAGCCCTGGAGATGAACATTACCTTTACCAATGAATTAGCGACTGCTCTTTACATGGGAATCCTGACAGATACAGGTGGATTCCGTTATTCAAACACGAACGCAGAAGTCATGGAAAAAATTGCTGTCCTTCTGAAGCACGGGGTGAGGCCTGCAGATGTGGCAGAAAGATGCCTTGAAACCATCAGTCAATCCTATCTTCGCCTTTTACAATTGGTCCTTCCATCTTTAACAATGTACAAAGATAATCAAGTTGCTTTTTTATCTATTACTTTAGAGGCCATGGAGCAAAGTCAAGCTACTTCTGAAGATATGGAGGGGATGGTCAACTATGCCCGAAATATTGAAGGGGTAGAGGTGGGGGTTCTCTTTAAACAAATGGATTCTCATACAGTCAAAGCGAGTCTTCGTTCTAAAAAGGAAATCAATGTATCGGCCATTGCTAAGGAACTAGGTGGCGGAGGTCATGCCCGGGCAGCAGGATGTACGATCAAGGATGGTTTGGACAAAGCCCAACATATCATATTGGAAAAGTTGAATCAAGTTTGGGGGTAAACCTAATTTATGTCTGAATTAAAAGGGATTATACCATTATTAAAGCCTCCAGGCTTTACCTCCCATGATTGTGTAAATAAGCTGCGGAGACTATTACAGATGAAGAGAATAGGACACACCGGAACACTGGACCCTTCGGTGACGGGTGTCCTACCTTTATGTATTGGACAGGCCACAAGAGTTGTGGAATACCTTCAAGATCTACCTAAAGAATATGTGGGAACCATCGTCATCGGTCGTTCGACAACCACGGAAGATGCAGATGGCGAAATGATAGAAGAGAAACAAGTTGAGCCTAATTTAAGTGAATTGAAAATTGAAGAAACACTGAATTCCTTTATGGGAAAGATTGAACAGATTCCTCCCATGTATTCTGCTGTCAAGGTTAATGGGGTTCGTCTGCATCAACTGGCAAGACTTGGGAAAGAAGTCGAACGGAAGGCTCGAGAAGTACAGATTTATGAAATCGAAACTTTGTCGATGTCTTTAAAACAGGACTTTCCCGAAATTACGTTTCGGGTGAAATGTTCGAAGGGGACGTATATTCGTACTCTTTGTGTGGATATAGGGAAAAAGCTAGGCTATCCCGCGCACATGAAGCTGTTGCAAAGAACGGAGACGGGACCATTTAAATTGAAAGACTGCTTTACCTTTGAACAAATAGAAGAAGCAGTTAAAGAAAGTCAAGTAGCCCAATTAGTTAAGCCGATGGACTGGGCCCTTCTTCAGTTTCCTAGTTGGACAGTCGATGAGGAAAGTATACCTCACGTCCTAAATGGAAAAAAGATGAAACTGGAACTGGCTACAATGGAAGGGCAATTAATAAGAGTATATTCGTCAAATCAACAATTTTTAGGACTTTATCGATCGTTTTACATAAATGGAATTGAGTGGGGAAAGCCGGAAAAAATTTTCCATGAATAATCTTCGATACAAGAGGGTTGGGCTCGGAAGGGGAATCGGACATGATTGTTCAACATATTCAGTATCCGTTGGTACAGCAACCATATGAACCTTGTGCTTTGGCGATTGGGTATTTTGATGGTGTACATCAAGGACATCGCCGGGTCATTCAAAAAGCAATAGATTTGTCAAAAAATAAGGGATTGAAAAGTGCGGTAATGACCTTTCATCCGCATCCGCGAGAGGTGTTAGGACAAAGCGGGTATTCTCATTATTTAACCCCTTTAGAAGAAAAATTAGAAATGCTAGAACGAATGAATGTAGAAATTGCTTATGTGGTTAGTTTTGACATCCCATTTTCATCCATCTATCCTCAAGATTTCATTCATGAAATTCTTGTTCCACTTCAAGCTAGGCATATTGTAGTTGGATTTGATTATACGTTTGGCTATCGAGGAAAAGGAACGGCCTTTACATTACAGGAATTAAGTCAAAATCGGTATGGACTCGATGTGATATCACCGATTACAAGATTAGGTGAAAAGATCAGCAGCACTGTTATTCGGGAGTATCTTTATGGCGGAAAAATCAAAGAGGCAAATGAGTTCCTGGGACACCCTTATCAAATCAAAGGGAAGGTTATTCATGGCGAAAAGCGTGGTAGGACCATCGGATTCCCGACCGCAAATATGGGACTACAAGCAGCGTATCTCATACCTCGTACGGGTGTCTATGCCGTCCGTATAAATATAGAGGGAAGTTCTTTTTATGGCGTGATGAATATTGGAATAAAACCGACCTTTGAACAAGAGAAAAAGGAAAAAAGTCTTGAGGTATACATTTTTGATTTTGATGACAACCTGTATGATAGGGAAATTAAGGTAGAGTTTCTTTTCTTTATTCGCGAGGAGCAAAAGTTTGCTGGAGTAGAACAGCTTGTCCGACAAATTCAGCAAGATGTTCAAGTTGCAAAAAGTAAGCTGAATTACAACAAAGAGTAGTGGACTGGGAATATTAGAAAGAAAACAAACATATTCTTTTTATTAAATAATGATAAACATTTACTCGTCCACCTCATCTATGTTATACTGTTCGTGGTAATTTCATAAAAGCTTTATGCTTTAGACACTCCTCTTAATGATCTTTCGAATTGCTTTTAGCTAAAGAAGGGAGAGGTTGGTGTGAAATTCCCGAAGGCCGAACCAAACGATCGGCAAATCAGTAAATTTTGCCAAGATGTGGCCAGTATCTGTTGCAGTGATGAATTTAAAAAGCTGCATAAAGAAATGTCCAAAATCTATCGTAAGAACGGCTTGAGCGATGCGAACCGGATTGCCTTTCAAGATTCATTATTCTCCATGTATCTTGAGCAACTGCTTCCTGAGGTAGAGGAAGAAATTCCTTATCCCTAGAATATGCATGTGATTATAACATCGCATGTAAAGCAGAGAATCCGTGAAAACCGTCAAAGCGGCATTACACTTCAGGATATTATCTATCAAGCTAGATCTATTCCTGGAACGGTGCCTATTGCTACACGATTTCGCGGGTTTCTATCGGTGAACGGCAGGGTATTCGATATGGTGGTTAAGGACATTGCTCAAGGACGACTGGTCATTACTGTGATTGGCAAATAAACCGTAGCTTGGATGATCGAAGTCTCCGACGATGAATCTAGGCTATTGGGGATCTAAAATAATGGAGGTAAATAAAGATGGCATTAACTCAAGAACGCAAGCAGCAGTTAATCGAAGAATACCGTGTACATGAATCTGATACAGGTTCTCCTGAAGTACAAGTGGCTATCCTTACGGAAAAGATTAACTACCTAAACGGTCATTTACGTGAGCACAAGAAAGATCACCATTCTCGTCGTGGTCTTTTAAAGATGGTAGGGCAACGCCGTAACCTATTGAATTACTTGAAAAATAACGATATTACTCGTTATCGTAATCTAATCAATAAGCTTGGCCTACGTCGATAGAATGAAGCGGGGATATCCCCGCTTTTTTCTGTTACATATTTAGTGGAAAACAAAGGGAAAAATCTAAGTATATCCAATGATTTTCTCTTTTATTTTTTGCAAAGCAGGAAATAATAGTATAATAAAAGAAATGTTAGATATCTTGTGTATTTATTTATATTTGTCAAGGAAGAAAGGAGGCAATACATAAATGGAAATTTTTACTTATGAACTCGGTGGGCGCACCCTTACAGTAGAATATGGAAAGATGGCTAAGCAAGCGAATGCAGCCGTATTGGTTCGTTATGGTGAGACAGCGGTTCTTTCTACTGTAACAGCTTCAAATACGCCTTCCCACTTGGACTTTTTCCCGCTAACGGTAAATTATGAGGAACGTCTGTATGCCGTAGGTAAAATACCGGGGGGCTTCATTAAAAGAGAAGGAAGACCAAGTGAAAAGGCTATTTTAGCCAGTCGTTTAATCGACCGTCCGATTCGACCGCTTTTCCCTGAGGGATTTCGCAATGAGGTACAAGTGGTCAATATTGTAATGTCGGTCGATCAGGATTGCTCTTCTGAAGTGGCGGCTATGATTGGAACTTCCATTGCCTTATCCATCTCTGATGTTCCGTTCAATGGACCCATTGGCGGAGTGATTGTGGGAAGAATCAATGGAGAATTTGTGTTGAATCCAACCATTAAGCAAATGACAGAAAGTGATATCCATCTGGTCGTGGCTGGTACCAAGGACGCCATTAATATGGTGGAAGCAGGGGCACAGGAAGTTCCTGAGGAAGTAATGCTGGCAGCCATTATGTTTGGACATGACCATATCCGTTCTATTGTTGAATTTATAGAAACGGTCCAAGCAAAAGTCGGTAAAGAGAAGATGGAAGTGGTTCTTCATTCCGTAGATGCCGAAATTGATAGCATGGTACGTGAGTATGCCATGAATCGTTTAGTGGAAGCTGTACGGATCGAGGAAAAACAAGCACGATCCGAAGCGATTGATGCGATTAAAGAGGAAACGAAGGAACATTTTGCTGAAATTTTCCCTGAACAAGAAAAAGCCATCTCAGAAGTACTTTATACGATTGTAAAAGATGAGGTCCGCCGATTAATTACGCATGATAAGATTCGACCTGATGGACGTGCCATTCAGGAAATCCGTCCTATTTCATCTGAAGTGAATTTACTATCAAGGACACATGGATCCGGATTATTTACTCGCGGTCAAACTCAGGCATTAAGTATTTGTACCTTAGGTGCCTTAGGCGATGTTCAAATCTTAGATGGATTAGGGATTGAAGAAACCAAAAGGTTTATGCACCATTATAATTTCCCTCCTTTCAGTGTAGGAGAGGCTAGACCGCTTCGTCCTCCTGGCCGTCGGGAAATCGGTCATGGTGCACTTGGGGAAAGAGCACTAGAACCTGTCATTCCTTCCGAGGAAGTCTTTCCTTACACGATTCGACTCGTTTCGGAAGTGTTGGAATCCAATGGTTCTACATCTCAAGCGAGTATATGCGCAAGTACGCTAGCCATGATGGATGCAGGCGTACCTATTAAAGCTCCTGTTGCCGGTATAGCCATGGGCTTAGTTAAATCTGGTGAGCATGTATCGGTGCTATCAGATATTCAGGGGATGGAAGATCATCTTGGTGACATGGATTTTAAAGTAGCAGGAACACGTGTTGGTGTAACGGCTCTACAAATGGATATTAAAATTGAAGGGATAGATCGTCAAATCCTTCAGCAAGCCCTTCAGCAAGCACGCGAAGGCCGCATGCATATTTTAGATCGTATGGAAGAAGCCATCACAACTCCAAGGGGAAGTCTATCACCTTTTGCACCTAAGATCTTAACAATGAAAATTCATCCTGATAAAATTCGCGATGTGATTGGAGCCGGTGGTAAGATCATCAACAAGATTATCGAGGAAACAGGCGTTAAAATCGATATTGAACAAGATGGACGGATTTTTATTGCTTCCGTGGATGAGCCGATGAATCAAAAAGCGAAACAAATTATCGAAGATATCGTTCGAGAAGTTGCAATTGGACAAACCTATTTAGGAACGGTAAAGCGAATTGAGAAATTTGGTGCTTTCGTTGAAGTATTTAACGGGAAAGAAGGGCTAGTTCATATTTCACAGCTTTCCGAGGAACGTGTTGGAAAGGTAGAAGATGTGGTAGCTATTGGTGACCAAATTATGGTTAAAGTTGTGGAAATTGATAACCAAGGAAGAATCAATCTCTCCCGTAAAGTCTTACTGAAGGAAGCTAAGGAAAAGGAACAAGAGAATTCGGCAACATAGATCTCCATTCAACAATAATATTTCAGAAAAAAGGCTTCGATAAAGAAGCTTTTTTCTTTTTTGATCTATGTCGTACATATGTAACGTATCTCTATCATATCTTGTACCATTGAACAATTTGGACAGATAGGGTGGAGGTGGTTTCATGAAGGAAAGAAAAGCACAGTCACGGTACCTTGTGGGTGGGCTTTTTCTAGTGCTCTTTTTATATGTTATCGATTCTCCAGCGATAGATCTCTATATTTCTAGTGTTAAAGGACAACCTGTAACTGCTCCGGTAGATCAGGGGGATTGGACGAAGCCATTAGAGGAGCTAAAGGCAAAGCATGAGTTTAAGCCAATCAATGCCCGTATTGATCCTGTTTGGAAAGCGATTCCGGGGTATAATGGTTTAGAGATTAATCTTAAAAAATCCTTGGAAAATTTAAACCAAAAAGGGAAATGGGATAAAAAGGAGATCGTGTTTGAGGAACGTGAACCGGAAGTAGGACTTTCTGATTTAAAACCAAGCCCTATTTATCGAGGAAATTCAAATAAATCAATGGTTTCCTTTATGATTAATGTCGCTTGGGGAAACGAATACTTAACAGAAATCCTAAAAATATTAGAAAAGTATAAAGTCAAATCGACCTTTTTTCTTGATGGTTCTTGGGTAAGCAAGTACCCTGAAGAAGCTCGAAAAATAGTGAAATCAGGACATGAGATTGGAAATCATGCCTATTCCCATCCCGATATGAAAAAAATTTCAATGAATCGCATTCGCTTAGAGCTAACGAAAACCAATGAGGTCATACAGAGAGAATTAGATATAAAACCGACTTTGTTTGCTCCCCCCTCTGGATCTTATGATGAGCGCGTGATTCAGATGGCTGCACAAGAAGGTATGTATACCATATTATGGACATTAGATACGGTAGATTGGAAAAAACCTGCTCCGACAACCATTATCAATCGAATTAATCCTCATCTGACAAATGGAAGTCTGATTCTCATGCATCCTACCGAATCTTCAGCTAAGGCATTATCTTCTATGTTGGAAGCCGCACGTACGAAAGGCTTAAAAGTGGGAACAGTAAGTGAGCTGCTATCGACAAAACGTGTTGATCCTATTGAGTAGGCTAGGTAATTCTGCTATAGTAGTGATACTGATTGACAGAAATTAGTCCCCATTTACGTTGGTTAGTACTGGACTTCAGATGTTTAGCACATATAAGGAGGCTTCATTCGTGATCGAAAAATACACCCTAGAAAATGGGGTACGTGTGATTATTGAAAAAATCCCGACAGTTCGATCTGTCGCTTTAGGAATATGGGTTGGTACCGGTTCTCGCCATGAAGAGGTCAATAATAATGGGATCTCTCATTTTATCGAACATATGCTTTTTAAAGGAACCAAAACCCGATCAGCGAAAGAGATAGCCGAATCCTTTGATCAAATTGGTGGGCATGTGAATGCCTTTACTTCAAAAGAATATACTTGTTATTATGCAAGAGTGTTAGACAATCATGCACCAATGGCTTTGGATATATTGGGGGATATGTTTTTTCACTCTGTCTTCGATGAAGAAGAGATCAAGAAAGAGCGCAAGGTAGTTATTGAAGAGATTAAAATGTATGATGATACACCTGATGATTTGGTCCATGATTTGATCTCCAAGGCCAGTTTTCAGCATCATTCTCTAGGCTATAGCATTTTGGGTACAGAGGATGTTCTAAATCATATCAATCAGGAAAAAATTCTTCAATATATTGATCACCGCTACACCCCTGCCAATGTTGTTATCACAGTAGCCGGAAATGTAAATGATGAGCTTCTTTCTTCTATTAAGGAAAAATTTTCCCGGTTTACTCGCCAAGAAGCTGAAATGAAGGTTGATCATCCTATTTTTCAAGCAGGGATTAAATTAAAAAAGAAGGAAACAGAACAAGCGCATCTTTGCTTAGCTTTTCCAGGATTAGAAATTGGCAATAAGGATATCTATGCGTTGATTCTGATGAATAATATCTTAGGCGGAAGCATGAGCTCGAGATTGTTCCAGGAAGTACGGGAGGAACGGGGACTCGCTTATTCGGTCTTTTCCTACCACTCTTCGTTTCGGGATCACGGGATGTTTACCGTTTATGCAGGAACAGCACCTAATCAGTTAGAAGAAGTGTATAAGGTAATTACGGAAACCTTGCAGAAGCTAAAAGCAGAAGGGATGTTGGCTGACGAGCTTCGAAAGGGAAAAGAACAACTGAAAGGCAGTCTAATGCTTAGTTTGGAGAGCACCAACAGCCGTATGAGCCGATTAGGCAAAAATGAACTATTATTAGGAAAGCATCTCGGTTTGGATGAAATTCTTGAAAGAGTTGACAGTGTGACATTAGAGCATGTTCAGGATACCATTTTCAACATATTCAATCACCCGATGTCCATTGCTTTAGTAAGTCCATTTGAAGAGCTGCCTGCCTGCTTTAATCCAAACGATTTAGTCATGAAATCATAGAGGTGAATCTAATTGCAGCCAAAGACCAAGATCCAGATTATCAAAACAACAGGGAATGAAGATATTCCGCTCCCGTCCCAAATGTCTGAATGTGCCGCTGGATTTGACCTATATGCCGCGGTTCAAGAGACCGCCCAGTTGGCGCCTGGAGACAGATTACTGATCCCAACCGGTTTTGCCATAGCGCTGCCACCGAATATGGAAGCTCAAGTAAGGCCGCGTAGCGGGTTAGCCATTAAAAAAGGAATTACGTGTTTAAATTCTCCGGGAACAATAGATGCAGATTATCGTGGTGAAGTGGGAGTTATTCTCATCAACCATGGACATGAGGTGTTCTCCGTTACCCGTGGAGACCGGATCGCCCAGATGGTCATTCAATATGTCCCAACCATCGAATGGGAGCTAGTCAATGAACTCCCTGCAACCGAAAGAGGTACAGGAGGATTTGGACATACAGGTGAAAAGTAATGGAATCAGAAGTACTTCCGATAGGGAGTACTTTTTTTTATGGATGGAGCATATCCTATCCACTGCAAAGTAATAGATGTAACTTAACAAAAGGGGGCTTCAAACCATGAGATTCAGTGAGTTCAGTGGGAAGGAAATCATTGATTTGGACAATGGAGAGAGAATGGGGGTTCTGGGACAATCGGATCTCGTAATCGACCCTGAATCTGGGGAAATTGATTCTATTCTGTTGCCAGGCTCATCCTTTCTTGGCTTTGGAAAAAAGAAAAATGAAGTAATGATTCCATGGAGCGCCATTCGCAAAATAGGCCCAGATATGATCATTGTTGAGTTAAAGGAGAGAGGGAGAGCGAGGTATTAGAAAGCTGTAACGCATCGCTGGGCGGTCACATAGGATGAGGGTAGAACGCAACTTTCCCTACCTTGACATTGGGGTGCCTTGACATCAACCCTCTGGGTCAATTCTGATAAAATTACATTTTATCAGAATTTGAGGGGTTGAACCCCTTGATGTCAAGGCACCCCAAAACCCTCCGGGTCAATTCTGATAAAATTACATTTTATCAGAATTTGAGGGGTTGAACCCCTTGATGTCAAGGCACTCCAAAACCCTCCGGGTCGATTCTGGTAAAGTTACATTTTGTCAGAATTGGGGGTTGAACCCCTTGATGTCAAGGTAGGGAAGATTCCAGGCAAACCAATCTCAATAGATTATTCCGTTATTTATGCTTTTAATGCCCACTTTAATGTTGTAAAATGTTTGAAAGGGGTTATCAGCTTTATGCTTACAGGAATTCACGCTACCTTCATCGGAGGAGATGCTCGCCAGCTTGAAGTCATTAAGAAGTTTATTGAATTGGATGCATCGGTAACCCTCATTGGTTTTGATAACTTGGAAAGTAATTTTACTGGAGCTGTGAAAAAGGAGTTATCCGTCGATGTATTGCAGGAAACGGATTCTTTGATTCTACCGATCGTGGGTACGGATGATGAAGGATATGTGGAAAGTATTTTTTGCTCTAAACAGGTCCAATTGACAACCAAACATTTTGAATCAATGAATCCCCAATTGACGATTTATACGGGAATGGCCAAATCCTTTTTAAAGGATAACTGTCAAAAGCATAATCTCCAATTGGTCGAAATACTTGATCGAGATGATGTGGCCATTTATAATTCCATCCCAACGGTCGAAGGGGCTCTTATGTTGGCCATTCAAAATACGGATATTACCATTCATGGATCCACTTGCATGGTTTTGGGGCTTGGACGTGTAGGTATGTCGATGGCTCGTGCTCTCCATGCGCTTGGTGCCCATGTAAGGGTTGGTGCTAGAAAACCTGAGCATCTTGCACGTATTTATGAGATGGGATTATCTCCATTTGAATTAGTGGACCTTTCCGAACAGGTGGATGACTTAGATATCATCTATAATACGATACCGAGATTGATAATAACCGCACAAATTATTGCCCGCATGCCTCAGCATGCTCTGATTATTGATTTAGCTTCGAAGCCGGGTGGAACCGACTTTCGATATGCCGAAAAGAGAGGAATTAAAGCCTTGCTCGCTCCTGGTTTGCCTGGAATTGTTGCGCCTAAAACAGCCGGCCAGATTATAGCGAAGACATTGTCTCGGCTTGTTTCTGAACAAATGGCACATCGGGAGGAATCATCATGAATTTATCCGGAAAAACAATTGGATTTGGTGTAACAGGATCACACTGTACCTTAGCTGAGATTATGGCTTATGTGAAGAGCCTTGTAGATGAAGGGGCGCATGTAATCCCCATCATTACCCATACTGTTGCTTCCACCGATACCTACTTTGGAAAATCGGAAGATTGGTTAAAACAACTTCGTGATATCACAGGGAATGAAATTATTTCTACAATTGTCGATGCTGAACCTTTAGGACCAAAGCGACCATTGGATGTCATGGTGATTGCTCCGATGACAGGTGGCTCAACCAGTAAGCTGGCTAATGCCTTAACGGATAGTCCAGTATTAATGGCAGCGAAAGCAACGATGCGGAATCATCGTCCTGTTGTATTAGCCATTTCAACCAATGATGGATTAGGATTGAATATGGCCAATATTGCCAAGCTGATGGCAGCAAAGGACATTTACTTTGTTCCATTTGGCCAGGATGCGCCTGAGAAGAAACCAAAGTCCTTGGTTGCACGCATGGAGTTGATTAAAGAAACCTGTGAAATGGCTTTAGAAGGTAAGCAACTTCAGCCCGTGATCGTAGAAAAATTCAAATATATGAATTAGCATAAATGAAAAGGAGAGAATTAAATGCCTAACACAAAGACCTATAATGTAGCAGTAGTTGGAGCAACAGGCGCAGTCGGAACACAGATTTTACGTTTGCTTGAGGAGCGTAATTTCCCTGTGAATAAATTGAAATGTCTCTCCTCCGCAAGATCTGCAGGAGCTAAAATAACCTTTAAGGGTCAAGAAGTGATTGTGGAAGAAGCCAAACCAGAGAGCTTTGATGGTGTGGATTTTGCCTTATTTAGCGCTGGGGGCAGCGTTAGTAAGAAATTGGCACCGGAAGCAGCCGCTCGCGGGGCAGTTGTGATTGATAATACAAACGCCTACCGTATGGATCCAGAGGTCCCGTTGGTGGTTCCTGAAGTCAATATGGAAAAGGCATCTGAAAACAAGGGTATTATTGCAAATCCCAACTGCTCTACTATTCAAATGGTAGCTGCCTTAAAACCAATCAAAGATAAGTACGGAATTGACCGTATCATCGTTTCTACTTACCAGGCCGTTTCCGGTGCAGGGAACCTTGCTATTGATGACTTGCGGAATCAAACGCAAGCAGCCTTAGAAGGAAAAGAAGTAAAGGGAGAAATTTTACCGGTTGGATCCCTTCCTAAGAAGCACCAAATGGCTTTTAATGCCATTCCGCAAATCGATGTGTTTCAAGATAATGGCTTTACGCTAGAAGAAATGAAAATGATCAATGAGACGAAAAAGATTTATGGAGATGACAAGATTAAGGTAGCTGCTACTTGTGTGCGTGTTCCTGTCTTGAACGGACATTCTGAATCTGTATATATTGAAACCAAGGAAGACTTTGACCTAGATGAAGTAAAACAACTCTTAGCCCAATCTGAAGGATTAGTGCTGATTGATAACCCTGCGGAGCAGGCGTATCCGCTTGCCACAGAGGCTACTGGGAAATTGGAAGTGTTTGTCGGTCGTGTACGAAGAGATATCACTGAAGCGCGTGGACTTCATTTGTGGATCGTCAGTGATAATTTATTAAAAGGTGCTGCTTGGAATGCCGTGCAAATTGCCGAAAAATTAATCGCATCGAAACAATAATCTTTTATCTAAGCACGTTCCCTAACTAGCAATATTTGCCAAGGGAGTAATGAACAGCATGAAAATTCTTGTACAAAAATTTGGCGGTTCTTCCCTTTCTTCAGCTGAAGAAAGGGAAGAAGCAATAAGCCACATTTGTTCGGCCATTAAAGAAGGCTATTCCGTTTGTGTCGTTGTTTCCGCTATGGGACGGAAGGGTCAACCCTATGCAACAGATACGCTGATTCAACTCATTAAAGAAAATGGATCCACGTTGGAAAAAAGGGATTGGGATTTGCTTTTGCATTGTGGAGAAATTATCTCTGCTGCTACATTAGCCAGTATGCTGAATAGCAAAGGCATTTCCGCAACCGTTCTAACAGGGGGGCAAGCAGGGATTCTCACGGATGATGAATTTGGAAATGCACAAATCCAAAAATTAGAACCAGATCAAATATTGCAAGCATTATCCCTAAATAAAGTGGTGGTGATTACTGGCTTCCAGGGTCGAACTCCTCGTTGGGAAGTGACTACATTAGGTCGTGGAGGCAGTGATACAACGGCAACCGCTGTAGGGGTAGCATTACAGGCAGAGCGAGTAGATATTTTTACTGATGTCAGTGGCGTTATGACTGCGGATCCAAGAATTGTGGAAGATGCACAGCAATTAGATACCGTAACGTATACGGAAATTGCCAATATGGCTTATCAAGGGGCGAAAGTCATACATCCCCGGGCGGTAGAAATGGCCATGCAAGGAAACGTACCGATTCGTGTTCGTTCTACATTCAGCAAGGATATCGGAACTCTCGTAGCCCATCGTTCTGAAATTCAAAAGAAAGGTCATCAAGGTGCAGAGCGACTGATTACGGGGATTGCCCATATATCCAATATCACCCAAATCAAAGTGCTTGCGAAGGACGGGCAATATGATCTACAGCTAAGCGTGTTCAAAGCTATGGCTGAACATGGGATTAGTGTCGATTTTATTAACGTCAATCCCATAGGTGTGGCTTATACAGTCCGGGATGAAGTGGCTGATAAAGCCGTTTTAGTGTTACAGCAAATGGGATATGAGCCTACCTTGACCCCCCATTGCGCCAAAGTGTCGATCATCGGGGCAGGGATGGCAGGGGTTCCCGGTGTCATGGCAAAGATTGCCGAAGCTCTTAATGATGAAGATATTCAGATTTTGCAATGTGCTGACTCTCATACGACGATCTGGGTGTTAGTGAGGGATGTAGATATGATAAAAGCGGTAAGGGCTCTGCATCGTAAATTTGATCTGCACAAGATATTAAACTAGACATAAAGGAGGAGCCATCCTTGGTTGACTTTGGACGTTTATTGACTGCCATGGTAACACCATTTAATGATCAGCTGGAAATTGACTTTGATAAGGCAGAAAAGCTCGTTGATCACCTTATTCAAACGGGTACAGAAACAATTGTAGTTGGAGGAACAACAGGAGAATCCCCTACACTTAGTTCAGATGAGAAAATCGCTTTGTTTCGGTTTGTGGCCGAAAAGGCAAAGGGAAGAGCGAAAGTCATCGCTGGAACAGGAAGTAACAATACGAAAGCATCGATTGACTTGACCCGTAAAGCAGAAGAAGTTGGTGTAGATGGGATTATGTTAGTGGTTCCATACTATAACAAGCCTTCGCAAGAAGGGTTGTACCAGCATTTCAAAGCCATTGCTGAATCTACATCACTGCCGGTAATGCTTTATAATATTCCTGGACGATCTGCTGTTAATATGTTAGTAGATACGATATTGAGGTTAGCCCAAATCCCAAACATAACTTGTGTAAAAGAAGCTAGCGGGGATCTATCTGCTGTTGCAGCTTTAGTTGAAAAAGCTCCTGAGGGCTTTAAAGTCTATTCAGGAGATGACAAATTAGCCTTGCCAACCCTAAGTGTTGGAGGCTATGGGGTTGTAAGTGTAGCTAGCCACGTGATTGGTGGCGAATTAAAAGCTATGATAGACTCCTATGTTAATGGGGATGTTCAGAAAGCGGCCTTGCTCCATCGAAAATATTTGCCTATATTTGAAGGGCTATTTATTACCGCGAATCCTGTTCCAGTTAAATATGCACTCGAACGGAAAGGGGTCTTTGTAGGCTCTGTTCGTCTGCCCTTAGTATTCGTTAATGACCAGGAAGCTAGATATATCGATTCCCTATTTGAAGGGAAGTAAAGAGGCTGACTAATAAGGGTCTGACCACCTGCATTTATTCTATAAGGAGAGTGAATGTGGGGTCTGGCCCTTAGCCTTTGAGTCAGCCTCTTTTAATCTGAAAAAACGTCGTTCATCCTTATTATAATTGAGTGGTTCTACGGATAAATTAAGCTTAACCATAAAGAAACTGAACCGATCAAATAGGAAGGTTTGATCTTTTCAATAAATGCGCATTCATGTATAATATTTGCAAGTGACTCGTCCGGTTTAAATTTTGATTTATTTACAACTGAATAAGGAGTCAAGGGTAGGAGGTATAGATTTGTTAAAACAAGGCAACAAGATCTTGTCTGTTTTCGCCCTGGGCGGCGTTGGCGAAATCGGCAAAAATATGTATGTCGTTCAATACGACGATGAAATCCTTGTTATCGACGCAGGACTTAAATTCCCTGAAGAGGAGATGTTAGGGATTGATATGGTCATTCCTGACATTACCTATCTCCTTGAAAACAGAGATAAGGTGAAGGGAATTTTTATTACCCACGGACATGAGGATCATATTGGTGGATTATCCTATGTTTTGAAGCACTTGAACGTACCGGTTTATGGAAGCAAATTAACGCTTGGTCTGGTGGAAGGGAAGCTTAAGGAAGCTGCAATTCTTAAAGAAGTATCCTTACAACTTGTCGATCATCAATCCACTGTCTCGTTTTCACATTTTAAAGTTTCCTTTTTTCGAACGAACCATAGCATACCAGATTCCTTAGGGATCTGTATTGACACCCCTGAGGGGAGAGTTGTACATACTGGTGATTTTAAATTTGATCAAACCCCTGTAGATAATCAAATATCAGACTTTGCTGCCATGAGCCAAATAGGAGAGCAAGGGGTTCTTCTTCTCATGTCTGATAGCACGAACGCTGATAAACCTGGATTTACGGGATCGGAACGACAGGTTGGACTAGCGATAAATCGGGTATTCCATAAGGCAAAGGGCCGTATTGTTGTATCCACTTTTGCATCGAATATTCATCGTATTCAACAAGTTTTGGATGCTGCCGAGCATTATGGACGTAAAGTAACGGTCATTGGTCGAAGCATGCAAAATGTCGTGCAGATTGGTTTGAATCTAGGTTATTTGCATGCGGTAGAAGGAATCATAGTGGAACCAGACGAGATTCAAAAGCTTCCTGTTGAACGCGTTGTTATTTTGTCTACAGGGAGCCAAGGGGAGCCCATGTCTGCGTTAACTCGTATGGCACGTTCCACGCATCGAAAAGTCGATATTCTTCCAGGAGATACGGTCCTTATTGCATCGACACCGATTCCAGGCAATGAACGTCATGTTGGTCGGATCGTGGACCAACTATACAGAATAGGCGCGAATGTCGTTTATGGATCGGGAATTCATGTATCTGGACATGGAAGCCAAGAAGAACTCAAGCTCATGCTCAATCTCATGAAGCCCAAATATTTCATGCCCATTCATGGGGAATATCGGATGCTGCATTCTCATGCTAAGCTAGCAAAGCAAGTCGGGATTGCTCAGGAGAATATCTTCTTGCTGGATAATGGAGATACGGTTGAAATCAATGGGGGAATCGCTCGTTTAGGAGGCCGCGTTCATGCTGGTCAAGTATTGATTGATGGACTAGGTGTTGGAGATGTTGGAAATATTGTTCTAAGAGATCGTAAGTTGTTATCACAAGATGGGATTCTTGTGGTTGTGGTTACTTTAAGCAAACAAACGGGAGCAATTCTGTCTGGTCCAGATATTATCTCAAGAGGATTTGTCTATGTCCGTGAATCCGAAGAATTATTAGATGAAGCGAATAAGCTGGTGTCCCAAGTTCTCAATCGATGCATGGAAGAAAAAGTGAATGAATGGTCTACACTTAAAACGAGTGTACGAGATGCTTTAAGCCGGTTCTTATATGAAAAAACAAAACGAAGACCGATGATTCTTCCTATCATTATGGAAGCATAAATGATATTGAGAAGAGGCTGACTCATAAGGGTCTGAACTCCTACATCTAACACGATATATAGTGACGTTTTCAATACTGTCATACTATATTGTGTAAATGTGGGGTTTGACCCTTAGCCTTTGAGTCAGCCTCTTCTTTTTTTCTCTCATGTTATTACATGGATCTATCTATAAACGATCATAATAATGGGAGATAGCGCCAAAAGCAATGATGGAGGGACTACCATGACGTTTGATTGGAATCAATTTAGTAAATACAATTCGATGAATAACCCAAACCCGATGAACAAGCCATTAATGACACCTAAAAATGACCAGATTCCCGATCAGGATCCCAATCTGCCACCTAACCGTCCAACCATTCCTCCTCCGGAAAATGAGGATCAAAGGAAAAAAGGAGTGGTTGAGACTATACAACAGTTGGGTCAAACCTCGATTGCGACAAGCCCAGAAAGCAACATCCATTGCTTAACTATCATTGGTCAGATTGAAGGTCACATGCAGCTACCTCCACAAAATAAAACAACGAAATATGAACACTTAATTCCGCAACTAGTGGCCATTGAACAAAACCCCAAGATAGAAGGGTTGCTTCTTATTCTCAATACGGTTGGAGGGGATGTGGAAGCTGGATTAGCGATTGCGGAAATGATTTCTTCCTTATCAAAGCCTAAGGTATCCCTTGTATTGGGGGGGGGACATAGCATTGGAGTACCCATTGCCGTGTCTGCGGATTATTCCTTTATTGCACCTTCAGCTACCATGATTGTTCATCCTGTCCGTTTGACAGGTTTGGTCATTAATGTTGTCGAGTCATTCGAGTATCTGGAAAAGATGCAAGATCGAGTGGTGAATTTTGTTGTCAATCACTCCAGGATTAGTCAAGATAAATTTCGGGAACTTATGCTTAAGGTGGGGGAGTTAACACGGGATGTAGGGACGAATGTAGTGGGAACAAAAGCAGTGGAATTGGGACTGATGGATGAAGTGGGCGGTATTGCTCAGGCGATGAAAAAGCTTGAGGAACTGATTCAGAAGAGTAAAGAGAATACATTACTTCAATAAGCGAAATTGATTGTTTAAGAAGGGTGGGGTATTCATGATTATCTACTCGGTTATGCCGATGGAAGCCATTTTGAAGGATATGAATGAGACGGAATACAATTTCACAGAAGCAGAGATTGATGGAGTCAAAATGGTAGTCGAGCATGTTCCGCAAACCACAGAGGCACGAATTGTCAGGTTACTGAGCCCGAACCCGCAAGATTATCTTAATCCTAGATACATGCCAGGTCAAAAGATCTATTTTCGCCCGGATTCTCGTCTATCTTAAAAGGAACTATTATCCAACTATAACATGTGGTATAATGTAGTAAATTTGGGCAGCCCCTAGGCTGCCCTTCCGTGTCTAGTAGAGAGGTGTGTAGATTCATGGCAACGAGTAAAGATAAGAAGAAAAAACAGCAATCAACTCCAACCCGATTTTCTATAAAAAATACCCTTGTATATGAATTATATGGTCTTATTTTATTGGCTGTTTTCTTGATTACGCTTTCTAAGTTTGGATGGTTTGGAGAAACCTTCTCCTGGATTTTTCGCTTTTTCTCAGGAACGTGGGACTTTATCATTTCCCTTATAGGAATATACAGTGCACTCTATATTATGATACGGAGAAAATGGCCTGTATTGTATTCTCCCCGCTGGATTGGTTTGTTTATCATGTTATTTTCTATCTTATTGTTTGATCATATTTTTTTGTTTGATCAACTTTCCGCACAAGGGAAGTTTACGGATCAGAATATCATGAAGATTTCTTGGGATGCCATTTTACAGGAAAAAGCCCAATTGGAAAAAGGGCAAATATCCACAACTGACATTGGTGGTGGAATGATCGGGGCTATTGGGTTAGCCATTAATTATTATCTGTTTGCCAGAACAGGTACGATGATTATTGCTGTTTTTTCTTTTCTTATTGGACTCATGCTCTTATTTCAACTTTCTTATGTCAGTCTTTTTTCGAAGGTCAGAGATGTCGTATCGTCCATGGGGCAATCTGTCTTAGACAAACTTCAAGATGCCATACAACTTATGACAGATCGAAGTGGGAAAGAGGAACAAGAACAGGAGATTGTACCAGTGGCTGCTAAAATGAAAGGAGAGTTCGCAGCGGTAGAGCTCCAGTTTCCAGCACAGGCAGGTAATGATGAAAAGTCTCACGAACCATTGATCCATGACTTTGCCGAAGTGGTTTATAAACAAGAAGAACTAGACTTAAATTTAGAGACATTTCAGCCGATTTCTCCCCGCGTGGAAATAGAGAAAAAGGCCGAGTCGGAACTGGATCCCAGGGATATTGAGTTCATAAGTGCTCATTCCAATGGGGTTATTGTAGAGGAACCTGCACTCCATTATGATATCCCTAGCTTAACTCTACTGGCAAAGCCCAAACAAGGGAAACAGCAGGGAAAAGAATATCGGGATATGCAATCTAATGCCCGAAAATTAGAACAAACCTTAGAAAGCTTCGGGGTTCAGGCTAGGGTTATGCAAATCCATCGGGGTCCAACAGTTACCCGTTATGAGGTACAACCTGCTGTGGGGGTAAAAGTAAGTAAAATTGTAAATTTGGCTGATGATATTGCGTTAGCTTTGGCAGCGAAGGATATTAGGATAGAAGCCCCTATTCCCGGAAAATCCGCTATCGGTATTGAAGTTCCAAATGCAGAGGTTGCTATTGTAACCCTTAGGGAAGTACTGGAGAATAATACCTACCAGGATATCGATGGGAAGCTTAATGTGGGTTTGGGAAGGGATATCTCCGGGGAACCCATAATCGCTAACTTAGCTAAAATGCCTCACTTGTTGGTCGCCGGGGCAACGGGAAGCGGGAAGAGTGTCTGCATCAACGGAATAATTACAAGCTTACTTTTTAAGGCTAAACCACATGAAGTGAAATTGATGATGATAGATCCCAAGATGGTTGAATTAAATATGTATAATGGAATCCCTCATCTCTTAGCCCCAGTCGTTACCGACGCTCGTCGAGCCTCGATGGCCCTAAAGAAAGTCGTGGTTGAAATGGAAAAGAGGTATGAACTTTTTTCTAAAAGCGGGACAAGAAATATTGACCTTTATAATCAGATGGTTGTACAGACGGGTACCGGCCAGCCTCTTCCCTTCATTGTGGTCATTGTAGACGAGTTAGCGGATTTGATGATGGTAGCAGCAGGGGATGTAGAGGATGCCATATGCCGCTTGGCCCAGATGGCGAGGGCAGCAGGAATTCACCTCATCATTGCTACGCAACGTCCATCCGTTGATGTCATTACAGGAGTGATTAAAGCCAATATCCCATCTCGAATAGCTTTTGGGGTATCTTCTATGACAGATTCTCGCACCATCCTGGATATGGGAGGTGCTGAGAAGTTATTGGGCAGAGGGGATATGCTTTATCTTCCGATGGGAGCTTCCAAGCCCATTCGTGTCCAAGGAGCATTTGTTTCTGATTCTGAAGTAGAAACGGTAGTGGAATATGTAAAAAATCAAATGACGGCAAAGTATCATGAAGATATGATACCTGCTGAACCTGAGCAGAGCGAAGGGAGTCAACCGGAAGATAATTTATATCACGATGCCGTCAAGCTCGTGATTGATGCTCAAACCGCATCTGCTTCCCTTCTCCAAAGACGCTTCCGGATAGGCTACACAAGAGCAGCACGTCTTATCGACATGATGGAAGCAAATAAAGTAGTGGGTCCTTTTGAAGGCAGTAAACCCCGTGAGGTATTGATAAAGAAGAAAGAGCCTCATATTTCATAAGTTAGATCCAATCAAATATAAGGTATAAAAACCCCCTTTTACCTCAAAAATAAGGAAAGAATGAGCTGAAGGGGTGTAGATGATGTGGTCTTGTCCTTTTTGTGGAAGTCAAACGGGCACTAAATTTAAGGATAACAATTTACAAGGGATGCTGTGCATGCATCCAAACTGTGGAAGGTTTGACCAAATGGATGAAAATCGGTTGAATCAATCCAATCAAATAGATACAGAAGCAGAAAGTCTTGCTTAGACGCAAGACTTTTCTTTTGTTTTAAATATAAATCTTTTTTCATGAATGTTCTGTTTTAGGTTAAACTAAGATGTAAAGTGGCGTATAATGGAAATAATATATTTTAATAAAGGAGAGGACAGCTTTGGGCGAACTCTTATTTGATACCTTTTCAATTAATAAGATGAATTTACATATATCCAAGACTGACAAGTTCAAGACAACCACTATGATGGTTCAATTGGAACAAGATTTACAGGAGAGTACGGTAACACAGACGGCCTTGATTCCCTTTGTCCTAAAGAGGGGGTGTGCCAAATATCCTTCTACTCAGCAGTTTCGCCAATATCTTGACAGTTTATTTGGTGCCGTATTTCATACGGATGTAATTAAAAAAGGGGAAAAGCAAATTATTCAAATTCAAATTGAAATAGCGAATGAGAAGTACTTGTCCGATTCAACGCCACTATTGCTAAAAGGCGTTGAATTATTAGGAGAGGTAATCACCAATCCGTTGGTAGAAGGAAATGGATTTTCTGCGAGTTATGTGAAATCAGAGGCAGAACTCTTAAAAAACAAAATCACGAGCCTAATAGATGATAAAATTCGTTACGCCAATCAAAGAGTGACCGAAGAAATGTGCAAGAATGAGCCTTATCGCCTTCTATCCTATGGGAAGCTGGAGGAATTAGAGGATGTTGATCCAACTAAACTATATTCATTTTATAAACAATTATTAGAGCAAAACCCTATCGATATCTATATTATTGGCGATGTAGATAAACAAGAAGTGAAAATGGGAGTTGAAAAGTATTTTTCTGTTCAACGTTCTACCATTCGTGATCTTACCTTTGCGCCTGTACAAAAAGAAAGCGTAACTGAAGAAACGGTGATTGAAAAGATGGATATTGGCCAAGGGAAATTAAATATTGGCTGTAGAACCAATACGACTTTACAAGATGAAGATTACGAAGCTTTATTAATGTATAACGGAATCCTGGGTGGCTTTCCTCATTCCAAGCTGTTTGTCAATGTCCGTGAGAAGGCCAGCTTAGCTTACTATGCGGTTTCCCGGCTAGAAAGCCATAAAGGTATTTTGATGCTGATGTCAGGGGTTGAAATCGAAAAGTTTGATCAAGCTGTAGACATTATGAAGCAGCAAATCCAGCTTATGAAAGATGGAGAAATCAGTGAGAAGGAACTTACCCAAACAAAAGCCACGTTGACTAATCAGCTTTTGGAGACAAAGGACAATGCGCGGACCATTATCGATTTCTCCTATAATGGCCGGTTAAGTGGTAAAAAGCGTAGCTTAGAGGAAATGCTCCATAAAATCAATCATATGACCATGGATGAGATTGTGAAGATAGCGCAAAAAATTGAAATCGACACCGTTTATTTTTTAAGGGATAAGGAGGGGAAATAATGAAGCAGGTTCGTCACGAGCAAATTAACGAAACGCTTTACTATGAAAAATTGCCAAATGGATTGGATGTATACATCCTGCCGAAGCATGGTTTTAGCAAAACCTACGCTACATTTACAACGAAGTATGGCTCGATTGACAATCACTTCCAAATCCCTGGCGAAGATAAAGTGAAAGTACCGGATGGGATTGCCCACTTTTTGGAGCATAAAATGTTTGAGGAAGAAGATGGTGATGTATTTAATAAATTTGCTGATTATGGTGCATCAGCTAATGCTTTTACTAGCTTTGATCGAACGGCGTATTTATTTTCCAGTACCGGTCATGTAAAGGAAAACCTAACTACATTATTAAACTTTGTGCAAAGTCCTTATTTTACCGACGAAAATGTGGAAAAGGAAAAGGGGATTATTGGACAGGAAATTAAGATGTATGATGACAACGCAGATTGGCGGGTTTATTTTGGCTTAATTGAAAATATGTATCATAAGCATCCTGTCAAAATTGATATTGCTGGTACTGTTCCTTCGATTACAGAAATAACAAAAGAAATGTTATATACCTGTTATGAAACATTTTATCATCCTAGCAATATGCTGCTTTTCGTTGTGGGTGCCGTTCAGCCGGAAGAGATTATAGAGTTGGTTAGAGATAATCAAGCTCAAAAAAATTATGGGCAACAAGCTGAAATCCAACGATTCTTTGAGGAGGAGCAGGCTGTTGTAGCCAAATCAGAATCGATACGCCACATGTCCGTAGCTATGCCTAAGATCATGTTTGGATATAAGGAAAAAACAGTAGGGTTAACAGGAGATCACCTTTTGAAACGGGAATTAGCGACCCAGCTGGTTCTGGATATTCTGTTAGGTCAAAGCTCAGATCTGTATCAAAGGCTGTATGAGCAAGGATTAATAAATGATACTTTTGGCACTGATTACAGCGGTGAAGCCCAGTATGGTTTTTCCGTTATGGGAGGAGATACTCCACAACCGGAGAAACTAGTCCAACTGGTAACGGAGGGATTAGAATTAGCCAAAGAAAAAGGAATTAGTCAAGAGGACTTTGAACTGAATAGAAAGAAGAAGATTGGTTCTTTTCTGCGTTCGTTAAACTCGATTGAATTCATCGCAAATTCTTTCACGAAATATAAATTCAATGGTTCTGATCTATTCCATATTGTCCCTACTTTAGAAAAAATGACACTAGAAGACGTGAATCAAAGGCTACGGGATCATATTCAAAATGAACAATTAAGTATATCCATGATAAAACCGATACAACAAGACTAAGAGCTATGAGGCTGACTCATAAGGGTCAGACTTAAAGGGGAAGAGAAATGGG
Source organism: Brevibacillus sp. (assembly GCA_036676475.1). Lineage (GTDB taxonomy): Bacteria > Bacillota > Bacilli > Aneurinibacillales > RAOX-1 > LC029. The sequence continues at coordinate 92,611 of JAKFCU010000092.1, forward strand.
AGTGGAAAAATGGGCGCTAGTTACGGGTGCGAGCGGAGGGATCGGTTCGGCTATTTCCAAAAAATTAGCTGAGCAAGGGTATCATTTATATTTACATTATCGAAAGGGAAAAGAAGAAGTTGATCAATTAAAGGTAGAGTGTGAGCGGCTAGGGAGTTATGCTATTTGCCTTCAGGCTGATCTTGAGAGTGTTGGGAACCTGGAAGACATGATAAGCCAGATAGGGAGAACGCCGGAAATTTTAATTAATAATGCTGGCCTAACTCACTATGGTTTATTTGCAGAAACGAAGCTATCTGACATTGAACAGCTCTATCGCATTAATGTAAGAGCTCCGTTTCTCTTAGCGCAGAAGTTCACGCCGTTCATGGTACGAAGAGGATTTGGAAGAATTATTAATATATCATCCATATGGGGGATGACGGGAGCATCTTGTGAGGTATTATATTCCATGACAAAAGGTGCCTTATTGGCTTTCACTAAAGCCTTAGCTAAAGAACTGGCACCGAGCGGAATCACGGTAAATGCGGTCGTTCCCGGAGCTATTGAAGGAGATCTGCTTCATCGACAGTTTGCCCACGAAGAATTGGAGTCGATCGCTTCAGAGATCCCCATGGGTCGACTGGGAAAACCAGAGGAAATAGCATCGCTTGTTTGTTATTTGCTTCAACCAGATGCCGAATATATAACGGGTCAAGTCATCAGTCCAAATGGGGGATGGTATACTTAAAGTTAGAAGTTTCTCCAAGAGCCTCCCGCTCACTTATTTCCATTTATAAAGGGATAAAGTAAAGCAAAACAACCCATATTAACAGAGAGCAGGGTATCCTGCTGAACCTTGAGGGAGGGTTGAATGCGTCGATAAAAAAAGCAAGACTTTTACATGGGCCTCTATTTTGGAGGCTTATTTTTTATTCCTTTTCATCCTATACTAATGATTGAAATATCATGGGTAAAATGTCTAAAATAAAGATGATATGGAATAAAGTATGGTATACTTGGCAAATAGCTAATGCTAGTGATTTAAGAAATTTACGTTCTAAGTATGGGAAATAAAGGGGAGTAAGGTATGGAAAAGAAAGATTGGTATCTTGAATACGAAATTCATAAAAATAGACCTGGATTACTTGGAGATATTGCCTCCATACTCGGTATGCTGACCATTAATATTATTACCATTAGTGGGGTTGAAGTGCGAAGAAGAGGAATGCTTTTACAAACAGATGATGAAAAAAAGATTGAATTACTGGGAAACATATTAAGAAAGGTAGAAAACATCACGATCACCGCTTTGCGCCCCCCTACCCTTATGGATACATTGGCCGTTCGCCATGGAAGATATATTGAACGAGACATGAAGGATAAGAAAACGTTTCGCTTTACACGAGATGAAATTGGCCTACTGGTCGATTTTATGGCTGAAGTCTTTAAAAAAGAAGGACATCAATTAGTTGGGGTTCGTGGGATGCCAAGGGTTGGTAAAACAGAATCGATGGTAGCAGCAAGCGTGTCTGCGAATAAAAGATGGATCTTTATTTCGTCTACTTTACTTCGACAAACGGTCAGAAACCAGTTAGCCAATGACGAATTGCTATCCGAGAGTGTCTTTTTTATTGATGGAATAGTTTCCACAATGCGCTCCACAGAAAAGCATCATTCCCTTATGCGAGAGGTTCTTCGTTTCCCAGCTACAAAAGTCATTGAACATCCTGATATTTTTGTTAGAGAAACGGAATATACATTAGATGATTTTGATTATATTATTGAGCTTCGGAGTCATCCTGATGAAGAAATTACATATGAAGTGGTTAATTCCAGCTTTTCGGAATTTGACATGACTTAAGTTTTGACGGTTTTTTAGGAGGTGAAATAGTGACTGAACTAGGTGAAATATTAAAAGAAGCCAGGATGAAAAAAGGGTATGATATTGAAGAAATCCAAAAAATCACGAAAATTCAGAAGCGCTATTTAGAAGCGATTGAAGGAGGAAATTTGGATGCTCTTCCTGGACATTTTTACGCCAGGGCTTTCGTCAAAAGTTATGCGGAAGTTGTGGGGCTTGATCCAGATTCCGTACTCGGACATGTAAAAACGGAACTTCCTTCCCCCATCACGGAAGAACAGAGGGTTCCCTTAAGAAGAACAAGACAGCAACAACCACTCCAAACAGGTCGTTGGCTTTCCAGAGTGCTGCTTTATGTATTTGCCGTACTCATCCTGTTTGTCATTTACATAGCAGCTGTATCTGAATTTAATCCGATTCCCGGAGACATGCAAGGCGAAAATCCATCTGCTGCCACTAAACCTCCTGATGTAAAAGAGGGAACGGTAGGAGAAGCAGCTCCTTCTGAGCAACCTATACAAACTACCCCTGCGCCAAGTCCCAGTCCTCAACCTGCTGAACCGGTAAACAAGGCAACCCTTACTTTTGTTAAACAAGAGAGGAATATCTATCGTTATGAGCTTGCTGGAGCAAAAGAACTTCAGATTTCCATGACGGCTTCGGCAGATTGCTGGATGAGACTATTAAAGGGCGGGCCAACCGGTGAAAAAGTTGATGAGCTGATCCTCACGAAAGGAACCAGTAAACAATGGAGTTTCCCTGGAGCAGCAGAGGCATCCATCCGCCTCGGGGCTGCACCAGATGTACAAATTCAAGTCAATGGACAAGTCCTGGATACGAGCAAGATGCAACGTTCATCACAAATTATATCCATTTTGTTAAAACCATAACGCTTGTTCTGAGTGTGAGAACCCTGTTCTTTGGACAGGGTTCTGTTTTTGACAGCCCCTTATCGTTGTATTATACTGTAGAAGGCAAAAGACGTGTAGAATAAGTATAGTAGTTTATAGATGAAAAGTGAGGCAAAAACGAATGACCATGAAAACGAACGCCAAGGAAAAAGTGGCTGTTGTCACCCTAGGATGTGAAAAAAACTTAGTCGATTCTGATATTATGTCAGAACTCATTGATAAAAGGGGTTATGAATTAGTAAAAAATCCTGAGGAAGCAACGGTAGTTGTTGTAAATACCTGTGGCTTTATTGATGCTGCAAAAGAAGAATCTGTTAATACCATTTTGGATATGGCAGATTTGAAGCAAGGCGGAAATTTAAAGTCTCTTATTGTAGCTGGCTGTTTAACACAACGGTACAAAGAGGTATTGATGCAGGAAATGCCTGAGATCGATGGAATTGTTGGTACTGGTGATTTTGACAAAATTACGGACATTATCGAAAAATCCCTCATTGGCGAAAAGCCAGTTTATGTAGGCAACCCCGTATTTTCCTATGAAAGTATTTCCCGTCGTAAAGTAGAAGAAGGTACGTACACCGCTTATGTCAAGATTGCAGAAGGCTGCGATAACACGTGTACATTCTGTATTATTCCTACTTTAAGAGGGAAGTTCCGTTCCCGTTCCATTGAATCCATTATTAGTGAAGCAGAAAACTTAGCTTCACAAGGCATTAAGGAGATTAGTCTAATTGCGCAGGATCTGACAAACTATGGATTTGATCTATATGGAGAACGTCGTTTGCCGGAATTGCTTACTGAAGTGTCAAAGGTAAAAGGTATTGAATGGGTACGTATCCATTATGCTTATCCTGGTTATTTTACCGATGAGTTAATCGATGTGATGGCCAATAATCCAAAAGTATGTAACTATATTGATATGCCGTTGCAACATAGTGAAGATACGGTCTTAAAAAGAATGAGGAGACCTGGGCGTCAACGGGATATCCGTGAGTTGGTTAGCAAAATTCGTGATAGGATGGGACAAGTGGCCATTCGGACTTCCATTATTGTCGGTTTCCCTGGAGAAACTGAGGAAGATTATGAACGCTTATGTGAATTCATAAAAGAAGTCAAGTTTGATCGCTTAGGCGTATTCACTTATTCCCAGGAAGAAGGAACGGCGGCAAATCGATTGCAGGAACAAGTAGATCAGGAAACAAAAGAAAGACGTGCCAATATGTTGATGGAAATTCAACGAGAAATTGCGGCAGAGCGTAATGGGCAGTTTGTGGGGCAAACATTAAATGTGCTCATCGAAAAATATGATGGAAAAAATAATATTTATATAGGACGGACTGAATTTGATGCCCTCGAAGTCGATGGTGAAGTGTTCGTGACAGGCTATAAAGGTCCATTAGGGAAAGTGGTGAAAGTGAAAATCACACACTCCTATGATTACGATTTGTCGGGGGAGGTTGTCTAGGTGAATCTGCCTAACAAGATTACCTTGGCACGAATTTTTCTTGTACCAGTAGTGATGCTTTTCCTACTGGTACGATTCGATTTTGGTGTGCTTACGATTGGTACCTTTAAGATTACATATAGTGAAATTATTGCTACGCTCATTTTTATATTGGCAGCCAGTACAGATGGGTTGGATGGTTATATAGCCCGCAAGAAAAAACTGGTGACCAATCTTGGGAAATTCTTGGATCCATTAGCGGATAAATTGCTGATTTCTGCTGTATTGATTTCTTTAGTAGAAATGCAGCGCCTCGATGCTTGGGTTGCTATTATCATTATAAGCCGTGAATTTGCGGTGACGGGACTCAGATTAGTGGCTGTAGCAGAAGGCCAAATTATCGCCGCCAGCAATTGGGGGAAATTAAAAACAGTTGTCCAGATTGTTGCCGTATGCGCTTTAATGATCAACAATTTCCCGTTTTCCTATATCGGGTTGCCTTTTTCAACCATAGCCGTATGGGTTGCTGTTATTATTACGCTGTTTTCAGGTATTGATTATTTCATTAAAAACAAACATGTGATTGACTTTAGTTAATTTATGGGGGTCGGGAAATATGAGAGGGGAAATTATCTCAGTTGGTACAGAACTATTACTTGGCCAGATCGCCAATACGAATGCCCAATACATATCTAAAAAGTTGGCTGAAATAGGCATTGATGTTCTTTATCATACCGCTGTGGGGGATAACCATCAACGCTTAAAAGGAATACTGGAAACAGCCCAGAGCCGCTCTGATCTCATTATCTTTACCGGTGGGCTTGGGCCTACAAAGGATGATTTAACAAAAGAGGCCATAGCAAGTCACCTTGGCAAAGCATTAGTAGAAGATGCTCCGGCCATGATGAAAATTGAAGCTTATTTTACTCAACGTGGAATAGAAATGACTGAGAACAATCGTAAACAAGCACAAGTCATCGACAAATCTACTGTCCTGCCGAATGATCATGGAATGGCCCCTGGAATGGCCGTTGAAGCAGCCAGTATTCGCTATATTCTCTTGCCGGGTCCGCCGAGAGAATTGATTCCGATGTTTGATCACTATGCTATTCCATATCTCCAATCCCTTTTCCCAGAGCAACAGGTAGTTCATTCGAAGGTTCTCCGTTTTTTTGGAATAGGGGAGTCTGCATTAGAAGAAAAACTGCTTGATCTCATTGATGCTCAATCAAATCCAACTATTGCCCCTCTGGCTAATGAAGGCGAAGTCACAATTCGCATCACGGCAAAAGCGAGAAATATTGATGAAGCGAATGAATTGATTCAAAAAATCGAAATGGAGATTGGATCTAGGGTGGGTGAATACATCTACGGTTATAATGATGACACCTTGCCTAGGGTAACGTTTCGAACATTGAAAAAAGGAGCACTTAAGCTATCGTTAGCTGAAAGCTGCACAGGGGGACTCCTTAGCCAAATGATAACCTCAATTTCTGGTTCTTCAGAAATCTATTCAGGTGGCGTTATTAGTTATTCTTCAGAAGCCAAATCACAATTACTGCATGTATCTTCCGCACTAATAGAAGAACATGGTACGGTTAGTGAAGAATGTGCGAAAGCAATGGCAAAGCAAGCGAGAGAAGCATTGAATGCGGATGTGGCATTATCTGTGACAGGAGTAGCTGGTCCTGATCCTACTGAGAATAAGCCAGTAGGGCTTGTGTATATCGGTTTGGCTACACCGGAAGGAACTCATTCTTATCGTTTGAATCTATCAGGAACACGAGAAGGGATACAGCTAAAAGCAGCAAAGTATAGTTTGTTTTATTTATTGCAGTATTTAAAAGGGATCTGACTTAGATTGTTTAATGAAAATTATATTAATGGAAATTTAAGGTGGTTATCGAATGATTACATTTTCTGATTTGGAGTTGCACCGGAATGTTCAAAGAGCAATAAATGATATGGGATTTGAAGAGCCCTCTCCTATTCAAGGTGTAGCGATCCCTCTTATTTTGGAAGGCAAAGATGTATTAGGCCAAGCCCAGACGGGAACGGGAAAGACCGCTGCGTTTGGGATTCCTCTGATTGAACGGATGACAAATGAGCCCAAGGTTCAAGCTCTCGTTTTAACACCCACGCGGGAATTGGCTATTCAAGTATCAGGGGAACTGAGAAAGATATCTAAATATACACGCACAAGAACGCTGCCTATTTATGGCGGTCAATCTATTGGACATCAAATAAGAACTTTAAAGCAAGGAGTGCAAGTTGTCATTGGGACTCCAGGTCGAATTCTTGACCATTTGCGCCGAAAAACACTAAAGCTGCAGGATGTCAGCATGGTCGTGCTAGACGAAGCGGATGAGATGCTGGACATGGGATTCATTGAGGATATCAAGGAAATTTTATCCCATACGCCAGATTCCCGACAAACCTGTTTGTTCTCCGCTACGATGCCAAATGAAATCAAAGAATTGACAAGAAGATATATGCGCTCTCCGGAGACTGTTCAGATTAACCGTAAAGAAGTAACGGTTCCACTCATTGACCAAGTTTATTACAAAGTACTTGAACGAAATAAATTAGAAAGCCTATGTCGAATCCTAGATAGTGAAGATGTTGGGCTTGGAATCGTGTTTTGCCGTACCAAGCGCGGAGTAGATGAATTGACAGATGCTCTTCAGGAACGGGGATATATGGCTGATGGATTGCACGGGGATCTGAGTCAAGCCCAAAGAGATCGCGTCATGAACGCGTTTCGTGAATCGACTATCGAACTATTAGTGGCAACGGATGTGGCTGCTAGAGGGATTGATGTGGGAAACGTGACTCATGTCATCAACTATGATATTCCGCAAGATCCTGAAAGTTATGTACATCGTATCGGCAGAACAGGTCGTGCTGGCCGTAAAGGGATAGCCTTGACTCTTGTTACACCGAGAGAAATGAAGCAATTACTGACGATTGAAAAGGTAACGAAATCATCATTAAAGCCAAAATCAGTTCCTACCTTGGAAGAAGTAGCAGAAAGGCAACAAATCCAATGGAAAGATCAACTCGTGTCCTTATTAGAAGAGAAAGTTGATGTATCCTTATTTACCAATATGGTAGAAGATCTGGCAGAGCAATATCCATTGGATAAAATAGCGGTTGCCGCACTGCATGTCGCCTTCTCTTCAGCTCTGCAAGGTGGAGAAGAGGAAGAAGTTTATAACTTTGGGGAAACAGGCGCGACCAAAGGAATGGTTCGTTTCTTTATGAATGTAGGCAGGAATGTGGAAATGAAGCCACAGGATTTAATCAAAGAGATCTCCGAGATGGTGGGTATTTCAGGGAAATCAATCGGTAGAATCGATATCTTCGAGAAATTCACTTTCTTTGAAGTGACGGAAGAGGTAGCTCCATTTGTTTACGAGGCTCTCCGTCAATCTCGGATCAAAGGGGCTCGTGTCAATGTTGAGCCTGCTAAACCAAGAGGAGCAAAATCATAATGGAATGGTAGGGCACTTTTTTAAAGTGCTCTATTTTTTTTGGGGGGAGAAGAATAGATTATAAAATTTTACTTTCAAGCTGAAAACGATAAATAGGGCTTGCTGAATAAACAAAGAACCTAGTAATCACAAGGGTTTTGGACCTTTTTTGTCGAATATAAGTGTAAGGATTTGATTGAAAGTCTACAAAAAACCTTGCACTTGGAGGACAA
>JAKFCU010000093.1:0-8665 GCA_036676475.1 Brevibacillus sp.
GTGTTATCTGTAGATGAAGTATTCGTAGCTGCACCTTTCTCTTCTGCTAGCTTCTGTGTGTCCCACATTTTAAAGAATGGGAAGTAGATAAAGAATGATACAACGATGATAGCCAGTTGAAGAATCGCACCTGAGATACTGCCTGTGATGATATAACCGTTTAGGATAGGAGGCATGGTAAACGGAGTTACGACACCGATTGGTTTTGCTACCAATCCTAAATCCATGGAAACAAACGTCATAATAACTGCAGCAACAGGAGCTAAGATAAATGGAATCATCATAATTGGATTCAGAACGATTGGCATACCAAAGGTAACTGGTTCATTAATATTAAAGATTCCAGGTCCAATACCAAGGCGCCCTAGCTGCTTCATCTGCTGGCTTCTTGCGAAAAATACCATGGCCAGTACTAAAGAGAGAGTAGTACCGGATCCACCGATAAAGACAATGTCATTAAACTCGTTTGTAACAATATTTTTTACAGGTTCGCCAGCTTCTAGTGACATCGCATTTTCTTGTGTCAAAGTTAACCAAACCGGTAAAATGACAGCGTTAACGATGTTTGCTCCGTGTAATCCTAAGCACCATAACATTTGAATAAGTATAAATACAATAATCGTTCCAACCAAGCTTGTACCAAGGCTGGTTAGTGGCTGCTGCAAGAGGACGGATACAACATTGTGAATGCTGCCGAAGTCGCCGATGTTTTCTACAAGCAAGCGTAATCCCCATGCTACAACAACGGCTACAAACGCCGGTATTAAAGCAGAGAAGGATCTTGAAACAGCAGGGGGTACTCCATCTGGTAACTTTATGACAATATTCATTTGAGTAATTTTCCGGTAAATTTCGGTTGATAGTATGGCAATGACCATTCCAACGAATAAGCCTTTACTTGTAAAAAGTCCGGTATTATAAGCATTTTCTAAGATGTCTGCACCAGTATTAGGATCTTGTCCAATTACATAGCTAGTAAAAGGGGATACAACAAAGTAGGCAGCAAGTGAAATGGCCGCCCCAGCCAGTGCATCGAGCTTATAGCTTTCAGATAAGCGGTATGCGACCCCAAATGTAGCGACGAGCCCCATGATCTCGAAGGTCCCGCGGTATGGATATAAGAGGCTAGTTTTAATGGTAGGATGTTCTGCTAGATAGTTAGTCCATGCGGTAATCGGGAAGTTAGCAATGATTAAGAAAAGAGAACCAATAATAATCAACGGCATGGCTAGAATTATACCGTCTCGTAGTGCACCAAGATGTCGCTGGGCAGCCAATCTACCTGCCACAGGCATTACTTTTGTTTCTAAGAAGCTATTAAATTTACTCATCCTCTTTCCCCCTATGTTCGTCTTTAACTCACGTTCTAAGATCGATCTAAAAATATTTAATAGGTGAAAACTCTTCTGTTTTTCTGGATGCGATAAATAAATATCAAATGTTCGTATGTCCCCGGATAACCAAATAACTGAAGATTCAGAAATTCAGGTATGTAGGCGTTGGTGAAAACTGACAAGTACTTGTAAGAAACATTGTAATCGCTTACACATAAGCGGTAAATAAACAAAGTGTATCTAGGGATTTTTGCCATTCGTTGTAATTTATTCCTCCGGAGAAACACTATGTATTCCTTTAGGCTCTCTAAATAAACACCTTAGAATAAGTAAGGAAATAGCTGTCCGCTACACGCGGACAAAAACACCAAAACTGTCCACGGAGGGTGACAGACACCTTATTAACACCGCAGTAGTGCTTAATACGTAAAAGACACCTGCATCACAGTAAGTGCCTTTACGACGAGCCTATTCAATTTTCATCCTGGTAGTCCAACTCTATTAGATCCCAAGCAGTTATGATTCCTAGCGGCCTTTCAGAATTGCTCCCATTTTCAGTAATAATAATCGCTTCTAAATCCAACTTATTTTTATGTTTTCCCTCATAAATTTCTTCTACTGAAAAGATGTCCAGTGTTTTTGAAACAAACTCTATCGGGTGGCTTTCTACGGTTGATATAATATCAAATACTCGAATGTCAGTAATATCTACAATCGTATTGATAAGATTCTCAGACATCCACCTAACAATATCATCAGTGGATAATAAACCTATACATTCTTTATTTTTATATATGGGATATTGAGCGTATCCATATTCTTTTATGACCTTGAATACCTCTTGTAAGCTATCTTCGTAATCAAAACAAATCACTTCTTTAGTCGCGATGGATAATGCATAATTTGGCCTGCTGAACACTTTAGCAATCATTTCAATATGTTCTACAATCTCCGTATGAGGTTCAGCAATATAAAAGCCTAACTCCCGCTTATCATGGACAATCGCATTTCTTAACTTTGCATATTGTTTTAAATCGTTTTGATAGTTTGCTATCAACTGATGTCTTTTCGCACCTCTATCCAGCAACACTACAAATCTATCATCATTTATTCTTACTTTGTTTTTTAACACTTCATGGATTTGGTTAAAGGCAACCTCAAAGCGCTCCGATAATGTATAGTTCATCGTATGTTTCATGGTGGTAGCTCCTATTATATGTAAGTGGTAATGATTGTATTTTACATGAAACTTAAGAATTATGTAATATGTCCTACACTATAAAGGTACGATTGTCCTCTTGTATAATATAAGAATGTTGATATTTGGGGAAAGATCAGAAGAAATCCATATTTAGGAGGGGTATTAATGACAAAGTCAAATAAAGAGCCAATTGAAAAGGCATTAAGTAATGCTAAGGCATCTCTGAAACTCTCAGGATTCAACGTTACAGAGAAACATGAGAAGCTAGTTCGATCTAAGCTAAACGGAGAAATAAGCGAAGAGGAATTCTTGAAAAAGGCAATAGAAATAGCCAAAGAATCAAAAGAGAAATGAGTGGTATATGAGTGTCCACTCCAGACGGACAAAATCACCAAAACTGTCCACGAAGGGTGACAGACACCGCTCGTGGACAAATTGTACGATTTTGTCTTTTTGTGGTGACAGACACCCTAGGGGGGTGATATTATTAGGTTAGTAGTTTATGAAAGCGCTTGCGCAACTTGTTGCACAGGGTGCCAACTAAACTATTATCTCTTTTTTCACCTTTTGTGCAATCGATTGCACAAACCCCCTGCACCCCATAGCAACAAGAGGTTACATAAGGTACCACCTTTACCACCAAACAACATCATGATTCACAGCCAGTCAGCACCACCCGCAAACAGAATAGGAGGAGAAGCATTTGAGTAGGAAGAACATGAGGGCGTTCTCGGTAGTGATGGTTATTGCTCTTCTACTTCAGCTAGTTTCAGGAAGTGGATTGTATACAAGAGCAAACGCCGAAACCACTCCAGCGAGCCCAATCATCCATGAAGACAACAGCGTTACCTTTAACTATGTAAGCAAAGGGGAAACAGCCGTCTATGTTATTGGGAACCATAACAATTGGTCAACAGAAACTGCTACCCCAATGACGCTAGAAAACGGCGTATTCATGGCAACATTACCACCCCTAGCCGAAGGAGACTATCAATATAAGTTTCTATTAAACAACCGAAGCTGGGATGAAAGTACGGCGGACCCATTAAATACTAATCCACAAGTGGGAGGGAATTCGACCTTCCGTATCGGACCGGCACCAGCGACAGTAACAAGCCCGGTCATCAACGATGATGGAACGGTCACTTTCCAGTACTTAGGTGAGGCTGACCGAGTGCGTGTCGCAGGCAGCTTTACGAGCTGGGCTGACAATGCAAAAGAAATGACGAAAAATGCTGAAGGTGTTTGGCAGCTTACCACAGAGTTTGCTCCAGGAACCTACGAATACAAGTTCATCATCGGAGACAGCAATTGGATCACCGACCCTAGCAACCCGAACCAAGCGAACGGAAACTCCGTCGTCCATGCACCAGGCCTAATCATCAACGCGCCAGCCACAACGAAAAAAGGCCAAACGGTCACACTCTCTGCAAAAGCACTAAACGAAAAGGGAGAACAGTCCGACGTGACTCCACAATGGAGCCTGAAGGACGGGAGAGACGGAATCACGTTATCCAACAACAGCCTAACGATCGCTGACACGTATTCCGTACAACCGAACGACAGCATCACCGTCCAAGCAACACTCGACGGAAAAACGGCAGAAAAAACAATTCAAATCCTTAGCACTACTTATTCTTATACCATCAATTACTACCGTTTTGACGGTGCCCAAAACAATTGGGATATGTGGATTTGGGAGGACGGCAAAGACGGAGCGGCATATTCATTCACAACAACACAAGACGGATTTGCCCAAGCAACATATGAATTTTCTTCAAGCTCCATCAACATCATCACAAGACCAGGAAACTGGACGACACAAGATGTTACACGAAAAATCGAAATCAAAGACGGAGACTCTGTTGAAGTTTGGTTGACTCAAGACCAAACCGAAGTGAGCTACACAAAGCCAGACTTAACGGCAGCTGTTCAAGCGGCATTAATGGACGCTAAAAACAGCATCAACGTGTCTGTTAACAAAAAACTAGCGGACGACACCACCTTCACACTAACCGATGTCGCTGATAACCAAGACATTGCAACAACAGTAACCAAGCTTAGCGACACAAAAGTGAAGCTAACGATCACAGACCCATCACAAATCGATGTGAGAAAGCAGTATCAAGTGAACGCAACCGGTTACCAACCTACAAAGGTAACAATGCGCAATGTCCTAAACGATGACCAATTTTACTATAATGGAAAAGACTTAGGCTACACATACTCACCATCCGAAACAACGTTCAAGCTTTGGGCACCAACTGCTCAAAAGGTAAGCGTTGCCATCTACGATAACCAAGGAACATACGAAGGCGCATTCGTCACCGACCACACCAACGGCACGGAAACCGCCATGACTCGTGCCTCAAACGGCGTGTGGTCACTCACCCTAAACGGCGATCAAGATGGAAAATACTATATGTACAAAGTCGAGTTTGCAGACGGAACAACCAACTATGCAGTTGACCCTTATGCCCGCTCCACTTCGCCGAACGGTCAACGGACAGCGATCATCAACTTGGATGATACCGACCCAACCGGTTTTAATCCGGAAGCCAAACCAGCGTTTGTATCGCCAACCGATGCGATTCTATACGAGCTGCACGTGCGCGATTTTTCCATAGATGAAAATTCAGGCATGACCAATAAAGGGAAGTACAAGGCATTCACCGAGTCGAACACCACGGGGCCAAATGGCGTCAAAACCGGCTTAGACTCACTGAAGGAATTAGGAGTGACTCATGTTCACTTACTACCAGTCTATGACTTCGGTTCCGTGAACGAACGAACAGTGAATGACCCGAACTCGACTGATCCAAAGTTCAACTGGGGTTATGACCCGATACACTTCAATGTACCAGAAGGATCATACGCAACCGACCCAGCGGATCCAACGTCACGTGTGACCGAGTTCAAGGAAATGGTTCAAGCCATGCACGATAAAGGCATTCGCGTCGTGATGGACGTGGTGTACAATCACACGTACATCCCTGAAGCGACCCAGCTTTCTGGCGGTTCTCCGTTTGATAAAATCGTTCCGGGCTACTACTACCGTACGGACGATGCGGGGAAAATTACGAACGGTTCGGGCACAGGAAACGAAGTCGCGTCCGAAAGACCGATGATTCGTAAGTATATTAAGGACTCCGTGAAATATTGGGCTACCGAATACGGAGTGGACGGCTTCCGCTTTGACTTGATGGGCTTAATCGACCGTCAAACGATGAGCGAATTAACGAAGGAACTGAAGGAAGAGGTTGATCCGAGCATTCTGATTTATGGGGAACCGTGGACAGGCGGATCCACAAGCTTAGATGCATCCTTACAAAACTTCAAAGGAACACAAAAAGACCAAGGCTATGCGGTATTTAACGACAATATCCGTGGCGCCATTAAAGGCGGAAGCGATGACGCATCGACTGGTTTCGCAACAGGCGCAACTGGGAAGGAAGCCGACATTGCAAAGGGTGTCATCGGTTCGATCACAGACTTTACAAACCGCCCATCTGAAAGCATCAACTATGTGACAGCGCATGACAATCTAAACCTGTGGGATAAAATGATGAAGGTCGCGAATCAAGATATCACGACCGATCCGCATGCGATCATCACCGAGGACAATGCGCTGCAAAACGAATGGGTCAAACGCAGCCTACTAGCAAATGGCATCGTGCTAACCTCACAAGGGATTCCTTTCCTCCATGCAGGGGAAGAAATGCTGAGAAGTAAATACGGTAACCACAATAGCTATAAGAGTCCGGACAGCATCAACCAAATTCGTTGGGAGCTGAAGGACCAATATCAGCCAGTGTTCGATTATTACCAAGGCTTGATTGAGCTACGTAAAGCGCACCCAGCGTTTAAAATGAACACAAAAACAGCGATTGAGCAAAATCTTCAAGTATACAAAACAGACGACAATATCGTCGCGTTCCAGTTGAAAAACTTCGCGAACAATGATTCTTGGAAAAATATCGTCGTGATTTACAACGCCAACAACGCAGCGAAGGAAGTTAACCTCCCATCCAGCGCATCTTGGAATGTCGTAGTCGACGACCAAGCAGCCGGTGTCGAAACACTTCGCACGATCAATGGTGCAACAGCAACCGTCGCTCCATTATCCATGATGGTGCTGTACGATGAGGCGGAAGGTGAATACACCCCAACAGTCACAAGCATCGAAACAAGCACAACCAGCTTTGCGATCAACCCAGGCACAACGAAAACAATCACGGCTTATGTGAAGGACCAAAAAGGCCGCATCATGCTTGACCAAAACATCACATGGACGTCTTCCAATCCAGACGTAGCAACAGTCGAAGGCGGGAAAGTTTCTGCTGTGAAAAATGGGTCAGCAACGATTGTTGCCGCAGTGGGTGATGTGAAGGTTGAAATTGAAGTAACAGTGGCCACACTCGCACCGAAGAGTATCACGATTTCAGGAGATAACTCCGTCTACGAAACATACACAGCCCAGCTATCCGCGCTAGTTCGTGACCAATTCAACCAAGAAATGCTTGGGGCAAAGGTTACATGGACATCGTCTGACGAAGCAATAGCCATCGTGGATGGAACGGGCAAAGTTTCGGGCTTAAAGCCAGGAACTGCAACGATCAAAGCAAAAGCAGGAGATGCGGAAGCGACACTTGCATTAACCGTTAAGAAAAACGTAAAACGCTATGTTCGCGTGAAATACGTAAGACCAGACAAGGACTTCACGGACTGGAATATCTGGGTATGGAACACAGGCGTGAAGAACGACCAAATCGATTTTACCGAAATCAATGATGACACAGCGATTGCGAATATTGAAATTGCACCAACTACGGAATCCATCGGCTTCCTCATCCGAAAAGGAACCGATTGGGCAACAGCGAAAATTTCACCAGACAGTGACGACCATGTCGTGAAAATTGACCGTGATGAAGTCATCACAAAGGTAACGGTGGTCACAGGTGTGGCAGGTCAAACCGTTGTGCCAGCAGTAAAAGGTCCAATTTTAGAAGATGGAAATGTAACGTTCTACTATCGTGACGAAGAGCTGTACCAAAACGACCTGATGCACACGATTGAAGGCGTAAAGGTGAAAGTCGGAGCTCAGGAATATGTGATGACATATGACGAGAAGAATGAGTACTTTTACTACACGTTGAAAAACCTGGACCCAGGCACCTACGAGTACAGCTTCCTTGTGACAAAGGACGGAGAAACAACTGAGGTGACGGACCCGAAAAACACGGTCGATGGCAAATCGGTGATTGTATATACCGTGCCAAAGGTGACAATAGAAGGTCAAGTCACACCAGGGAAAATCATGCATAACGAGAATGCGGTATTAAAGATCAATGTGACAACCGAAGAAGAGGTCACTTTTAAAGAAATGTACGTGGATTTGGCGCCACTTGGTGGAAAATCCAAGCTCATGATTGACCCGCAGCTTCAAGCAGTCACGATCGGAGTGAAGGAATCGGTTGCTGCAGGAATCAAGAATCTGACAGTAACAGCGGTGGACGAATTCGGAAACCGTCACAATCAAACGGTTCCGGTGGAAGTTGCACCGCGCACATACCAAGGAGATCTTGACTTTGATTGGGATGAAGCACGAATTTACTTCATGCTCACTGACCGATTCAAAGATGGAGATGCAAGTAACAACCCGGTAGGATACGATCCAGACCACAGTGAAGCGTACCATGGAGGGGATTTCCGAGGAATCATCAATAACCTCGATTACTTGGATGATCTAGGAATCAACACGATTTGGATCTCGCCAATCGTAGATAATATCGACTTCAATAAAGGTGTCGATTTTAATACGAGCCCAGGCTTAGATGCCAAGCAGTACGCGTACCATGGCTATTGGGCGAAGGATTTCACATCCTTAGATGAAAGCCTTGGTGACATGGAAACGTTCAAAGAGCTCATCGAAAAAGCACATGACAAAGGCATCAAAATCATGGTCGATGTCGTGTTAAACCATGCAGGTTACGGAATGGATTCCATTGAACCGAACTGGCAGGGTGAAGCAGGTCTTCCAACTGCTGAAGAGCAAGCGGCATTGAAGGATATGCTTCGTACGACGATGGAGGATCCAACGGTTCGTGGCGAGCTAGACGGACTTCCTGAT
>JAKFCU010000094.1:0-36171 GCA_036676475.1 Brevibacillus sp.
AAATACAAGTATAAACGGGGAAAACATTTTAGTCACTTAGAAAATCGAACATAAGTAAATTTTAGGTTTCTTATGAGAGGAGAGGGAATTAGATGGAACTAGTCTATATCGAAAATGATAGAGTGGTAACAGATAGTTTAAGATGGACCCTGAAGTCAAGACACGGTTTTTAATAAAATAAGGTGGATGAAACGAGGATCAGTTAACGGTCTTTGGAAGAGGGCAGAGCCCCGTAGTGAGCCTGACCGGAGGGAAGACGAACTAGGGGAAAGCGAAGCTCGGCTCTATGAATCTAGTATTTTAATGGATGGCTAGAGAGTCCTCTTCAAAGAAGACATCAGCCGGTGTCCGGTAGTCTAACGATTGATGAACTCGTTTGTTGTTGTAGAAGTCTAGATACTCCGTTATCCCCGTTCTTGCTTCTCGAGGGTTGGTGTAATCTTTGAGATAGACTTCCTCGTACTTCAAGGAACGCCAGAGACGCTCCGTGAAGATATTGTCAATGGCTCGTCCTTTTCCATCCATACTAATCTTAATCTCTGAATCTTTCAACAGGTTAATATACTGATCGCTAGTAAAATGACTTCCCTGATCACTATTCAGGATGAGGGGTTTAAAGCTACCTAAAGCCTTTTTAACGGCTTCAAGAACAAAAGCAATCTCTAAACTTTGATCCAGTTCCCAACTGACGACATAGCGAGAATACCAATCTAAGATGGCCACCAGATACATCCATCCACGCTTGAGGCGAATGTAGGTGATGTCGATACCCCATACCTGGTTAGAATGCAGAATGTGCAGTCCCCTAAGCAAATATGGATAAATGCGATGTTCTAGGTTTCGCTTACTTAGGTTAGGACCTGGACAAATCCCGGCAATCCCCATCTCTCGCATATGACGCTGTACGGCTTTACGATTGATCTGAGTCCCTTCCCGGCTTAAATGGGCGGAGATACGGCGAGACCCGTAAAAAGGGTACAGGGTGTAGACCTGATCAATTTGGTGCTTGATGGCCACTTCTTCCGGAGAAGGCCCCTTAGGCTTATAATACAGACTAGAACGATTAAGCTCTAAGAGCTCGGCTTGTGTTTTAAGAGGCAGCTCCGCGTTCTCCCATTCGAGTAAGGCGATCCGATCCTCTCTAGTCAGCGAGGCCAGATTTTTTTTTGAGCCACGACAATTGAGTGGTCAAGCGTCCAATCTCGGCATAGAGGTCATCAATCTGTGACTCATAGCCAGATTTCATTTTCTCAAGCTCTTTACCTTCTTTAGCAAAGAGTCCAGGAAAGCGTTCTAACGCTGTATTTTTCCACTGTCGCAGCTGATTTGGATGAATCCCATGTTCCGAAGAGATTTCATTCAAGGTTTTTTCTTCTTTAAGAATTTCCAGCACAATCCGTGCCTTCATCTCATCTGTATACCGTTTACGCAACCTTAAAACTTCCTTTCTTCGTGTCTAAATTCCTGGGTCCATTATAGTTTAACAGTTGCTGATACTTTTGGAAAAGAACACAAAAGAGTCATGCAAGATGTTCGGGAGCTTGGATGTAGTGATGAATTCAGTCTGCACAATTTCGTGCTCATCTCCTATAAAGACTCAATGAACCGTGATAAACCAAAATATCTCATGACCCAAGATGGTTTCACACTATTGGTAATGGGATATACCGGGCAAAAGGCAATGGAGTTCAAGGAAAAATACATCAAAGAATTTAGACGGATGGAATCTTCACTTAAAAAACAGGTAATGCCTTCCTACATGTTCGATGATCCTATAGTCAGGGCAGAACGATGGATTGAGGAACAAAAACAAAAGCGACAATTAGAAACGGAAAAGCTCATGCTGGAGCAACGGATTGCTGAGTACGAACCTAAGATTACTTACTATGATCAAATCCTTCAGTCAAAAGGGGCTGTCACCATTACCCAGATCGCTAAGGATTATGGATTAAGTGGTCAAAAATTAAATGACATAATTCGTGATGAAAAAGTTCAGTATAAACAAAACGACCAATGGCTTCTGTATGCTAAGTATCATGATAAAGGATTTACCAAATCTCAAACGATTGATGTTGTCCATACGGATGGAAGCCGATCGGTAAAAATGAATACAAGATGGACTCAAAAAGGAAGGTTGTTTATCCACCAAATTCTTACTAGAAGGGGTATCATTCCTATGTTGGACAGGCAGCCGATCGCGAAGTAAAACTACTGAGGTTGAAGGGCAAAAGGTAGTATAATGGACTTAATAGAATATCAGTCTGACCAGAGATCCTGGAGGACGCTGAATTGTTTAGTGGGGTGGACCACTGTCCGTAATGGGGCAGTACCACCACCTGGACAGTTTGGGGTCCTTTTTTCATTTACATAAGGAGGAATGTACGATGAGTGATCAGCTTTCGTTTCTTCCCGAGATCGATAGAAAAGCAACCCAGAAACGAGTGGAAGAAGTTTTGGAAACCGCAAGGATATATAAACAAATCGGATTCGTAAGAAGGGAAATGAAGAGTACTCCTTCCTATTCCCCACGCTTTCACGGACAGACAAATGAAATAGGAGCACCGGTGGAAGATAGTGCGGTATGGAATACAGATCAAGAGGAGCGGATCCGTGTATTAACGGAACGAGTGGAGTGGGCTGTCACTAAATTGGCAAAGAAGGAACGAGAGATAATAAAGATGCGTTATCTTGAGGAAGAAGATGGGTTCGATTACCTCATTAGCCAGGACCTAAACATGAGTGAGAGGACATACCGAAGAATTAAAGCAAGAGCTTTCTATAAGCTGGCTTTCATGTTGAAACTTGAGGTTGTTGTACAGGAATCAGCTTGAAAAAATAGTGGCCGTTTTTTGACCGTTATTTGGCAGGGTATTGGCCCGCCATTTTGGTTATAAGGTGCTAATATGATATTAAGAAGTCATTTGCAAATGGTTTCTTTCCACTCCTATCACTTGGGTCGTCCATCAAAGGACGGCTCATTTTTATTTATGAGGTGATTCGTGATGAAGATCGAGGATCGTCGTGAAATTGAATTGCAGCAGCAAGCAGAGTATAAAAAGAAAGCTAGGAGAAGGCGCAAGAAAAAGAAGAAGGAGAACCTTTCATCATTTGGTACTCTTCAGGGAATGATGTTAGCTCGAGCCTATTACCGTGGACCAGGTGGAGCGATGAGGCAGCGGGAAAACGTAATTTGTAGGTAAGTAAAAACCACCGACGAGGGTGGTTTATGGGAGAAGATAAGGTGCTAACTTAGGGAAGTATTGAATGAAAAGATAGACAACAATCAGAGACATAGCGCTTACCAAAAACCTATAACAAGTATCTGATAATCCATCTAATAACTTTTCAATAAAATACATGTTGTTTTCACCTCCCTTCCATAAGTTAATTTCTATAAAATGAATCTATATTCCTATCAATTGTAAGAATTTGTCGAACGAAAGATGTAGGAATATGTTACCTCTTGACGAATTTGTTTGGAGGGAGGGATGGTTTGATGTTGGATTTGATAGGGTTAATATTAGCAGCAATATTTTTCATGGTTTCAATATATCAAGTTTATGGGAAAAATCGAAGAATGTATAACCAAATTGATAATGATCATATGTTTAAAGTATTTTATAAGAAGTTATTAGGTAAAGAAAAATCTAAAGGGTTATTAGAAGATCTTAAGTTTATTCAGGGTAAAATTGACGAATTAAGTAAATCTGATTTAAAGCGATTAAAAAGCTACCTTCATAGTTTAGAGAAACAGATTGGTGGAAAGCAATTTATAGGCATAATTGCTACACTTTTAATTGGACTATTTTGGTTTATGCTTAGAGAACCTACACTAGAGGATTTGAAGGGTTTCATACTATTTGTATATCCTCCTATACTAGTATTTCTATTTAATAGTTATTATAGGTTTAAATTAAAAGTCTACCTTTTTAAAGAGCTGGTTGAGATCAGTCTAGAAGAAAAATCAAATGGCCGTGAGAGAATTGAATTAAACTAGCGTCTATTCCTTGCACCCATTGAGGTGCTTTTTTCTTTTCCCAAAACCAACTCAAACAATCGGAGGTGGGTGATATGTAGTGGCGCGACAAAGAAGTCCGGATCGAGACAAAGCCTACGAGATATGGCAGGAAAGCGGCGGTACCATGAAGCTGAAAGATATCGCCGATTCCTTGGGCGTTTCCGAAGGAACCATTAGGGGCTGGAAAAACAAAGATACATGGGATGAACAATTAAACGGAACGTTCCAAACAGATGAACGGAACGCTCCTAAAAATAAGGAACGTTCTAATAAAGGCGGGGCACCCAAAGGAAATCAAAACGCTGTTGGACACGGAGCGCCAAAAGGAAATCAGAACGCTATAGGAAACATCGGAGGTCACGGTGGTCCACCTGGTAATAAGAAGGCGGAGACACACGGTTTCTTTTCTCGGATCTTCCCGGCAGAAGTTTTGCCTATTGCTCTTGAGATTATGGAGAAGGGCCCTATTGATATGCTTTGGGAGAACATCGTTATTAAATACACTGCGATCGTTAGGGCTCAGCAGATCATGTTTGTTCGAGACCAGCAGGACGAGACAAGAGTGGTCAAAAAGATGAAGGGCCTTGCCTATAATGAGATCACTAATCAAATGGAACCGGAAGAGATTGAGTATGAGATCCAACATGCCTGGGATAAACAAGCAACGTTCCTTAATGCTCAATCACGGGCTATGTCTGAACTGCGCGGACTAATCAAAGATTTCCTACAGTTAAGTGGAGAGGATGACCATCGTAGGCTGCAGCTGGAGAAGATGCAGCAGGATATCCGAATTCAGGATGAGAAGCTTACTATTGAAAAAGAGCGTCTCGAGATGGAGAAGAAAAAGCTCGATCCTCCTATCGACGATGCTCATGAACAGAACAGTGGATATGAAGAAGCTCTTAATGCTCAGGTTGAGGCTGTTTTTGTGGATGAGGTGCTAGACGATGGCCAGGAAGATTAAACGAACGACCTCGTTCAAATTCCAGACATTTAGTCTCAAGCAGAAGAAGCTCCTCATGTGGTGGACAGATAAGAGTCCATATATTGAATATGACATGTTAATCGCTCATGGGGCCATTCGATCTGGAAAGACCATTTCCATGATTGATTCCTTTGTGACGTGGTCACTAGCCAAACATCGGAATCAGAATTTTATTGTTGCCGGTAAGTCGATGGGGGCGCTGAAGAGGAACGTTTTAGAACCCATGTTCCAGATCCTAACAGCTAAGGGAATAGACTATCACTATCATCGGTCGGAAAATCCTCATGTCATCATAGGGACCAATACTTATTACCTGTTTGGGGCAAACAATGAATCCAGCCAAGATGTCCTTCAAGGTCTTACCGCTGCAGGGGCCTACTTAGATGAAGTTGCTCTTTTCCCTCGTTCGTTTGTGGATCAGGCTATCGGTCGTTGTTCCGCTGACACGAGTCTAAATGGGGTTCTAAACGGAGCCAAGATTTTCTTCAACTGCAACCCTGCTGGACCATATCATTGGTTTAAGACTGATTTCATAGACAAGGCGAAAGAGAAGCGGATTCTAGTCCTTCACTTTACGATGGATGATAATCTGAGTCTCTCTGAAAAGGTGAAAGAACGCTTCAAGCGTATGTTTTCTGGGGTGTTCTTCAAGCGATATATCCTTGGTCTCTGGGTGATGGCTGAGGGTATCGTATATGACATGTTTCATGAAGAAAGGCATGTCGTAAAAAAGTTGCCCGACTCGTTTGACCGGCTCTTTGTAGGCGGTGACTATGGGATTAACAACCCAACTGCTTTTATTTTGTTTGGTCAAAAGGGAACTGATTATTACGCTATTCGAGAATATTATTTTGATTCGAGTAAGGTAGGTAAACAAAAAACTGTGGCCGAACTTGCTGAGGATTACGTTCAGTTCATTGGAGCAGATGAACCGGAAATGGTATTCCTTGATCCATCCGCCGCAGCACTCATTCTTGAATTGAAGAAAAAAGGAATACAAAATATTAAAGGCGCTGATAACAGTCGAAATGAAGGTATCCAGCATGTACAGAACCTTCTAGCGGACAAAGATGGGCGTCTTTTTATTTACCATACATGCGTGAATGTCATTCGTGAATTCTTCTCCTATATGTGGGACCCAAAAGCACAGGCGCGTGGAGAAGATGACGTGATCAAAGAAAATGACCACGCTTTGGACGCTTTACGCTATGCCTTATATACGATGTGGCATAGATTGCGAATTTCTGTTCAGCGTGAAGAGAGAAAACGAAAAGGGAAAGCGGGGTGGATTGGATGACAGCGATGTGGATTCCGATTGCCAAAGCAGAAGAATCGGCTCAAAGTACGCAGTTGAAGGATGCAGATATCTTTTCATCTTCTTATGATGAGCATGGTCTGATACGACCTACAGCTGCTCCTTTAGCCTGCACAGAAACAGCCAAAAGGAGCAACATCATTCCCCAGTGTATAACCGCTTATAAGAATAACATTACCGGTTATGGGTGTGCATTGGAGTATAGAGAAAATGAGAGCGATCAGACTGCCAAATCAGAATGGGACATAGCGGATCGATTCCTGCAGACGGCAAATCTGGAAGAGTCGGTGGAGGAGCTGTTAAATAAACTAATCGATGACCTGGAGCACTGCGGTAATGCCTATGTAGAGGTAGCACGCGGGGGCGGTCTCCCTGCCTTATATCGAATTCCTCCGGAATATATGCGGTGCACGAGGGAAGAAAAGCGAGAGGAAATCAAATATAGGATGCTGGTCCAAGGTAAAGTTGAGGAGTTTACACAGAGTAGGTGGACCCGCAGATATGCTCAAAAAAGAGGAACAAACATTGTTTGGTATCGAGAATTTGGAGCACCCGGAACTGAAAATGAAGTGATTCACTTGAAAGTAGGGACGGGTGTGTATGGGGAGCCAAGATGGTTCGGTAACTCCCCTGGAATCGTTGGAAATCGTAAAGCAGAGGAGCTTAATTTAGACTACTTTGAGGATGGCCGGATGTTAGCTATGATCCTATCGGTTACCAACGGCGAGCTTACAGAGGATTCCATCGAGGCGATTAAGCAGGCAAAAGGGAGTAAGTCCCGCGGCGGTATTCTTTTACTCGAAATCATGGGTTATGAGAAGGGGACGGGGGCGAGTGAGGAAAAAGAGAAGACCTCGCTCAAGCTGGACAAATTGAACGACTTGCTCCAGCAGGATGCCTTATTTATTGAATACAATCGGGAAAAGCGAAAAGAGACTCGTTCCGCGTTCCGTCTGCCACCAATCTTAACTGGTGAGACGGAGGACTATAATCGAGCGACGAGTGATAATGCTTTGCGGGTGGCTGAGGAGCAAGTATTCCAGCCGTATCGCAAGTGGTTAATGGATGAAATCTTCAATAAGCGCCTCTTTCCGTCGATTGGAGTTTACCGGGTTCGGGCGATATTACGAAGTCCTAAGATAACAGACCCGGATGAGAGAAAGCAGCTCCTTGATTTCTTGGCCGATCGCGGGATTATGTTAGTTCGTCATTTGGTTCCTATCGCTGAGGAGGTCTTGGCCACGACAATCGATGAAAAAGCCTATCCGGAAGGGTACTTGGACACTCCGATTGCACAGCTGTTGTCTACACGAAGCTATGATGCTGAATTAGAACCGTCAACTCCGCAGGAGCAACTGTCTATGGTTGCCAAAAGGCTTCTTCGTAAAGTAGAGGCGGAGCATCATGTGTAGGTCTTGCCTCGAGCGCATAATCAAAGCCGACAACGATGAGTTTCTTGATAGTCTGGACCTAACAGAAGCAGAACGGGCTGTTCTAGAAAAACTCTACGAGGATGGCGAGGGAGCCATTGCGGATATTCTTGAGCTTCAGGGGAAAGAGCTGGATGCAGCTATCCAAGAACTAAGTGATGAGTTAGTAGTGGATGACAAAGAACTGTGGAAAGTAATCCTTGAGATCCAAGCTGGCGAATTCTTTCAGAGTAAATTCGAACAAGCTTTGTACGATGCCTTTAGTCCGCTATTCGATCTCGCTGGTGAGTCTGTGCTCCTCTCTATTGATCCGGAGGCTAAGTGGGATACAGCCAGCACAGGAGCTGCCACGTTTGTGAAGAAGCTAAAGAAGCTGATACCGGATATGAATAAGACCTCTGCTAATCAATTGCTAAAGGCTTATAAGAAGGCAATTGAGGAAGGGAAAACCCCACAGGAACGAGCTCAACTGGTTCGTGAAGTGAGCAAACAGGCGGCAGAGGGTGAACAAGGGCCGTTTAGCACTCAGCGTGCTGTACGTATCTCTCGGACTATTTCTACTGCTGCCGCCAATGGGGGAAGGTTAGAGGGGTGGAAACAGTCTGGTCGTGTAAGTAAGAAGAAGTGGCGATCTGCAGGAAACCAGAGAACGAGAAAAGATCATAAGGATGCAAATGGTCAGATTGTTGAAATAGATAAACCATTTGAAGTTGGAGGTGAGGAATTAATGTATCCCGGAGATCCGTCAGGAAGTGCAAAACAAATTGTGAATTGCCGGTGTACTATGCAGGCTGTATTCGATTAGAGAGGAGGTGAAATTATGACCTATCAATTGAAAGATGCAAAGATTACCCATTTATCCCTGGTAGATAAGGGGGCGAACGGGGTACCATTTGCGATTGTTAAGCAAGCAGGCAAGAATGCCATACAGAAACAAGTCACGATCGCTAAAGTCGAAAAGGCGAAGCGTATTGTTAAGGGTATTGTTTATCAACCTGACTTGCCAGATGCTCATGACGACTTGATGACGGCTGATGAGATCGAAAAAGCCGCTCATTTGTTCATGGAAAATCAGCATACTTACAACATCGACAAGCAGCATGATTTAGAGACGGATGAGGGATTTGTTATCGAGTCCCATATTGCTGAGGTCGATATGACCCTGGGTGACCAGGATATTAAAAAGGGTTCATGGATCGCGGCGGTTAAAGTAACCAGTGACGATACTTGGGAACAAATTGAAAAAGGCGAGATTACAGGGTTCTCCATGTGGGGAGTCGGAAAACGCGAAAAGGTGGACGATACCCCTTCTGCTACGGACGAGGAAGCTGTAGAGAAGGGGCTTCTTTATGCCATCAAAAAGGCAGTGGGACTTATCTCTAAGGGAGCCGTTGCGGATAAGTACAATAAAAACCGCAAGAATCGCGAGTTCTGGGCGGCGCAGGATGCCTTGAATTCTGTTTTATTTCGCTGGGACTATTGGGACAGCGGGATGGAAACGGATGCTACGGTAATTCGGGAAGCCTTGGAGGACTTTGTTGCGATCGCTCAAGACGTTCTCATCCAGGAGGATATCGTAAAGGCCATTGGTAAGCCACCTGAACCCATCACCAAGGCAGGGAAGAAGATTTCCGCCGCTAATCAAAAGCATATTGATTCTGCCATCGCTGCATTAACCCAGCTAAAAGAAGAAACCACCCCGAAGGAGGACGACGAAGTGAAACAAGAGGATATCGCAAAAGCCGTAACTGCTGCTTTGACCCCCATCACAAAACAATTGCAAGATCTAACGAACGAGGTTGCCGAGTTGAAGAAAGAAGCGGGTACCGAACCACAAGGAAGTACTGAAGAAAATGAATTGACTGCGGCCCTCAGTAAAGCTCTTGAACCCATCGCCAAGCAAGTGGAGGCATTAAACAGCGAGGTTCAGGTTATTAAAAACGCTCGAGGTGATAGTGCTCAACCTCCAGGTGAGGGAAACATTCATAAATCTGAAAATAACCTGTTCGCAGGGAAATTTTAAGGAGGGTCTAGAATATGCCAAGCAATGGAGAAGTAATTAAGAAGTCTACCACAGTCACATCCATGGATACCCCTGCTCTTAACTATGAAGAGGTTAACCGATTCATGGATTTGGCCTATGATTCTACAGGATTTCTTAGAGGGGTTCGCCATGAGACACGATCTTCAGCGCAGGGGACCATCGATAAGATCGGGGTATCCGGCCGGAACTTGCGTACAAAAGTGGAGAATGTGGCTGCAACAAATGTAAAGGCCCCAACCTTTCCGCAGGTTCCCTATTCCGTTACTCCTGTGGTATTGCCGTTCGAGATTACCGAGGAGTTTATTCGTCAAACCCAGCGAGTGAGAGGTCAGAATGCTGAAGAAATCATCCTCAAGCATATGACTCTTAACTATGGGGACAACATGCAGGATATCGGATTTAACGGCGATACAGCCACTCTTAATACCGACCCTGATTATGATTTCTTGAAGATTAATAACGGATGGCTGAAGTTGGCTAAAACCACTGGTAACTTCCTGGATTGGGCTACGTTAAGCGCAGGGGAACAAACTGGTATTCTTTTTGAATTAGAAAGAGCAGTCCCGACACGTTACCGTTCTGGGGGTACTTTCAAGTACTATATGCATCCAAACACATTCTCCCAGCGTCTTCAGAAGTTAGCTGAATTGGATAACAGCGCTGCCGTTCAATTGCAAATCATGGGTGGAGTCAAGAAAATCAACTCGTACGATGTGGAAGAGGTTCCTCATATGAAGGAGGGGGCCATCCTATTTACCTATCATCCGAACTTTGTCATGGTCCACACCTATGATATGCAGATCCGGAAGACCACAGAGGGTAAAGAGGCTATCTATGCGGACAAGCGATTCTATGCCATTCACTCCGATTTCGATCCAATCTATGAGGAGCCGGCTGCCGTGGCTTATGTAGAAGGGGTGACGTTCTAATGTGGGTGACATATAAAGGGACATGCCATTCCATTCGAAAGCACAGTATCCGCTTTGAAAAAGGGGTGCCTGTTGAAGTAAAAGATACGGCTATTATCAAAAAGCTACAGTCGGATGAAGAGTTTGAAGTCGTAAAGGAAGTTGGCAAAGATGCTAAGCCGGAAGAGCCGAAGGAGTAAACCATGCTCACACCAGCTCAAATAGTAGAAAAAAGCAGCACTACGGCCGTTCGGGACATGACTCCTGAGCGGCTTCAGGTGTTGCTGGATGAGGCTGTTGTCCGTATAGAGTTGTTTACTGCGCGTCCTTACCCTGAAGCGGATAAGCGATTGGATATGGCTCTTTTTCGTCTGGTTGAAGCTCTGGCTCTCACAGACAATGAGGAAACGCTTGGAGCTGAAGCCCGTGGTATCACATCAGAAAGTGATCAAGGGTATTCCTGGTCCAAAGAAACGGCATCTATCACTACAGGTAGCGCTATAGTAGATTCCCTCTTAAGGCAGTGGATGACCTTCACAGCAGAGACTACAGAGGGCGGGAACGTTAAAGCGAGGCTGTTATGATTCATCGGATGAATGATTCTATTACGCTCAAACGCTCAGAAATGACCCGTGACGAGCGAAACAGAGTCAAGAGTATAGATTTACCGACTCGAACCTTAATAGGCTGTGTGCGCGACGTCCAAAGCGCCTGGGAACGAATTGACAATGATCCTGTTGAGTGGGAATACAAGGCGAGCTTGTCCTTTCGTCTTCATGATGATGTTAGAAAAGACGATGTTCTTTCTTTGAATGGATGGGGAGATTTCTTTGTGGTAGAAGTCAAACCGGGTAGAAGATTTTTGTCTGTCATCGCCATTCAGGAAAAGCGTGGTGATGAGTAATGAATTTGGATGAGTTTCGAAGGAAGTTGGAACGTCTGGAGAAACATGAAATGGAAAAGATTATGGCGGTCATTGTCTATGAGTTAGGGGAGCGACTGTTAGCCGCCATTCAGGATGAAATTGACCGCCAGAATCTTATTGATACGGGTACCCTTTGGAACTCATTCACCCAAGGTGGAGACGGGAACATATGGGTATTTGATCAAGATAGAGATACTTTAACCTTAGAGGTTGGGTCCAATCTGACCTATGCAGAGTACCTAAACGATGGGTACACCATCGAGAAGGGTCACTTTGTCCCTGGATACTGGAACTCTGTAGGAAAGTTTATCTACGATCCTGATGCCAAGGGCGGTTTTTGGGCTCGTCCAAGGAGTTTTATAGGACGTAAATACTTTGATATTGCTCTCCATGGATTCCAAGGGGGAGTAAAGAAGCTTATCGAAAATAGGTTGGAAAAAGAGCTTGAAAGGGTGATGAAGTGATGGAACGCGAGCTGTCTACCATCATTGACTTGGTTCATGAAGCGTATCCGGATATCTCCATCTTGGATAGCATGGAAGAATGGTTAGCTGGTAATTTTAAACCACCTATTGCCTTTGTCCAAACCCAAGAGGTGACGGAAAAAGGCAATACTCTTACGTCCTATAAGGTGATATCCGATGCCGGTATTGTCCTGCATCATGCCAAGGATAAAGGAGTTTATCAACCTATTTCCACCAATCCACTACGGTCAATACTTCGAAGAGAGCGATACAGCTACCGAGGACAAACAGATGGACTTTTTATAAATATCGATAATACTTCATTCAAAGTTCGTTCGGAAAAGAAAGATCGGACGGAAATTACCTTTCGTTTTGAATATACCGTAGCCATTCCAAAACCTACGGTTGAGAAGATCAACGAATTTGATGTTGAGGAGGAGTGGGGATAGTTGGCTGCTAAAAAAGACCAGACGGAAATCAAGCGGACGAGACAAGAATGGATACAGAGCGCTGAGTATCTTAAGGCTGAAAGGTTTGAGATTGCCGGTGCTCTTTTTGATGTAAAGGAAACGGATCTTATTGCTGAAGAAGAAATGAAACGGCGACTTATTCAATACAGAGGAGGTAGCGGCGAATGACCATCCCCCGCGATAGACCGGGCGTAACCATGGAATTGAAGGCAAAGGCAAAGGAGCGGGTCCTGCCCAAGAGCGGAGTAGTGCTTGTTCCATACCAATCTGAATGGGGGGAAGCGGACACAATTGTGTCCATGATTGGCTATGAAGAACGCTATGCCGAAACATTAAGCTTGGTAGATACCATTGAACTTGCAGCTGAAGGTGGACCAACTATAAAAGGGTATAGAATCACAAACGGAAATGCCGTAGCAGCAAAATACACTCAAGCTGGATCAGTGGAGATTTCTGCAAAGTATCCAGGTACTTATGGAAACGGCCTGAAGATAGTAATCTTAGCATCCACAGCAGAGCCAGGGAAAAAAGAGTTCCAAATTAAAGACGCAACCGGCATACTTGAGAAATTTTCGTTTTCTACTACGGATGAATTAATCACTAAAACCAACCAATCCATGTATGTGCGAGCAAAAAAACTTGGGGATACAGCCATAGTAGATGCATCAGAAACTGCATTAGCGGGAGGGTTAACCGGAACCGCCGCATTGGGTACTGCTGATGCCACGAAATTATTCAATGCGATTTCTGGTGCGGACTTCGATGCCTTATATCTTCCCTTTGATGACCCGGCCATTATCGCTTCCGCTAAACAATTTATGGCAGATCGGCGAAAGTTCAACAAGAAGTTGAGTACTTTAGTCATTGGAGGTAAAGAAGTCGATGACATCGATATGAGCAAGCATACGGAAAGGTCAGTTGCACAGAATGCTCGTTATGTGGTTAACAATGCCATTTCTGGCGAACACAACAACGGTAAAACATACAATACCCTCCAATGGGCCGCTTGGGTAGCTGGTATGATCGCTGCCACTCCTGCAGATCAATCTCTAACGGCAATTGTGGTACCGCTAAAGAAAGCAAAAAAAGATTGGGGCTATACGGAAATACTCAATGCGCTTAGTACCGGTACCCTCATCGCTACACGTGATGGAGATGTTTATATCATCGAAAGTGCAGTGAACACGTTGTCAACGATTGGACCTGATGAAAGAGAGGATTATGGAAAAATCCGCGTTTCCATGACGCTGGATCAAATCGTCAATGATATCACTGCAGTAGGTAAGAAATACAAAGGAAAACTGGATAACAATGATATCGGTGGTGCTACTTACGTTGGTGGGGTAAAAGCTTACATGGAAATCCGTGAGGAACAAGGGGCCATCGATGTGGGGTGGGACTTCATTGATAAGAAAAACGGGGTAGGGGATCGCAGAGGATTTAAGCTCATCGCAAAACCACTTGATGCCATTGAATACTTCGATGTGGAATGGGAGGTGCTCTAATCTATGCAACGCGATATTAAGTTAAAAAATTGCCAGATCTATGATGACAATGGGGATCCCATTGAAGGAACACTTGAGGGTAGATTTGCCCTTATGACCACTTATAGCGATGTCCCCCGGCTTCAAAAGGGGACGGTTCAAGTCGTTGATAATTGGCATGTTCAGGTTACCTTGAGAGTCTCTTCCGTAAACGCTGCATTGAAATACTACAGCGTCGAGCAAATCACAAGCGGAAAAACCCCTATTCTTCCCATGCTTATGGGGGAGTCAGTGGATAAGGAAACAGGAAATACTGAAAGGATACGCTTATCTGACATCTACCTCAATCCTGAAGAGATCACTTTATGGGAGGCCAGGGCAGAGGGGAACGAGAATGCTTCCTATGAGATTAGAGGTAGAACGAATAAGAAGCCTGATTATATTGATAGACTGCCCGATTATGTAGAATAGGATGGTGGTAAGGATGAGTAAGTTAGAAAAATTTCTGGCCAAGGCTAATGAGAAAGAGCCGCGGAAAACGATAGAGGAGACCATTGATGGGGAGATTTGGGAGGTTAGAGAACTCACTTTCCAAGAAGACAGAGACTGTTATCGAATCGCAGAGATGGATGGTCGATTTGATGTCTTTCGTTACAATGACGCTAGAATGGTCAAGGCTACTGAACATGGATTTCCTTGGCATAACATTGACCTTCTTAATGCATATAGGGCAAAAGATAAGTATGAAATGCCAGTTAAACTATTTAATCAAAACAAAGCTGGCTACCAAAAACTACTTGCCGCCGTAAATAAAGTAAACGGATCCGTTCAAACGGAGCAGGAAATGGTAGAAGAAGCAAAAAACTCATCCGATCCGACGGTGAAGCCTCCCACCTCTGCAGAGCTTTCCTAAATGGCCGGGGGCGTCCGGAGGATCTGGTTGATTATGAAGTGGATAAATTCAAGCAAAAGTTATTTATTATAGCTTGTCAGATGGTAGAAGTAGAAGAGATGGAGAAGCCAAGATCATGACTTCTCCCTTCTCCCGAGCGGGTGACGGTTGGGGAGAGGTTGTGATGTTCAAAATGTATCACACGCATTCATCCAAGTAAGGTAGAATTTGGTTGTAAAGGAGGATGATTATGCTTTCGCTCATAGGATTTATTCTAATTTTTGTTAGCTTGGCAGGATTTTGTGCAATATTTTCTCTTAAATTCGAAGGCGAAGGAAGTCGTAAAATAAACTTTGCTGCTGGGTGCATTACTTCGATTATTTTCTTTGTAGTTTCTATTGGTCTATTTTCATTAGGTATTTATCTGGTCTATTTATGAGGAAGCTAACATAGCTCCCTCTTTTTTTATTCTAATTTGAGGTGATGACATGGCTACTGTAGTCGGTATATCAGCATATTTACAGGCCAAAAACTCTATTTCGCCGGAATTGAAAGATATCATTCAGATGTCCAAGAACAGCACGAAAGAGCTGCTTCAAATGGATAAGGCCACAGAAGAGTTGGTCAAGGAAATGAAGAGGATGAAACAAGCTGCGGAACAAAATGAGCGGTCGTTTAAGAGGGAAATGGATAAGATGCAGCGGGAAACGGAAGACATGAGAAGGCAATTAATGAGTCTAGGATCAGTTCAAGCACAACCAAAAGTGTCCATCGATGACCAAGCTAGAAGAGAAATCTCGTCACTGAGACAAGAATTAAAATCGCTGGATGGAACCAAGGCTACGGTTGAAGTTGGAGCTAATGATTCTACTTCCGGAGCTTTTATAGCAGGAGGTATGGCTGGTGGTATTGGTGTTTATAGCGGGCAAGGTTTGATTGATCAAATTATCTTGGCTACACAGGCAAATGCGCGGTACAGTTTGCTTGGTGGAACATCAGAAGATATCCTTCAATTTCAAAAGTTGTCCCAAGAATTAAACCTATTAAATCCAAATATAGATCCAACTCAAGTGAAGGATTTAATGACACAAGCAATGCGTTTTAACCCAGAAGGCGGTTCCAGTATTACCAGACAATCTCTCCAATTGAATGCGATGCGTCCAGATATGGGTGGGGTTGAAGAATTTCAAATGACAATGTTTGCTATGCAGAATGCTTGGAAAGAGATAACCGACGTAGGTCGCTTCGGAGATACACTAGCGGAAATCACGCGTACAACTACAGACATACGAGGAGAAGCTCTAGATTCAATTATCGAATATAGTACACAGGTTACAAAATTTCTAGATACTCCCGAAAAATTGGCTGCCTTAACAAAAGAAATGAATGAACTTTGGTCTTTGGATAAAGGCTTTGATGCTCTAAAAGAAACGACTTTGAAGTTGTACAATCAAGGTGATTTAACGAACGTCCTTAAAACAGCTTATGAAACACAAGGAATGAGCTCAGAAAATGCTCAAAAGTTAGCTGGTAAAGAAGCGGGGGAAATCACAAAACTTATCAACTCAGGGTCAATAGCAGAACGACAGTTTGCTGTAGGAGCCCTGATGCAACAGTTAGGTAGTATTAAGGATGATAAAGTACGACAAAATCTGCTGAATGAACTTGGTGCTGGACCAGGTGAAGACTTAAATACTGAACTTTATGCTAAGCTGATTGAAGCAGCCGGAAGAATTAGTGCAACTGATTCTTCTAAGTATAATTTGGACGGGACCTTAGAACGTGACTTTAAGACGTTTACTGAAAATGATCCGCTTCGAGGTTTTATAGAAGCTAAAGCGTTACTCGCGAATGAAATGACGGATTTAGGTGTCGTTATTGCCCAGGATCTAGAACCATCAATGCAAGCTTTAGCTAGTTTTGCTGTTAAAGCAAAAGGATTCTTAGATGAGTTGCCGCCAACTGGGACGATAGCTGTACTTGGAGGATCAATTGTAGGAGTTATAGCTGCATTTTGGGGGCTTAAGGTAGCTGTTAATGGTTTAGGGGGGGCAATCATTGATCAGATAAGAGGTAGACTAGGTGGATCAGCTCCTGATGTTGATTTACCAGAAGGAAAAAAGAATCGCAAGAATGGTGGTGGAGGTGACGATGATCCACCAAAACCGAAATACCAATCCCGAAGTCCTTACGAACCAAATTATGTACCAAAGGAACAACTGGAACGAATGAATAAAGGGAAGCCAAGTTGGATACAGAGGTTGAAAGAAAATCTTGGTGGCAAGTTGTCAAAAAAGGATACTCTAGTTGAGGTTATAGATGATGTGGACTCCTCAAAAGGTATATTAAAATCTCTTGGAGGAGGAATTACAAGAAAGCTTCCCTACATCGGTACAGCAGTGGGATTGGGTGGAGTTCTCTTGACGGGAGATAAAACGGATCTATTTAGACTTGGAGCTGAAACTGTTGGTGGAGTTGGGGGAGGAGCGGCAATGGGAGCGATGGTAGGGTCTATCGTTCCTGGATTAGGTACTGCAATTGGTGCAGCTTTGGGTTCTGTCCTTGGTGGATTGGGTGGAGGATGGGTCTTTGATAATATCAAAGAGGCCATTAACAACAAGCCTGTTCCACCCCCTATAGAACCAAAGGATATCCCGCAGATACGAGAAAATATCATTCACCCAGCTTGGCTTAAACCGCCAGAAATGGCCCTGTTGCAGGATAAAAATCTTGAGGCATTAAAAAGTTTTAAATTGATTAACAGCCCTGTAAAGCCATCCACTATACCTGCAATTTCACCAGCACAACCCACCAAGACAGAGACTAAACTTGCTGCTCTTACTGTACAGGCCATGCCCATTACTCTAAAGGCGGATGGTGTTCTTCAGGATGTAGGAGGTATGCTTAGGCTATTACGGGATCCTTCAGTAAGTAATGAGATTAAAAGAATGATTGAAAAAGCCTTTATTGACGCGTATGAATCTCGAGGCGGGGCAGCCAAAAGCGGTACTACACAGCCGGGAATGGGGAGTGCCCAATGATTAGGCTATACGGAAAATATCGGTTGACCTTTCCCGTCACCCCCGGAGAGATCAGGATCAATGGATACGGTAACGATATTGAGACGAACACCACCATTATTTTAACATCCAAATCGAGCATTTCTGCTGCTCGGTTAAGGTCCATATCATTTGATTTTTTTCTTCCCGGAGATGTGGAGTCACCTTTATTGGAAGTGGATAGATATGAGGGACCAAGACCTTGGTTAAAGGGATTAGAAAGTATTTCGTGGACGGAAGTACTACTAACCATTGACGAATTGGATTTGTATTGGAACGTTTTGATTGGTCCAGTGGATGGGAGAATCACAGGCAGAAATGGGGATTATTTTGGGACGATCGAACTTCCCATATTTGTTAAAAATGAATTTGTGTCCTGGTCTAACTCCAAGGAGCTTCTTAAGCCTGATTCTATTATTACGAAACAATCCTCAACGCGGCCCAATACATCTGGTAAATCGGCAAAGAAAAATCCTACTTCCCAATCTGTTGTGAATGACGCATTAAAAGTTATTCAACAAAACAGGATCAAAAACAAGCTTGACAGTGTGAAAGGAGGATAGTTCGATGAGAGTCATTTATGGACGTGGATCCGATCGCATTGAATTAACTTCTTCCGGAATGGAACTGAACTGGTCATCTTCCCGTGGTCAGCTCTCTCAAGTTTGTAATATACGGATAATAAATTCACCCGCATTGGTTAGTGCGGGTTTTTTGATGCTTTTCGAAGGTGGATTAGAGGAAAAATATCAGATTTTCCATGGACCCATTATCCGTCCAGAGAGAAATGACAAAACAGGTGAGATGAGTACCACAGCCTATGAAATTTCATGGTACCTGCAAAAAAATGATGTATCTCGAATGAAACTAAGTGGGGATGCCGGGAAAGAATTAGAACGATTAATCAGGGCAAGAGGAGTCAATTTTACTTGTCCATCGCTTGGATTTACCTTGAAGGATCGAATATCTGCTCAATCCTACGCTTCCTTGTTTACTTCTATTATGCAGCAAGCCTATGACAAAACCGGAAAACGATACTTCTTGCAACACACAAGGGATAAGTTGGAGGTTATGAGGGAAGGAAGTAACCGATTAATCCCTGTATTTCATCCATTTGCAATCCTGGATAGTTCCACAGGCGAAAGCATCGAGCCAGTGTATACGGTGGTTAGAGTTGAGCGGTATAAGGATGATAAAGTAGTTGGCAGTGTCACCAAGGAGGATGCCAACTTAATTAAAAAAATAGGTCGCATGGAAAAGATCATTGATGCCGGCGAAGATAAGGACCTTTCAGGGTTGGCCAACAGGCAGCTTGCTAACTTATCGAAGGTTCCTAAAACAAGATCAATTAGTGTGATGCATAATGATCCAGGAGCTGCAAAATTAAGAGCTGGGTGGTTAATCAAGATTGCAGAAAAAGACGGGAAGATAACGGACTGGATCGTTACAGCATGCTCAGCTAGATGGAGATCACAGAAGTATGCAATGGACCTAGAATTGGAAAGCAGGTGATTCAATGTACGAAGCATTGGAACGAATCTTTGCTGGAAGTAGGGAGGGGATCATAGACACCCAAGTAGAATTTGGAACACTGCAAAATCATGACCCTGTCACTATCAAATTGGATCTAGATCCGGAACCTTTAGTCAGGATTACAGGAGAGGGAAATGAAATCATATGGTTTAAAGGAAGAACATTTACCGAATTAGACATAGGAAATCGATATGCTCTTATCCGCACTTCGAGCAGTGAATATCTCATTTTGGGTGAGGTGGAATGATGTTTCCTGTCATAGATACCGAACAGATTTTGGCTAGTCAAGATGAGTTGGGACCCATTCCCTGGACATATAAATTTGATTGGGAAATGAGGCAATTTAAGAAGGGTTCAGATGGTAGATATCTAAAGACGAAAACATATGCTGAGTATTTAGAGGAAATCAGTAAAAAAATTATTAATACACGCCGGTTTCAGTATCCTATTTACTCTGGTCAAGTTGGCGTGGAATATTTTGATTATCGTGGTATGCTTCCCAAGCAGGTTTCTCTCAATGTGATAAAAGCAGATGTTGAAGACGCTTTACAAGCTCACATAGAAATTGAAAAGGCAACCGTCATAGATATTCGGTTTGAAGGTAATAAGGTCCTTTATTCTTTTGAAGTGATAGGAATTAGAGGCAATACCAGGGTGGTGATAGATGTATGGCGCCGATAGAAAAACCGGACATGCCTATTTTAAGGGAATCGGCAAATGAAATTTATCAACGTATGGTAAATAGAGCTGTCGCACTGGCCCAAACTAGAGGCCAAACACCTCCAGCGGTCGAAGAAGGAGAGTTTTTTTATGATTTGTGGTACCCGGTTGCGGAGGAAATAAGTGAACAGCAGCAACTCTTGGAATATGCTTTTCTTCAAGGTTTTTTACCATGGGCGGACGGTGAATATTTAGATGCTCATGGTGAACTCATAGGGTTGGTTAGAAAAGAGTTGGAAGAAGATGATCCATATAGGGAGCGATTAATAGAAAGGGCTAGAACGGAAGAAGGGAATGGAAGGTCACTAGATTATGAAAGTTGGGCTCTTGCTGTTAATGGGGTTGGAAGTGCAATCGCCATAGAAAAAGAAAGAAATGATGTGTCCATAGATATTTACATCACGGATCCTCTTGGCCAACCAGCAACTTTGGAGTTTTGTCAGCAAGTCAGAGATTCTCTCGAATCAAAACGAATTGCCGGTCACGATTTGAAAGTTAATCCAGCTACGATTTTTGTAGTCAATGTGACGGTACGTCTCATTTTAGTAGAGGGTTCAGACATAAATATGGTGCAGGATTTGATTGCTAAAGAAATAAACAACTATATTCGAGGGCGTACTACGATTGTTTATCAACAAGTAGGTACGCTCTTTTTTGTTGATGGAGTATCCGACTATGCCGATTATACGTTGAATGGAGGGAATGTAAATATTGTGGTTCCTGTTAATACAGTTCCGGTACTTAGTTTGGTGATCACAACATGATTAAAGAAAAATATAGATTAATGCTTCCGACCTACTGGTATGAAAATGAAGTGGCAGAATATCATTTCGAGGGTGTTGGGGGTGAAACGGATTTACAAATAACGAATGTTTCAGAATTAGGGAAACAGTTGATTTTGAAAACTGCTACTTATTCGTTAGATGTTTGGGAATGGGTATTCTTCGGTCGAACTCAAATCGGTTCGCATGATAAAAGGAGAATGCTCGTTAGGAACAAGTATCGAACCAAAGCGCGCTTTACTCTACCTACTTTACGTTCGCTAGGAAGAGAATATGGAGATCTTAAAGATGTAACCGAAGATTTTTTGAACAAAGTGATTATGTTTGAATTTATCAATTCGAAACATATAGATCTTCCCCAATTAAAGGAGCAGTTCAATTATCTTCGTCCCGTTCATGTTGTTAAAAATCAGGCAACCGTTATGAACCCTACAAATTCCATTGGTATGAATCCTTCTGTTCGTTCATTCGGAATCGATTATCCTAGAACGAATACATTTATTGCGATGGATGAAAAGCAGAAAGGAAGAATTTTTAAAGAACCAATGTCTGTAAAAGGAAATATTCGTATCCACGATGTCCCGTATCCTATATGTGGGACTTTTTCGTGTACTCCAGAGGAGGTGTAATGGATGGCTGGAGAGACAATATTGCAGGAAGTATTCCTTCTATGGATCCGCGATCAAGCCAGCGGGCACATTGCCAGTGGAATCGTGAAAGTAGATGGTATAGAGCAGCCGCATCCTATTTTTAAAACTATCATTAATGGGATGAAAATCACTAAATATATCTATCTGGATGATACGGAGGGGCTGGGCACCATCCAGGAAGCCGTTCTTCTAGATACTGAAGGAAATCGATTAGCTATAAAGCCGGTAAGCATCACCAAAGATGATACAGGCTTATTAATTGCTTTCGAGTTTGAGATCAAAGTAGAGGTGAGTGCATAATGGCAGATGAAACAACCTATTCTCCTACCGAATGGCTCGATCAGATTGATGATCCTATAACTGGTGAAGAGGTACAGAAAGGGACCAAATTCTCAGCAACAAGGATGAACAAAATAGAGGGTGGAATAGCCCAAGCTCACGACAAAATTGGAATTTTATCAGAAAGATTTAAACTACCTAGTGGAAAGAAATTCGGGATTGTGGCAGGGGTGATTCGTAATCAAGGTTCAGGATGGGCATTGATTAACGATGGAACAGACGGATTGATGGGTGGACATCGTCCGTTAAATATCGATTCCATTGAATATGATGCGGTTCAACAACGGATTAAAGTGAATTACCCAACATTAGGCGCTAAGAAGGTTATTTCATTTGCTGCCGTTCCAGATGAAACGTTTGCTGTAAATGGATTTCAATTCGGATGTTCAGTAGCACCTGATTATTGCACTATTAATATTGGTAAGCCTGCTCCTATTATTTCCGCAAGAGTTTATTACAATGGTTCAGCGTGGGTAGTGGAAGGTAAAAGTGGGGATGGAGCGTTAGCGGCTACCCCTTGGTCTGGAACAGCGGTAAGGGTAACACATGCATCTATCCCTGAAGCCTATCCGATGGTTTGCCCTTTTGGGAGTTCTACTTATCGTCCTGTCATTGATGCTGTGACAGATGGACAAACGAACATTAAGTTTTTAGATAGTTCGGGTTCTGTTGTCACAACTCCTGACACAAATATGGATTGCTTTTTGTACCGTGGAACTGGATCGATAAAAAAAGTTGATCCGAACACAATAACAGATGCACTTTATCCATGGTCTAATATTTGGTTATTGGGGATTATGGAATTATAGGTATAAATTAACATTTAAGGAAGGGAATTTCTATAAGAGTGTTGAAAATAAAGTAGGGAGGAAAGGATTAAGAAAATAAGGGGCAGTTAGAATATGAAATACAAATTGGCTTGGTCAACCATGATTATTACAGCATTATTAAGCATTAATAGTAATAGTCTTTTTGCAAGTGTATATCCTGACCAAACGATAGATGGAATTATTGATTTGTTTGATGTTGTATCAATCTCAAAAACAGCTCCTACTCAAACAAAAGATGTTATCAATCAATATGCAGGAGAAATTTATCCTGAAATATTTATAAAGAAGAGACCTGGTGAAATCAAATTTTTTATAAAAGGGTTTAACCAAAAAAGTAACCGTTATTTAGAATACAGGCTTAAACATTTTATTAAGCCGTTTGATCCAACAGGCAAAGACGAATCTGGAAATGCTAATGTGTGGAGATTGATTGATGTCTATGAGGTTGAAAAAAAGGGGTCATTTGAATTTGTAGATTTGAATGGCTCCTCAATTATTACAAATGGTGAGTGGGAATGTGCAATAATAGAACAAGGGATGTCAGATTTTATGGGTGGTAGTATACATGGAGATGAAGTTTTATTTGATGTAGATTTGTTCGTTGACGAGGAAAAGATAGACTTGAATAAGTCTGAAAACATAACTGGAAAGTCAATAAAATTCATACAAAAGTCAAATCTGTATCGTACCAATACCCAAGAACCGATAGCTGTTCATAATAAAGAATACAATATTAACGCTAAAGGGATTGAGTTACATCAAGAAATAGAGTGGCTACAAAGTATTAACATCGTTAATTCCTATTTAGCTATGTTACCAATAAAAAGAAAACTTAACGGCAACACTGGAAAGCAGATTAGCGATTTGGCTTATAGGGACGATGATTATGTGGTTAACGATGTTTCAGAGTCGGGATTTACAGGCGGTGTAAATAAGAGAACTAGAGGGATAAGAAAAACAAATATTTGGGGGAAAGATAGTGGAATATCGGCAATGGTGGAAATAACGGATAAAAATCTAGATTTACCCAATGAAGGTAACTTTATTCGCAACCACCCTGAATACAATAAGATTTATTATGACTTCTCAGGAAAACATTTAACCAAAGTGGGAGAAAAGTGGACAATTTCATCTCGGTATTTATTAACCACTTTAAATTAATAAGAAACTTTTATTGATAGGAACTACTAAAATGTAGTTCCTTTTATTACCAACAGAGTTCATTTTAGACATTCGTTTTTCAATAAAAGACCTTTTTTCTTGTATTAAACACGAACAAATTAATTTTTGTTCATTTTTTGTGTTTTGTAGGAAATCTGTATAAAGTGACGAACTATTAGGTGAGGTGATAAAATGAAAAAAATAGAAAGATACTCAAAAATTACAATTGGAAATGATGAAAAGGCTGTAGGTGTAATTTATTTTGATGATCTTTATAAAGCTGAAGTTCTCGTAGATTTAAAATCTATTAGTTTTTATATTAATGAAATGGTTAATTTCCCGAACACTAACTATTCAAGCTATGATGAGATTATCAATAATACTGCGAAAAGTTTAGGGATAAACACGCGGACAACTGCTACAAGCATTACGAAAGATGAGTTTCATGAAATTCTTAAGGATCATGATTTAAGGAATGATTTTATTATGAAAATTAAAGAAAAGTTTCCAGAGGAAATTATAAGAAATATGCTAGATTAATTTCAATTAACATATTGGTTTAATGTAATGGGGGATTTTTATGTCGATAAAGTTAATTGCTTTTCAAGGTCCAAGTGCCTCTGGTAAGAGCACATTACAAAATCTTCTTGGTCTCCCAAAGCTTGTTACATGGACTTCACGCTTAGAAAGGGACGGAGAAGTTGACGGGAAGGATTATTATTTTACTTCCAAAGAACAGATGCAAAGGATGTTCCAAGCAGGGGAACTATTGGAGATGACTGAATATCAAGATAACTACTATGGAACTTCGATAGAATCCATACGGAACATAGCAGTAGGCGATGAACCGTATTCAATTGTTGTGGAGGCAGAAGGTGCAAAGAAGCTAAAACAACTATTAAAGAATAAAATGCTACTTATTGGTGTTGTAGCTAACTTGGAGGATTGTGAGCGTAGGCTAGAATTAAGAAACATAACTGAGAGAGAAGTAGCTCGCCGATTGTTTACATACCATAAGGAAATGGAGCAACTTTCCCATTGTGACAAGATTATTTTAAATTCCGATGAAAATCGGGACATAGCAGTATTTATGATCCGAAGTATTAAAGAAGGGTTGGTGATTTATAGTGGCCGTGTATGATCTAGAAACATTGGAATATGCTCGTGAATCAGTAGAAAGACTTCGAACCTTTGGATTTCGGCTAGAAACTGAGGATATAATGAGAGAGCGTGATAAATTTTCACAGGATTATGCGAGAATTTTATACTCATCATCGTTCCGAAGGCTTCAAGGCAAGATGCAGATGTTAGGGGTTGACCAACACCATTTCTTTAGGAACAGATTAACCCACAGTAATGAAGTAGCCCAAATTGCAAGGGGTATTGCAGTGGACATGGGACTAGATACTACTTACGTGGTTGAGGCTTGTTCACTTGCCCATGACCTGGGAAATCCACCTTTTGGACACTATGGAGAGAATATCTTATCGGAACTTGTCTTTGATATCGGAGGGTTTGAGGGAAATGCACAGACCCTTCGAATTTTGCGGAAGTTGGAGAAGAAACATTATTCTTATAGAGGGTTAAACTTAACGTTTAGAACCTTATTAGGTATAATCAAATATTTTAAACAGTTTAATCAAGGTGAAAACAAAAAGTTTATTTATGACGATGATTACAAGGATATTCTAGAAAAATTACAGGGGTTAGGTTTAGGAGAAAGTGATGCTAGAACCATTGACATGCAGATTATGGATTTGGCAGATGAAATAGCTTATGCTGCTCATGATTTGGAGGATTGTCTTAGCCTTAATTTGTTTACCATCGACGATTTGATTTATGAGTTCGAAATGAGCGAAAAATACAGTTCTGCCTCTACCATTTTGCAAGACATCGTTAAACAGTGTAGGGATTTTGCATCCCAAGGTAGGCATTTTAAATCTTCAGAAGAGTATTCTTTCTTATTTCGAAAGGAATTGACTTCAAAAATTGTTAATACGTTAATCACGGATATCACATATTCTGCTGAAGGTGGCGGCTTGGATTATAAGGAACATGGAAAGCTTTCAATAGGTCTTAAAAAGCTTGTGTTTCAACTTGTTCTGCGTAAGCCTTCTGTGCAAATGTATGAAAAGAGGGGCGAGATAATACTTAGAGGATTATACAAAGTGTATAATGATGAGAGTTTTAACAAAGATTTACGTCTTTTACCTCCAGAATATAGGATTTCTAACAATGACATTGAAAGAAAACGAAATATCATCGATTTTATTTCTGGTATGATGGATCAGTTTGCCAGAAGTGAGTATGAAAAATATTACGGAAGCAACGCTCTCAATAGTTTTTATGAAAGAGCATGCCAATAGAGAGAACCTATTTATGAATTAAATTTTTACTTTTGACGTCCCAATAGGGGCGTTTTTATTTTCTAACCAAAACCAACATTTGTAATTAGATAATAATTATAAATGAAAAATAATCTTTATTTACCTCTTTTTTCAAAATATAATTTGAGAAAAAGGAGGTCATGGTATGTCACGAATTAAAACCACCCACAAATTTGAAGGGGAAAGTTATTATTGTAATGAGTGCGGTAAAGATTTGTCTAGAAATGATATTCAGGATTGGCGTTGTACTCAGTGTAAAGAACGAGTTCGGATTGAAGCAGGCTTAATGCAACCTATTATGAGAAAATCACCTGAAGATGTTACAAAAAGAGATGTTTTTGTAATGAAGGGGACAGGAGAATTTCATGAGATTTATAAAGTTGAAGAAAAAAAAGGGAAATACTTCTATAATCTAAAAGACTATGGGAGGTATAAGCAGAGTCCAAATGATTGGGTAAATTGTATGTACTCATCTTATGAATAATCCGTATTATGTCCAATGTTTTTATTAACTTGCTCTTAGGTGGTGGAATCACAGTCCTGGATGGGGCAATACCACCACCTATACTTTTTAAGAAAATCGGCCTTTTATCAAAAAATCCCAAGCGCTTGGGAAAAGATCATACTGGACATTTAGCCCCGAGCCCCGAACCGATCGGGGCTTTATTTTATGTGGAAGAGGGCGAGAGCATGGAAAAAACGAATTGGTTGACAGCAATAACAGCGGCGGTAGCTGGATTTTTTTCGTGGATGGTAGATGGATTTGGATTGCCATTTACATTGCTATGTGGTTTTATGGCGGCTGATTATTTTACCGGGGTCATGGTTGCGATTAAGAAGAAAGGGACGGAGGGGCTCAGTAGCAAGATTGGGTTTGTTGGACTGTTAAAGAAGATTTATATCGCTATTCTGCTAGGAGCTATTAAAGGCCTAGATGTGGCTGTTTTAAACACTGACGGCTTTATTTACGACGGAGCTGCCATTGCATTTATTGTTAATGAGTTTATCAGCATCACGGAGAATGGTGGAAAGATGGGTGTATGGATGCCGGAACCTGTAAAAAAAGTCATCAGGGTATTAAAGGAAAAAGAAGAGGTGAATAAAGATGCTGCCGATCATCGACAAGATCAGTCCAGTTAACCCCTATAGTAGACCTGGTATTAAACTCAAACATGGAGTCAGAGGGATCGTTATGCACTACACAGCCAGCCCCGGAGCTCCCGCTGCCAACATAGATGCTTATTTTGACCGACTGGCTTATTCTATGGATCGTTATGCCGGGGCTCATTTTAGTGTGGATGACATAACCATCATACAATCCATTCCTGAACAAGAGATGGCCTATCATTGCGGGTCCAAGACCTATACTGCTGAAGCGAATGAACGATTCAAGCCATATGGACGGTATCCCAATAACTGCACGATTGGAATTGAGATGTGCATCGATAAGTCCGGGAATATCACGGAAAAGACCTTTAAAAACTGCGTGGATCTCGTGGCTTATCTGATTAAAAAGTACGGCTTGACCATCAAAGATATCTGGACGCATAAGGGGATTGTCGGCTGGAAGGACTGCCCGCTGCCGTGGGTGAAAAAACCTAGTGAGTTTGAACGCTTTAAACGAGAAGTAGGCAAGAAGTTACAACCTGAACTTCAGGTACCGGTAAAGGAGGAAGAGGAAGTGGACAAGTGCAACGTAATTTTAAACGGTAAACCGCTAGTTGGAGGTATCTTATATCAGGATCACAGCTATTTACCCGTAAAGGCCCTGGCCGAAGCCCTTGGTGTGAAAGTGGAGTGGGACGGA
The DNA here is from genome assembly GCA_036676475.1 of Brevibacillus sp. GTDB lineage: Bacteria > Bacillota > Bacilli > Aneurinibacillales > RAOX-1 > LC029. The sequence continues at coordinate 28,204 of JAKFCU010000094.1, forward strand.
AAAACCAAAACGGTTAAGTTAACGAAATAAGCTTTTTTCCTATTCTCTTTCTCATATAGCAGGAGTATATATTTTTGCGTGGAATATTATGGGTGGTGGAGTTTAAAGGGGGATGGTAGATTGAGGGGTATATTTATTAAATTGGTGTTTTTTAGCGCGTTCATTTTTAATTTATTAAATCCACATAGTGTTTTGGCCATTTCATCAGAACTTAAACAGGAGTTAGATAATGATTATATTCCTTCAAGTGGTGGAAGTGCGGGAGCTCCGCCTGGCTCTTCTTCAAACGTGAAAATTATAGTTGCTCCGCTGGATTATCCTGACCAATCTGGCGATATCGTTGTAACTATTGGCGGATCAACTACTACTGTTACAGTTGAGGATAATGGCGATGGAGTTATCGACCTTCTGGACTTAATTAGGCTTGAGAAAAAGGACAACGATAGCTTTTCAATGAATATGTTTTTAGACTGGATTTATGGAAAGCAAATATCTGACCTATAAGTAAGCCCTTCGTTCTTAACTGAGCGGAGGGCCTTATTTTTTCTTCACCATACTTTTCTCTACTTGTTTTAAGTGCCTCAGTAATGCTTCTTTATCACTTCTATTCCTAAACCCTATCCATGCGTTTTCGAGTTTAAAAGGGTGCGGAAGTGTCTTGACGATATGGTAGCGTTCCTCTATTAGATCAATCAATTCCCGACGCTCCGTTGCTACGTTAAGTCCTTCGATTGATAGATCTATACTACTTCTACTAGGAGGTCCCCACGTTCTATCCCTAATCTCTCTGATTTCGTTTAACCTGCGCTGTTTTTCTTCTATTTGACTTAGCAAATCTAACGCCCAGGTATCATGGAGCATTTCCGTTAGATGCTTCTTAAGCATGACGTCACATCCTTTCGTAATAACCAAATGATACCATTTTTAGTATGGATAGGATTTGACGGAAATCGTAACACCAAAGATGTACTACACAACAAATCCCCAGATTCCTTTGTAGATTCTGGGGATATTTTTTAAATTTGCTATTAAACTCACAATGGACTAAATTGGTATAGTTGATATAATATAGGCTAGAGACATAAACAAGCAAGCCCTAGCCCACTCACAACTTCATTCTACCATTTATATGGTTGTATGAAAAGCCATGGAGCCTGCTTAATTGATAAAAAGGGCGGGTTATTGATGTCGTATTACCATATATCAGATACATGCATCCGAACTCTGGCTTTTCAAAATGGAATCAAGACCAGAGGTAGAGAACTTTCAAATGTGCTCGTAGATCTTGAACAAAATGGACAAAAAGCCATGTTGGATTACCTTGAGGCGCAATTTCAGTTTGTTGAAAATGCATCAGGCCTTACTATATGTAAACCAGAGGCTGACTTTCCTGAGAAGTCAAATAGTCCAGAATCTTTTATCGAAATGCTAATTAATGAAAAGTATATTAAAAAAGACCAGTTTGGGAAAGAATGGGAAGTGGGCTTTAGTCCCGATATTCAAATTTGCAGCGTAGTCGAAGATGGGTCTGATGTTTTCTTAAAATTGGTTGAAGGAAAACAATCTATCCATAAGGGTTGGTATTCTAGAAAAGAAAGCCAATACCCATTTTTCACAACAGCGGTAATTCATTTTGGTGGAAAGCTTATTGAAGTTAGGTGTTCACATACAAACCGAAAAAAATATGTGGACTATGTGATGAAAGTAATGGGCTTTGGAAAACCGTATAAGTGGCATACATGGACAAATGTTACCAAGGATCAGGCTAAGCGAATAGCTTCGCTGCTTAAAGCAGATTTAGTTTCCACTGAGTTTTTAATACCTAGCACCGTAGGTAGTGTTCGTTTTACCGCCGATAAAAGTGCAGGTAATGTTAACTTACGTAATGATCCTACTCTAGTTGCGATCATAGATACTATGAATAATCATCTAAAACTTCCAACAAATGATACCAATGATGAAGTTTGCGATTTTAAGTATACAGATCCGGTAACTAAAATAGAATTTCCTGTTTCATTTGAAATAAATATAAAAAAAGGCGGATTCAAATTTTTAAAGCCAGTAACAGAAGGTATCATAAATCATGTAATTGATGCATTTATAGAAGTATGTACCACACCTGATAAGGAAACAGAGTCACAGGTGGCTGTTGCGACCGAAGTAATTTAAATTTTAATGGGGGGATTTGTTGTGGCGATTCCATACTCAAAAATAACTGAAATACTCGGTGTTTGGGCGTCCAATGATCTCCCTATTATTAACTTTACTGTGAATAATGTGTTGGAAGCGATTGGCGAAAACGACTCCGAATACGATGCAGTTTTAAAATATCTCCTTCGTATGGATGGTTTTGAATTGATTGGAAAGAAAATGCTGTTATGTCCTGATGGGCATAAAGGACGGACATTTCTATTAAACGAACCTATTGACGAAGAAGAAATTTTTCATTGTTGGTGTGAGCACGATTATTATTATGATCCGGATTCGACAATTTTAGTTTTCTGTTTCTCTCCTGATTTTATATATCAGGAAAAAAAAAACTCCAAGCATAAAAATTGTGTATGCTAATCCTAATGAAGATATCGTTAAATTTGATAAAAAACTTACGCAGTTGAGTAAAAATGAATGGTTTCAATTACATAAGAATGGGGTTGTCATATTCGTGGACAAGAGTATAAATATCCATGCACCTGTTACAGGTAGCCAATTAAATACTGGAGACGAAGCACAATTAACCCAAACCAATCAATCTGGGGTATCTGAAGATGTTTTTGTTGCTTTTATTAATGAAATAAAAAAGCTGCCAGACGGGCGGGAAAAAGAAGACGCATTGGCAGATGTACAATCTCTCCAAGATGCAGCTAAAAAAGGCAATTGGGAGCGTGCGAAGGGCGTTTTCAAATTGTTTTCTGAGACACTCAGGACTTCAGCAGCTGGGGTGACTGTTGCAAAAGCTATAGGTTTAATTCCACCACTTCCATAGGGAAGTGGTATTTTTTTATTTCTTGCATGCCCCTCTCCTGTTCGGATATCATACAAATTCTATTTAATCCACTTAACCACTCTCTACACATACTTAATGCCCATCAATTTTTTGTAACTTATTGCTTGTTGAAACGTAAGAATTTGACATGAATCGATAATAAAGAGGAGTGGAGAGAAGTGTATGATTTAATTGATGTTGTGGTTAGGCTAACTGTACTTGGGCTCTTAATAATAATAGTAGTTCTTTACATAAAGAAAGTTGAAAATAAACAATTAATAAAATGGTCTATAACTTTTATTAAGAATATATTCTTGTATAACTTCAATACGATAAAATCAAGTAAATTGGTTTTTGTAGCCTTAATATGCTTATTGATCCCTTCTATTTTTTTACTTAGAACTCATCCTGTTAATCTTAGTGTAAAAATAATTGCGGTCATAATTAATTTTGTTTTTTTTACAATTATATTATCAGGATTCAGATATTTTGATGAATTAAATACAATAGTTGGAAAAGAATACAAAGTAGAAACTAGAGCGACGATATTATATGTAAGTTCAGTTTTGTTAGGGTACTTGATTTTTCTTACAAACAATGAGAAATACATCCTGGTGATTTTAACATTCATCGCTCTGTGCTTAGTGTTTATTGTTTTCCGCTCCGCCATTTACGCTCTAAATAGAGAGCATATTCAAAAATTTCCAATAGTTACAAGGACAAAAACTTTATTTTTCTATGCAGGATATTTTTTGCTTTTTCTTCAAGTTTCCATCTTTATGTTTTTGTGGAGTATAAATAAGTGGCTCCCAGGGTTATTTACAAATGGAAAAAATAGCGGTGAAAGCGTAAATACAATGGATTTGTTTTATTTCACATTTACAAATTTCACCACCTTTGGCCCTGGTGACATAAAACCGAATAACGAAGGTGGAATGATAATTCTAATTTTTGTATCTTTAAGTGAATTTATTTACTTACTTTTTATCTTAAACGCCTTTATTATTTCATACACTGCATCCAAAGAGGAAAGTAGAATCAGTCGTGCTAGGAGGATAAAGAGAAAATATAATTAAATCCTTTTCTGATTCCCTCTAATCAATGTTTAGGAAAGTCACAAAACCACTTCCACAATAGAAAGTGGTTTTTATTAATTTTCATCGTTATTCCTAGCCACCCTCTCCAACTCTCTACTCGCATACCCAATCCCAACCATCACACCCATGTTGTATCTACTCTTATCCCTCAAGTAGTCTTCATGAACTGTCTTAAACAATTCCTCTAAATCCAACCGAATCCGTTCAATTTCCTTCTGTATGGTCTCGTCATTCATAAAATCACCTCTTGAAATAGGAACGAACGTTTCTTTATTATTATATTATAGGAACTATCGTTCGTAAATATGTGAGGTGAGAGGATGAAATTATCTAGCCGTCAGTACATGATTTTGGATTTCATCAAAAAGGAAGTAAGAGAGAAAGGGTATCCACCATCTATGCGGGAAATAGCCGATGCCGTTGGTTTGGCTTCAAGTTCTACTGTCCATGGTCACTTGAACAGGATGAAACTACAGGGACTTCTAACATGGGAGCCAACGTGTCCAAGAACATTAAAGGTAGTGGAATATGAGAAAGTTGGAAATCAAGTCAGAGGAAATACTTAGAGCCATTACAGATTATACTTGCACTCATCATTTCCCGCCTAGCATTAGAGAACTCTGTGACATTCTTTCGATCAAATCCTCACAGACGGTCCATAAGAAACTTGATGCAATGAGAGCAAGAGGGCTAGTGGATTGGGAAGATAGAAAACCTAGAACTTTGAAGGTGATGGAATAACACCACTTAAACAATCTAGTCACCGAAGAGGAAGGGGGATCAGAAGTAGATCCCGGCAAGGCGTAACATTGAAGTAGGAAGTTAACCCCCATTGTCCGCCATGGACGATAGGGGTTATTTAATTGGAGCAGGATTATTCTTTGTCTTGTACTAACTCTTGTTGTCCTAGGGATATGGAGATAAGTTCCCTAATAGCTTCATTTCGATTTTTAAGCTTATTCTTATGCCAATAGCTTTCAATCTGTTCTAACATGTCATTTGGAATGGTTACTAGAACTTGAGTATTCTTTTCTTTATCAACAGCCATTCTGATCACCTCTCCTCTTATTATAGGTTATATAACTTATATTGCATACTTAGAACACATGTGCTATAGTATAGTTATATAAGTTATATAACTTTGAGAGATGGAGGAGGAATCATGGCAATAATTTATGAATACCCATCAAATTTCGCACTATCAATGGTATTTGAAAAAGAGACTTCATACGGCAAAGGTGATAGCCGAAGAATAGTAGACCCGGAGGAGTATGAAAATTTCGTTTCTCCAACGAACAAGAGACTGATGAAAGAATTCCTTACGGAGAAAAAATCCCAAAACAAGGCACCGGGCACCATCAAGCAATACCACGACAACATGAGAATCCTTTTAACGTTTATATACCGCCACTTCGACAATAAACCCCTTACATCTATGACTCGCAAAGACATCCGTAATCTTTCCATCATGCTCCAGGAACGCAGCCTGTCTGGACAACGGGTTAATAGCTACCTAGTTACTCTTCGATCCGCTTTAGCCGTATTTGAAAATGACGATGATATTGATTATGAGTATAATGTTGGTTCGCGAGTAAAAGGGATTCCAAAAGATCCGGTTCGTGAAATTACTTTTTTATCTGAAGAACAAATCCAGTGGCTTAAGTCTCGACTTATTGCAAATGGAGATATTCTTAAAGCCATGTATCTCATGATGAGTTACATATCTGCAGCACGGCGGAATGAAGTTCACCAGGTGCTCAAGGAAGGGTTAGATAAACGCTTTATTACCAATCAGGTTATTGGTAAACGTCGAAAGAAATTTAGACTATATTACACCAAAGAGGTACAGGATTTAATCCAGGAATACTTCGCTATACGTGGAAAAGATCTCATTCCGCAACTGTTTGTTAAACTCTACAAAAATGGTTCAAGAAAGTTAGTTCATCCAGCCACTTTCAACGCCTGGTGCCTCGAGATGGGTGAGATGTTAACGGAACAGGAAGGCAGACTGATTCATATTAATCCCCACTGCTTTCGTCATAGTCGGTTGGAAAACATGTCACGGCAGGGGGTTCCATTGGAGAAACTTAAGTCATTGGCGAATCATAAAGATGTCAGTACAACAGCTTCCTACCTGGCTGAAAGACAGGAAGATGATATCGCAGAGATGTTTGGCATGGATCCCTCAGCCTTTGCTTGTTAATCTACAGCGCCCTTTTGGGGCGCTTTTTATTTATCGAATTGACTAGTTTAAACTAGAGATTAAACTAGTCTAAACTATAGTTTAAACTACCCAAAAAAACTATACCGTTTTACTACCCCATCACCCCCATTTTACTATGCTGTTTTACTATGCGATTTTACTATCCGAAGCAAAGCATAGTAAAACAGCATAGTAAACTGGTATAGTAAAACGGTATACTTTTATACGCCTTGAATCCTTGATAATACTGGATTTTAACCCAAAACGTTAAAGGTCATTTTTCACCCCCCAAATAACCCCTCGGCAAGTGCTACTAATATACCTTTTTACGGTATAAAAATAAGGGTCATTTTTGTGAGGTGCGAAAATCAGGGATATTTATTAGTTAATTTTTTTCAAATCAGATCAAAAAGAACAGGATGTATTGGGGATGAAAATAAAAAAGAACCTTCTATCTAAAATTGAGAGAAGGCTATTTATTTTGTTCTAAAATTGGTTCGTAAGCATAAATTTAGAGCAAGTTGAGCAGGATGATCAATTTGCTCAATTTGCTCTAAATGATCAACTTGCACTAAGATAAACGTATTTGGAGGCGATTATATGAAAGAAATTAGGGTGGAGGTAGGAGGGAAAGTAAAAGAGCAAGACCGTAAAACAAGATCTGATAAAACAATTTGTGTAAAGACTAATTTAGATCAGGAATCCCATTTGCTTCTTAACCGCTTAGGAATGACCGTAGGAAAGTCAAAAACAGCTCTTGCAACAGAGATAATGGAGACTATCCTTCGCAACCCGGCTTTCATTAACTGGATCCAGGATAAGTATAAGGTTGCAACAGAACATCGACTAACCCCAACCACTATTGATGGGAAAATTATTTATTAAACTTTGATAAGTCTTTTCCTATCTTTTTAAATGCTTTATAGCATCGTGTACACAATCCCCATTTTTCATCGTTAGCACCAGAATTTCCACATTCACGACACTTCATTGTAATCATCTCCATAGTATAATTTATATTACTCTTATTGCCTAATATTTAGAGATATAAACATCCGAGTTGGCATAAATAACCCCTCATTTATTCAATGAGGGGTTATACTGTTAAAATTGCGAGATAACGATTAATTAAATGAAGTGATTTTTTAGAAGGCACACATGTATTGCTTTCCCAGTTCCAAAATGTTCTACTATCAATCCCAAAGTGTCTAGCTGCATCTCTTTTGGTATGCCCGTGAAATAATCTAGCCTTTAATATTCGTTCTCCAAATGTTTTATCAGGTAGTTTTTCAAAGCACCCTAGTGAAGCGACAGATGTTTGAAGAATTATTGAAAAGGTCCTCAGGGTGGGAAGCGATGCTTTGTTTTGGCCTGATTCAATGTAACTAATTGCAATTGTTGAAAGTCCGGATTGTTTGGACAGATCGACAATAGACATATTTCTATCTAGTCTGATCCGGCGCAACCTTGCACCGGGGGAATCAACCCAGTCGGTAGGAGAACTTGTGGATGATATAATAGAAGGGATCATTTTTTCTCTTACCAAATCAAGGTTATTCTCCGCACGGACAAGGGTTCATACTACCTACTAACATAAAGGAAGCTGGAAAGGTGAGACATTGGCGGTTTCGATGGATTTCAATTTTACGTTCCTCTAATGGTTGTCGTAATAGTTCTAGGATAGA
>JAKFCU010000095.1:0-2663 GCA_036676475.1 Brevibacillus sp.
ACCCGGGCACCACCAACCCCTTCCCGTGGATGAGCGAGATCATGGACCTGAAGAAGGAGAAGAACTTCTTCGAGACGCGGGTTATTGAGTATCAGACGGGTGGGGCGTTGAGCTGGGATTGATTCCAGTCACCCACTGAAAGACCAAGAACGCTTTACCTGAAATAGATGTTTTGGGGCAGCGAGCAGAGAATTAAAGCCCCGTCTAGTGCGGGGCTTTTTATTGGGCGTAAAGCGGCAGCCAAGCGATTACAGGCCGGGGGTAGCGCAAGGAGACTAATCTCATGATCCTGAAGAAATTATTGAAGGCGGGGCATGACGTGGGTTTGGAGTTATCTAGAGTTCTCTACCATTGGATAATGTGGAATTCGGCCTAACCACTGTTATTTTTCAGGAAGTTTACTATGACAACAGAAAACCCATCATCACCAGAAAGCAATATTGAGGGCGCTGTAAAGGCCGTTACAGAATTTGTAAAAGCTGTGCCTGTTTACGATGATGCTATTCAACCAGTAGCTAAAGAAACGGGGAAAGCATTACAAACTGTGGGGCGCGCAGTAAATGCAGCTCTACTTCCTATCAGGGGGCTAGTCTGGGGCATAGAGAAAATCGAAGAGTTCGTGCACAGTCGTGTAACAAAGAAGTTGGAAGGCATACCAGCAGAAAACATTTGCACTCCAGATCCTGCGGTGGCAGGCCCTGCGTTAGAATCTCTAAGATACACAGGGCACAAAGAGTCCCTGAGTGAACTGTATGCAAATCTACTCGCATCAGCAATGGATATAACAACAGCAAAAACCGCCCACCCTGGCTTTGTCGAGATAATAAGAAATATGTCGGCCGACGAAGCAAGACTTATGAATTTTATTCTTGAGAAAGGGGTTCTCCCTGTAATAGACATAAAAAGAGCCTTACCAAATAACGGAGGCGAACAGATAATTCATGAGTTAGTCACAACGATAGGCCATGATGCAGGCTGCGAGCACAAAGAACTAACTGGCTCGTATCTAAACAACCTAGAAAGACTAGGATTGATAGCTATTCCAAAAGACGCATACCTAACCGCTCCGACTGCTTATGACAGAATATTAAACGACCCTGCGGTGAAAGCCGAACTGCAAAGACTAAACAATGAAGGCGAAAACCACAAAGGCGACTTTAATAAGTACTACATAAAGCCAACTGTCTTCGGAAAACAATTTGGCGCTGCTTGCGTAGTTAGTCGAGACAAAACATAATAAATCGCTTAACCTCGCTCACTTCGTTCGCTGGACTCGCAAAAGCTACGCTTTTGCTCGCCGGTTAGCTTAATCGTTAGTGCTCAAGGAGACATAAACCTATATGGAAGAAATTTTCGAGTTTTTTAATCAAGGATGGATTGGCTCTTTAATAGGTGTAATAGGTATTATTCTTGGTGTTATCGGTATTTTTTCATACCGAATTTCTAAAAGTGGAACATTTGGGGACAGACCACGGTTTTTTCGCTTCTGCTTGATCACTCAAGCGAAACCGTGGTCTGTCCCCTATGATCCTTTTGCTCGCCTGTTAGCTTAATCGTTAAGTCGAGGAGTACTAATGGACCCGCTCACTTTAGCAACATCATTCGCAACTATTGTCAGCCTACTAGGAACCTATAAGTCCGAAGAGCGACAGATAACTGATGATGAGTTTCAAGATTTCATGCAATGGCTCGTAAAAACAAATCATTCGGAAGTCAAGGACCTTCTAGAGCTTAATACACAAGCCACAATTGGCATTAAAGCACTGCTCAAACAAGACAGAGAACTGTTGCTTCAGAAATTAGGCGCCATTGATGAAATTTTAAGACTTATCTCCAGCAGGGTCGAAGGATTCAGCCAAATTACAAGCGCCCTACGTCCAAATGCCGAAATATCAGGACAAGCCATATCTGTTTTGAGGCAATTATTTGAATCTGGCGGTAGCAAATTTCTCAAATCCGACGCAATAGGTAGAGGACCGGCCCTCCTCATTATGGGTGGCAAAGGTGGACAAATTTTATATGAAGATCTGCAGTTCATAGAAGATGATTTGAGCACTCTGGTGAATATCGGATTGCTAAATCAAGAATACAACAGCAAGGGTAACCCTCTTTACGTTGTCACTAGAGCAGCAGCTAAATTTCTTGCGGCGGTACAGTAATGGCTTTAACAAATCTTTAGTCCATAGGATATAAATCATGGAAGATCAGCCCGATACGAACAGTACCAAATCGCCAATTGCCAGCGGGGCGTTCTGGCTGACATTCACTCCAATACTAGGCATTCTAGGCTACTCATCACTCTACCTAATTGGGGTCATCTATCATCAAACTTACTTAAACCATTTCGGTGTAAGCTCAGGACTGTTTGAAAAGTCACCCACAGATTACTTTGTCCATGCGTACAGCGCTTTATTTCAGATTGGCACCAACTGGCTTAACATAATATCAAACCCAACTATCTTCTTTTCAGTTCTAGGGCTCGCATTTCTATTCATCAGCGAAATATTATTTCTCAACTGGCTACCTACGACAGCCCCGTTCAAAATCGCAGGCAGTAAAATACACTCAAGTACGCGGTTTAAAGTCCCAGCAACCGCTTGTCTCTTAGCTACCGCAGTCACTTCCCTGCTACTGGCTCTCCCTCTAGTTGCTAATCTGCTGCT
>JAKFCU010000096.1:0-17618 GCA_036676475.1 Brevibacillus sp.
CAACGTTATTCATGAAAAAGAAGATATTTACTACCTCACTTTTGAAGAACTTCACGAAGTCGTACGCACAAATAAACTGGATTACCAGATCATCAGCAAACGAAAAGACGAGTACAAATTATATGAAAAACTAACTCCACCACGTGTGATCACGTCTGATGGTGAAATCATTGCAGGTAAGTACAAACGAGAAAATCTCCCAGCCGAAGCTATTGTAGGTCTACCTGTTTCTTCCGGAGTTATAGAGGGACGAGCACGTGTCATCTTAAACATGGAAGATGCTGATCTAGAAGATGGAGATATATTAGTCACCTCATTTACTGACCCTAGCTGGACAACATTGTTTGTATCCATAAAAGGCCTAGTCACCGAAGTTGGTGGACTGATGACCCATGGAGCAGTTATCGCACGTGAATATGGCTTACCAGCAGTTGTCGGAGTGGAAAATGCTACCAAACTGATAAAAGATGGGCAACGAATTCGCGTGCATGGAACAGAAGGGTATATCGAAATATTGTAATTGCCGAATACGTCCAGATTTAATTAGCAGCACCGCTCCAGTGATTACCAGAGCGGTGTCTCACCATCCCTATCTAATAGAAATTATACTAGGGGTAGCACCAAGATTTTTGACAAAACATACGCTAATACAATTTATTCCAATTATTAAATGAAGCGACGTAAAACATACCTTTGCGTCGCTTTTTTTGAAAGAAAAAGAATGTAAGGGCTATAAAATGTTGCAATTTATGAAACATACTATTGTCCTCATATCATTTAATCTGGAAAAAACATGGTTCTAATAAAAAATTAAGGAGTTAACGTTACTCCATTTAGAACATGATCCCATATTGTAATGTCATGGATACGATTAGGGACTTGAATACTACAAACCCTATCTAATCTCCAATTCATTTCTACAACATGGGGTAAACCTTCTATAGGATTAATAATGACTACATGAAATAAACCGTTTGTTAATTTACGTAAAGCGGATTGTAGTTCAATTGCTTCCTTGTAAGTTGCCGACCACCTTACAAAGAGAATAGATTGACTGGTGTTCATTAGGTCAAGAAAACGATTAATACGGTTATTAAGTTTTTCTTTAAAAGAAGGGTATGTCGTAGTCCAATCTTGATTTGGAAGTATTGGGAAATCATGAACTGAAAGAATATTGTAACAAATATCTTCTACAAAATATGATTCTATCTTAGTAAATCTATCATCAGAAAAAACAGGCGTTCCATCATCAAGATAAAAATGAGACCCATCTTTTAATTGCATATTTTTAAGTTCCATAAAGCCACGGAATTTATTATTTAACAATCTACTTACATCAGAAAGCGATAAGGATACTACCCAATCAAGAGGTAGTGAACACTTTCTTAGGTTTAGTCTTTTTATGTGAATTGTTGGATCACATGCACTACCTATTCCAATTACCGTATCATAAGATCGTTTAATTTCTTGTAGATATATTTTACTCACTCCTTTCAATGATTATATATGCATAATTAAATAAATTTGATTGGACAGAATTCGTTAGAAAATCAAAACCAAGGAGGAGTTTGATTGGGAACTGATTGAAACTCATTATGCAGATTGCTTAAAAAACATACAGCAAGAAGAATAAGTTGTACCAGGACTTTCGGGAAGAGTGATTCGGACCATGTTTTTGTTAAAATACATGGCTGACGAAGAGCTAAGAAGTGCGATTGTTGTTGACTACTTGTATTCTGTATACCTATAATGAGACTGTCCAAAAATTACAATTGAAAATACTAATATACAATAGGTGCCCATAATTCGGGAGAATAGGAAAGCTAAAAGCACGGGCCCGCCACTGTATTCGGGGAGTTATTTAAGTCACTGGGGAAACCTGGGAAGGCTTGAATGGACAACAATGATCCGAGAGTCAGGAGACCTGCCTATTGTAAATAAGGAATAACTCTCGTAATCAGGGTTTATTTTTGAACTTGGGTATGGAAAACTCAAGCCTTTTTAGGCTTGAGTTTTTTTACATTTATGGGAGTTTTATAAACAAAAGGAGGACATGATCATGACCCAACTAGGTAGTGCTTTAAAGGGTTCAATCACATATGAAATGGAACATATTGCAGCTAAGGAAAGGGTTACACCTGAATTTATAAGAAAAGGAGTTGCTGAAGGGATTATCGTTATCCCTCGTAATGTACAACGCCAAAATATGGTTCCTATTGGTATAGGTACAGGTCTAAGAACGAAAGTCAGTGCCAGTGTTGGCCTGTATGAAGAGGAAGAGAATTTTAACGTCGAAGTGGAAAAAATTAAAACAGCTGTTAAAGCTGGTACAGACGCCATTATGGATCTAAGTGTAAGCGGGGACATTCAGTTTATGCGAAAAAAGACGCTTATCACTACCACTACACCAGTTGGTACTGTCCCTCTGTACGAGGCAATAAACCAAGCCAGTAAAAAATACCGTTCTTTCGTCAAGATGGGAGTTGAGGAATTATTTGAAGTTATTGAACGTCAGGCTGCTGATGGAATAGATTTTATGGCCCTTCATTGTGGAACGACCATGGATATTGTGGAGCGCGCCAAAAATGAAGGGCGGATTGATCCTCTTGTAAGTTATGGAGCTTCACACCTGATAGGATGGATGCTATATAACCAGAGGGAAAACCCGCTGTATGAATACTATGATAGAGTTCTTGAAATTGCTAGTAAGTACGATGTAACGGTTAGCCTTGCTGATGGGATGAGGCCGGGGTGTCTGGCCGATTCGTTAGATGGGGCTCAGGTACAAGAAATGGTGATTCTGGGGGAGCTCGTGAAACGAGCCCGAGAAGCAGGTGTGCAAGTTATGGTAAAGGGGCCAGGTCACGTACCTCTTAACCAAATTAAAGCAACGGTTACATTACAAAAAAGCCTTTGTAAAGGAGCCCCTTACTTTGTTTTTGGCCCTGTTGTAACAGATATAGCTACTGGATATGACCATATAAGTGCTGCCATCGGTGGTGCAGTAAGCGCTTGGGCTGGTGCTGAGTTTATTTGCTATGTTACAGCCTCCGAACATATCGGTCTTCCTGATATCGACCAAGTTCATGAAGGAGTAATCGCTGCTCGAATTGCTGCTCATGCTGCAGATATAGCCAAAGGATTGCCGGGTGCAAAGGAATGGGATCTAGAACTTTCACGTGCCAGAAAGAGATTGGAATGGGATAAGCAAATTTCACTCGCAATAGATCCCGAACGTGCTAGACGGTATAGAAAAGAAAGAAACAACGAATCATCAACAGCATGTTCAATGTGTGGAAAATACTGTGCTCTGAAGATTGCATCTAAGTATTTAGATAATCCCAAAATAAGTTGTAATAAGAAAGGATGAATAAAATGACTCAGGTATTAGCTGCCCGTGCAGGTAAAATCACTCCAGAGATGGAATGGATAGCTGCCCAAGAAAATGTAGATATTCAGTTTGTACAAGAGGGAGTAGCTGAAGGTAAAATCGTTATTCCTAGAAATATTTTGCGTAAACCATTTAATTATGTCGGTATCGGACAGGGACTACGTATAAAAGTAAATGCTCTTATCGGTACATCCAGTGACCGTGAGGAACTGGTAGACGAAATAAAAAAGCTGGAAAATGTGGAATCTACTGGTTGTGATGCAGTAATGGATTTAAGCACCGGTGGTAATATTGATGGCATGAGACGTCTTTCACTGGATAACACAAACATTCCCGTTGGTACTGTGCCTATTTATCAGGCAGCTATTGAAGCTATTAAAAAACGAGGTAGTATTGTTGCTATGACAGAAGAGGATATGTTTGAAACGATCGAAAAACAAGCTGCAGATGGCGTTGACTTTATGGCTATTCACTCTGCTTTCAATTTAGAAACGCTTAATCGACTTAATAAAAGTGGACGAATTACGGATGTGGTCAGTAGAGGGGGTTCATTCCTAACGGGATGGATGATTCATAATAATAAAGAAAACCCGTTATATGAACAATTTGACAGATTGCTGGGAATCTTAAAGAAATATGACGTTACACTAAGCCTTGGAGATGCGATTCGCCCTGGTTGTACAGCTGATTCACTAGATGGAGCACAACTTCAAGGATTGATTGTTGCTGGCGAACTAGTAGCCAGAGCTCATGCGGTTGGCGTTCAGGTGATGGTAGAAGGCCCAGGACATGTTCCTATGAACCATGTAGAAGCAACTATGCTGTTACAGAAACGTTTATGTAATCATGCACCCTACTTTATTTTGGGAACATTGGCAACTGATGTAGCTCCCGGATATGATCATATTACTTCCGCTATTGGTGGAGCCATTGCTGGTGCTGCCGGTGCTGACTTTCTATGCTATGTTACACCAGCCGAACATCTGGGGTTGCCTACAGAACAAGACGTCAAAGAAGGGGCTATAGCTGCCCGGATCGCTGCTCATGTGGCTGATCTTGCTCGAGGAAACAAGAAAGCATGGGAAAGAGATTTGCAAATGGCCAATGCACGGGTAGTGCTTGATTTCGACAGGCAAATGAATCTTTCTATAGATCCTGAGAAATTAAGAGCAATCAAAGGCAATGGAAGTGGTGATCACCACTGCAAGGTTTGCGAATCGGATTGTGCAGCACAAATTGCAGCTAAATATTTTGGGATTATTTAAGTTTCGCACCCTGAGAAAACCAGAATTTAAAGCATGTTAAGAAGTTCAAAACCTTGGTACATCAAGGTTTTTGGCCTTTTTCTATTTCATGCGTCAGCTTGCTTTATGGAGAAGAAATGTATCATTACGACGGAGATAGGGTAAAGCTGAACTTCAATCTAAAAGTTGCAAAAAAAATCTGGGATCACTTCTATGTCCCGTACATAAAAGTATTTTCGTTCTAAAAAAGGATGAATAGGGGAAAAAACTTCCGCTACTACAAGTTGGTAACCTTTACATTTAGTTAGAAAAGATGAATAACGGAATTTTTGGGCGCTATTTGTCCTTTTTACAAAGGATTTTAAAGGATAGGGGAACTTTTTTCCTTTATTGCTGCCCGCCCCACAAGGAAAGAGAGTTAATCGACAGTCTCAATATTTTCAACAAACATTATTCTGGCATTGAAGGGGGACCAGCAATGGCAACGGGAAAACGATTGGATACCAATGTGGAGGGAAGCTTTTATGTAACCACTGCATGCATCGATTGCGATCAGTGCCGGCAAATTGCCCCGGATACGTTTTCGGAGATTGGGCGCTATTCTGCGGTGAGCAAGCAGCCCGCTCAGGAGGGGGAAGAAATGAAGGCTTTTTATGCCTTGCTTGCGTGTCCGACAGGTGCGATCAAAAGCGGGAAGATAAAAGGTCTCGGACAAGCTGCGCTAGATTTCCCGCTCCCGGTCGTGGATCATATTTTTTATTGCGGGTTTACCTCCCGTGATTCTTATGGAGCAAGCAGTTATTTCATTGTTCATTCCGAAGGCAACTGGTTGGTGGACGCTCCCCGCTGGACGCCTCATCTCGTTAAAGCATTCAAGAAAATGGGGGGAGTGAAATATATCTTTTTGACCCATCAGGACGATGTGGCTGATGCTGAAAAATATGCGGAAGCCTTTCAGGCAGAACGGTTTATTCATGCCTGGGAGAAATCGGCCCAGCCCAATGCCGAGCACGTGATCGAGGGAGTGGAAAGCATTCCCTGGCACCTCGACTTTAGCTTTATCATGGCTCCAGGTCATACGAAAGGTCATATGCTGCTGCTTTATCGCAATAAGTACTTATTTACGGGCGACCATCTAGCTTGGGACAGGAAGGAAGCCCAACTGACAGCTTATCGTGATTATTGCTGGTACTCATGGACCGAACAAACGAAATCGATGGAGCGGCTCGCGCGCGAATCCTTTGAATGGATCCTTCCGGGTCACGGTACCCGAATCCATCTTCCTGAGCATGAAATGAAGGAAGCGATGCAGAAATTAGTGGAAAGGATGAAGGGTTGAGGTTTCCACACCGATTTAATTGGAATAATACAACAAGACAAACATTACTATTCAAATGAGGTTGAATTCGTGAAAGAGGATCTGTTAACGATTTTACCAAAACCAATAAGAGAATTGTTGCAAAGAGAATGGGTAGATCCGCAGGGGAATAGGAAGAAATTAGTCGATTCCGTTGTGGCAGATGCCGGTTCATACGGTCTTCATGTAGAAGAAATGGTGCCTTGCCTTCATGCTGCCTATTATGCGTTTGAATCGACCGATAAGCCGGATGATGATGACCAGAAGCTGTCGGTCACGTTTGCAGTCGCCTACCGTTCGGCCTTCAAGCTACTTTCTTACGGAAAATATAAAGCAACAAGGACCAAAGGGGGCTGGATGCAGTATGAGAAGAGATAAAGGAACAGATGCTTGATGGGGAAATTCAGACAGAATA
This sequence comes from Brevibacillus sp., assembly GCA_036676475.1. Lineage (GTDB taxonomy): Bacteria > Bacillota > Bacilli > Aneurinibacillales > RAOX-1 > LC029. Next base: position 6,408 of record JAKFCU010000096.1, read on the forward strand.
ATTTGTACCTTATACCTCTTTTGCGCTTGCGGAGGATTACCATACGCTAAGTGGCTTGTATCCCGATTGGGAGGAATCTGATTTTAGAAATAGGCTGGAATCTGAGTAATCGGCAGTTTTGAGATAACGTGATACATGTTATGACTACAACGAACCATACAAATCGATTTAGGATAACGCTGCAGATGTTCAGGCAGTTCTTTAAAACCAAATGGATAGTAAAAATGAGGATTAATGTCACTGTAGAGCATAAAGATTGTATTTTTATCCTGCTGCTCGATATGGGATAAACACTTTACTAACAACTCTTTTCCGTGTCCCATTCTTCGAAAATCCTGATCAATTACAATGGATCCAAGACCATAAAGAGGCAGGTGTTGATCGAATCGTTTAATCTTTAAAAATAGAACGATCAGCGAACCAATAATATTATTGTCTTGGTCCACATAGACATATCGAGTGCCATAGTCTTCTTCCTTCTGATTCTCTTCTACATATTGCTTATAAGTTCTTCCTTTTGCCCATTCTTTATATCCCATTTGATAAACATGCTCGGCCTCATTTGGTGCTATTTCTCTAAATAACATAAGACACTTCCAATCATTCGTGTTTATTATTTCCTTTTCTTAAAGGTGTGCCGCAGTTCCATTGTACCACGGAAAATTATGGAACAGAAGAACAAAAGACTCCTTTTGGGAGTCCTTTGTATACCGCATAAGATACCTAAGTGATACCATACGCCTTCTACCAGAGAGTATCATGTTTAAAGCCGATCCTACATAAGGAGTCGGCTTTCATTCTTGTTATGGTCGATCAAAGGAGGTATGATTTGAAAACAAGCATATTCCTGTCAATGTTAGGATTCCTCGCTATAATCTTTTTTCTTAGAGAATTCCGGTACAATGATTTCAATGGAATCATCACTGGTTGTTTCTACTTCACTTATCGAGGAAAAAAGCTGATTGGTAATAGATTCGAAATCTATCTCTTCAAGGTTAAATCCGATATGCCCTGCATGAAGCAATAAATCCTCCAGGGATTCCTGCATGTTCAACTGTTGAGTTATAGCCAAAGCACACCAATCTGCAACCGAAATCCCCATTTTGCCAGCGATCTCTTCCGCTTTTTCCTTTAGCTCTGCCTCTATTTCGATGGTCACATTTGTCTTTTTCATTTCGATCGACCTCCTAGCCTAGATATGGGATATCCTATTCTGAAAGGTAAAAAGCTGTGATCGAATACAGCAAAAGCTTTTTCTACTAAGCAAGTATGTACATACACCATATAGAAGGCCGGTGTGCTCTTCACCGAGTTTTTTTTCTGAACGATCCATTTAACATCCAAAAAATTTTCAGGAAAATGTAACCAAATCATCGTTTGGCTCGTCTAATTAAGTGTGGTGTAAAATTATGTATAATTTCTAATGAAGGGAAGAGGGCGAAACGATGAAAAGGTTCATCCCATTACCAGGCAAGGGTTCTATACTAGCCCTTTCCCTGTCTATTGCAGCAGGTGGCGTCTTTACCCCCGTTTTGCCGGGAGGAGACACGTTTTCTGCACCGGCGGTTTATGCGGCGGAATCACAATTAAAAACGGTATCCAAGGAAGAGGCTTTAGCCAATATCAAAAAGTGGGTCGATATCCCGGCTGAATATAAACTCGAACATAGTCAATTGGAAAAACCAAATGGCTATTCCGAGTTTGCGGGACCTACATGGAATCTACACTTCCGTAAAGATCCAGAAGGCGGCATGAGCTTTACCATAGATGCCATGAACGGCAAGCTTTTACGTTTTTCTCAATACAGAGAAACTCCGATTCAGGGCAATGACAACAAATTTATTGACACGAAACAAGCGGAACAGGCGGCACAAAACTTCCTGCATAAAGTAGTGGACAAACAGGAAGCAAAAACGCTTTCGAAAGCAAACGAATATGGTGCCAACTCCATTGATTTGAGTCCATCCTTAACCCGTTCCTTCAGCTATACGCGGGTGGTGAACCATATTCCGTTCCTGGAGAACGGAGTACACATCTCTATCGATGCGGAGGGAAAGGTGACGCAATTTATGCGCCGCTGGTACGATGGAAAGCTGCCTTCATCTACAGCGGCTGTATCCTTGGAAGCAGCGAAGAAAAAACTGGCAGATGCCGTGAAGCCTTCGCTTTCGTTCGTGCGATTAAGTGAGTACGCTGGAGATTATGGTCCGGGAAACAGACCGTTTTCGTTGGTATATAAATATGGGGCAAATGATGGATTAATGATCGAGGCAGGCAAAGGAGAGGTGATGAACCGCTTTGGACAGCCGGTTCAAGCGGCAGAAAGCATCCGGCCGCTCGGTTCCACCATCAAAAAAGACTCTTCCGAGAAGCAAATCACGAAGGAAGAAGCACAAAAAATAGCTGATGACATGATCAAAAGATTCCCTGGTTCCTATATATCCGAAGGCGGCGGGGGGTATGGAGCGAGTACCGGGTCCGATGGGATCGTCCATCGCGACTGGCATTTTCGCTATGTTCTCGCCGATGACAAAGTCAAGGAACAAGGGGAGATCCAGATTGATATCAGCGATACCGGCGATATCAACAGCTTCTCCAATGCTGCCAACCGCCGTTTTGATCGGGGACGAAAGATTGAAAACCCCATTTCCTGGGATCAAGCGCAAAAATATGCCGTGGAGATCGTCAAGACCCTTTTTGCTGACCGGTTAGGCGAACTCTACCTCCTCACGGAAAAGCCATCTGACGAGATATTAAAGCAGCAACTGGAATCAGGAATGGGGGGATACTCCATCGGTTTTGGCTGGCTCAAAGATGGGATCCCGGTGGAAAATGCCGCCATGCGGGTGGAAGTGGACGCGGAAACAGGGAAGATCCTGCATATGTGGACAGGAATAGGAAGCTATGAGCTGACTCAGTTAGAGGCAAGCAAGCCAACCCTTGGTGTGAATGCCGCAAAACAAAAAGAGGCCGAGAAGAAACAAGTGATGCTGACCTATTTCCAATCTTACCCGGACTGGCGCTATTTTAATATGGGAGGCAATGGGAAAAGCGAACCGCTTCTCGTCTACCGCTATGTGGGAGATGAAGGTGTAGTCGATGCGGTCAGCGGAAAATGGATTTCCTTTCGGGAAATGCGTGAATATCAGCAGCCGCAGGACATAGCCGATCATCCAAAGCAAAGTGCGCTTCAGTTTGCCATCGAGCAAGGGTTCTTGAAAGCAAAGGACGGCAAAGTTGAACCGGACAAGGCAGTGACGCGCGGCGAGCTGGTCTCCATGGTGATTCGTCTTCCCATCGGTGAGCGCATGTATTCCCGTTACCAAGACGATCAATCGATGAAGGCGTATCAGTTTGAGGATGTGGATATGAATAGCCCTTACTTCCCTGCCATTCAACAAGCCATACGGATAGGGATCATTCCAAGGGAAGGGAAAACCTTCCAACCGGATTCTCCAGTCAGCCGCATCGAACTGGCGGAAATGATCGCCCGATTGGCTGGATACGGGAAGCTTTTAGGCGAACCTGAGATTTTCAAAACGAGCTATAGCGATGTAGAAAACAAAGATATACCGGCAGTGGCCTTATTTGATACGCTGGAAATAGGGGAAAGCCGAGGAAAACAATTTCAGCCGAATAGCAAGGTAACCCGTGCTGAAGTGGCAGCGGTTTTTCAAAAGCTGGTCCAAACATTCAGCCAATTTTAAATGTAGGGTAGCGAGGCAAAGACGAATGAAATTGGAAACAGCGACGAATTTCATAAAATTCGATTCAAAGTCTGACATATATATTGTCAGACTTTTGTTATACTCAAGTTACCAACATATAGAAATGAGTCTGGCGGTCAAATATCAGCGATCGCCGATATCCGGATGATTTTAGCCGATATGTAACCTATTTTCGCTGATATGTATGGATTTTTCGCTCATATCTTTTTATGGAATAGGAGTTTGACCTTGAAAGCTGTCTTTATTAACTATGGAATTTGATAAAAAGAGCTGGAAGGAAGATGTGATGGCTTTTGTCATGGTGAGCGACCGCTCATGGACTGACCCTTATTCAAGGTGAAGCGGAAGCTTTACCGTTAGCGATCAACTATATCTGAGTTCTAGAGTGCTTTCAGATATAAGGGAGCTTTCTTCCGCTGATATGTATTTCCGTTCTAAAAAAGGATGAATAGGGGAAAAAAGTTCTGCTATCACGAGTTGGTAACGTTTACATTTGGTTAGGAAAGATGAATAACGGAATTTTTGGGCGCTATTCGTCCTTTTTATGGACGATTTTTGACGATAGTGGAACTTTTTTCCCTTAATGTGACCGCCTCCACACGGAAAGAGAGTTAATCGACAGTCTCCAAACTTTCTCTATTATAAAATAGGCTATTGTTTAAGATAACAGTATAATTAATGAAGTGAGACACGAATTAGTCTTTCTTTTCTCTATACGAGGGGGAATACAGATGATCCAAGTTCAAAGAAACGGTCTTACCGTATTTCAAAGCGCTTTATTTCAGACCACAAGTACGGTAGTGGAAGCAGATGAGTTCGTGCTCATTGCAGATCCGAACTGGCTGCCGCATGAAATTCAGGAGATTCAGCAGCATGTGGCGCAAATCAGGAATGGGCGGGAGCTGTACGTGCTGTTTACGCATGGGGACTTTGACCATATTATCGGCTATCATGCCTTTCCCGATGCGAAGGTCATTGGAAGTAAAGGACTGCAGGAGCATCCAAATCAAGAGGAAAAACTGAATCTGATTCAACAGTTTGATCATGACTATTACATTACGAGACCTTACCCTATCGCATTCCCCAAAGCGGATATTGCCATTGAGGAAGATGGTCAAACGCTCGTGCTGGGGAGTACGACGATCACCTTCTACCTTTCCCCAGGACATACTCACGATGGATTGTTTACCGTGATTGAACCGTTTGGTATATGGATTGCCGGTGATTATGTGTCGGATTTTGAACTTCCTTTCATATACAACAGCGCCATAGCTTATGGGGAAACCCTTCAGAAAGCAGAGTGGATTTTGCATGAACATACGGTAAGGATATTAATACCCGGGCATGGGCAATGGACGGAAAATGAAGAAGAGATGAGGCGAAGAATTCGGCGGTCGCAAACGTATCTTAGCCAACTGACTGAAGCAGTCATGAAGGAAGATGAAGAGGCTATACGGGCATTGGAAAACGAACTGCCGTTTCCTTCGAATTTTACGAAAGAATGTCATAAAAGAAATGTTGAAATTATCCAGCAAGAATATAGAAATCGCAAGTAATCCATAACAAAAAAGGCTGCGACAGGCAGCCTTTTTCCCGTCTTGAAGGGTATATATTTCTTGTGCTATTTTTGCATTTCTGTTAATCATAAAAGGTTCCTCTCCAGATAATGCCTCCTCGAATCCTAGTTAAAACACAGGAACATTAAAATAATCATACCGATGGCTGTCAAATCCATGACCCATTTCATGTTCACATTTCCTATGTGTCCTTCGTGTAGTCCCCTGATAATTCCCATCAAGCTTGAACCACCTTCATCCCTCTTTTGAGATTGTTGTAGAGTTGACACATTATGGTCTGAAGGATTGATTCTTGCCTCATTTACCATCTGTGGTATTCCCCTTCCTTCTTCACCATCTATTCCAATGAGCCAACGTTCGTTCAAAAGGAGACCAGTGATGGATTCGATAAGAATCAAGAAAGAAGTGATCATACCTATCCATAAATGCAATTGTCGTTGTTTTTTCATGCGATTTTACCAGAGTCCAAAGGTGGGGTTTCTTAAATAGACCACTGCTGACTGACGTTGGCTTGTGGCAGAAGCGGAATTTTCAAAAAGTAAAGGTGGTGGTACTTCCTCATTACGAACAGTGAGTTACCACCATCATTGATTTACAAAAATAAAAGTGCCCACAGAATGGACGTTAATAATGAATGTAAAAAATCACCCCGTTAACAACTCAAAATGATCTAGTCCTATCTATCCTATACCGCCAGCCCCAACCTACGCTGTTCAGTCATGACAGCCCCAACTACTGTCCCTCCAATAATATTATAAAAAATAAAGATGAAAATTAGATGAACAAACTATTAAGTTTATATGAAAAGTTGATGGGATAAAGAAAAACACCACAGTTGGCGGTTAATACTATTTTACTTCGCATTTCAATTGCATTTCTTATTGTATCATTTGGTGATGGAAACCATTTCATTGACCCCCACTTTATGTCTATAAAAATGTTCTAATAAATTTTTGATGCTTGTTAGTAGATTTTCCGCAAATCTATGGGATTCATTTGCATCATGATACAATAATAAAATATCAGATTGAATGGGAACAGAGGGGAGAAAAATGGCGCAGGATCAGCTTGAGCAAGCAAATCGACGATTGCAGCAGGAAAACGACAAGCTTCGGAGAGAAATCCATCGGTTAAAGGCTCGTCTGGCATTATATGAACCAACGGACTCCAAGGACTTATGGGCTACCCCCGTCATTCATGTTCATGATAGTGCAGCTTCTTTTTCCCCGCAAAGGATCCCTTCGGTACATAACCAATCAGCTTCGGAAGAGAAAATCGCGTTATTCCGAAGTTTGTTCCAGGGTAGAATGGACGTTTTTGCGAAAAGATGGGAAAGCAAGGGAAAGCAGGGCTATATTTTTGCCTGTGCCAATGACAAGGTTCCCCATTTATGCCAAAAGCCACATGTGAAATGCCCTGTATGTACCCATCGTGAATATTTGCCGTTAACGGATAAGGTCATTTGGGATCACTTAGATAAAAAAACGGATACCACGATTGGAATCTATCCACTCTTGCATGATGAAAGCTGTATGTTCCTGGCCATTGATTTTGATAAAAGAAGCTGGCGGGAAGATGTGCTTGCTTTTAGTAAAGTGTGCAGGGAAAACCGGATTCCGGCTTCTCTGGAACGTTCCCGATCGGGGAACGGGGCGCATATTTGGATATTTTTTGAAGATCCTGTTCCTGCCTTCTTGGCTCGAAATATGGGCAGTAGTCTATTGACTTATACGATGGAACAAAGACATCAGCTTGGTTTGGATTCTTATGACCGTCTTTTTCCCAATCAGGATACGATGCCCAAGGGCGGTTTGGGCAACCTTATTGCCCTGCCCCTGCAGGGAATATCACGACAGCAGGGAAATGCCGTGTTCGTGGACCATCGTTTAGAGCCTTATCCCGACCAATGGGCGTTCCTGTCTTCCCTGAAAAAAATGAAGCGGATGGAAGTGGAGGAGTTCGTGAATGATGCAGCGAAGAAGGGAAGTTTTCTAGGGGTTCAAGAATCAGCAGAGGATGAGGGAGCGGGGAATCAGCCCTGGCTTCAACCTTTTCCTAAGGAACAGCCGGCTAAACGCTTGAATGGTCCTTTTCCCAAGCGGATTTCTATCGTAGAAAGCAATATGGTTTATATTGAAAAAGAAAAGCTGTCACCTTCGCTGTTCAATTATATACAACGAATGGCCGCGTTTTCCAATCCGAAATTTTATGAGACCCAATCCTTGAGAAGGCCCACATACAAAATACCGAGAATTATCAACTGCTCCGAACTGTTTCCCGGTCACTTGGCGCTGCCGAGAGGATGCAAGGAAGAAGTTGTTCGTACGCTTGGGGATTATGATATTGAGGTAGAAGTCATAGATGAAAGGTTTGTAGGGGAGCCCATTGCCGTGGAGTTCCATGAGGAACTTTATGATAACCAGAAAGAAGCGATCGAATCCCTCCTCGCACATGAAACGGGCGTGTTAGCGGCGACGACGGCTTATGGCAAAACGGTGATAGCTGCCTGGATGCTGGCGGAGAGAGGAGTGAATACGTTGATTCTGGTTGACCGAATACAGTTAATGGAGCAATGGAAAGAAAGTTTATCGAGATTTCTCCGACTCTCTGCGAAGGACTTTGGTCAAATCGGGGGAGGAAAAAACAAGCGAACCGGAAAGATTGATATCGCCCTCATGCAAAGTATCAACAGGAAAGGAACGATCAAGGAATTCGTGGCGGAGTACGGGCATGTCATTGTGGATGAGTGCCACCATCTTGCCGCATTCTCCTTTGAGCAAATCATGAAAAAGGTCAAGGCTAAATATGTGCTTGGCTTAACCGCTACCCCCATTCGCAAAGATGGACATCATCCGATTATCATGATGCAGTGTGGACCGGTCCGTTACAGGGTAGATGCGAAAAAACAGGCAGAGAGCCGCCCGTTTGAACATATCATTGTCCCGCGTTACACTCATTTCCAAAGCAGGGAAAGTTTATCGATCCAAGACGTTTATTCCGCCCTGATCGATGACGAACCACGCAACGGTCTTATATTTGATGATTTACTCCTATCCCTGGAACAGGGGAGAACTCCATTATTATTAACGGAGCGAACAGCCCATGTGGAATACTTTGCTGATCGGTTAAAACCGTTTGTGAAGAACGTGCTCGTTTTACGCGGGGGGATGGGAAAAAAGCAGTTGGATGAAGTCCTGAAACAGCTCAAGGAAATCCCGGATGATGCAGAGCGAGTAATCATTGCCACAGGTCGCTTTATCGGGGAAGGCTTCGATGATCCCAGGTTGGATACGCTGTTTTTGGCCATGCCGATTTCCTGGAAGGGAACTCTTCAGCAATATGCCGGTCGTCTACATCGACTGCATCCCGATAAGAAGCTTGTCCAGATCTATGATTATGTGGACAGGCATGTTCCGATGCTCCAGCGCATGTATGAAAAAAGGAAAAAGGGCTACGAAAATATGGGCTATCGTACGGTTAAGGAAGAAGAAATTTGGATTCAGGAGAAGTTAGACATATAAATATATCAAGTTATTTCGACAAAATTAGGGTGGTGACAGGCACCACAAGGCGGAGGGAGAAGAGATGGCGGGAACATCTGCAACAGGAATCAATCCATTATTGATCCAAGTTTTAAAAAGGGAAGTGTTGGAACAAACCAGTCCAACCATCAGCATGTTAGACGGGGAGTACGTGGGTATGGTCGCTAAAAATAAAGCCAGAGTAAGCCAAGTGCTCCCGTCAAACATTCAATCTTTGAAGTGCAGGAACTGCGGAAAAAAGGGGAAGTATGACCTTGGAGTGATTTATTTTAATTTGGATAAGTATGGCCGCAGCAGGAAAGGGACGCAGAAAACGGAGGATAATCTGGAAATGGAGGATTACGTACAGACAACCGGTTATTTTCGCTGCAAACATTGCAATTCTGCCGGGAATTGGGAATTTTCCTCCAACTTCTTATTTCAAATGACAGCGAAGCTGATGATGAGAACCTTTATGCAGGAAGAAGGAGACTTCCAGTTTGGTGAAATTCGCTTGTTTGACGGCAGCGCCCCTCGCTGGGCAACGGATTCGGAGGAACATCTACTGAAGAAAATTCAGAATGAAGGACAAAGCGGCTTACTATGGAACAAGCTTGGCAACACGTATTATAAGGGAGGGCGCCCGGAATTGGCTGCGGCTGCCTTAGAGCAATCGATCCGGGTGGACCCTACCCACATGGAATCCCATTTTACCCTAGGACAAATTCTGTTTCAAATCGGGGAAAACGATTTGGCATCTTATCATTACCTTCAAGCACTCAGCCATGCAAAGGACTATTCATTCCTTGATGCTCATTCCTTGCGCGATATTCTTGCTAATATTTTAAGTAGTCTTTTATACATGGTTATCGATTCGGACGGTGACTCCCAATTCATGTCTACATTAGAAGAAATTGCAGCAACTGGAGTAGATCATGAACGGCATCATGAATTTGCCCAACTGGCATTGGTGGAAATGGAGCTTTTCCCAGACCGGTTGGAATCATTCTATCCTTTGGCTGAATTGTATATGGGAGACAGAAAGAAACAACTGCCATCCCAGGATCGAACGCTGGATAAGCTGCTTAAGCCCCGTCCAATCGTAAAGCCGAAAAAGAAGAAGCGGAAACGGAAATGACGAAAATCTAGAGCTTTTGGATTGTTGGAGCGGAACGAACAGTTATGAGATGTGCGGATTTGTATGGGGAGGCAACTGAGGGAAATCTATAAATGTGGAATTTAAACCAAAAATGTGGATGTGCAGTGTACATTTAAATATGCTAATTCATCAATTGGAAATTTGAGGTATTCACCGATTCATGAAAAATAGCGCAGGATACCCCTCACTTTAGTGATGGGGAGGAATGCGCTTCGGACAAGGACGGGCATAAGCCCGTTCAGTTGTCCGACCTTCCATCCTGCTCCCTGCATAATGATTAACACCTTCACTAACAAATATCGTATAATATTCCTTAGTGAAGGGTGGTGATAAACATGGAAATGACGATTACAGCTAAAATCAAAATCAATCCTACAATAGAGCAACAATCTTTGTTGCAAGATACCGTTCGTGCCTATCAAAAGGGCTGTAACTTTGTATCTTCTCTTGTGTTCCAAACCAAAGAACTCGCCCAACTAAAACTACACAAGATGACTTATGAAATGTTACGAAATGAATATTCTTTACGCTCACAAATGGCGCAATCGGTCACGAAAACGGTAATTGCTCGCTATAAGTCAACGAAATCAAATGGCCACGAATGGAAAAAGGTGCAATTCAAGAAACCCGAGTACGACTTGGTATGGAATCGTGACTATTCCCTAACGATAGATTTCTTTTCTATTAACACACTGGAAGGTCGAGTCAAAGTACCGTTTGAAAAGAAAGGAATGGAACGATACTTTGATGGTTCGTGGTCATTCGGAACAGCCAAGTTAGTTATGAAATATGATAAATTCTTTCTGCATATCCCGATGACAAAAGAGATCGAACCGGTTTCGGAACAAAATATCAAGCAAGTCCTCGGAGTGGATTTTGGGATCAATTTTGTGGCAACCACCTATGATTCCCAAGGGAAATCTTTGTTTTTTAATGGCAGAGCCATCAAAGATAAGCGGTCGCATTATAAACACATTCGACAACAACTTCAACAAAAACAAACCCCTTCTGCTCGCAGACGCTTAAAAGCAATTGGGCAACGAGAAACCCGTTGGCAGGCTGACGTGAATCACACGGTCAGTAAGGCACTCGTTACCCGATATGGAGCAAATACCTTGTTTGTTATTGAAGATTTGTCTGGTGTTCGTCTGGCAACCGAACGAGTGAGAATCCACGATCGTTATCAAACGGTATCCTGGGCGTTTTATCAGTTGCGTCAGATGCTT
>JAKFCU010000097.1:0-1775 GCA_036676475.1 Brevibacillus sp.
CCGCGCGGCTTCGCTGTAAAAATGTATACGGAAGACGGAAACTGGGATCTTGTTGGGAACAACTTAAAGATTTTCTTCATTCGTGATGCGATGAAGTTCCCTGATATGATTCACGCTTTTAAAGCGGATCCTGCTTCAAACGTTCCCAATCCACAGCGGATGTTTGATTTCGTTTCTCGTACACCTGAGGCGACACATATGATTACCTTCCTCTTCTCTCCATGGGGAATTCCAGCTACCTATCGTCATATGCAGGGTTCTGGTGTAAACACTTATAAATGGGTGAATGCCGAGGGTGAGGCTGTGTTGGTAAAATACCACTGGGAGCCAAAGCAAGGAATCCGAAATTTAACACAAGATGAGGCTAACGAGATTCAAGCAAAAAACGTAGGTCATGCTACACAAGATTTATATGAAGCAATCGAGCGTGGGGAATATCCTGAATGGGAGCTTTTTGTTCAAATCATGGAAGATGATTACCATTCAGAGCTCGACTTTGATCCTCTCGATGACACAAAACTGTGGCCAGAAGATAAGTTCCCATGGTTACCAGTAGGTCGTATGGTCCTTGATCGCAATCCAGTTGATTTTCATGCTGAGATTGAGCAAGCTGCCTTTGGTACTGGAGTTCTTGTCGATGGAATGGACTTTTCAGATGATAAAATGTTGCAAGGGCGTACCTTCTCTTACTCCGATACGCAACGCTATCGTGTTGGAGCAAACTATTTAAAAGTTCCTGTAAATGCGCCAAAGGCACCTATCCACACAAATCAGCAACGCGGGCAAATGGATGTACGTGACCCAAAAGAGTCAGGGGATAATCCACATATTAACTATGAGCCATCAATGCTCGGCGGATTTAAGGAAGCCAGTAGAGAAGGTCGTGCACCACACCAGCCAATGTATAATGCAGCAGCAATGAGCGCGCCAATTGATCGACCTAACAACTATGGGCAGGCAGGCCACACATACCGAAGCTTGGAAGATTGGGAGCGCGATGAATTAATTAAGAACCTATCCGAAGCACTTGCCGTATGCGACCCAAAAATTCAAGATGCCATGATTGAACATTTCACACAAGCCGATGAAGAGTATGGTCGTCGTGTGAGGGAAGGTCTTCAAATGAAAATGAAAGAAATGGAAGGTATGGAAAGAGGAACAGTTCCAGGCCGTGAAGCGGGTCAATCCAAATATGGCCAAGGTTCATTAGCTGCGAATGAAGCAACAGAAGAAGCGGTAAAGAAAAGCCATGAAGCCGATCCTTATTAATGATTAAGTGAGTGTTGAGTGTCGGTAAAGGCTGATCGTTATTAGGATTAGAGAGGCGAGCTGCACGGGGTGTGGCTCGCTTTTTGTTGATTTTGTGGGCCGCTGTTTTTGCGAAGGTCGCTGATATATTGCGGAAGTCGCCGATAAATGGAACGAGGACTGAATAATCCGGGAGTCCACACCAATTTCTCCCCCATTTTGTTACAGAATGCCATGAAATCCCATCCATATTCAGCTATAATAAAACCATAAGCTAGTCTTCTACTGAATTTTCCTTAGGATGTGTAAAAGTAATGAGTCATTATTCTGCTACGAATATAAAGATTAGTAAACTATCCATCTTTAGTGGGTATCAGGTACTATTTGAAGTGAAAGGCTACTCCTATCAAATGCTAGTTGGGGGAGATAAATTCGGCTTTCCTATGAACATTATTCATCATTTTAAAGAAGATGGAAAATGTCCAGTTTGCGATAAGTATACATGGGCCTATCCCATGGGACAACAG
>JAKFCU010000098.1:0-155509 GCA_036676475.1 Brevibacillus sp.
CATGCAGGCATGATGGGTAATGGTACAACGCCAAATATGATGAAGGGATTATAATACAAGAAAGAAGCAGTCGGATCCATGTATCCGGCTGCTTTTTTATAAAGTTGGGTTATAATTTAAATAAAAGTGAGCAGGAAGTGATTCTGATGACGATCAAAATTTTTGTTGTGGATGATGAACCCATGATCGTAGATGTTCTTCAAGCTTATTTGGAACGAGAAGGCTATCATGTCTATTCCGCTAATAACGGCACGGAGGCCTTGAAACAAATCAAGCTGTGCAAGCCGGATTTTATTATTCTGGACTTGATGCTGCCGGATATTTCCGGTGAACAGATTTGCCGGGAGGTGAGAAAGGACTCGGATGTTCCCATTATGATGCTAACGGCAAAATCAGCTGAAGAAGAGCGGATTGAGGGGATTGTGATGGGAGCGGATGATTATATCACCAAGCCGTTCAGTCCGCGTGAAGTGATTGTCCGCATCCAATCCATTCTTCGTCGGGCCAAGAAACTGGATAAACAGGATCATTTTATATTTAATGAAGGGGATCTTGTTATCGATATACCCAAGAATGAAGTGCTGGTTAGGTGCCAGACCGTCATACTAACACCTATTGAATTCAAATTGCTGGTTGGAATGGCAAAATATCCGGGCAGGGTATACAGTCGCTTGGATCTGCTGGAAAAGATACAAACGGATTATTTTGAGGGATATGAGCGCAATATTGATGTTCACATTAAAAACCTTCGGAAGAAAATCGAACAGGATTCGAGAAATCCGGAGTATATTCTTACGGTATTCGGGGTGGGCTACAAGTTTGGAGGAAGACCTTATGTTTCACACTCTTCGTTCTAAATTGTTACTATTCTTTTTGTCTCTTTCCTTGGGGAGTATCCTGTTGGTGAGCCTAGCGATTCAGTTCGGTTTTGAAGATAGCTTTCAAGATTATCTGTATCAGAAACGTTCAGTTCAGATTGAACAAATGATGGATGTCTTAAAAGATGAATACGATCAGACCGGGGCCATTAAAAGCGAAGCGATTAGCATGCTGTTACATCAGCAAGCGATGTCAGAGAATTTATTTTATCAGTTTTATGATGTGGAGCAGAATCTCATTTTTGACTCCACCTTTATGGCCGGGATGATTCATGGGAATAGAATGGGTAATCAGTTAAACGAAGAGGGTTGGCTCACTTCCTCCTATTCGGTAGAAGGAAAAGGGAAGATGCTTGGAACCTTAAAGGTTATATTTCCTCGAGGCTATATCCAAGGCGAATTTCAATTTTTGAACCAATTTAAAAAGTATATCCTGCTAGCCGGGATCACGATGACTTTCTTCTCCGTTATATTTGGATTGCTTTTTTCCAAAAGGCTGACATCGGGTTTTCTTCAATTAAAGCAAGCCACTCGTGAATTACAGAACCACAACTTATCGATTCGTATTCCGGTGAATCATATGGATCAAGAGATTGCGGATTTGGCAATGGCTTTTAATGAGTTGGCGGAAACTTTAAACCATGAAGGGAAATTACGTAAACAATATATAGGGGATTTGGCTCATGAGTTGAGAACGCCATTGTCCACCTTACGCAGTCAAGTGGAAGCTTTTCAAGATGGGATATGGGAACCTACTGCAGAAAGGTTACAGCAATGTCACGATGAATTAATGCGTCTTGTTCGATTGGTAAAGGAATTTGAACAGTTGGCGGCAGCGGAAAACCCCCAAATTCAATTGAAATCAGAGCCGGTCGAGGCCGGAAAGTTGATGCATTTATTAATCGACCGATTTCAGCCCAGCTATAATGATAAAGGAGTAGATTTATTTTTTAAGCCATCAGATTCGGAGTTATGGTTTGAGGGAGATATGGATCGCGTTCAACAAATTTTCACCAATATATTAGATAATGCATTAAAATACACTCCTCCGGGTGGGAAGGTGCGCCTAGAGGTTAAAAAAGATCGAAAAAACATCCATTTCTTAATCACGGATACGGGAAAAGGGATTTCCCAAGAGGATCTTCCTCATGTTTTTGAACGATTCTATCGGGGGGAAAAATCCCGTGACCGAAAAACAGGGGGAGTTGGGATCGGTCTATCCATTGTAAAAGCCCTCGTCCAAGCTCATAAAGGAGAGATTCAGATTCAAAGCGAACCAGAAAAAGGAACGAGGGTGAAGGTATGGTTACCTATAGCAAGACTTTAACCTTAGCTTTTCTGTGAAGGATTGTGAACAACAATCCATCTTTTCAGGAACCTATCAGTTTTAATTAATATGGAAGTTAAAGGTTAAAGAAAAGTCGCTCCTGTTCATAGAGGAACGACTTTTTCATACTATTTGCCTTCTGTTAACCATCCTTAGGCATGGTCACGTCAGCTGCTTCCGTACCGTTATCATATCACGATATCCCATCATAAACGACTGAGAGGACGGGTTCCATTTGTAAACATAGTCCAAAGAAGCTGCCGATTCATTCAAGGGTACCCATAAATCTCCATCCGAGCTTGTATAAACCGAAATTTGAGAGTACGTGATTTCATTCCCTACCTTAATCGCGGCCTGATTCGCTGACGGATTCACTTGCTGGATTTGTGTTTTTTTATTTTCTGTATTCGATGCACAGGAAGTCAGCAAGAACCAAGCTGCGGCATGATTGTAGTCAATGGTTCATGAGTTCATCCTTCAAGTATAATGAGTTTCAAAATATAGTGTTCGACAATGATCACCCATCGTATGCATGAGATTTCCCGCGAATACGTTGAAAATACTATATAGTTTTAATTCCAACTAACTCTTATCTCTCTCTCATATTTCTCTAAGATTGCTCTAAGTATCCCGTATTAAACTAATCTCGAAAGAATGAATCTCATTCTTTCCCATCAAAATTGCATGAGGAGTATGGAAGAGGGAGGGATTTAGATGGAAGTAAAGAAAAGCTGTCACGATGCGGATCACGATTTACATAAACATATGCCTATCGATACCCCGGTTGACTACCCGAAGGAAAATGAAGCTGAGTTTGAATATCGTACCCTAATGAACAAATGGTGGTTTGCAGCGGCAGTCTCCATTCCGACGATCTTGGTTTCCTATCCCGATTGGTTTCCACTAATAAAAGATTGGTTACCGATGGAAAGTACCGCTTTATGGTGGTCCAGAGTCATCGTGGCCATCTTAACCATCCCAGTGCTGGCATGGAGCGGCAGACAGTTCTTTACGGGAATGTGGGAAGGGCTTAAGCATCGCTCGGCCAATATGCATACACTTATCTCTACTGGAGTAAGTGCAGCATGGATTTATTCCATTATTGCCTTGTTCTGGCCGGAATGGTTTCCGGATCAAGCCATGGCGGAGGTTTATTATGATGTAACAACGGTTGTTACAGCACTGGTGGTATTGGGAATGGCGATGGAAGTCAAAGCCAAAGGGCGATCCTCTGAAGCAATCAAGAAGCTGATCGGATTGCAGCCGAAAACGGCTCATGTGATACGAAATGATCAAGAAATGGAAATTTTGGTAGAAGACATTGTTATCGGTGATATCGTTGTGGTGAAACCCGGTGAAAAGCTTGCCATCGATGGTGTGGTTGTGGAAGGCTGGATCGAAGGGAGACACACCTTATTTGGCAATTTGAGACTGATGAAAAAAGAGGGAATTCCTTTGGAGGTATGGCAAGATTATGCAGCCCGCCTAGCGGATGAAGGAAAGACTCCCATGTTTTTAGCGGTAGATGGAATGCCTGCAGGGATTTTAGCCGTTGCGGACACCCTGAAGGAAGATTCGGCAGAGGCTATTTGCCAAATGAAAAAAATGGGCCTTGAAGTGGTCATGATCACCGGGGACAACGAAAGAACAGCGAAGGCCATTGCAAAACAAGTGGGAATCGACCGGTTACTCGCAGATGTATTGCCGCAGGATAAAGCGGAAAATGTGCGTAAACTTCAGGCAGAAGGTAAAAAGGTAGCGATGGTAGGGGACGGTATCAATGACGCGCCAGCGCTTACGCAAGCGGATATTGGCATTGCAATCGGAACCGGAACCGATGTCGCTATTGAAGCGAGTGACATTACCTTGATCAAAGGCAGCCTGAAAGGGGTGGTCTATGCCATTCAAATCAGCCGAGCTACCATGCGCAACGTTTACCAAAATTTATTCGGCGCATTCATTTACAACATGCTTGGACTCCCCGTTGCTTTAGGCATACTCTATCCCTTCCTAGGGGTACTGTTGTCGCCGCTCATAGCTGCTGCTGCCATGGCGTTCAGTTCTGTCACCGTCATCGCCAATGCAAACCGGTTGCGCCGGTTTAAGCCAAAGGAGGTCTAAATCATGGATGCTTCTCAATGGATGGTAACACTTATAGGAATGCTGCTGATCATAGGCATTGCCTGGTTCTTTTGGAGGCCGAAAAAGGGAGGAAGCCAGGCTGTGGTTGTATCCTCCGGATTTCAGGAAGCCCGAATCATGGTGAAGAACGGATATACACCCGATACCATCGTCGTTCAGGCAGGAAAACCGGTTCGGCTCGTCTTTATCCGCGAGGAGACGTCCTCTTGTTCAGAAATCGTCGTGTTTCCCGATTTTCAAAAGAGCGCTTCTCTTCCTTACGGCAGGAACACTACTGTGGAGCTCCTCCCCCAGCGGATGGGAACGTTTCCTTTTACCTGCCAAATGGGCATGTATAAAGGCAGGATGGTCGTTAAAGATTAGTATATTAAAGGCTTGGGAAGGGGCCAATATTAACCGAAGAACGATGGAGAATATCGAAAAAGCAGGCTTATTAATCGAAGAAAAAATTGAGCTGATGGGTACCATTATGCGTATGCTCGTTCTTCAGCCCAATAAAGATAGGGAAACGCTAAACATGACTTAACAGTCACCGACATTGAGGGAGGTGGAGAAGTCGTCTCCACCAAGAATCGGTAATCATCCTCACACTCCATCATATCTAGAATATTTAGGCTTGGAAGATTGAGCATATTGATAGACATCGAGGCCGATCAGGAGTCGATGCATCTACGGTTGCGACACCTTTCGCTGATCGTGCTGTTTGCGCCACCCGTACCGGGTCATGCCCCGCGGCTTGTACACCGACAATATCGTGGTCACGAGCAACACTAGCAGGCCGCCACCGGCGTGGAGGAGTTCGCCCCGCAGCCCGCCGAGATCGGCACTTCCCGTCTCAGCCGCGAAGCTCACTGTCTGCATGTTCAACAGCAAGACAATGGTGGCAAGGATGGTTAGGAGGAGTTTGAAAAGGACCCAATAGTGCCGGAACAAGCCCCACGGGGTACCCATTGACATGACAAGCCCGGTTAGCAGTGAGGCGAGGGCCAACGGGACGATGGCGAACCAGCCAGTCAACTCCATCGCGATCCAGGCGGCAAGCACCGTCTGAGCATCCTGGCTGATCAGAGCGGCGACGACGAGAGCTAGGAAGCCAACGACCGCGCCGAGCCAGCCGACTGAGGCAGTGACATGCACGGTGAGCGCGAACTTGCGGATGCCGGGTGTCATGGTCATGACTGTTTCACTCCTTGTTCTATGCCGCTTGAGGAGGGTATGTGGCGACCAGGGCCGTGTTTGCCACCGCTGGTGAGGTGCAGGATGACAAACATCAGGACCAGGACGATCGTGATGATCCCAGACACCTTCACCCAGCGTGGTGTGCTTGGTGGTCGATCCTCGGTCGACCTCACGCCGGTGTCGTTGTTGGCGTTTGGTAATTTACTCATTGAGATATCCTCCTCTTTGTTTTTATGATCTCTTAGTGCGGTTTCGACTTCCAGAAAAAGGAATATGCAACCCCTTCAAACACTTGCTTTTGTTCCAAGATGGCGATAACGACAAGCTCCAGACTGGAATCCTTAAAGTCATTGGGCCTCCAGGGTAGAGTCGTTTTTTCTTTTATTTTATCGAACTTGGCGGATAGGTGGAAAGAGTTATTTTTATTTGTAGCCAAATCTATAAGAGCTGCCGAGAGTTCCTATGTCATGAAAAATGGCATCACTTTAACCGGGATAGGGTTTTTAAGTTCACTAATTGATCCCTCTCTCTTCACCATTCACTTTACACGATAAGTGTCAAGGAATTGTGTAAAGGATCGTAACAGCATGATGGGAATCGAAAGGAGAGACCGGTATCCTTCTTCTTCAACATAAGACCGCAAGCTGAAGATAAGCTACCCGTAACGATTGTTCCTTCTTTATTCAAATTTCTGACACACTTCCTGCAAGGTTTCTTCACAAATCAACATTACAATTGTACTTGTAAGATAACATGTGGGAGGTTACAAACATGAAAAAAATAGTGGTTTCTCTATTAGCATCTTCTTTGTTATTTGGAGCAGGGGTTTATGCCGGGGCTGGGCTTGAACAAGTAAAAGCATATAAAAATCCATTCGATATTTCGATTGATGGCAAAGCAACAGAATTTAACAATACTCCTTTACTTTATAATAATATAACCTATCTTCCTCTAGCTGAAATGTCAGCCAAACTGGGTGTAGCTGTTGAATGGAATGCAAAAGAGAAGAAAGTGGAAGTCAAAAAGAACATATCCATCCCTGGGGCAACAGGAATGATTGTGACCGCAAATGAGGGCGGATCCTTGACCTTCTTAGATGTGGCTACTCAAAAGCAAAAAGAGTTAAAATTGATGGGCAGCGTTCATAATGTTCAGGTGTCACCGGATGGTAAAACCGTTTGGGCAACAGTGGTTCCTGGCGGGGGGCATGACGACAAGATAGGGGAAAGTCATGAAGCTCAACAGGGTACCATGAATATGGTGGATCATTCCAAGATGGCGGACCAAACCGACATGAACATGACAGAGATGGCCAAAATGATGGTTCAAAACGGCATGAATATGGCGGATCACGCCAAAATAATGGATCAAAACGGTATGAATATGGCAGATCACGCCAAGATGATGGACGAAAAGGTAATGGCTGAACATGCCGCTAAATTAGGTGTCACCTTAGAAAAAATGAAAGAGGTTCATCAAAAAATGATGAGCGAGATGATGGCCTCTGGAAATATGGAACAGATGATGAAGGATGGCATGATGTCCGATGAGATGATGAAAAAATGCGCGGAACTATTGGGTGTCCCGTTTGAAAAGGTCAAAGAGCTTCATGAATCCATGGCGGGTAGTAAGCACGGCCATGCTGGAGAATTTCAGCAAGGTGAATCTGCCCACAGCACAGACTCTCATGGACAAACTGGTGGCAAACTGGTGGTGATTGATGCAGCTTCAATGAAAATCATAAAAGAAATGAATGTGGGAGCTCATCCCGCGCATGTTGTCCTGTCCACGGACGGTAAGTACACGCTGGTGACAGACAGCGAATCCAACCAAGTTTCGATTATCGATGCCAAGGCATTCCAAAAGATCAAAGACGTTCCGGTGGGCAACATGCCTCATGGCACTAGAATCTCTGCAGACGGTAAATGGGCCTATATCGCCAATATGGGTGAGTCCACAGTGAGTGTCGTTGATATCGTGAATCAAAAAGAAGTGAAGAAAATGGAAGTAGGAAAGACGCCTGTTCAAGTTGGAGTTACCAAGGATGGCAATAAACTGGCAGCGACACTGAATGGGGAAGATGCACTGGCCATTGTTGACCTTGCTAGCGGAAAAGTACAAAAAGTGAAAGTGGGGGATGGTCCTGCACAGGTCTACGTAGATCCTTCAGATAAATTCGCTTATGTTGCCAACCAGGGAACAGAAGCATCACCATCTGAGACTGTTTCCAAGATAGATCTTGCTACGGGTAAGGAAATCTATCAGGTGAAAACAGGAGCTGGGGCACACGGTGTCACCACTTCCGCTGATGGAAAATATGTATTCGTGACCAATATGTTTGCTGACACGCTAACAGTACTAGAGGCGGAAACAGGAAAAGTCTTGGCAGATCAACAAATAGGCGACAAGCCGAATGGCATTGCTTTTATTCAGTAAATATATAGGATGAGGAGCATTAAGCTTCTCATCCTATATTAATTGTTCACAGTTTTGTCAAAGTTTCTTTAGACTTTCTACATATATTTCACTTATTATAATCATGTTAAAAACTGAGTTCTTATTTATCTGAGGAGGATATGAAATTGAAACCTATAAGACTTCTCGTGTCGACGGCATTGATTTTCGTTTTGGCAGCGTGCGGAGCCAATGGCGAGTCAAAAGACGAGTATAAAGAACCGGGGGTGCAAAAAGCAGAACCCATTACCAGCATCGAGCACATGCACGGGTTAACCTATTCCCAGGATGGAAAAATGTTATATATTGCCACCCATGACGGCTTGATGCAGTCCAGTGTGGAGAGTAATTCTTGGAGCAGGGCTGGCAACTTGGTCATCGATCTCATGGGGTTCAATGTGAGAAGCGATGGAACGATGATTACAAGCGGGCATCCTGGCCCAGGAATGGATCTTCCTCAGCCTCTAGGTGTCATGAAGAGCAAGGATCAGGGGAAATCGTGGGAACCTGTATCTCTCCAAGGAAAAATCGATTTTCATATACTTGTTCCCAATCCCAAACAACCTGACATCCTCTTTGGTCTAAATCAAATGGGCGAAGGAGAATACGGTGCAGGAATATTCAAGAGTACGGATGGAGGGGTAAATTGGGAAAAAATTCTGCCACAGGGACTTCCAGAAGACTTACACAAAGTTCTTTCAATATACTCATATCCAAATCAGCCAGACACCCTGCTTGCCGGCACGGAAACAGGTCTCCTAAAGTCTGGGGATGCCGGTAAAACATGGATACCACTTGATGCAGGGCGAATTGTAACGGCGATGCAGTGGGTATCAAATACGGAAAACGATATTCTCGGATACGCAATAACGAAAGATGAACGCGGTCTGATGATTAGCAAAGATGGAGGATCAAAGTGGGAAAAGCTTGGCCTTGATTTAGGGGAGGATGCTATTTCCTACTTATCTATAAATC
Source organism: Brevibacillus sp. (assembly GCA_036676475.1). GTDB lineage: Bacteria > Bacillota > Bacilli > Aneurinibacillales > RAOX-1 > LC029. The sequence goes on from JAKFCU010000098.1 coordinate 8,956, forward strand.
CGTCCAACCAACAACAAATGGCTGCAGCTACCTTTGGGAATTCAGTTTATGTCAGTCAAGATGGTGGAAAGGAATGGAATGCCATTATTGAAAAGGGAAAACCGAAGAAATAGAAATCTTTGGTTTTCTTCATTATTTCTTCACAATTTTAATTTAAACTGAAACAGAAAACTTATAGGAGGTTTAAATGTTGAAAAAATATACCTTTTTAGCCCTTACCTTAATAGCAAGTATTTCTTTGGCAGCCTGCGGTAATACAGCTGACAATCAAGGTCAGGAACAGACAAATAATGCTGCGAAAACTGAACAACCTGCGAGTCCAGACACAAAAGAAGAACCAACGAACAATGCTGAAACTTCTGTTTACTTTACTGCTAATGAAGGTGGAAGTATTTCAAAAATAGATGCTACAACGAATGAAGTGATTGATACGATTAAAGTCGAAGGTTCGGTTCACAATGTTCAGATATCACCTGATGGCAAAGTGTTAGGAGCTGTATTGGTTCCGAATATGGGCAAAGGCGAACATGGTGGCCATGGATCGATGAAAATGAACGGATTTGCCTTGTTCTATGATGTAAAAACAAATGAATTACTTAAAAAAGTTGATGTTGGAGCTCATCCTGCCCATATCGTTTTTACCGGGAATAATAAATATGCCCTAGTTTCGAACAATGAAGACAACAGCGTTTCGGTTATTGATCTGGCTTCTTATCAAGTTACCCAAAGCATTTCAACTGGAAAAGGTCCACATGGTTTTAGGATTTCAGCAGATAGCAAAAATGCTTATATTGCCAATATGGGTGAAGATACGGTGAGTGTGATTGATTTAGAAACCATGAAGGAAACGAAAAAAATTAAAGTCGGACAAACGCCAGTTACAACGGGCGTAACATCAGATGGAACGACACTGGTAAGCACATTAAACAGTGAAAACTCATTAGCCATCGTAGACTTGGCTACCGATCAGACAGAAAAAATCCAAGTGGGTGAAGGTCCAGCCCAAGTTTACATTCAATCCGATGATAAATATGCTTTTGTAGCAAACCAAGGGACTGCTGAAAAGCCATCCAATAGTGTCTCTAAAGTGGATCTGGAAACCAAAAAAGTGGTGGCCACGATTGAAGTTGGGAAAGGTGCCCATGGAATCGTAACCAGCGATGATAACCAATTCGTGTACGTAACCAATATGTTCGATAATACCGTTAGTGTAATTGATAACAAAGATAATAAAGTGATTGCCACAATTAACGTCGGTGAGGTACCGAACGGTATCTCGATAAGATGAGACCGTTAGGTCCAAATTATTTTTAACCAATGAAAACGGCGAACAACCGATTGGATTGTGTCGCCGTTTTTCTTACACTTATCGGTCAAGTATTATACGCATAAGGCTACGCCAGTAGCTTTCTTATGGCTATCTTGCCTTTGTTAGAGTATATACTTTCTTCATATTTCACTAGGTTTCATGGAATCTTCTGTGAATAGTGGTGCTGCGCCGCGGCATGGTTGGCTAACGGAGAGTTAATTATACCTGATGGTTACGGGCGTACCAATGGGGACGATCTTCGCCAGTTCTAACACATCCTCGTTGAACATGCGAATGCATCCTTTGGAAACACGTTTCCCGATTGACCAAGGAGCGTTGGTTCCGTGTATCCCGTAATGAGGACGGCTAAGTCCCATCCACATGGCCCCGTAAGGTCCACCCGGATTAGGAGCCTTGTTGATGATAGTATATTGACCCGTTGGCGTTTCGGAAAGTATCTTACCGATACCAACGGGAAATCCCCTGATCACCCGATTATTCTCCAGAAGATACAGCTGTCTCTTATTTAAAGACACAATAATAGAATAGGCCATTTGCTTCACCCCTTGTCTATGCTATTCAGAAGCGGGGTGAAACGATCCAATCTTGCATCAAGATTCCACTAAAGACTTCTTATTTTCATCATGAGTAAAGCCCTCACCCAATACCTCGTAAACATCGTTCACGATGATGAAGGCGTAGGGATCCACTTCATGGACAAGGTTTTTTAAGCGGATCATCTCATTGCGGCTTACTACACAGTACAGAACATCTCTTTGAACTCCCGTCCAGCCTCCACGGCCATTTAAGAGGGTGGCCCCTCTTTCCATCTCGGTCATGATTTTCTTGGCAATTTCCTGATTATCATCTGAGATAATCGTAATTGCTTTTGCGGCATAAGACCCTTCTTGGACAAAATCGATGACTCGCGCCCCGATAAAGACAGCGACTAGTGTATACATGGCCCCTGTGAGGTCTAAATAGATTAAGGAGAGGCAAATCACCAGAAAGTCAGCCAAAAACATCACCCGTCCAATACTCCAACCTTTATATTTGTTTAATACACGGGCGATGATATCTACTCCACCGGTCGTTCCACCAAAGCGGAAAATGATGCCCAACCCCACCCCTAACGACACGCCAGCGTATAGAGAAGCGAGTAAGGAATCTTCTAATGGAAGCCGCATATTCCTAAATACAGTAAGGAAGAAAGAGAGGGACAGGGTACCAATCACCGTATAGATTAGAGAAATCCGGCCTAGCACTTTCCAACCAAGAAACAATAAGGGAAGATTGATTATCAGATTGACCAATCCGGCGTCCCAATTAAATATGAACTTGAGAAGGATGGCGATACCGGTTATCCCCCCTTCTGCTAAATTGTTGGCGATATTAAAATAATTAATCCCAAAACCCATCATAGCGGAGCCGAAGATGATGGCTATAATATTTTTTATTCGACTTTTCATGGCATCACCTATCTCATACAAAGGATAATCTCAGCATTCTCTAATATTACCTAGTATAGACTAGTAATGTCCAGGAGATAGGTGAAAGACAAAGCTTCGTGGTATAATGTTGGTTATATGAATAAGAAAGGAAGGAAATGGATGTCAGAACCAATGACAATCAAAGGGATGCAGGAACAGGTGGATGAATACATTTCCCAGTTCAAAGAAGGTTACTTTAGTCCCTTAGCCTTGATGGCTAGATTGACAGAAGAAGCAGGGGAACTAGCACGGGAAATCAACCATCATTATGGAGAAAAGCCGAAGCGAGCGGATGAAGAAGAAAACAGCATCGAGATGGAGTTGGCGGATTGCTTGTTTATTCTTACCTGTTTTGCTAACTCTCTCGATATTGATTTAGAGGAAGCCTTCCATAAAATGATGCATAAGTTTAATACACGAGATGCCAATCGATGGACCAGAATCGATCAGGAAACAGACGAACAGCCATAAACGAAGAAGCCCTGAGTTGCTTTCCAATCCCTATGGATTCCTGTATAATTTGAAAAATAAGATAGGAACACGCATGAAGTAGGCTGTACATATACTGTAGCATGATTGTAACATTCTTCGGTTAAAGGAATGTGAGGCCATGAATGCAGGAAAGGAGTTCATCAAGGAAGCCTATCGCGCCATCTTTCAAAAGGATTATCAGCGAGCCATCGACCTTTTTAAAAAGGCTATCAGCCGTGATTCGAACAACCCTACCTTTTACTATAAATTATCCGTTACTTATGCCCGGAATAACAATTTAAAAGAAGCGGTTGCCGCGATCAAGCAGGCCTTAGCGCTTCGCCCTCATGATCCTGTGTTTCAACAACACCTAGACATGTTAAAGGGCAGGCAATTGGCAAAGGAAGCATGGATGCAAATTCAGAAGGGTTTGGAAGCAGACCGTGTATTTCCGCTTTTGGATGAATCGATTCGTTTGGATCCGATCAATTCACAAACTCGTCTGCTTTATGCATGGCTGTTAAAAGAACAGGGGAAAACGAAAGATGGAATGAACGTATTAAATGAGCTTTTGGCCATTGATCCATGGCATCGGGAAGCGAAGGACCTATTAAGAGCTTGGGATATACTAGAAGATCGAAAGTAAAGGAGCAAGAGAAGATGATACGCGTCGCAATAGCAGGTTCTAAAGGTAGAATGGGCCAAGAAGTGGTCAAGATGGTGAATGAAGACCCCGAATTGGAGTTAGTAGTAGAGATAGGCTCTGCCAAAGGGGGAGTAGAGGGTTCTCAGCAACAGGGAGTCCCTTTTCTCTCTTCTTTAGATGAGGCACTTCTTCAATATAAACCGGATGTTCTCGTGGATTTCACGACCCCTCAGTCCGTAAAACAAAATATGGAGCTTGCCCTCCTCCATGGGGTCCGACCTGTGGTTGGAACCACGGGTTTTTCTCCGGAAGACATTGAAAGATTGGACAAGCTATGTCAGGAAAAGAAGCTGGGAGCCATCATTGCTCCGAATTTTGCCATTGGTGCGATTCTGATGATGAAATTTGCACGAGTTGCCGCACGGTATATGCCTCATGTGGAAATTATCGAGCTGCATCATGATAAAAAGCTGGATGCCCCATCAGGAACCGCCATCAAAACAGCAGAGTTGATCCAGCAGACCAGACAGGAGCTGAAGCAAGGTCATCCTCAGGAAGAAGAAGTCATCGAAGGGGCTCGTGGGGGATATTATCAGGGGTTCCGTATCCACAGTGTTCGTCTTCCTGGATTAGTGGCTCATCAAGAGGTTCTTTTTGGTCATACCGGTCAGACTTTAAGCATACGCCATGACTCATTGAATCGTGAATCCTTTATGCCGGGTGTGAATCTAGCCATTAAGAAAGTGATGGGAATGGACCGATTAGTATATGGATTAGAACATGTTATGGATTAAGGGATAATTGGTTAAGGGGGAGAAGACTTGAAGATCGCCTTAATTGCTCACGATAAAAAGAAAACGGAACTGGTCAATTTTATGATTGCCTATGAGCATATATTTAGTGAACATACGTTGTATTCGACAGGCACCACGGGGATAAGGATTATGGATGCGACCAACTTGGAAATCCTTCGTCTTGCCTCCGGCCCCCTTGGCGGGGACCAACAGATTGGGGCCTTAATTACAACGGGTGATTTGGACTTGATTCTCTTTTTCCGCGATCCATTGACTGCCCAACCTCATGAGCCAGATGTAAGTGCCTTGCTGCGCCTCTGCGACGTTTACGGAATTCCATTAGCAACCAACGTGGCAACCGCAGAATTATTGATTAAAGCGGTGGAGCAAGGTTTTTTTTCCTGGCGGGAGGTTGCACAAAAATATAGAGGAGAATAGGAATATGCCGATTGACATATTAGCCTTTGGAGCACATGCGGACGATATTGAGATTGGTGCGGCAGGAACTTTGCTTAAACACGCTAACGCAGGCCAGTCCATTGTTTTATGTGATTTAACCAAAGCTGAGCTCTCTTCGAATGGGGATGTGTTCACCCGATTACAAGAGGCAGAAACCGCGAAACGTCGTATTAAGGCAAAGGAAAGAATTCAACTTGACCTGGGTGACAGGAACCTTCTCCTATCCGATGCGCCTATTCGAGCTCTGGTGGAGGTCATTCGCAAGCACCAACCGCGAATCATTCTTGCCCCGTATTGGGAGGATCGCCATCCGGATCACGAGCATTGCAGCCGACTCGTCCGGGAAGCGGTGTTCAGCGCAGGCATTCGGAATTATGCACCGGAAGCAGGAGAGGGACATAAGGCTTTATCGGTTTATTATTATTTTATCAATAATTTTGTTGAACCAGATGTTTGTGTGGATGTGACGGCTGTCTATGATGGGAAAATGGATATTTTGCAAAGCTACGAAAGCCAGTTTCAGCCGGCCGATGGTCGAGTGGTAACGCCCTTGAACACCGGTTATTTTGAACAAATCAGGAGTCGGGAATATGGATTTGGCCGGAATATAGGAACGGTTTTTGCGGAGGGCTTTAAGGTTCGAGGACCCATTGCGAAAGATTATTTAGGTTGAGAGGATGTAACATGAGAATAGGAATCACCTGTTATCCAACGGTCGGCGGCTCAGGAGTCGTAGCTACCGAATTAGGAAAGCTATTGGCAGAGCGGGGGCATATCGTACATTTTATCACCTCGGATATGCCTTTTCGGCTGGGGAAATTTCACAAAAATATTTACTATCATGAAGTCGAAGTGAATGGATATGATTTATTTCGCTATCCGCCCTATGATTTATCTTTAGCAAGCAGGATGGCTGAAGTGGCCAAAACGGAAAAACTCGATGTCCTTCATGTCCATTATGCCATTCCTCACGCAATTAGTGCTTACTTAGCCAAACAAATGGTAGGGAATCATTTGAAGGTGGTCACTACGCTTCATGGAACGGATATTACGGTGCTAGGATATGACCGATCCCTAAATGATATCATTCGTTTCGGGATTGAGCAAAGCGACTGTGTCACGGCCGTTTCCCAGGATCTAATCGATCAAACCCATAAGCTATTAGGGGTTAGAAGGTCCATTGAAAAGGTATATAACTTTGTCGATAAACGAGAGTACTATCCCATCGATATGTCCGAATATAAACGGGAATTGGCCCCCAATGGGGAGAAGATTCTCATCCATGTCTCTAATTTTAGACCGGTGAAGAGAACACAAGATGTGGTACGCATTTTTGATCTTGTTCGGCGGCGGCACCCTGCCAAATTACTGTTCATTGGGGAAGGGCCAGAAACCCCTCTCACTCGACAGATGGTTGCTGAATTAGGTTTGAAGAAGGATGTGCGTTTTTTGGGAAAACAAGATAATCTGGCTAGCATTTATTCTCTGGCAGATATTCTTTTGCTAACCTCTGAGAAGGAAAGCTTCGGGTTAGTGGCACTTGAGTCAATGGCTTGCGGTAAGCCTGTCGTAGCAACAAGGGCTGGCGGGTTACCTGAGGTTGTAGAAGATGGAGTGACCGGTTTTCTAAGGCCGATTGGTGATATTGAAGGGATGGCTGAAAAAGTAATAGAGCTGATCAAAGATGACCAACTCTATCTGACTTTTTCCCAAAACTCTTTGGACCGTGCCTATCATGAGTTCTGCCAAGAAAAAATCACTCGGCAATATGAAGAAATTTATCGCCGTTTGTGTACGGAGAAAGCGGATAGCAGCCAATCTTAATGCTCATTTTTATCCCCCAGGGTTTGGAACAGCATGGAGATTAATACCATAATCCCCGTGAACAAGCGCATGCGTCCACCTCCAATTCTATTTACTATATTCCGCCTAGGGGTGGGAGGTTTATGCTGTGGAAAAAAAAGCGGATGAAGTCTTAGATTATTTGCAAGGACATGGGTTTTCTGTTTATAAAGTGGGTGGATATGTCAGGGATAAGGTGTTGGGAGTACCTATTCACGATATCGATATGGCCACCTCAGCTACTCCCGAGCAAGTCATGGCGCTTTTTCCTCAAGTGATTCCAACAGGCATTAAGCATGGGACGGTCACAGTAGGTTGGAAGGGTTGCTTTTTTGAAGTGACCACCTTTCGTCAGGAGGTGGGCTATTCAAACCGCCGACATCCGGATGAGGTTCAATTTGTTACCTGCATTGAGGATGATTTGAGCCGCAGGGATTTTACAATGAATGCGATGGCTATGAACCTGGCGGGAGAATGGGTTGACCCCTTTGGGGGGAGAGAAGATATAAACCAGAAAATTCTAAGAGCTGTGGGGGTCCCTCGTCAGCGATTTGAGGAAGATGCTTTACGAATTCTTCGGGGAATTCGTTTTAGTGCGCGGTTTTCTCTCACCATTGAGGAGAAGACATGGCTGGCGATGAAGGAATCAGGGGAATGTCTGAGAGCAATCTCTAAGGAAAGAATTCGAGATGAAATCAGTAAAATGGTCGAAGGAGAAAATCCGTTGACCGCCATTGTTCATCTTGCCACACCAGGATTGCTTCCCTTTCCCGATTGGAGCCAAGTGTTTAGCCACTTCCTTGGCCACTCATGCAGGGGACGAATAGAAGAAACCTCTCATTCCTTCTCTCGTTGGGCTTTATTTTTGGCCATGTCTGGAATGGATGCCGAGCAGGCTTACCAATTTCTGTATCATTGGCGTTTTCCGAAAATGTTTGCTCATGAAATGCGGCTGTTGCTCCGTTTCTTTCAGAGTGCTATTACAGAAGAATGGATGGCCAAAAAAATACTGCTCACGTATGACTGGAAAATCATCCAAGCAGGCTTGATGGTCAAGCGCTTATTGAAGGGATATGAACCTTATTTGCAAGAGTCCGTCTGGGAGAACTGGAACGACGCGATCCCCATCAGACAGCCCAAGGAATTGGCTGTCAAGGGACATCAGTTCATCCAAGAACTCCACCGAAAAGCGGGACCCTGGCTTGGCCAACTGCTTGACCATTTATTTGAACAAGTCGCCGTCTGGGGACTTCCTAATGAAAAGGAAGCACTTCTGGAGGAGGCAAGAAAGGTTTTGAATGATGAAGGAACAGATACTAAAGATCTTTAAGGAATCAAATGGAGAATTTGTTTCCGGTGAAAGCTTGAGCCAGGCCTTGCAATGCTCGCGCACGGCGATCTGGAAGCACATTGAAGAGTTGCGTGAAGATGGATATGAATTTGAAGCCGTTAGACGATCGGGATATCGTCTGATTTCCACTCCTGACATTCCTTTCCCCGAAGAAGTGAAAAGTGGATTGACGACTCAGTTTTTAGGTCAACAAGTCCACTTTTTTCCCTCGATCGATTCGACGCAACATCAATTGCATTCCTTGGCCAAAGAAGGAGTCCCGGAAGGAACGGTGGTAATTGCCGATCAGCAGCTGGGGGGCAAAGGGAGGTTAGGTCGGGTATGGCATTCTCCTCAGGGCAGTGGGATTTCGATGAGTATTTTGTTGCGGCCGAAGCTAGAGCTTCATCGCTGTCCGCAATTGACCCTGCTAGCTGCGGTTGCCATCGTCGAGGCCATACGTGAGCAAACTGGGCTGCCTGTCATGATTAAATGGCCCAATGATATCCTGTTAAATGGAAAGAAAATTTGCGGTATTCTTACTGAGTTGAATGCAGAATCAGACTGTATTAATAATTTGATCATCGGAGTGGGGATCAATGTAAATACCCCTTCTTTCCCGGACGAATTGAGTTCCATTGCCACCTCCCTAGCCATCGAAAAGAAGGAGTCTATCCAACGAGTCGCCTTGATCCAGAATCTGCTCAAAAGACTAGAGGATTTATATCTTCTCTATTTAGAGGAAGGGTTTGCTCCCATTAAAGCCCGTTGGGAATCTTATGCCATCTCCATTGGCAGACGGGTAATAATTCGACAATTGAGTAGCACGATGACCGGTTTGGCTTTAGGAATTGATGAAACTGGGGTTCTGCTTGTGCAAAAGGATGATGGAGGAATTGAAAAAGTTTACTCCGCCGATATAGAAATAGGTTGAACTTCATTGAATATTTGTTATACTAAAAGAAATTGGCTATATCCGTCTGAACTAGGGAATAGCACACTTGATTTTTTTGTACTTGTCGGTCAAGTATTATACGCAAATGGCTACGCTAGTAGCTTTCTTAAATAATCAACCATCAATATCAAAATCTGCTCTGAGCCTATCATGGACCGAGACAGAAGACATCCGTGCGTTATAGTACGGTAAACCTCTGTATAGCTATGTCCACCCTTACGGCTTAACACCGTGAGGGTTTTTTATTAGCATTGGGGAGTATATTATACACAAACATGATGGAATAACTCCACTAGCTAGTAGGGTTTTGCTCAGAAGAATGGGGGATCACATGGGTAAGGAAAGAGTTTTTACGACTTCCACGTTTCGCGACATGAAAAAAGAGAGGGAGCCGATCGTGATGGTCACGGCTTATGACTATCCGTCTGCCAAGCTGGCGGAAGAAGCGGGTGCGGAAATGATTTTGGTCGGAGATTCACTGGGAATGGTGGTTCTCGGCTATGATTCGACGATTCCGGTTACGCTAACAGATATGCTGCATCATACTAAGGCGGTAACTCGAGCAGCGAAAAAAGCTTTTGTCGTGACTGATCTTCCATTTATGACCTATCATTTAGGGATAGAAGAAACGCTGAAAAGTGCAGCGAGAATCATGCAAGAGGGCTTAGCCAAAGCTGTGAAGCTAGAAGGGGGCAGAGAGCTTTGCCCTGTGATCGAACGATTGGTTTTAGCTGGCGTACCGGTTGTGGGCCATCTCGGCTTAACCCCTCAATCTGTTCATCAATTAGGGGGGTATAAAGTTCAAGGGAAGTCCATCGAGGATGCACAAAAACTGATGGAAGATGCCCTTGCCTTGCAGAAAGCGGGAGTATTTGCCTTAGTATTAGAATGTGTTCCCCATCAGCTGGCTACCTTGGTTTCCGAAACACTGGAGATTCCTACCATTGGAATTGGGGCAGGACCTGGTTGTGATGGCCAAGTTCTCGTATTTCATGATGTATTGCAATATGCTTCTTCAATGAAACCGAAATTTGTAAAACATTATGCTGCCGTTGGACAAGAAATTTCAAGCGGTATTTCCCAATATGCTCTGGAAGTGAAAAAGCGAATCTTTCCAGCCTTGGAGCACAGCTTCTCCATGAAGGAAGAAACGATCCAACATTTGTATGGGGAGAAATGCTCCATATGAGAATCGTAAAAACAGTGGAAGAGCTGAGAACTCTTATTCAAGATTATAAAATCAATGGGGAGAAAATTGGGTTGGTACCGACCATGGGCTTTCTCCATGAAGGCCACATGAGCTTAGTAGATCAGGCGAAATCTTATTCGACGAAGGTCGTGATGAGTATATTCGTGAATCCTTTGCAATTTGGACCCAATGAGGATTTTGAACGGTATCCTCGTAATATAGAACAAGATCAGGCTATGGCAGAAGCGCGAGGGGTAGACCTTCTATTTGTACCTGAAGTAATTGAAATGTATCCGCAAAAATCAAAAACAACCGTTCATCTATCAGGGGTGACGGATCTTCTATGCGGGGCCTCCCGTCCTGGCCATTTTGATGGCGTATCTACCGTTGTCAGTAAACTATTTAATATGGTTCAACCTGACTATGCTTTTTTTGGACAGAAGGATGCCCAACAGGTTGCTGTTATCCAACAAATGGTGAATGATTTGAATTTCCCTGTCAAGATAGTTCCATGCCCGATCGTGAGAGAAAAAGATGGACTGGCCATGAGTTCACGAAACGTTTATCTGAATGAGGAAGAGCGAGGACAAGCCTTAATACTTAGTCAAGCTTTGGAAAAGGCAGAAAAGGCATATGTTGCCGGAGAATCACTCCAAGAGGTAAGAAATGACATTGTATCCCTCATTTCCTCACAGCCCTTGGCGCAAATTGACTATGTCGAAATCCTTTCTTATCCCTCGTTAGAGCCCTTGGATCAATGGGATGGAACGGCGTTTCTGATGGCCTTAGCCGTAAAATTCGGTCATACGAGACTGATTGATAATAAAATTATAGGGAGTTAGGGGACAAAACAGCATGAACCGGATCATGATGAATGCCAAAATACACCGTGCTACCGTAACGGAAGCGAATCTTAATTATGTAGGCAGCATTACCATTGATACTGACATCTTGGATGCTGTGGATATTCTGCCCAACGAAAAGGTTCAGATCGTGAACAATAATAATGGTGCACGCTTGGAAACCTATGTGATTCCAGGACCTCGGGGCAGTGGGGTAATTTGTCTGAATGGGGCGGCAGCAAGACTTGTTCAGCCGGGGGATAAGGTCATTATTATTTCTTATTGCCATTTGAGCAATGAAGAAGCGAAACAACATACGCCTAAAGTAGCCATTATGGACGATCAGAATAAAATCATCCAAATGCTTGGGGAAGAAATTCACGCTACCATCTTATAAGAGAGCTACTGGCGTAGCTTTATGCGTATAATACTTTCCGATAAGTGTAAGAAAAGGCTCTCTACTTAAAAAAGCGGGAGAGCCTTTTTCCTGTTTTCCACATGTTTCGTATGATAATGGAAAAAGATAAAGGGAAACAAGTAAAAGGTGGTTGGATTATGATCGTCAAACACCTATTTGGTTCCCTGATGGATCGCTTAGAGGGAATAGAACAAGAATGGATGAAAAGTGATAAGGATGGGAGGAAGGAAAAGCTTTTTGATGAGGTCATGGAACTGCGGAGAGTAAGTGATGACATTTTAGATCATTGGCTGTTGTTTGAAGAGAAAATGAGTCAAATTCAGAAAAGATTTCAGCATGTCCATTTGGATCAGGAAGATATGGAACTTGATCTTGATCAGGAGATGGATCAGATTTCAGATGAAGTAGCCGATAAAATTCTTGCCGAAATTAAGAAGCAATCCGGGCTCCCCCAACATTCTGCTTCAGGAATGGTCTCCTTCCTGTCTGGTGACGCGGTCCGTTCCTTTCGCAAGGGTCAAGGATACTACCACTTATTCATGTATCCGCAGGCTGCCCAGCACTTTCAAGAGGTGGTTCAGCTTGACCCTGATCTAGAGATCGCTCGAATGTATTTAGGGTTTAGTGAGATGATGTCAGGCAATTGGGAAGAAGCGGATCGGCACTTCCAACTGATCGGGAAAACCGGCAATCATGGCATTATTCGGGCAACAGCGTTGAACGCTCAGGGTTGTCTGCTCGCTGGCCATCAGAAATGGGAGCAGGCACTTACTTGTTTTGATCGTGCCATAGCAGCCTATCCCAGGCTAAAGGATCCTATCTATAATAAGGCTCTAGTCTATATGAAGCAGGGTGAATTTGCAGAGGCTAAACCGCTATGGGTGGAGTATTCGAAGCATTGCAAGGATGATTGGGAGGCGCTTCTCCATCTGGCTCACTGCTACATTCAGGAGGGGAATGAAGAACAAGCCGGCATCGCATTAAAAGAACTTACCGAGGCAGCTGATGATCCGGAGATTCTTTGGGAAGCAGGGAAAATGTTTGAGAATCTCCGCGAATTCGGAAATGCGGCTATCGTATTTCGCTTATTGGTCAGCATGGATTCGGATCAAGCGGCAGCGTGGCACGGTTTGGGTTGGAATTTATGGCATGCAGAGGGACTTCCCACGAGCTTAGACTATATAAAAAAAGCAATTTCTATGTCTCCTACCCATCCTGATTTTCAGTTTTCACTGGGCTGGATTTTATATCAATTACAGGAATATGATCAGGCAGAACAAATATTTCAAGGAATCCTGCAACAAGAAGGCATATATCCTCTAGCTTTGGCCGGACTTGCTCACGTTTATATGGATAATGAAAAGTGGAAGGAAGCAGAAGAATGCTGCGGTTGCCTGATTTCACAAGATCATAAACTGACAAGGGCACTAGGGTATTTTCAAATGGGCAGATTGAATTTGATGAAAGGAAACCATACATTTGCCAAACAGCATTTCCAACAATCCATTGGGGAAAGTCCCCAGCTGATCGAAGGCTACCTCTGGTTGGGGTTGACACACTATTTATTAGGTGAGCAGAAAGAAGCCTTTGAAATGTGGGAACATACGCTATGAATTATTCAGGAAAGGGGAAGGAGTCTTATTATTATAAGCTCTCGACTCTTTCCTTTTTACACTTATCAGTCAAGTGTTATACGCATAAGGCAATGCCAGTAGCTTTCTTACACTTATCAGTCAAGTGTTATACGCATAAAGCCATGCCAGTAGCTTTCATATGCGTATAGGTTCGGCTTATGTTAAAATAGGGGATAGCAAAGAACCTGAGGTGAACGGTTTGAACAAGTTTTTAGTAGTCGATTTTGAAACAACTGGAAATAAACCAAAAGATGGGGACAAAATCATTCAAATTGGTGCTGTTCTGATCGAAGATGGGGAAATCACTTCCCAATTTTCAACCTTAATAAATCCGGGAATTCCTATTCCAGCCTTTATACAGCAATTGACGCAAATTAATGATGAGATGGTGAAGGATGCCCCAACGATTGAAGAAATCATACCAAAGCTGCTTCCTTTGTTGGAAGGGGCTGCGTTTGTTGCCCATAATGTGTTTTTTGATTTGAATTTTCTGCAATTTGCTCTAGCGGACTGCGGGTACATACCCTTTTCGGGATCGCTGATTGATACCGTTGAGCTGTCGCGTTTGCTACTGCCAAACCAAACGGGATATAAGCTATCTGAGCTTTCATCGGAATTAGAGGTGGAGCATGAGAGTCCACATCAAGCAGATTCGGATGCCTTGGCCACAGCCCAGATTTTCCTCACTTTATTGGATAAACTAAATCGATTGCCTCTCCTTGTGATTCAGCGACTGGCAGAATTAACGAAAAGTTTTGCTTCCGATATCTCTCGCTTGATCCACAAGCTTGAACAGCGACGTATTCTTGAAGGAAATATAGATGGGAATGCGGAAGGGCTGGAGATGTACCGTCAATTGGCCATTCGCCTTCCTATGTGCCAAGAGAATCGGAGAACGGTATCCCCTGGTCTTCATTTTGAGGAATTTGTTCTTGGGCTGCATGAACAGCTGCCGCAGGAAATGCCTGATTTTGAATGGCGTCCTGCGCAAAGGGAAATGATGATGCAAATCTACGATTCATTTGCTGGATCGAGGCATCTCCTGGTGGAAGCGGGGACGGGAACTGGGAAGTCCCTGGCGTATTTGGTACCAGCCATGTATTGGGCCAGAGAATCAGGAGAAAGAGTCGTGATCAGTACCCATACGATACAGCTTCAAGAGCAGTTGTTTGCGCGAGATCTTCCGCTCATGGAAAAAGTATTTGAATCCGGCGTGCAAACCTCTATACTCAAGGGCCGAAACAATTATCTTTGCTTGCGAAAGTATGAAACCAGTTTATTTGAAGCTTCAGATAACTATGATCTTCAGCTTTCCAAAGGGCAGATCCTCACATGGCTAACAGAAACGGAAACAGGAGATGTGGAGGAAGTGAACCTCCCTTCCGGGGGACAGCACTATTGGAGGCAAGTCCAAAGTGATGCTAATTCTTGCTTGAGCAATCAATGCCCTTGGTTTTCCCGCTGCTTTTATTATTCTGCTAGAAGAAAAGCCCATGATGCGGATGTTATCATAACCAATCATTCTCTTTTATTCACGGATATGAAGGCCGATCAGCGAATACTTCCTAGCTATCGGTATGCTATCATCGATGAAGCCCATCAGTTTGAGGAGGTAGCCAGCCATCATCTTGGCCGGACCCTTCATTCGGCTCAGCTGGAGGGACTATTCTCGGAGTTGATTTCCGACAAAGGAACGGGTCTTTTAGAAAGACTGCAGCGGGAATGCGGTGCCACCCCCATTTGGGATGGGTTAAGGGAGGATTACGCCCAAATCATACCTTTCATTACGGAAGCGAAAGACTACGCTCGTGAGCTTTTTAATCTTCTCTATACTTATGGGATAAGAACAGCAAAGGAAGGCGTGGAAGCGGGAAGACGGGTGCAGCGGTACGTACCCGGAGGCTGGAAGGACAAAAGTGCGGAAACCATTCAGCCTGCAGCAAACTATTGCATAGAGTGGTTATCTTCCATACAGAAGTCGATGGAAAAGCTGTACATCGGGATTCAGGAGGATAAAGAGTCAGGGATATCTTTGCGGGGCTTAGCTACGGATCTGAATGGTATGATAAAAGAGGTAGGAAAATACAAGCAGCTCATTCAGCTGCTATTGCTAGAGCCTGATGAGGGTAGCGTATATTGGATGGAAATGGACATACGAAGCAACCGCCGCTTGGTATTTCTGAATATGGTTCCGATCGATGTGGCCCCCTTGCTGCAAGAGCAGTTTTTTGCGCCCAAAGAAAGCGTGGTACTCACTTCGGCCACGTTAAGTGTCAACAAATCCTTTACGTACGCTTTGGATCGAATCGGATTGGAAAGCGAAGAAGTTTCCACGATTCAGCATCTTTCCCCGTTTGATTATCGAAAACAAACGTTTCTTTGTGTGCCTTCCGATATTCCTTCTCTCAAGACGGGAGAAGAAGGAGAATTTATTTCCCGATTGACCGAGTCTCTTGTCGAGCTGGCCCGGGTAACGGAAGGGCGTATGCTCGTTTTGTTTACTTCTTATCAAATGCTTCGGAGAGTTCACGAACCATTAAGGGAGGTCTTAGCGGCGGATGGATTTACCGTTCTTGGACATGGAACGGATTCAAGCAGCAGAAGTAAGCTGACTAAATTGTTCAAGAATACGCCGAAAAGTATTTTACTAGGAACAAGCAGCTTTTGGGAAGGAGTGGATATTCCCGGAGATGCCTTATCCTGTTTGGCCATTGTGCGTCTTCCTTTTTGGCCGCCAAATCATCCGGTCGTCGAAGCGCGGAGTGAGCAAATTAAGGAACGGAAGGGAAATCCCTTCATGGAGCTGTCTGTTCCCCAGGCGGTTATCCGTTTTAAGCAGGGGTTCGGGCGCTTGGTGCGGACACAGAGAGATAAAGGAATTGTGATTGTATTTGATAGGAGGATTGTCGACTCAAGATATGGGAAATATTTTCTAAATTCCCTGCCTGATACACCTCTGTATCAGCGTCCAATGAAAGAATTGCTCCCGTTGATCGGAAAGTGGCTGGGATAAGATATAACCTTTCTCATAGGCTATTAGAAAGGGAAAGAAAACGTAGAAAGGATTGTGGTGTTCCTTGTTTAGAACGGTCCTCGTTCCTTGTCTGTTGGCGATGATGTTGTCTACAGCAGGATGCATGTCGAATAACAAGGACTTGGTCGCCGCAGTTCAACCGAATTCGGCGGAACTCTCGGAGAAACAGGATTTTCACGGTATGACGGTTCAATTTTTAGCGATAAGCGAAGGGGAAGCAACCCTTATTACTTTTTCGCAAGGATATACTCTGCTGATTGATGCGGGCTCTGCTAAGAGTGGGGATGAAGTGGCTGATTTTCTTGAACAAAATCATGTGAAGAAGATTGATCTGCTTGTGCTTACGGGGGATATGGATGAACATATAGGGGGAGCGAATGAAATTCTTTCACAGTTTCCTGTAGAACAAGTTATGCTGCCTGCTGCCATCAAGGAAACGATAACAGATGAAGTGCAGGCTCCCATGCGATCGGTGCTTGCTGTAGAGGAGGGCGAAGCTTATCCTCTACCACAGGAGGCGAAAATACGGATTCTCCATCCAGGCGATCCTCTTTCGCTTACCCCCCAGGCGAATTCGCTTGTCCTTCAGCTGATTCACGGAAATATCAAATGGTTGTTTACCAGTGACATCACGGAAGAGGTAGAACACGAGCTGATGGAAAAGTATAACTTGAAGTCCCAATTTTTAAAGGTGAGTGACAGTGCAAGTAATCTCGCCTCCAGTCCCCAGTTTTTGAAAAAGGTGGATCCGCATGCCGCAGTGATTTTCTCGGATGATGAAAAGGTCATTGGATTTGATGAGGTGCTGGAACGGCTTCATGAGACCTGGATTGATGTCTACCAGACGAAAAACCATGGAACCATTCGAGTGCTATCGGATAGCAAGGATTACCGAATTGAGCGTGATAAAGTAAAAGGCTATTTTGATGCCCGATGAGGCACCCTAAGAGGAAAAGGGGTGTTTCTGATGCATACGATGTGGAAAGGATCCATTAGCTTTGGACTAGTGAATATTCCGGTCAAAATGTTCAGTGCGACTGAGGATAAGGACATCCGTTTTCGCTATCTGCACAAGGAATGCGGGACACCAGTCAAGTACATTAAGACTTGTGCCACTTGTAACCGAGAAGTACAGACCGAGGAAATAGTTAAAGGGTATGAATATGAAAAAGGCCGATTTATCCTGATCAACGAAGAGGAATTGGATACGATTGTTCCGGAAACCCGTAAAACGATTGAGATCCTTGATTTTGTAAGCCTTCATGAAATTGATCCCATTTATTTTGATAAGACTTATTTTCTTTCTCCTAATGAAACAGGGGATAAAGCTTATACTCTGTTGCGTGAGGCCATGAATCAAACGGGGAAAATTGCGATTGCCAAAATCACCATCCGTTCCAAGGAAAGTTTGGCAGCTGTTCGGTTGTATCAAGATTGTATTGTCATGGAGACTATTTTCTATCCGGATGAAGTCCGGGCAGTTGAACATGTTCCTGGACTGCCTGGTCGTATCGAACCCAATGAATCAGAGCTCAAGATGGCGGTCCAGCTCATCGAGAACCTAGCCACCACCTTTGAACCGAGCAAGTATACCGACGAATACCGCCAAAAGCTAACCGAACTGATCCATGCCAAAATTGAAGGGGAAGAAATTCAAGAGGCACCTGAAGCACCTCGTTTAGGTAAGGTCGTTGACCTGATGGCGGCTCTTCAGGCGAGCATCGAAGCGTCAAAGCTGGAAAAGGGAAAAGCAGAAAGAAGAACCTCCTCGGAAGAGACAGAAGAAAAAGAGACGGCCAAAAAGCGCCGCCGAAAGGTTACAGTATAAAAAAAGCAGGGGGATCCCCCCTGCTTTTTTGCACTTATCGGAAAGTATTATACGCATAAGGCTACGCCAGTAGCTTTCTTAGTTTTAATAGGTGCTGTAAATAGCCGTACAAGTCTGACCTGTGGGCTCATAAAAGCAGTGTAATTTATATTTTCCCGTAAATGGCTGATTCCACCATTGAGGAGGACAATTCCCCTCTGGCCGAAAATACCATAAACCAAACTTTGCCGGCCAGAATCTTTCGCCATTGATCACTCTGCGGGCCAGTCGTTTTTCTTTTTCTCTTGCTCTTTGATAAAAGTACGGTTTTTGCACCGCCTCAAAACCGCCTGGAGTTTGGTAAACCATTTGGCTAATCGTACGGATATTTTTAAAATCGGAACAAGTAACGCGTACTCGGTTTACCCCAATATTACCGACTAATAGCATTCCTAATTCGCCTTCGCCTTCAGCTTCTGCCCGTAGAAGTTGTGCTAATAAATTTACATCCTCTTCCCGAGCCTTAATGACGGCCATACACTCAGCTCCTCTAATATACGTGATACTATAGCATATTGGGAAAATGGAGAAGTGGTGAAGATACTCTCTTCACTTTGAATTAAAACGGCTTATATTTACAAAAAAGAATATTTATAAATATACCCAATAGATAATTATATCACACATGATATTGTATAAAAAAACTATGTTAGAAAACCTGACATTGTTTGTTGACTAAAGTTCCATTCCTGTAGATAATATTGTTTATATAAAAACTTGGACATAAAGATATTGGATATTAAAGATTTATAAACAGTTGGGGGAGAAGAAATGGATATTCAAACACTTTCTTTTGGGATGAATACAATATGGGTCATTTTGACGGCAGCTATGATCTTTTTCATGGAAGGTGGATTTGCTTTATTGGAGTCGGGATTCGTTCGCTCTAAGAATAATGTATCTATTATTATGAAGGTATTTGTTGATCTCATATTTGGTGTCACGGCCTTTTTTGCCGTTGGTTTCGGGATTATGTTCGGAGTTGATAAATTAGGATTGATCGGTACCAATGGTTTTGCTCTCTCCGGTACCATGGATCATTTAGGATTGTCTATTCCGTTAGTGGCTTTCTGGTTATTCCAAGCAGCATTTGTGGTTGCAGCCATTAGCATTGTAAGTGGAGCTGTCGCAGAACGAATGAATTTTAAAGCATATATCTTGTATACAATTGTGATGACCGCATTGATCTATCCTATTTCTGGACATTGGATTTGGGGAATCGACGGTTGGTTGGCTAAATTAGGGATGAAAGATTTTGCGGGTTCGGCTGCTATTCACGCGATGGCTGGATTTGCGGCTCTTGCAGCAGCAAAAATGGTAGGAGCGCGGATTGGTAAGTTTAATTCCGACGGGTCGGTAAATACGATAGCACCAAGTAATATTCCACTAGCAGCCATAGGTACCTTTATCCTCTGGTTTGGATGGTTCGGTTTTAATGCAGGAAGCACACTGAATGCGACATCCGATAATATCGGTATGATTGCAGCAGTAACCTTATTAGCCTCTGTTGCGGGTGGAGGTTCTGCACTCTTGTATACCCTATTTAAGACTGGAAAAGCAGATCCGGCGTTTACCATTAATGGTGTTCTTGCAGGGTTAGTGGCGATTACGGCTGGATGTGCTTTTGTAGGTCCTTTTAGCGCTATAGCTATTGGAGCTATAGCCGGGATTTTAATGATTTGGGCCACTGGGTGGGTTGATGGGATGAAAGTAGATGATCCAGTGGGTGCTGTAGCCGTTCATGGTTTCAATGGGGCATTCGGAGCCATCGCAGTAGGTCTTTTTGCAACAGATGGTGGGTTTTTCATGACTGGAAGTTTGAAATTACTTGGTGTGCAGGTTTTGGGAACAGTTATCCTCAGTATTTGGGGTTATGTGGCAACTGCTTTTGCATTGAAGATAATTGATAAGATCACATCCCTACGGGTATCTGTTGATGAAGAACTTATCGGTCTTGATCAAAGCTACCATGGTACGATTGCTTACAATGATCTTTATGGAAACACTCCGGTGTTTTCCGTTGAAGCAAGCAAATTAGAAAGCAAACGAGCATAAGAAAGCTACTGGCGTAGCCGTATGCGTATCATACTTTCCGATAAGTGTAAATAAACAAAGACTACCTTGTTCAAGGTAGTCTTTGTCATTATTATAAACCAAGTATATTTAATTCTTGCCTTACCCATTGTTTAATCTTTGGCATAGCACTTTCTGGTATTTTATTTTCAATGGTCATGAGCTTTCCTACTGGACTTGATGTTACACAAAAAAGTTGATCGATGACATGCATGTAGTGATTTCCATAGCTTCGTAGAATAAATAACATATTGGGCGTTTTTGCTTGGAAAAATAGGATAATATTTTGGCCATTCGATAAAGAAGTTATTTTTTCGGTAGAAATTGCATTTTTGTTTTGATTAATATACCCTGCATGAATAGATATAGAAGGGTTCGAGTAAAATTCCATTATTGATATAACTTCATACAACAGGATCAACCTCTCACATTTTAAAACTAATTTTACAAAAAAATTCACCTTAAATCTAGGGAGTAATATGAATCAACAACATTATATGGAGGTACGAGTTTGAAACTATTGCCGATTGTCCCGTTTGAACCCATCTGTACTGAAAAAATTCCATCAGGCGAGCATTGGATAAGTCAAATTAAATGGGACGGCGTTCGAATGCTTTTATATTATGATGGTTATGACGTAAATTTATTTAATCGGAGACTGAATAATAGAACGATGCAGTATCCCGAATTAGCGAAAATCCACGAGTACTGTTCAGCTCAATCTGTTATTCTTGACGGTGAGATCATTGCTCTAAAAGAGGGCAAGCCTTCGTTTCATCAGGTGATGAAACGTGACAGCATCAGGAAACAGAGCAGTGTGCAAATCGTTCAAAAAAATGTCTGTATTACCTATATGATTTTCGATATTTTGTATCTTAATGGGAATTGGATTATAGATCAGTCCCTTGATAAAAGACAAAATATTTTAGGCAAGGTGATTACACCAAATGACCTTGTGCAACTTGTAAGTAACCACGCTGATCCTAAAATATTATATAAAGCAGTAGTAGATCACGGATTAGAAGGAATAATAATAAAAGACTTGACCAGTAAATATGCGATCGGGGGCAAAGATAAAAGATGGCAAAAGAAAAAAGTGTTCCGGGATCTTTTTGCAGTAGCAGGTGGGGTAACCTATCGGAACGGAATCGTAAATGCCCTTTTGCTTGGGCTGTATGATGATGAAGGCCAACTTTGGTATATCGGTCATGTTGGAACGGGAAAGTTAACCCAACAAGATTGGAGAGATTTATCCCGGATGGTGGAGGATCTTAAGATTCCTGAAATCCCTTTTGCCAATACACCCAGCAGAAATAAAGAAGTGATTTGGATCAAACCTCAGCTCGTAATGAAAGTCAATTTCTTGGAATGGACTCCCCATCAATCGTTAAGACAACCCACTATTCAATCATTCGTTAATATCGACGTTAGACAGTGTACTTTCAGCCAGACGTAGTGGTCCTCATTGGATCAGGGAAGGAGGACTGCTGTGAAGGATTCGTTTGAGATTGAAGTGGATGGCCGGTCCGTACGGATTACAAACCCTGAAAAGGTGTTTTGGCCAGAACAACCAATTACGAAGCTTGACTATATACGCTATCTCATCGAAATGGCACCTTATCTTTTGCCTTATCTGAAAGATCGGTGCTTAACGACCATTCGTTATCCGGATGGCATTCATGGAAAATCCTTTTACCAGAAAAATATTCCTGAATACGCACCCGATTGGATTCCCACTCATGGTTGGAGGGATACCGATTACATATTGGCCAATGACCTTCCTACCCTGGTATGGCTAGGAAACCAAGCCTGTTTGGAATTCCATGTAGCATTTAATTTAGTTCAAGGGGAATCTTATCCAACGGAACTTGTCTTTGATCTTGATCCGACCGATTTGCAAAATTATGATCTTGTGCTGGAGATTAGCTTGAGAATTAAGGAAGTTTTAGATTCATTAGGGCTAAATAGTCAGCCTAAGACCTCGGGGGCGTCAGGACTGCAGATCTATATCCCCATCGATCCTATCTATGCCTATGAAGAAACTCATCTCTTAAATAAATTTATTGCCCAGTATGTAGCCGACCGATTTCCGGATAAGGTCACCATTGAACGCTTGATGAAAAATAGGGGCAATAAGCTTTACTTCGACTATATTCAACATGGAGAAGGGCGAACGCTGCCAGCCCCATATTCCACACGGGCAAGAGAAGTGGGTTCGGTTTCTGCCCCTGTCACGTGGGAAGAGATTAAAAAAGGTTTTCATCCTTCCGATTTTACGCTCCATACTATTCGCGAACGGGTGAATCTGGTCGGCGACCTGTTTTCCACGATAACAACGGATAAGAATTCTCAGTCCCTCGATCCACTCCTGCAGTTTCTAAAACCAAAAGTAACTTGACTCATGATAAGCCGTTTTGTTTTAATGGCGTTAGTACGTTTGAGAATGGAGAGGATTAGGTTAATGAAGAGTATCGTGGTCAATGCTACGGTCATCACCGTGAATGAACAAAATGAAGTGATCCGACAAGGTGCGGTAGCATTTGAAGATGGACGAATCACCTATGTAGGATTTACACCCCAAGTTGTTTCCGAATATGATGAAGTGATAGATGCCAAAGGAAATATTGTTATGCCTGGCTTAATCAATACCCATGGCCATGCTGCAATGTCCTTACTTCGCGGTTATGCGGACGATCTGCCTTTACAAGAGTGGCTGGAAACGAAAATGTGGCCATTGGAAGGCCAATTTACCTCTGATCATGTTAAGTGGGGAACCTATCTCTCGATCGTGGAGATGCTCCGAACAGGAACAACTTGTTTTATGGATATGTATGATCATATGGATCAGGTGGCAGAAGCTGTGGAACAAAGCGGGATGAGAGCTAGATTGGCGCGTGGGATCATCGGATTGTGCCCAGAGGATGTGCAAAAGCAGAAGTTGGAGGAAGCGACAAGCTTTGCCCGCAGATGGCAAGGACAAGCAGATGGCAGAATCACGACGATGATGTCTCCTCATGCTCCTTATACGTGTCCGCCTGCCTACATCCAGCAGATTGTAGAGAAAGCACATGAATTAAATCTTCCCATCCACATCCATATGTCTGAATCCCTTCGGGAAGTGGAACAAAATGTTCAGGATTACGGCTTGCGGCCACCGGCTCATTTAGAGCGTCTGGGTGTATTTGATCGTCCGACCCTAGTGGCCCACGCTGTCCATTTAACCGATGAGGAACTCGACTTGTTGGCCTCTCGTGATGTTAAAGTATCTCATAATCCTATCAGTAACCTGAAACTGGCTAGTGGGGTGGCTAGAGTTCCTGACATGCAGTCCAAGGGGATCACGGTTTCCTTGGGAACGGATAGCTCAGCCAGCAATAATAACTTGAATTTGTTTGAAGAGATTAAAATGGTTGCTCTGCTACACAAAGGAGTGAACTATAATCCCGTTGTTGTGCCTGCGGACGAAGCACTTCGCATGGGGACACGATATGGGGCTGAGGCCTTGTTTATCGGGGATCAAACCGGTTCCCTTGAGGTAGGGAAGAAGGCAGACTTTATCATGGTACAAACCAACCGGGCGCATTTTCACCCGTTCCATGATCCCATTTCCCACTTGGTTTATGCGACATCAGGCTATGATGTGCAAGATGTTTTTGTAGACGGGAAAGCTTTGGTCAGAGGGGGAGAATTGCTAACCCTCGATGAAGAAAAGATCATATTTGAAGCGAATCGGATGTTTCAAAGCCTGAACCGGTTATAAAAGTAAAAAAGTCCCCTGTCCGGGACTTTTTTCCATGGGGTATAGGTAGGGTGTTTTTAGTCAAACTAAAGATGGAAGATGAGCCCAAACTGGTCTGGGTAGGATGTCCCAGACGTCCGTAGCTAATCGATTTGAATCCAGGAAGAAAAATCTGGTTGGCGAAATGAAGGTGTTGCGTCTTCCTGAAAACGAAAGCCGGATGATAAAGCGATCCACGACATATGATGATCATTCATCAAGCGTTCCACAATTTCTGGAGGCATGTCATCTATACATTGAAGGGTAGTTCCATGTAGGGCCACGCATTCACCTCCCTCTTGCGCGGTAACTATATTATTACCACAGCCCGAAAGAACATAACTAACAGTATTTGCCCATATAGATAAAATGTAGAGTAACAAAGGGGAGATAGATCGTGAGGAACTGGTTTATTGGGTTGACGCTTATTTTGCTGGTCATCTTATGGCAGCTTGGTCAATTGACTTATCATGTTATGAGTGAGAAGAATCAATGGGAAGAAGAAGGGATCGCATTAGCTAAGAAAAATACAGCCATAAAAAGCGTAACGAAGGTTTCTTTGTTCCATGGGAACCATCGTTATATTGTTGTGGAAGGTGTGAACGCTAGCGGGATTCCCATGCTAGCCTGGTTTCAGGAAGAAGGATTGTTCGAAGGATTTGAGTATATGAAGGATTTGGTGTCCATTGAACAAGTAAAAGAAAAAGTGAAAAAAGATATTCCCCAAGCCGAATTTATCCGCCTCCAACCAGGCATGGAAAACCGAAGGCCACTGTGGGAAATTGTGATGAAGGACCAAGAGGGGAAGATTGGATATTATTATTATGATATGAAAAGCGGGGAATTTATACGTTCTTACCGGTTACAAAAAGTTAGCGGGTGAGTGGGTATTTTAAAAAAGGCGGGACAACCCATTATGGGTTGTCCCGCCTTTTTAGTACTTATCAGAAAGTATTATACGCATAAGGCTACGACAGTAGCTTTCTTATGTTTGCATTAGCGGCAAGGGTGATTGCCCCCTAAAGGGGGTTCAGCCGGGAAAAAATAGGGCCACATTACCCCATGTACAGGGAATTAGTCTATTCATAAGATCGAACGCAATTCCGCCCATCCTTCTTAGCCTGATATACCGCCTTGTCTGCGTATGCAATCAGATCCATAAAAGAAGTATACAAGCTTGGTATTATGGTTGCTGTACCGACACTAATGGTGACCACATGATGAATTTTCGATCCGGCATGGGGGATTTCCAATGCCTCGATGGCGCTCCGTATTTTTTCACCTACTTTCATAGCCCCTGCTTCATTTGTTTCAGGCAATATGACACCGAATTCTTCCCCGCCATAGCGGCAAAGGAGATCTGTGGATCGTCCTAATGTATCTTGAATCACTGAAGCAACCTGCTTCAGACACCCATCTCCTCCCTGATGGCCGTAGGTGTCGTTATAAGCTTTGAAATAATCAATATCCAACATAATCAGAGATAGATGCGTGGAATTTCGCAGCGAACGATTCCATTCCATTTCTAATCGCTCATCAAACGCACGGCGATTGGATACACCGGTCAGTCCATCAATGGAGGAAAGGCGCAGTAAGATTTCATTCGCTTCTTGAAGCCTTTCTTCAGCTAATTTGCGTTCATTGATATTGCGAGACACGACAATGAGCTGTAAATCATTCGAATCTGCTCCAAGTAAAATCTTTATGGACGACTCAAACCATACATATTCACCATCTTTCCGACGAATGCGGTAGGTGGAAACCGTATACCCGGTCTTTAATAAGGTTTTATGGTGCTTTCGAATGATCTCTTGATCATCCGGGTGAATGATCTGATAGAAATTTTGCCCGACTAATTCTTCCTCATCATATTGCAAGATTTCTTTACAAGCAGGAGAAGTATAAAGGAACTTCCCTTTCGCATCATGCAAGGTAATCATATCACTCGAATACTCAGCGAGCATACGGAACCGTTCCTCACTCGTCCGCAATTCCTCTTCGGCTTCCTTGCGCAGGGTGATATCATTCAGTGAACCCGAGGTGCCTATCATCTGACCTTGATCATTCAGAGTCAGGCGCGCAAAGATCTCGCTCCAACGGAACCCTCCTGCTTTCGTCAAGAATCGAATCTCATGTCGAAAGTATTCCTTCTTTCTTTCGATGAGAGGTTGAAAGAGCTGGTTATTTCGTTCACGGTCATCTGGATGAACATAATCAAGAACCAGATTTCTGAGACTTTCTTCAATGGAATAGCCCGTGATTTCCTCCCAAGCTGGATTTAAGAATGTCCATCGTCCCTGTGCGTCGGTTTGAAAAATCACTTCGTTGACGTTTTCCACTACGGAGCGATATTGTTCCTGGACTTTTTGCAGCTCCCTCTCCATTGCTTTCCTTACGGAAATATCATGAATAATGATTTGGGAAGCAGGTTGATCCATATACTCAATAGGGGAAGCTATTACCTCCACGTCAAGAATCGAGCCATCCATGAGGACATATTTTTCTTCTAATAAGCCTACAGACTTATTGCTTTGCAACCGTTGAATCCTTTCCCTGACGAGTTCTCGATACTCGGGATGCACATATTCTATCAACTTCCGCCCGAGTAGGTCTGCGTTGGAAGAAGCCCTTAGTAGCCGAATGCATGCTGGGTTTACATAGACAATATTCCCTCCCTGATGAACCACAATCGCATTGGGAGAGTGTTCTACCAATGCACGATAACGTTCCTCGCTTTTCTGTACAGAGTGTATATGATATTGGATCATTTCAGCCATTCGGTTAAACGTGTCACAAAGTTCCTGTAGCTCGTTAGAAAAATGAATAAAGGATGAAGGTTCGATACGATAGTCAAATTTGGCTATTCCCATCTGACGTGCGCCTTTTAGCACTTCGTTAATTGGAAATTGAACCTGTCTAGAAATCAAAAACTCAAATCCTATACCCATGATAAGGACGATGATAAAGGCTCCTGTAAACAGCATCATCATTTGATAGAAAGGAGACAAGACATCAGTCTTCGCAATTTCTCCGATGATCAACCATTTATGGTCATTGACCCAGCGGTAATCACCCAAAACGGTAGTTCCCCTGTAATCTTGGTAGCTATGGTTTACAGTCTTTCCTTGAATAGCTTGAAGAAAAATTTCGGTATCAATCTTTTTACCGAAACTGTTTTTTGTCGCTTCCTGATTTGGCTGACCACTGAAACGTAGTTCGGTAAGCAGCAGGCCGTCCCGGTTCACCAGATAAGTTTGGCCGGTTTCACTAAAGCGGAAATTCTTCATCACTCCATTAATTGTATGCAATTGTACCGCACCAAAAATCAAACCTTGAAAGCGCTGTTGATAATCGAAGACGGGAGAAGAAAAAATGATAATGGCTTGATTTGATTGTCTTCCGATTAACACATCCGTGATATTAGAATTCCCTTTTTTTGCTTCTAGAAAATAATGGCGATCTGACAAATCAATACCTATTGGCCCTGTTGTATCAATTTCACTCACTCCGTGTTTATTTACAAAGACAATACCAGTAAATTCGGTTTCATTCGTATCAAACGTCTCTAATACTTGCTTTAATTTTTCTTTTTGACCTGCCCTAACTGTAGGGAGTTGAGAAATCGTACGAATATTCGACATCCTTTCATCGAACCATTTATCGATCACTATTTGTTGCAGGTTAATCATTTGTTGAATATTATCTTGGGCCTCTTCTTCACGAAACTGTTTTCCATATATGAGAAATGGAAGCGAACTCAGTAATACGAACAACAATATAAGAAATATGAACCAAAATCGTATTCTTCTCTTTAAACTATTTAGGTGGAGTAGATAATAGATTCTTGCTAGCATTCCGATTGATCCTTTCAAACCTTAGCATGATATACCAAATTGTAACATGGTGTGAAGTTTCATGTTAGGAAATATTTCCGAACATTTAGCCGAAATTTTGCAACCGTTCCATATATTTGACACCAAGCTTTCTGCGTACCGCTATAAGCACTCAATTTAATCCTGAAATCTGTGATATAAAACTATGAAATCGTTTAAATTAAAGAGGAAATAGACCCTAGATGAAGAAAAGAAGTAGGATCGATTTCCCCTTTTTAGAATAACAAACTGATCGTGCCGCCTAATGCACCAGCTAACACTATCATCCAAGGAGGGGTCTTCCAGAATACCAGCATGATAAAGAGAGTTGAAGCAAGCACGAAATCAATGGGTGAATGAATCGAGCTGGTCCAAATTGGGTCATAAAGTGCCGCTAATAAGATTCCGACTACAGCTGCATTTACTCCTACAAGAGCTCCTTGAATGTTAGGTTTTCTGCGAAGGGAGTCCCAAAAAGGTAAGGTGCCAATAACCAGCAAGAAAGCAGGCAGAAATATACCAATCGTTGCTACTGCTGCCCCTAGCCATCCTCCCATGATAGCTCCTAAATAGGCAGCGAAGGTGAACAAGGGTCCAGGAACAGCTTGAGCTGCACCATATCCAGCTAGAAAATCTTCTTTACTTAACCAACCTGTAGGAACCACTTCTCTTTCCAATAAGGGCAGAACAACATGACCTCCGCCAAAAACCAGAGACCCCGTTCTATAAAAACTATCGAAAACAGCTAACCAGTGGGAAGAAGCTACATTTCGAATCAATGGTAATCCGAACAATAATATAAAAAACAGAACGAGACTGATAACAGCTATGGAACGACGTATGGGAACATGTATCTTCGGTAAATTCGGTATTTCGCTGTTATTGTAAAGAAGTAAACCGATGATTCCGGCGGCAATGATGATGAAAACTTGGCTTACTGCCGTCTGCCATAGTAAGCTAATCGTGCACGCAATGATGGCAATGGATGCCCGATTTCTGTCAGGCGTAAGTTTTTGGCCCATTCCTAAGACAGCATGGGCAACAATGGCCACTGCCACCAGCTTTAGACCATGAATCCAGCCAGCATTTCCTACATCAAAACTTTGAAGTAGAATGGAAAAAAGAACTAATGCCATAACCGAAGGAATGGTGAACCCGATCCAAGCGGCAATGCCTCCTAGAAGTCCGGCACGCATGACACCGATGCCAATTCCTACTTGGCTGCTCGCAGGTCCCGGAAGGAATTGACAGAGCGCAACTAAGTCTGCATAGCTTCGTTCATCCATCCATTTTCTTCGTCGAATATACTCATCATGGAAATAGCCAAGGTGAGCGATGGGACCACCAAATGATGTTATTCCAAGTTTAGCGGAGACAGCTAAAATTTCAAGCCAAAGTTTTAATCGACTATTGCGGGAGCTCTCTTCCTTGTTTTCAATCACTGGATTACTCATGAACCTTTTACCTCTTTCTAAGGGATAAACTTTGTTGAAGAGTTCAATGGTTAATATGCGTCACAGGCTTGGCAAATGAAAAAGGATAAACCCTTTTTCATACTTTCAGGTCTATCCTGATTATAGCCTTGTTTTTTCGATGGGAAAACCAGATCCTTTTACGACCATTGCCATCATGCCCTGTGTATCGCGCATATCTTACGGAAGTTCATTTATACATACTATTGCAAACTTGTCGGCGGAGGATCGTTGTGAGTTTATTCGGTTCATAGTAGACAAGACTGTAAACCATTTTTTGTTGACAAATGTAATTTTTATTGTATCTATTTAGGTACGCCCACATATCTTTTAAATCCCTGCTGAACTCAGTAGGGATAAAACCGACATCATCTGCTTTCTTCTGAATACAATCTTACGATATTCGGGGTGGGCTACAAGTTTGGAGGCAGATCTTATGTTTCACACTCTTCGTTATCAAAAAGCCATCCATTTTTATATTAAGGACACGGGGAAAGGAATTTCACTAGAAGACCTTCCACATGTTTTTGAACGATTCTATCGGGAGAAAAATCTCGTGATAGAAAAACAGGGGGAGTTGGAATCGGACTGTCCATTGTGAAAGCCCTCGTCCAAGCTCATAAAGGGGAGATTCAGGTGCAAAGCGAACCGGACAAAGGGACAAGGGTGAAGGTATCGTTTCCCTTAGCAAGATAATGGGTACTATAGTGAGTGATTGTACGGAGCGTTCCATATACAAAAATGGAGGAGAGTTTACAATGAGAATGGTGGATTTAATTGAGAAGAAGCGCGACGGCAAGGAATTGACATTCGAAGAAATCAAATTTATTATCGAGGGCTATACGAAAGATGAAATTCCTGATTACCAGGTCAGCGCGCTTGCCATGGCCATTTTCTTCAGGGACATGACGGAGCGGGAACGAGCTGACTTGACAATGGCGATGGTCAATTCCGGAGAAACAATCGACCTGTCGGCGATTGAAGGTGTGAAGGTCGACAAGCATTCCACCGGCGGCGTGGGCGATACGACAACACTGGTTTTGGCACCACTCGTGGCCTCTTTGGATATCCCGGTAGCAAAGATGTCCGGACGCGGACTTGGTCATACCGGCGGAACGATTGATAAGCTTGAAGCTATCGAAGGATTCCATGTTGAGATTAGCAAGGAACAATTCGTGGACCTGGTAAATAAGCATAAAATTGCAGTCATAAGCCAAACCGGCAATTTGACGCCGGCTGACAAGAAACTGTATGCTCTACGCGATGTGACAGCTACAGTAAACTCAATTCCGCTTATTGCAAGCTCAATTATGAGCAAAAAAATCGCCGCTGGATCGGACGCCATCGTACTCGATGTGAAGACAGGAGCTGGTGCATTCATGAAGACGGCGGAGGATGCCCAAGAACTGGCTCAAGCGATGGTTCGTATCGGCAACAATGTCGGCCGCAAGACGATGGCAGTCATCTCTGATATGAGTCAGCCGCTTGGTTTTGCCATCGGGAATGCCTTGGAAGTGAAGGAAGCTATCGACACCCTTCAGGGGAGAGGACCGAAGGATCTGGAAGAGCTCTGTATTGCTCTCGGTCGACAGATGGTGTTTTTGGCGAATAAAGCTGACTCGTTGGAAGATGCGGAAGAGAAGCTCAAGGAAGTGATTCGGAACGGCAAGGCACTGAAGAAATTCAAAGAGTTTATCGCAAACCAGGGGGGTGACCCTTCCGTCGTAGATCATCCGGAGAAATTGCCGAAGGCGGCTTATCAAATCGAAGTACATGCCAAAGAGGATGGCGTGATCGCTGAAATTGTGGCTGATGAGATCGGTATCGCGGCCATGTGGCTAGGCGCGGGCCGAGCAATGAAGGAATCCAAAATTGACCTGGCTGTAGGGTTGGTACTAAACAAAAAAATTGGCGATTCGATCAAGGTTGGAGAGTCTCTGGTAACCATTCATGCGAATCGGGAAAACGTGGAGGATGTTATGGAGAAAATTTATCGTAACATTCGAATTGCCAACCATGCTAAGGTACCCGTACTGTTGCGTGGCATTGTGACGGAATAGGGGTTGGAATTGTTTTAAAGATGGGGATGGGCCCGATTAGCTCAGTATGAGGCTACTTCGGGTCTTTTTTTGTTTACGGCTCGCGATTTGAAAAATAGCCCCAGGCATAAATTGAATACTGTCCCGTATAAGGATGAACGTGATTCATGATAAATATCTGATCTTTACAGTGTTAATATTGAAACTGGAAGATATATCGCAAATG
Source organism: Brevibacillus sp. (assembly GCA_036676475.1). GTDB lineage: Bacteria > Bacillota > Bacilli > Aneurinibacillales > RAOX-1 > LC029. The sequence goes on from JAKFCU010000098.1 coordinate 40,696, forward strand.
TTCCAATCCTGTCAAGTAATCTCCCTTCTTTTTTCCTCTTCAGACAAAACTTTCTTGCACCCTAAGGTATAGCTCGTATGATATACTGTTCCTTGTAGCTCAGAAAAATGATAAAATATGAGTAGGTGCATAGAAAGGGGGCGCAAGGCATGAAAGTACGTGCGATGCCCATTTTGTTGTCTCTAGTTATGACCTTAGGTATCTTATTTGGTGGCTGGTATACGTATCAGCAGTATTATGTTCAGGAACCGATTGAGCAATTTATAGTAGCCAAGCCTCAAGTCGTGTTAAACGATATACAGATTCAGAATGAAAAGGTTGTTGTTGATCTCGATTTTAAGGATCCGGATACATTCGCAAAGGACTATAAAGAAATTTTTGAATATATTTCGGATAAAGCGCAAGGAAAAAAGGTGATCATTCAACTTCCAAAGCAAGGCGATGAAATGAAAAGGTTATGGGAAGAACAGTATTTCGGCATTGCTGAAGCCATGGAAAAACAGGAATATTCCCGAATTCCGAGTCTCATGGAGGAGATGAGGAAGGAGATCAAATTAGAGAAAGTGTTGACCCGAATGGATGAAGAAAACATTTATGTGTATTTGAAAAAAGGAGTCAACCATCTCTATGCTGTTCTTCCACTGAAGGAAGAGGTGAAGATCAATGAGTAAAGAAATTGTATTTGGAGCCATTCCCGCTTTATTTATTTTTCTTGCCTATCTAGGTGTCAATATTGCCCCTCTAGTCATAGGCGGTTTGCTAGTTGCTATCGTCACTTTCATAATGATTCGCGGGTCTGGTGGAATGCCCATTGGACAAGGAAAGAAAGCGAAAAATACAGTACCGAAAACCGATATGCGTTTTGAAGATATTGGAGGTCAAGAGCGTGCTAAAGGTGAGCTAAAGGAAGCTCTAGATTTCCTGATTCATAAAGATGAAGCAAAGGAATACGGCATCCGTCCTTTAAAGGGGATCCTTCTCACCGGTCCTCCGGGAACAGGGAAGACGTTGATGGCGAAAGCAGCTGCCAACTATACCAATTCCGCGTTTGTAGCGGCAAGTGGCTCCCAATTTGTGGAGATGTACGTCGGTGTAGGGGCGCAGCGTGTTCGTGATTTATTTAAGGAAGTAAAAACTATGGCAGAAAAGAACAACCAAGACAGCGGGATCATTTTTATTGATGAGATTGATGTTCTAGGTGGAAAACGGGAAGGAAGCCAGCACCGTGAGTACGATCAAACTTTGAACCAGCTGCTTACGGAAATGGATGGAATGTCCACTTCCGAACATCCACGCATTTTACTAGTAGCAGCAACAAACCGTTCTGATATGCTGGATGAAGCCCTTATGCGTCCAGGGCGTTTTGACCGGAAGATTTCTGTGGACTTGCCGGACAAGAAGGCGAGAAATCAAATCTTAAACATTCATATTAAAAATAAACCATTAGCAAGCGATGTGGAGCTTGATAAGATCGCTCAAGAAACGTATGGATTTTCTGGTGCTCAGTTAGAAAGTGTAACCAATGAAGCAGCTATTTATGCATTTCGAGAAAAAGCTAAATCGATTACTGCTAAACATTTTTCACTAGCGATTGATAAAGTCATGATGGGTGAAAAAACAGACCGCGAAACGAATGCTCAGGAACGTGAACGGGTGGCTATTCATGAATTAGGTCATGCTATTATATCGGAAGAGGTCAATCCACATTCCGTATCACAGGTAACTGTAAGCCCAAGGGGCCAAGCCCTCGGCTATGTTCGTCAGAATCCGCAGGAAGACCGTTATCTCTATACAAAGGAATACTTAGAGAAACAAATCATGATTTGCCTTGGTGGATCAGTTGCGGAGGAAATGAAGTATGGACACCGCAGCACCGGCTCCAAAGGGGACTTTGACCAAGCGCTTCGCCTTGTTCATACGATGATTGATAGCGGCATGTCTGGCTTAGGGATTGTGAAGATGGATATGCTGAAAAAGGAAGATATACAGAAGGAATCCAGTCTCATTCTTGATGCTCTACTAGAAAGCACGAGAGAACTCCTCTTCACCAAACGACAGCTTATGGAGGAAGGAGCAAAAATCTTGGTTAAGGAAGAAGTCCTTAGCGGTGATTTTTTTCGCAGCTTGTCAGTAGAAGGAATGCATAAGGAAGTAAGTTAAATGTAGAATAATGGCGCCGAGCCTTTCTTCTTTTTCAGGAGAAAGGTCTTTTCATTTTTTGTTTTTAGAATCTGAATAAAATGGTTGTTTTTTCTTCAGCTTAAAGTAGAATGAAATGTATGATTCATGACATACTAGCTATCTTTGGGAGGTTCATGTTCGCATGAGATTATCACAACGTGTCAAGCAATTATCTCCATCTACTACCCTGGCTATCACCGCAAAGGCTAATGAACTGAAAAAGCAGGGAATTGATGTGGTCGGATTAGGTGCAGGAGAACCTGATTTTAATACGCCACAGCATATTATTGATTCGGCAGTTAAAGCCATGCAAGAAGGAAAAACCAAATATACCCCAGCTGCAGGAATCGTGGAGCTGAAAGAAGCGATCTCTGAAAAGCTGAAGCGAGATAACGGGTTGGATTATAAGCCAGGGCAAATTACCGTTGGGAATGGCGCTAAGCATGTGCTATACAACATTTTCCAGGCTATTTTAGATCCGGGTGATGAAGTGATTGTTCCGATTCCCTATTGGGTTTCTTACCCTGAACAGGTACTGCTTGCCGACGGGAAGCCGGTCTATATTGAAGGAACGGAAGAAAATGAATTTAAAATCACACCTGAGCAGTTGTCGCATGCTATTACGGAAAGAACGCAAGCATTGATCATTAATTCGCCTAGCAATCCTACGGGGAGTGTATATTCGAAAGAAGAGCTTCAAGCGATTGCCGATGTTTGTATTGAAAAAGGCATTCTTATGATTTCGGATGAGATCTATGAGAAGCTGATATATGATGGGGTGGAGCATATTAGTGTTGCCAGCCTAAGCGAAGAAGCCTATAACCATACGATCGTCGTTAATGGAATGTCGAAGCCCTACTCGATGACCGGCTGGCGTATTGGATATGCGGCTGGAAGAAAAGACTTAATTGATGCGATGACTAACCTTTCCAGTCATTCGACTTCTAACCCTACGACATTTGCTCAATATGGGGCATTAGAGGCCTTGCGCGGAACACAGGAGCCGCTTGAGATGATGAATAAGGAATTCGAAAGCCGTCGCAATGTAACCGTAGATCTACTAAATGAAATTGAAGGCATCCACTGTGTAAAACCAAAAGGTGCTTTCTACATTTTTGCTAATGTCAGCGAAGCGGTGAAAAAAGGCGGCTACGCGGACACCGATGAGTGGGCCAAAGCCTTGCTTGAAGAGGAGTTTGTTGCACTCGTTCCTGGCTCTGGATTCGGAGCGCCGAATCATATCCGTATTTCCTATGCGACTTCTTTGGAACAGTTGAAAAAAGGTGTAGAACGAATCAAGCGATTTGTCGAAAAAGAATAAACAGCACATAAATGGGGTTTTTGGTGGGAGCCTATAATAGAGATCGACACGAAAGGTAGGTTGCCTGATGAAAGATTCAACCAAAAAACGCTATTCTTCTAATGTGGATATTCGTGCAAAGGAAGCGACTCAACAACCGAGAGTATCGGTTGAAGCCATACCTGGATACGGAGATAAGAAACTGGATGGGCCGAATCGTCCATCTACCTAAGTAGGAAGGGAGTAAGTTTGCGAATCAGCACTTACTCCTTTTTTCATATTTATCGGAAAGTATTATATGCATAAGGCTACGCCAGTAGCTTTCTTATAGAAGAACCTTCAGTTGCTTTTCCACTCTTGGAATTGTATAATTCTACAATAATACATAATTAGGCGATTATTGGTTGCATGATTTTCCCATTCTTAATATCAAGGGTGGGAATTGGAGGGAATGATTATGAACCCCATTATCAGTCAGATTGGCAAATATGAAGGCCAAGAAGTAAGATTAGGTGCCTGGCTCTATAATAAGCGGTCCAGTGGAAAGATTCAATTCTTGCAGCTTCGCGATGGAACTGGATTTATTCAAGGTGTCTTAGTAAAAAAAGAAGTTTCTTCTGAGGTTTGGGAAACAGCTACCAAGCTTACACAGGAAAGCTCCATGTATGTGTCAGGAATGGTCCGGGCGGATGATCGTGCTCCCAATGGATATGAGCTAACCGTAACCAATTTAGAGATTATCCAAATTGCTGAAGAATATCCGATTTCGTTGAAAGAGCATGGAGTTGAATTTTTGATGGATAACCGTCATCTATGGATTCGTTCTCCTAGACAGCAGGCCATTTTGACCATTCGTTCGGAAATTATCCGAGCTGTCTATGAATTCTTCCATGAAAACGGATTTGTGAAAATGGATGCCCCTATTTTAACACCGACTTCAGCAGAAGGTTCGACGACTCTTTTCCATACAAAATACTTTGACGAAGATGCATTTCTATCCCAAAGCGGTCAGCTGTATGGAGAGGCAGGAGCGATGGCTCTCGGCCGCATTTTTACCTTTGGTCCTACATTTCGTGCGGAAAAGTCGAAAACACGCCGCCACCTCATCGAATTTTGGATGATTGAACCGGAAATGGCTTTTTGTGATCATGATGAAAACCTGCGTATTCAGGAAAATTTCGTATCCCATCTAGCACAATCCATTTTGAAGAACTGTCAAAAAGAATTAAAGACATTAGAACGGGATACAAGCAAGCTAGAGACTATTGTAGCTCCTTTCCCGCGGATTACATATGATGAAGCAATTAAACTTCTGCAGGAAAAAGGACATGAGATCAAATGGGGAGACGATTTTGGTGCTCCTGATGAAACCGCAATAGCCGATCACTTCGAGAAGCCGGTGTTTATTACTCATTATCCAGCAGAGATCAAGGCCTTCTATATGAAGCCGGATCCCAATCGCCCCGATGTAGTTCTCTGTGCAGATTTGATTGCTCCTGAAGGCTACGGAGAAATTATTGGCGGAAGCCAGAGGATTGATGATTTAGAGCTGATGAAATCTCGCTATGATGAACATAAGTTGGATGAAAATGCGTATAAGTGGTATTTGGATTTAAGAAGGTATGGCTCTGTACCTCATTCCGGTTTTGGATTGGGTTTAGAGCGTACCGTGGCATGGCTTAGCGGAACGGAACACGTTAGGGAAACCATCCCCTTCCCGCGTCTACTTAACCGTTTGTATCCTTAGATGTGAAGAGGCTGACTCATAAGGGTCTTACCCCTACATATACCACAATCTATAGTGACATTTATAATGATGTCATACTATTAAGTGTAGATGTGGGGGCTGACCCTTAGCTTTTGAGTCGGCTTCTTTTTTTATGCACTTAACGGTCAAGTGTTATACGCATATGGCTACGCCAGTAGCTTTCTTAAATAGAGAAATAACAAGTTGGTAAAGATCAATCCTAACATTTCAGACAAGCCAATAGTATAATAGAGTTGAGGTGGATAATGAAATGGTACAATTAGTACTTCGCTTGATCAAGGAAAGTCATCTTTCTCTGCCAACCATTTTGCTCAAGCATTACAAAGAAATCGGTTTGACAGATCAAGAAATGATGCTTGTGATTCATATTATTAGCTTTAAGCAAGAAGGGAAGGATTTCCCTACCATCAATGAACTAAGGGAACGAATGACCGCTGAGGAAATGCAAGTGATTACTATGCTCCAAAAGCTTGTACAGAAAGGTTACTTGGCTATTGAGGATGACATTGAGAAAAATACAGGGGTACGGGCAGAAATTTATCAAATGGATCCTCTATATGAAAGGCTTGCTCAATTAATCGCTTCCCAGCAAGATGTTTCTCCTGATGATTCCACGGAAAAATCAACCAATCCGAATCTCTACACCATTTTTGAACAGGAGTTTGGTCGTCCTCTGTCTCCTATAGAATGTGAAACCATTGCGATGTGGCAAGATCAGGACCATTACACAGATGAATTAATCACCGCTGCTCTGCGTGAAGCGGTCATTTCAAATAAGCTTTTCATACGCTATATTGATCGGATTTTATATGAATGGCAAAGAAATAACATTCGAACTCCAGGTCAGGCACGAGAATTTAGTCTCAAGTTTCGCAAACCTCCGCAATCTACTGTTCAGAAGAAAGTGGAGCCCTTTCCTTTTTATAATTGGCTGGAGAACTAGCATGCAGGAGAATGTCCCATTGATGATGGGACTTTTTTTATGAAGTCGGTTTAACGTGAAATGGATTCTAACCAAGCCTGTTTTCTCCTGGTAAGGGAACCAAATAGTGCTGCCCACATAATGTATTCTGAGAAATCATACGGGTGATGAATGATGACACAGGAATGGCTAGGCATACTAGTAAACGATGGGTTCTTGGAAAAAATGAAGCAACATCGAACAGGATACGAAAAGCTGGAGTTTTATCAGGAAGCAGGGGTTAAGTACAACCTTACTCCATGCTATTTTCGCTTACAGGATATATCCTTTCCGAGGAAAAGAGTTAAAGTGTATGTTGAGGGAAATGGAAAGTGGAATCCAAAGTGGATCCCGATACCAAAAGTCATTCACAACCGGGCCATATTTATCGCTGGGCCTAATTGGAAGCGATGTATTCGCTTAGAGAAGACAGGGTCTATTCTATTCAATTTCTGGAACCGCTATGGAAAGCTGCAAATAGCTCAACGGTTAGAGAGAAACACTGGTTTTCAACCTTTTCTTCCTGTTACTTCTTCTTTCTCCCAGGAAAATATCGATGCCATGACAAAGAGATATTCTTCGCTGATCTTTAAGCCTGACAAAGGAACGGTTGGTGAAGGGATTATCAAAATGGACCGGGCAGAAGCTGGGTGCTGGGATGTGAAATTCCGATCTGGAAATAAGCTTCTCCATCTGGAAATCCCTCAAAGCTCAATGTTTGCACAGTTAAGGAAATATACGGCCAATCATCGATACATTCTGCAGGAAACCATTCCATTGGCAACATACCAAGACTCCCCCTTTGATATCCGTGTTTCGGTTCAAAAGGATGGGCATGGAGAATGGGGAGTTACAGGAATGGTGGGGAAAGCCGCTCGTCCGGGGCACTACTTGAGCAATGTAGCGCAGGGCGGAAAGGTTTATTCCCTCACAGAGTTATTATCCGAGTATCCTCATTTGAAGAAGGAAAAGATATATCAGGCAATTAGTGAAGTTGCCTTATCCATGGCCAACTATTTATCGAATCAGCTGCTTCACTTAGCGGATATAGGATTTGACTTTGGAATCACTAGAGACGGCCATCCCTTTTTTATCGAAATGAACGGCCGGGATCAACGCTATAGCTTTGCAAAAGGCGGAATGATCGATACGTGGAAGAAAACCTACGAAAAACCGGTAGCCTATGCGCGATTCTTATTGGATGAGAAAAACAAGTCGTAAAGAGAGACTGACTCATAAGGGTCTGACTCCCTGTATCTAACACGATATATAGTGACAGTATTGTTATTGTCATACTATATAAAGTGAATGCAGGGACTGACCCTTAGCTTTTTTGACAGTCTCTTTTTGAATACTACAGATAGGTATCAGCCTTAATTGCCTTGAAATTGGTTATTAATCTATACCGAGTTGCTTTCGTTCCATAATGTAGTAGTAGAAGTCTACCTAGAGTGGTGAGGATATGTCTAAACTAACCGAGACGATTGAACAGGCTTATGGATTGGATATTATTGATCTGGTAACCATTAAGCGGTTGAAACAAGCTAATTATGTAGGAAAAATCAATACGTCTGACGGGAAAATGTATGTTGTAAAAAGTTTAAATATCCACAAGAGTAGGCAACAGTTTATTGTCGAAACCGAACAATTGCTAAGGGAAAGAGGGGTAAAGTTGGCCAGTCCTATGATATCCCTAGAAAACCAGCTGTTTTTCCAGTATAAGGGATCGATCTATGTGATCTATGAGTGGATCAAGGGGGAAAAGCAGCGGTTGGCCAACAGAAAAGACCTTCAAAGCATAGTTCAAGTATTGGGTCAATTTCATCGCTCGTCCGTTGGGTTGATCTATTCTCAAGGTACTAAAATCTATTCTCATAAAAATTGGGTAAAGGATTACAATCAACGCTTGGAGACGATGAGTAGGTGGAAGAAAAAATATAAAAAATCAAAAGATCCAAAGAATCAGGTCATTCTTAAGAATATTCCTTTTTTTTATAATATAGGAAAAAAAGCCTTGAAGAAATTGAAATCAAGTCCCTATCAAGCGATGATTTCCGAGTCTTATAGAAAACAAAGTCTCGTTCATGGAGATTTTCACCAGAATAATATGCTGATCCAGGGAAATCAAAAAGTCTTGATTGATTTTGAAGATGTCCGCTATGATTTGCCATCCAAAGATTTGCTGCGTATCTTTGAAATGTATTTGCGAAAGCACAAATTCAACGAGAAAGTTTTTAGAGGGATGTTTAGAAAATATGAAGCGACAAATCCTCTATCCAATGAAGTAAAAGAAGTCGTACTGATCGATTTTTTATTCCCGCATATCTTCGAAAGAAATCTTCGTCAAAATAAATACGTGCAAACGCCTCTTTCTAAAGCCATTCACCAGATTAAGCAGGAAAGGAAAAAAATCAAGTTTATTTATAAATATTATTTTGGGAATAAATGATCATTGGAAATAGGGGTGACAAAATATGAGTGAGGAAAACATAAGTGAGGAAAACATAAGTGAGGAAAACATAAGTGAAAAAAACATGCGTAAAAAAGAAAAGAAGGCACTTGTGACGGTTGTAATTCCAACCTATAATCGGGCCAAATTTTTAAGCAGGGCCATTAAAAGTGTGAAAAATCAAACGATCAAGAATTGGAAGCTCTTGATTATCGACGACGGCTCAAAAGATAAAACAAAAAAGGTGGTGAAGCGTTTTTTATCCGATCGGCGTATTCGCTACGTCAAATTGAAAAAGAATCGAGGGGTTTCCGCTGCTTTGAAGAAGGCCTTATCCATGGTGAAGACTAAATACTTTGTACAGCTGGATGCCGATGATTGGTATGAGAAGAAAACGCTCAATACCTGCTTGAAGAAGATGGAAAAAAGCAGCAGGAAAGTCGCCATGGTGTATGGGAATGAAAAGGTTTGGAACAAGGGTAAAAAAGGGAAACTAAAGTATGAAAAAACAAAGACTAAACGCCAATTGAAGGGAAAATATGATTTTATTACTTACCACCCTATGGTATATCCCCGTTTTTATCGAACGAAAGCTCTCCGCAAGGTGGGAGGATGGTCAACCAAGGTCCCTTATGGAGGCCGTTACGCCGAAGATCGGCAAATTCTGTTGAAGCTCGCCGGGCGATATAAATTTAAATGGATCAATAAGATTTTGTATAATCACCTCCACCATTCCAATAATAACTCCCGAATCGACAACAAAGAAAAGTACGCCAGAGTTAACCGCAATTTATATAAGAGGGCACTGAAAAAATGGGGGAATAAATTTAAGCCGATTTTTAAGTTTAAATATGGAAGATTAAAGGTTGGGAGATTGAAGAAGAAGAGGTAGGAGAATTGTATAATAAGAGAGATAATCCAAAAAAACTCCTTTGTAGAAGACTTAGTTTGATAACAAAGTCGACTTTGCTACAAGAGGAGTTTTTTATATTTTTCCGGATAGGCTGTCTCGAATTTCTCCATGTCCGCAGGGAGCTTCACAAATCTGAGAACACAACATGAAACGAGCGTCCCATTGTTGTGTGCTAAAGCTTTCCCTAATATCCAAAAGGAGTCATCGTACGGAGTTGCGGGTATAGATCAGGCAATTCCTTGATCCGATGTTGACTAAGAAGTTTCATGCATTCTGCTACAACCTGGGCGCCATTTTGGGGAATCGATTGAAAAGCCTGCCGAATATAGGGGGTTTGATCTAGGATATCGTAGATGCAATGGGAAAGGTCCTTTGCTGTAAACTTGGAAGAGGCGACACATACGTCACAGCCGACGAGGTCTTGAAGCATCATGTTTTTTACCTTCCGCTCCTTTGTATCCGCAGGTAAAGATAAAAGCGGAGTACCCGTAGAGATACAGTCGATCATAATGCCCATGCCAGGCTTGCTGATAACGAGCTCTGCCGCGTGGACCAGATCCCGGCCGTTTTCAAACAAAGAAGTCTGAATGATCCCTTTAGGGAATTTCTCTTTCTTTTCCCCGAATGGACGGATAACGACGATTCGATAGGGAGTCTTAAGCTTCTTTATCTTTTCATACCATTCATTTATAAATTTATAGCGATAGGGACCTACTCCACCTCCCATATGAACGAGAATAAAGGGCTCGTCGATCGGAATCCCCAGTTTCTTTTTTACGTTTTGCGGCAACATGGAAATCTCGCGGGATATGATCGGAACGGGGAGATAGAGGGTGGACAGTTTGGGTATTCTCTTGGGTGGGGTTAAGTTCATATGAAAGAAGACATCGGTTGTTTTTTGGGAAATGGCATGAATTTCTTTTTTGAATTTTGCTGTCCAATAGGAGTCTTTTCCTGATACAAATAGATCGCTATGATAAATTCCTCCAATAATCGGTCCTTTTTTTCCTCTTTCTTTTTTTAAGATTTCCACTTCTTTTCGCCAATCGTGCAGGATCAGGTTGGAATCAAGAAGCAATTTTTTTTGTTTCTGGATTTTTTGGGTGCTGAAATTTCGAACTTTACAACCGGGTAGATTCGAACGGAGCCATTGGTGAGAATGTTCAAAGGCATAGATCTTCACTTTTTGGTTGCTCATTTTCTGGAATCTGTTTAGATTTGCAACACACCGGCTTAAATGACCCAAATTTCGACCAACAAAATAACGGATCACATGTTCACCACCTTCATCCTAATGTATGAGGAATAAAAGGGGATAGTGAGTGTGACCTTTCATGATAGGAGTCTATTTTTACTGCGAATAGGTAGATGCCCGATTCGGTAGGCTGAGCTGCAGCATACAGATATCATAGATACCCATGAATAGAGGGGAGCGACGACATGAAGCGTGTTGCTGTCATCAGGAAAAAGTTCCTGCCCATTACCGAGACATTCATATATGAAGAATTGACGAAGCTGAAGAATTTCAAGCTTTACGTCTTCGCCAGCGAGCGTATGAATAAGCGCAATTTTCCTTTTCCAAGAGTCATTGTAGAACGCAGCAACCGGAAATTATGGAAGCAGATTCGTAAGAAAAAAATACGACTTATTCATGCCAGGTTCGGGCTGGCTGGAATAGACATGCTAGGGCTAAAAAAGAAGCTAGGACTGCCAATGATCACGTCGTTTCACGGACATGACAGTCCCGATAATAAGAAGAATAAGGTGAAGTATAAAAGGTTAAAGCAGCTGTTTCGGGAAGGCGAGATGTTCACCGTTACGAATCGGCAAATGAAAAAGGTATTGATGAAGCATGGTTGTCCTAAGCGAAAAATTCACATTCAGCATAGTGGAATTGATGTGGAAAAGTTCCCCTTTCGGCCGCGCGTGATGCCAAAGGATAAGCCGCTCAATCTGCTGTTTGTGGGAAGACTGGTGGAAAAAAAAGGGACGAAATATTTAATCAAAGCATTTAAAAAGGTTCATGATTCTTTTCCAAATACGAAGCTGACCATTGTAGGAGAGGGAGAACTTCGAAAACCAATTGTGCAACTAATCCAACAGCTCGGCTTGAAAAATCAGGTGAAAATGCTCGGAAACCTGAGTCATCCAGAAGTGATTAAAGAAATGGATAAGGCCCACTTGTTCTGTTTACCGAGCGTGAAAGGGAAAAAAGGGGATCAAGAAGGAATCCCTAATGTGCTAAAGGAAGCCATGGTGTGTGGAATTCCTGTCATTTCCACGATTCATGCAGGGATCCCTGAACTCATTTCCTCAGGGATTAACGGTTATTTGGTACCAGAGAAGGATTCTGATGCTTTAGCTAAGCAGATCATGTTTTTGATAAAAAATCACCAGCAATGGCCGGACATCGGACAGAGCGCAAGAGAAAAAATTCTCAAGGATTTTAACAGTGCAAAGCAGGTTCAAGTGTTAGAGAAACTTTATCGGCAAACCATCACCAAACACAAAAAAGAAAGGAAAAGAAGGGGATGACCCATTCCTACATTCAGTGTCATCATTCCAACGTATAATCGGGATAAGTATATCAAATCTGCCATCAAAAGCGTATTGAAGCAAACCTGCAAGGACTTTGAATTAATTGTCGTTGATGACGGTTCGACGGATAAAACTCCAAAAATCGTGAAATCTTTTGGCGATAAGCTCATTTATTTACGACAGGAAAATCAAGGGGGTTCAGCTGCAAGGAATCGAGGAATCGAGCTAGCTACTGGAGAATATGTGGTTTTCCTTGATTCGGATGATCGATTTCATCCTAAGAAGCTGCAAAAAGCAAAAAAATATCTAAAAAACCACCCCCATGCTAAATTCATCTATACCTGGTATTACCATACAGATCGAAAAGGAAAGATCACCCTCCTGCGCAAATGCATCCATCCGAAAAGCTTAGATGAATTCAGATATCTGCTGCTGAAGAGAATCTTTACGGTTCGCACTTCGACCGTTGTTCTGCGTCGCAAAGTGTTTAATAAGGTCGGTATGTTTAATGAAAACTATCCCTATACACATGATTGGGATATGTGGCTTAGGTTAGCCAAGTACTATCGGGGGCACTGCATTCCGAAGCCACTCAGCTATTACCGGTTTCACTCTTCCATGATTAGTCAGCAGAAGAAAAAAGTTTATTTTCGTACCAGGATTAAAAAAAATGCCTTAAAGCTATATGGATGGTCAGGCAAAACGTTGAAAAAGCTTGAGAAAAAATACGGGAATGATCACTAGGGAGAATCAAACATTAGAAAGCTATTGGCATAGCTTTATGCGTATAATACTTTCTGATAAGTAAATAAAAGGGGTAAATCTCAATGAACATCGCTCTCATCTGCTCTGATCGTGGTCCCTGCCCTCCGGTTAAAGGTGGAGCCATTCAACTGTATATTTCCAAGATAGCGCCCATTTTTGCAAAGGAACATTGGGTAACGGTCTTTTCTATCTCTGATCCATTTCTTCCAGAAAAAGAAGTGAAAGAGGGAGTCCTCTATTTACGATATGAGAAAAACAATTTCTGGAATAAAGTGAAGAAACGAATCGAGGAAACCGATTTTGACGTGATTCAAATTTTTAATAAGCCTGATCAGGTTGCTCCCATCAAAAAAATCTCACCCCAAAGCAAAATAGTCCTCAGCATGCACAATTTAATTTTTGGTACCAAATACTTAACGACAGAGGAAGCCAAAAGATGCTTAAAGCATGTGGATTATATCACGACTGTAAGCCGATTTGTTAAGAACCATCTATTGGAACATTTCCCCTATCCTTCATCACGAATTCGACCCATTTATTCTGGAGTTGATTTAAATGAATTTCCGGAAGCATGGAGTGAAGGGGTGAAGTTGTGGCGAAGAATGATCCGAAAGAAATGGGGTATCCCGCAAAACGCGAAGGTTATTTTGTTTGCTGGACGGCTGGTTCCCAATAAAGGCTGCCATTTGGTGGTGGACAGCTTGGAATCCGTTTTGAAAAAGCATAAACATACCTACTTGCTCGTAGTTGGCAGCAAATGGTATGCGGAAGAAGAACAAACCCCTTATACAAAACTACTTTTTAGAAAGGCAAAAAGGCTTCATCCACATGTTCGCTTCACTTCTTACGTACCTGTTGAACAAATGCCCCAATATTATGCCGCCGCTGACTTGTTTATTTGCGCTTCCCAGTGGAAGGAGCCATTAGCCCGCGTACACTATGAAGCCATGGCTGCCAGTTTGCCGATCATTACCACTCGTCGCGGGGGAAACCCCGAAGTCATTGATGATGGATTTAATGGATTTGTTTTAAGGAAATATCGTAGTCCGAAAGCATTGACGGCATTGATTAAACCCATACTTGCAGATTCCAAACTCGCTCGTAAGATTGGAGAAAATGGCCGAAAGCTAACGGAAACGAAGTATCATTTCCATCGTGTAGCTCATGAGCTTCTCCACATCTATAAGGAGGTGGTCCATCATCATGGGTAAAATCAAGAAAAGGCCTTTCTTGTCTAACCATGAGGTTTTGTCCATCATTGAACAGCATATGAATGAAAAAAAGCCACTTTCGCTTATCCGAATCGGGGATGGAGAGAATATTGTCTTGGCTCAAAAAAGAGTTTGGCCTATTCGGAAGGTATTGAGAACGAAGTGGGCAAGAGAGTCAAGAAGATCGAATCAAAAGGGGGTAAGGCTACCCAATATTCGTTTGCGAAATAAAATGATTCGGGCCTTACGTAGAGCAACTATAGTAGCGATCCCCCGCAAGCATGATAAGGAAATTCAGGCGAGCCAAAGGGTACTCCGTCCTTTAACAGAGAAATGCTTTAAGAAATATAAGATAAAGCCGAAGCGCGTTTGTCATACTTTTATCAATCGGCATTTGCCGGAGAAACAGGCTTTTTGGGAAATGCTGAGGGGCAAGAAAGTGATCCTTATTTCTAAATGGGCCAAAAAATTCAGGAAATATGTAAAAAGGAATTACCGTAACTATAACATCAAAATTAAGCCTGTTCGTTTTTCCAACTTCAAACAGATCAAACCTGTTCTGAGGAGAGTTAAGCGAATGAAAGCGGATCTTGTACTGGTATCCGCGGGTGTCTCTGCTCTTATATTGGTGGATAAGCTAGCACACATTCAACAGCGGGTGGCGGTTGATTTTGGCAAATCACCGATGCTGATTCTTCAAAAAGACCGGAGAGTGAAACCTTGGAAGCCCCCAAAAAAAAAGTAGAAGATAGTTTTTGGTCCAACTGGTGGTGATAAAGGAAAGGAAGGAGAGGGGGTGAAAAGCCATGCGTACGATTGGAATCTTGCTTGATGCTCGGACCTGGAAAGGGATTCCGCATAAAAGAACGGGTCACGAAAAAATCAGCTACTATAATAAAGCCACAAGAAAGCTGCATTTATCTCCTTTTTATTTTTCTTTGGCTCACCTGGAGCTTAGAGCAGGAAAGGTGAAAGGATATGTCGTTCGAAATGGCCAGTATGTGCTAGTGGTACGGTCTATCCCCAAAGTGATTCATAATCGCTCCATGTCATTTTTAAAAGGAAGTAGAGAACGGCTACAATGGTTATCCAAGCGAAGTATCGTATTCAACGCACAAACGCGATATACGAAATATATAGTTCATCAGATGCTAAAAGACAAAGAAAGCTTTAGAAGCCATCTGCCTCGTACCAAACTCTTTTCTAAGTCATCCTTAAGTAAGATGATGCAGGGTTACAAGGAACTCTATGTGAAGCCTTCAAACGGTAGCATAGGCAAGGGGATTTTTAAGTTAGCTGAAAAGCAAAATGACTCATGGACGATTCAATCTACCGGACAAAACAAGAAAAAGGAAAAAAAGAAGGTTTATCATTATTTGAGCAAACAAATCGGTAAGCAATCCTATTTGATTCAAGAAGCCATTCCGCTTGCCCACTATAAAGGCAGGCCGTTTGACATCCGGGTTTCTGTTCAGAAGAGCGGAGATGGAAAATGGCAGGTGACAGGAATGGTGGGGAAAGTGGCGGGCAAAGGGAAGCATGTCACGAACGTGGCCAGAGGAGGAAGCGTAAAAGGATGTGAAAAGCTCTTTGCTGGATGTGGTCTAGATGTGGAACAAACGAAGCAAACGGTAAAAGAGTTTTCTTTGCAGGTAGCAAAACGCTTGGAAAAAAAACTTCCTTGTTTAGCGGACCTAGGGCTAGATATCGGCATTGATGCACAAGGGAAGCCTTACTTTATCGAGATGAATGGACGGGATCTCAGATATAGCTTCGGCAAAGGCGGATTAGAAAAGAAATGGTACAAAGCATATGAAAATCCCATGAAATATGGAAAATACTTGTTGAAAAAAAGTAGGGGATCAGCGTGATTCCCTACTTTTCCTGCTTTTTGGAAAGCTTTATACGCAAGTAGCTTTCTAATCCACAAAAGAATAACAAATATCCATATCTTTCTTAAAGTAATATCCATTATACTAGAAACAGTATAGTCCTCCCTTTATGGGTGAATTCGGTAAGAAAGAGTGAAGATCCATGGCATATGTGGAACACGTGAAAGTGATTATTGAGGGAACGAAAAAAGGGTTACAGACGGTCATTCCTTTTCCTTTTCATGTTGAGGAGGAGACGTGGTTAAAGTCTCCCATTCATCAGAAGGAAATAGGAGTATTGGTCAGCATTACAGGAGATTTAAAGATTCGTCTGATTTTGGAGGAAAGTCTTCAAGCGTTTAAGCAACTTGGGGAAAGCATGTACGGAATGCCTCTGGATGATCAACTGCTAGAATCCTTCGTTGGTGAAATGGGAAACATGATCGCTGGCACTCTAGCTTCCTATTTGTTTGAGCAAACGTTTAGCATTGACATTACCCCCCCAACGGTAATGGTAGGAGAAACGAAAATTTATGGATTCGATCGGGCTATTAATCTGTCGATTCACATTGAGGGAATTGGACACCTTCGTGTGTTGCTTATAGTAGAACAGGAAGTTTGATAAATTGTCAAATCCTTATTCTTAACAAGCCAGCCTTTTTGTGATAATTCACACTGATGGACTCCTTCCATCCCGTTATTATAGTGAATGTGTAGCACATTGTTGGGAGGGTTTGACTTGAAAAAAATAGATACGAGTTTAGTAGGTATGGAGTTTTCTTTCTGGCAGTTAGAAACCGTTCTGAAAAACCATGGATTTGCTCGTGGATCAATGTGGGATTGGGATTATGCGGTTTATGATCATCCACTCGTAAGTTCAAAAATTGAGTATTATACCTATCTGCGAATCTGTACGGAGACCGTAAATGGCAATATTGAAGAATCAGATTGTCATGTGAAAATTTCTGATATTTTTGTTACGGAAGCAAAGTATCATAGCGGGCTTGAGTTGGATAAGACGGTCAAACCAGAACAAGTAAATCAAGCCTTGAAGCTGATGAAAAATGTGGCTGGTGATCTTAAAATTTCGGCTGAGTTCACGGCTAGAGATGCCCAGGATCAGGAAAAAAACAAGCATCGCGGCAATCGAAAAAAGCACTAATAGAATGGATAAAGAGGATTATGGCGTTTGCCATAGTCCTCTTTCTATTATTATGGGTAGGTAACCAAGGAATCAGGCCCAATTTTAGCTACATCTTCATCTAGTGGACAAAAGCCGTTTCCCTGAAACATAGGGGGTCATACTCTATATAAATGATATGGATAACTAAGAGGTGTAGCTATGAAAATTGCAATAGTGAGCCCGGGCAGCTTTTCTGTCCCCCCGGTAATTGGGAGCAGCGTTGAGCATGATATCCAAATGGTTGCCGAGCAGATGGAGAAAGAACACGATGTCATTGTCTATACCAGGAAATGCAAGGAATATAAGAAGTCTTCTAGAGAAGGAAACCTTTACTATAAACGACTACTCTATCTAAGCTCTAGCGTCTATGTGAAAAAAGTGATTCTTCACTTAAAAAAGGTGAAGCCGGATATCATCATGGTGGAAAATCGGCCGCTCTATGTTTCTGCCATCAAAGAACAGCTTCCCGGCGTACCGATTGTGCTCAATATGCATTCTACGGTTTTTGCTTCACCGCCTAATGTTAGCAAGCCAATGATGACTCAGGTAGCCAAACAAGTGGATGCGCTGATAACCAACAGCAAATATTTAAGAAGATACTATATAAATAAATTTCCCGGATTCAAAGGGAAAGCCTATGGAGTCCATCTGGGGATTGACCCGGACCCGTTCGAGCAGGCACAGGATCAAGAGGAAAGAATCAATAAAATCAAAAAAAGACTGCGAATTCAGGAACAAGACCAGACGATCCTGTTTGTGGGGCGATTGATGAAGGAAAAGGGGATTCACTTGATCCTTGATGTTCTTCCCCGTCTGATCAAAGAAAATACAAGACTAAAGCTGATTATCACAGGGGCCTCCCGGTATGGAAGAAATTTAGCTACCCCATATGTGCGCTACATTCGCCGACGTACGTTGAAGCTCGGCAAACACGTGGTGTTCACCAAGTTTATTGCTCCCAACCAAATCCCTTTTATTTATCAATTAGCCGATATGGTCGTTATCCCTTCCTTATGGCAGGAGCCGTTCGGCCGAGTCAATCTCGAAGCGATGGCCTCAACCAAGGCGGTGGTTGCTTCTGATCGGGGCGGAATACCCGAGCTGATCAAACATGAAGAAAACGGTTTTGTGGTGTCGATTGAAAATTATCGAGAAGAATTATATCAATCGATTTCCAAATTATTGAACTCAAAAGAGCTAAGAGAAGAATACGGAAAAAAGGGCTTGGAACGGGTCAAAGAGTTTACCTGGTCTAAGACAGCGGAACAATATCTTAATATTTACCAAATGCTATTAAATGAAAAAGAATAGACAGGAGGAAATCAAAATTGCCACATCGGCCTAGGAGTGGTTTTTCATGAAAGGATTGATTTTGTGTGCGGGGAAAGGGACGCGATTACAGCCCTTTTCCTTTTCTCAACCCAAAACCCTGCTGCCGGTCGCCAATCAACCGGTTCTGGAATATTGCTTGGATAATTTAATCAAGAATGGAATCACTGAGATCGGGATTGTCATGCATCCTTCACAGGTGGGAATCTCGGCTCTCATCGGAAACGGAGCCCGATATGGAGCCAAAGTAGAGTATATCCATCAGCATGAGCAGAAGGGGATATCTCATGCCGTCAAGCAAGCGGAAGCATTTATCGGCAACGATCTCTTTATTCTATTATTAGGAGATAATCTCATCGCCGAGAATGTAGAGACATTGATTCATTCTTTTCAGCAAAACGGAAGCAACGGCTCGATCCTCTTATCCCCCGTTCCTAATCCCCAAGATTTTGGGATTGCCGAAATCCAAGGAAACGATATCGTTGGATTGGCAGAGAAGCCCAAAAAACCTAAAAGCAATCTGGCTGTCATAGGCGCTTACTTGTTTGATTCCAACATCTATCAAGCCATCAACAGCATAGCCCCTTCCGCTAGGGGTGAATATGAGATTACCGATGCGATTCAATGGCTGATTGATCATCAATATCCTATTTCTTATACGATCACCCGCAAACTCTATTCCGATGTAGGAACGGTGGATCGCTGGCTGGAAGCGAATGAGTGGATGTTGGAGCATAAACTCAATCAGCAGATTATCATTGGAAAGCAGAGTATCGTGGAAAATTGCTCATTTATAGGCCCTGTCATCATCGGTGAGAATTGTGTGCTGAAGAATGCGGTCATCGGACCCTATGTTTCCATCCAAAACGAATGCCAGATCGAAAATTGCAAGATGGAGAGAAGTATTCTGCTAGAGAAAGCTGAACTTAGCAACCTGGAGGTTCTGGTATCTCATAGTGTGTTTGGCCGTGAGGTTCAATTAAAGGGCGGAAAAAAAGGGATGCCAAAAACGCTCCACCTTCAGTTAGGGGATAAATCCAATATCAAATGGATGGGGAATTCTGATGACGAGATCTAAGTTTACCGTTGTCATTCCTTCTTACAATCGTGGATCTTATATTAAGAAAGCGATCCATAGTGTTTTGGACCAATCCTATACCCAATGGAAGCTACTTATTATGGACGATGCATCAACGGATGATACTATAAAGCAGGTGGAGCCTTATCTGAAAGATGAACGGATCCGCCTGATCACTCTTTCCCAAAATGAAGGAATCTCGTATGTTCTCAATCGCGCATTGCTAGAGGTAGATACCCCCTATTTTATTCAATTAGATTCCGATGACTGGTTAAGCAAACATTGCTTAAAGGAATTCCATATGGCTACCAAGAAGCATCCTGGTGCTGCCCTCTATTATGGGAATGTACGGATGTGGATGAAAAATAAAACAGGAAATTGGAAGGTATTCAAGAGAATCCATCATCGCCCTTTTCAAAACAAACTGCAGTTTTTGCTCTATATGACTTATATGCTCCATCCCCGATGTTACCTTACGGATGCACTTCGGCAGGTTGGGGGATGGGAGACCAGTGATCCCTACGGGGGGAGAATCATGGAAGATCGTCGAATGGTCGTGAAGCTGATGGAGAAGTACCGGGTACATTGGATTAATCGGTATTTGTATAACCGCAGGAAGCATTCCAACCAACTGACTAATCATGCAGATTTCCAGGCGAGAAATGTATTGAGAAAGCGTCTGGTAACGACATCGTTAAGAAAATGGGGGAATCGCTACGAACCCGTATTTGCTTTGCGGAAGGGTCTTTTGATCGTCAAACGCTTGATTCCCCTCAAAAAGAAAAGGGTGGGTGATTGATTTTGAAGCATGCCATTGTAACCGGGTGTGCCGGCTTTATTGGATCTTCCTTAAGCAAGCGGCTGTTAGGGGAAGGTTATAAAGTGACGGGATTGGATTGCTTTACAGATAATTATGATAAAAAAATAAAAGAAAGCAATCTGCAGCCCATACTCCAACATCAGAATTTCACCATGATTTCCAAGAATATTTTGGATATCAATTGGAACAAGATGTTACACCAAGTAGACTATATTTTCCATCAAGCGGCTATACCGGGAGTACGCACAAGCTGGGGGCAAAGCTTTGATCTGTATGTAAGGAATAATATATTAGCTACACAGCTTTTGTTAGAGGCTGCCAAAGAGCAGGGGATTAAAAAGTTTATTTATGCATCATCCTCTTCCATCTATGGCATTACGAACGGAAGTACACCGGAAACGAAACTCCCTATGCCCCACTCCCCCTATGGAGTAACGAAGCTAGCAGGAGAGCAGCTTTGTCATCTGTATGCCGCCAATTATGGAGTTCCTGCCATATCGCTTCGCTATTTTACCGTTTATGGACCCGGTCAAAGGCCGGATATGGCCTTCCACAAATTTATCCACGCCCTGTTGAAAGGAGATTCCATTCCTGTGTATGGAGATGGCAGCCAGACGCGTGATTTTACCTTCGTAGAGGATGTCGTGGAAGCGAATTTGTTAGCCATGAAAAGTGGGTATAGTGGAGAGTTTTTTAATATTGGCGGAAAATCTCGTGTGGTCCTCCAAGATGTCATTTACTTATTAGGTCAATTAACGGGGGCTCAGCCACAGATCGAGTGGTTGAGCAAACAAGCGGGAGACCCGCCTCACACCTGGGCCGATATTGAAAAAGCGGAAAAGCTACTGGGATATGCACCAAAAGTATCATTAGAAGACGGACTTCGCGAGGAAATTGGGTATATAAAAAAACTATATCAATAAGAAAGGAAGGGTGAGAAACATGAATATCGCCGTCATCGGGACCGGATATGTGGGAATTACCACTGCTGCTTCCTTAGGTGAATTGGGACATCATGTGATTGGGGTGGATATCGATACAGAGAAAATCAACAAACTCAGCCAAGGCATCCTCCCCATTTATGAACCAGGAGTAGAACCCTTGATTCAAGCACAGCTCATGGCAGGTACCTTATTCTTTACCACGAGTATACAACAGGCGGTAGCCTCTTCCGAAATGATCTTCATCGCGGTGGGAACCCCCTCGTTGCCGAATGGAGAACCAAATTTGACTTATGTGAAAGCAGTAGCAGAAGAAATAGGAAAATACGCTGATTCTTACAAGGTGATTGTGGACAAAAGCACCGTTCCCATTGGAACGGCGGATTGGGTAAAGGATTTGATCCTTCAGGGAATCACTGCAAGAGGATTGCCAATCGAGGTGGATGTGGTTTCCAATCCTGAATTTTTGCAGGAAGGCAAGGCGTTGCTAGATGCAAGGAACCCCGATCGAATTGTCATCGGATGTGATACTGAGATGGCGAAGATGCTGATGCTGAAATTGTATGAAAAAGTAAAGGCCCCTGTATTTGTCACCACTCCACGCAATGCTGAAATGATTAAATACGCCTCTAATGCTTTCCTCGCTACTAAAATTTCTTTTATCAACGAAATCGCCCGTTTGTGTGACAGTCTTTCGGTCGATGTCACCGAGGTTGCCAAGGGAATGGGCCTGGATAAGCGCATCGGGCCCCACTTTCTGCAAGCTGGGGTAGGGTATGGCGGGTCCTGTTTCCCGAAGGATGTCGCAGCCCTGTACTCCATGGGCAAGCAGGCCAGCATGGAGATGTCGATCCTGCGAGAAGTTCAAGGAGTCAACAGCGGGCAGCCCGATTGGCTGATCAAGCAAATGGAAAAACGAATGAATGGTCTTCAAGGAAAACAAATCGCTTTACTTGGTCTTTCTTTTAAACCGGAAACCGATGATCTTCGCGAGGCCCCTTCGCTGAAATTAATTCCTCGACTTCTTCAGGCAGGAGCATCCATCCTTGCTTACGATCCGATTGTCAGCCAAAGTGTGAAAGAACATTTTCCAGAAGTCATGATGGCGCCCGATGCTTATGATGCTGTAGGGCAAGCAGATGCCATTTTGCTCTGTACGGAATGGAAGGAATTCCTGGAATTAGATTGGAAAAAGGTGAAGGAAGACATGAGGGGAAGCTATCTTTTTGATGCAAGGAATGCCCTCTCTTTATCAAATATGAAAAAATTAGGATTCCTCTATTGGGGAGTTGGTAGGAACGTTGGGTAAGATCAAGGTATATTTTTGAAGAGAAGGGAGGTGGCTACCCGTGGATCCTTGCGATACGGGCGATCTAGACTGTAAGGAGTTCGTGAAAACACGCAGAATCGTAAGAAGAAAGACGATTCGCCGTAATGGAAAAACCATTCGTATCAAAAAGATTATTAAACAGAAAGTTATTGTCAAGTGCTGTACAAAACCCATCTCCTTTTGCCAACCCCGCCCTAACTTTTCTCCTCTCTGTCCGCCATTTATTCCTCCTAGGGATGGTATTTCGTTATTTCAAAGAAAAGAGTAATTTACAAAGAGACCGTCCTGGAAGGTTAGGGCTAGGTCTCGATTTTTATTCTCCCGCATATGGTTGATTTTCTCCGCAAATTGATCAATAATTCCGCGAAATTGACTAGGAATATTATTTTATTGCCAAAATCTAGTTCTAGACATATAATCAACACTAAATAGAATAGCAGATTGCAAATAGGTCTTCATTTCCGATGGGAAATGAAGTTAAAAGGGAAGTTGGTGAAAAACCAACGCGGTCCCGCCACTGTAATTGGGGAGTTTTCCTTCATGAATCCACTGTCAGGGTTTGATGGGAAGGAGAAGGAAAGCGCCGATCCAAAAGCCAGGAGACCTGCCTATTTGAGATATGTAGCTCATTTCCTTCGGGTAAAAGGAAAGGCCAGAACAAGATTCATTTTTGCTGACCAATCCCTGATTTCCTATGGAAATCAGGGATTTACTTTTTTAATTTGAGATAGAAAGAGAGGCATGAAGATGGAGAAAAATCGGGGCCTGTTGCTTGTTTATACAGGGGATGGAAAAGGAAAGACTACAGCCGCGGTTGGTTTAGCTGTTCGAGCGCTCGGTCAAGGAAAGCGAGTGCTGATGATTCAATTCATTAAGTCTCCCGAACGCAATACAGGAGAAAAACAGATATTTGCCAAGTTAGGTATCGAAATGGTGCAAACAGGGATTGGATTTACCTGGAAAAAAACACCCGAAGAACACCGGGAAGCCTTGAAGCAAGGATGGCAATTCGCAAAAGAAAAGGTTTTAAGCGGAAAATATGATCTCGTCATTCTTGATGAATTAAATAACGCATTAGCGATTGACAGCTTCCCTATTGACGATGTTCTCCCATTGGAGGAAGTGTTGGATTTGATTCAGAATCGACCAGAGAAAACGCACCTGGTCATCACGGGGAGATCTGCGAAGCAGGAAGTAATGGACGTGGCGGATTTAGTAACCGAAATGAAGCCGCTCAAGCATTATTATGATGAAGGTGTACCTGCTGTAAAGGGGATTGAATTCTAATGGGTGGATTGGAGCGCTATGGACATGGAGGTGATTTAAAAACTGCATCTGAAACCTTTGGTTTCAAGCAGGAACTACTCCTCGATTTCAGTGCCAATATTAATCCATTAGGGCCTCCAGAAAGTGTGATTCAAGTGATCACTGAACAATGGGGAACGATGATCCATTATCCGGATCCCGCTCAGAGGGGCTATCTCACTGCGTTGGGTCGGAAATTAGGGGTGGATTTGAAATGGCTTCTTGCTGGAAATGGAGCAGCTGAATGTATGGCTCTCGCTATTCTTGCTATTGCTCCGAAGAAAGTGGGAGTGATATATCCTAGCTTTTCTGAATATGAACAATTATCGGAGCAATTCGGTGCTGAGGTGATAGGGATTTATGGGCAAGAGGAATGGGACTATAAGCCGGATGGAGCAGAACTTAAATCCTTATTCAGCAAG
Organism: Brevibacillus sp.; assembly: GCA_036676475.1. Lineage (GTDB taxonomy): Bacteria > Bacillota > Bacilli > Aneurinibacillales > RAOX-1 > LC029. The sequence continues at coordinate 65,061 of JAKFCU010000098.1, forward strand.
ACGGACTTAGTCTTTATCGGTCATCCTAATAATCCTAGCGGTATCGTGTACTCCATGGATGAACTAATCAGGATGGCGGAATGGACCGAAGAAACGGATACCTATCTCGTAGTAGATGAAGCCTTCCTCGATTTTCTGCCGGTGGATCAGCAAGCAACCCTATTGCCTATATTGCATCAATTCCCAAAATGCATTCTCATCCGTTCCATGACTAAATTTTATGCAATTCCAGGATTGCGCTTAGGGTTTGTCATCGCACATCCTTCGCTTATCCGGGCTATGAAGAGGAAACAAGTGACTTGGAGTGTTAATCAATTTGCACTATTGGCGGGGGAAACCTGTCTAGGAGAAGAAGATTACGAACGAAGAACACGTGATTTTATTTTTACGGAACGTCCATATCTGCAGGAAGAAATTCAGCGTCGTTTTGGTTGGAAGGTCTGGCCGGGGAAAGCCAATTTCCTTTTGATTCGATTGCCTGTTTCGATGAGGACGGACGAGCTGCAAGGAGAATTAGGACGAAAAGGAATCTTAATCCGTAGCTGTACAATGTATGAAGGACTTACTCCTCATGATTTCAGGATTGCTGTCCGCACTAGGGAAGAGAATGAGCGTCTGCTGCAAGCCATCGGGGAAATTACCGCGAAGAAGGAGGGTCGTCCATGGGGCTGATTTTCATTACGGGTGGCATTCGTTCAGGAAAAAGCGCCTTTGCTGAGAAATTAGCGAGTCAGAAGGGCGGCAACTCCGTGGTCTACATCGCCACAGGGTTGAACACCGACTCGGAGATGGAGCAACGCATCCAGCTCCACCAAGTCAGAAGACCAGCTAGCTGGGGGCTTATTGAGGAATCTTATCATTTGGTTGGTGCGATTACATTCGGACAAACCTATGAAGTGGCTTTGTTTGATTGTTTGTCCACTTGGATCAGCAACCGCTTATTATCTGTGCCTGAGGAGCGGTGGGGTGATCCTTCAAGTGTAAAGCCCCTTTTTGATGATCTTCGTCAATGGTTAGAAGAGGTCAGTAAAAGTGAATTTACCGTCATCGTAGTTTCCAGTGAAGCTGGTCTTGGAGGAGTTGCCATATCACGCTTGGGGCGTTGGTATGCTGATGTGTTGGGAGAAGCGAATCAGCAGGTGGCACAGCAAGCGGACGAAGTGTATGCGGTGCTTTCAGGGATTCCTTGGAGGCTGAAAGGATGAATCCGCTCTTCTCTGCGATTGCCTTTTTAACGAAGTTTCCGGTGCCTCCATTACAGCATTCCGCTTTGGATTGGCAAAAAAGTGTTGCTTACTATCCGTTAGTTGGTTTTTTGCTAGGTTTATTTTTGTGGGTGTCCGCAGAGGGATTTGTTTATTTATTTCCTTCTTCTATAGCCGCCATGCTTACGTTGGTTGCTTGGGTTTTCGTAACAGGAGGGCTGCATCTCGATGGATGGATGGACCTAGCGGATGGATTGGGCAGTTATCGTTCCAAGGAAGACATGATGCGGATTATGAAAGATAGCCGAGTGGGGGCAATGGGCGTGCTAGCCGCTGTACTCCTATTGCTGGTTAAAGGGACAGCGGTGTATGAACTCAGCCAGACTGCACCTCTATCATGGTTTATACTTCCTCCCCTTGCAGCCCGGTTTGCCCTGATAGGGGCTATTTGGTTCTGGCCATATATATCGGTAAATGGAATAGGAACCGGTATGCGACAAGGGCTAACTAGAAGAAAGCTGATGTTGGGGATCGCTTTTGCGATCATAGCAGTGTATTTAATCCAAGGCAAAACAGGTCTGTTCGTGCTCTTCCTGGCCTGTTTATCCGGAGCGTGGTTCATTCAGCGCTTGTGCAAGCGATTGGGTGGATTAACAGGGGATGGCTACGGTGCTCTTGTCGAATGGGTAGAGGTTTGTTATTTACTTTTGAGTCTACTCGCCGGGAGGTGGTTTCTGTGAAATTGATATGGATTCGTCATGGTGAAACAGATGCCAATCGTGAGAAACGCTACCTCGGTCATTATGATGTACCGCTTAATCCAAGGGGAGTAGAGCAGGCCAGCCGTTTAGCTCACATCATGAAGGGAGACTGGCCAGTTGCCGTTTATTCTAGTGATTTGACACGATGCAGGCAAACGGCTGAGCTGATTCTTACAGACTGGAAAATGAATCTCGTTACTCTTTCAGCACTTCGCGAGCTGGATTTTGGAGAATGGGATAATCAAACTTATCAAGAGATTTACTCGCATTGCCCTGAACAACTGGAGTCTTGGTACCAGGATCCTTTCACTATCTCTCCCCCAGGAGGAGAAACATTAGGACAATTGGGTCAAAGAGTGGATGATTGGATTCAGCAGGTACTTCTAACAATCAATCAAAACGATACGGTTTGGATCATTAGTCATGGGGGGGTAATCCGTTGGTTCATGAGCCGATGGCTCCTGGGAGATGCTTCTCAATTTTGGCAGGTAGAAGGAATTTCACATGGCGCGGGCTTGCTGGCAGAATGGGATGGGAAGGCTTGGACTTCAACTCTATTAAAGGATCAACTAGAAAGGAGGACATGATGACACAGCCTTTTCTTGAAACAATAGGCTATCAATCGACTGTGTGGCCGGAAATCAGCATAACTCACCGCCATGATCATCTATTGCTGCAAGCGAGAACTTCTTTGATGACCCGCAGCAATGCCTTGTGGGGAGGGGGAATAAGTCAGGCATGTTCCTTTGTGAACTGGAAGGCGGCCGCTCTGCAGGATTTACCTATTATGGACAAAAAAGGGCAGGTTGCCACGGGAACCACAACTGATGCCATGGTAATTGCGGTTAGCCAAAGTGATGTATATCCATATACTCATTTATTTGCCGGAACGGCAACCACGGTAGGGAATGCCATCGGCCGAGTTGTCCATCAATCGTTATACGAAGCAGCAGCCACACCAGGAGAGGATTGACATGAATTATGGGGCTGTATTGATGGTGGCTTATATCATCGATCGGATCCTTGGTGATCCGCAGTGGATTCCCCATCCCGTCATCTATATGGGAAAAGGGATTCAATGGCTTGAAAAACAGATCAGATCTTGGAGCCTGCCGGAAGAAAGATTAAAGGGGGCAGGCATTCTTTTTCCGATTATGATCGCTGGGGGCAGCTATGGGGCCGTTTGGTTACTACTAAAGGGATTGATGCTTCTTCATCCTTACTTGGCCTGGGGGATGGAAGTCTGGCTGATTTCTACCACGATCGCGACCAAAGGACTGGCAGATGCCGGTCTGGAAATCTATCATTTGTTGATTCAAGGAAAATTAAAGGAGGCTAGAGTTGCCTTATCCATGGTGGTAGGCCGTGATACTCACTCTCTGGATCCATCGGAAGTCTCCCGTGGTGCGGTGGAAACAGTGGCGGAAAACATCGTCGATGCGATCTTGTCCCCCCTCTTTTATGCGGCGATAGGGGGAGCGCCACTGGCCATGGCCTATCGGGCAATCAATACCTTGGATTCGATGGTAGGGTATAAAGATGAGCAGTATCTCCACTTGGGTTGGGCTTCCGCTAGATTGGATGATGGGGCCAATTTCCTGCCTGCTAGGCTGGCGGCAGTGATACTCGTTTTTGCATCTTGGCTGCAGCGGTTGGACTGGCGGGGGTGTTGGAAAGTGATCTCCAGGGATGCAAGGCTTCATCCCAGCCCCAACAGCGGATTCACGGAAGCCGGAGTGGCTGGAGCCTTGGGAATCCAATTGGGCGGAACGAATTACTACAAAGGCAAGGTCTCTCATCGGGCCAAAATGGGCGACCCGGTCCGAGGGATTAATCCATCCGACATCATCCAGACCATCGGTTTGATGAAACTGGTTTCCTCGATCTTTCTCATCGTATGTATTCTGATATTGATTAGCACTAATCTTCTATTTTATGGAGGGGTGGATATAAGATGAGGCTCGTGTTAATGAGGCATGGAGAAACCGATTGGAATGTGGAAAAAAGAATTCAAGGGATACGAGATATCCCCTTAAATGAAAAAGGCATTAAACAAATTCAGGAGATTTCTAAACGTTTCTTAAATGATGCTGAATTTCATTTTTCAGGTATCATCACTAGCCCCCTTATGCGTGCGAAACAATCTGCATCGATCTGCTGCCAATTCTTAAAGATTCCGATCGAAGAAGCAGAGGAATTTCAAGAACGCCGATTTGGAAGGTTGGAAGGCAAAACCATAAAAGAAATCCAGAGGGAATATCAAATGACTAATATCGAAGAGATTCAGGAATCCAGATATGGGATGGAGGACATGACTTCCGTTGCTGAAAGAATTCAACGGGGTCTTCATCGTTTAAGTGCACACTGTCAAGGACAATCTATTCTTCTGGTTACGCACGGAAGCATCATTAAGCAGATCGCAAAGCAGGTTGGCATGAATATTGGCATTATAGGAAATGCCGATTTTTTGGACCTTAAGCCATCGATGTACAGAGGGGCCATATCATGACAAAGTCTAGGGCACTGCCATTGATGATTCAAGGAACAAGCTCAGATGCAGGGAAAAGTGTGTTGGTAACAGCCTTATGTCGCATTTTTGCCCAAATCGGTTACCGAACCGCTCCTTTTAAATCTCAGAATATGGCTCTTAATTCGTATATCACGTTAGATGGAAAAGAAATCGGTCGGGCGCAAGGGGTACAGGCGGAGGCGGCTGGAATCATCGCGACTACGGATATGAATCCGATCCTTATTAAACCTTCCCGGGATATGGAAGCCCAAATAGTCGTTCATGGCGAGCCCTATCAAAATATGAAGGCGATCGCCTATCGGTCGGAATTCTTTTCCCATGGCCTTCACCTGATCCAGGAAGCATACGATCGGATTGCGGATCATTACGAACGGATTGTTATTGAGGGAGCGGGGAGTCCTGCGGAAATTAACTTAAATGATCGGGAGTTAGTGAATATGCGAGTGGCCCGGATGGCTCAGGCACCCGTGATTCTTGTGGCAGATATCGAGCGCGGTGGGGTATTTGCTAGTTTGGTTGGCACTCTACAATTGCTGGATCAGGAGGACCGGGATCGTGTGATCGGTGTCATCATCAATAAGTTTCGCGGTGATCTCTCCCTTTTACAGCCTGGTTTGGACTGGTTTGAGCAATACACGGGAAAACCTATACTTGGGGTGGTTCCATTTATGGATGATCTCTATATTGATGCAGAAGATTCTCTCAGCTTAAAGCAATATTCTAGTCCATTAGAGGAGAAAGACCTTGATATTGCCGTCATTCAATATCCTAGAATTTCAAACTTTACGGATATCGATCCTTTTTTCGTCGAGTCCGATTGCCGGGTTCGGTTTGTGCGAGAGGCTGCTAAGCTGGGTCAACCGGATCTAATCATCCTGCCGGGAAGCAAAAATACAATTGAAGATTTGTTGTTTTTACGGGAACAAGGTTTAGATCAAAAAATTTCGGATATACATCAATCAGGACGAGCCTGGATGGTTGGCATCTGCGGAGGATACCAAATGATGGGGGGAGAAATTTCCGATCCGCATGGAGTAGAGTCTCCCAATCAAGAGATGAAAGGCTTAGGCTTTTTTCCGATAGAAACGACGCTGACACAAAGGAAAACGACGCAATATTCGGAAGGTGTTGTTTTTATAAACGGTAAAGATATCCCTATCCAAGGATACGAAATCCATATGGGACAGTCTGTGCATCATTTCAACGAACAGGGATTGATTCGTATGGAGGACCGTACCGATGGCAGTGTAGATTGGGATCAGCAAAGAATAGGAACCTATTACCATGGTATTTTTCACAATGATTTTTTCCGTAAGGAATTGCTTAACCTCATCCGTAGAACGAAAGGATTGGAACCACTAGAAGAACGTGTATCCTTTGTCCAGTTGCGAGAGCAAGCCTTTGATGTGCTGGCTGATCAGGTAAGAAAGCATGTACAGATCGACCGCATTGAACAAATGATGAAACAATTCAAATGTAAAGGGGAAGAAGTGACAAAATGAGAGAAGTAATAGAGAGAATTCATCCGTTGGACGAAGAAGCAGGCAAAAAGGCAGAGCGGCATATCGATCAATTGACCAAGCCTTTAGGAAGTCTAGGTAGACTAGAAGAATTAGCGGTTGACCTTGCCCGCATGACAGGAAATCCATTTCCAAGCGTAACGCCTCCAGGTGTTCTCGTATTTGCAGGAGATCATGGGGTAGTCAAAGAAGGAGTATCTGCCTTTCCGCAAGAAGTAACGGCTCAAATGGTATTGAACTTCTTAAACGGGGGAGCAGCGATTAATGTGTTTTCGCGTCAGATTGGCGCTTTGCTCAAAGTGTATGATGTGGGTGTCGCTACAGATCTTCCTTATGAAGGGTTAGAGTGTTGCAAGATTCGCTACGGAACGGCTAATTTTCTCCACGAAAATGCAATGACAAGAGAGGAAGCGGAAAAAAGTATTTCGGTTGGAATGGAGGCCGCTAGGCAAATCATTGAGGAAGGAGTCAAATTGATTATCATAGGAGAAATGGGCATTGGAAACACGACTTCCAGTAGTGCTATTCTCGCTGCTTTAACTGGAGATGAGATAGAATGGCTGGTAGGGAAGGGAAGCGGTGTGAATGAGCAAGGGATCAATCTGAAAAAGCAGATTATCCTCAAGGGATTGGAGGTAAGAAAGCCAAATGGCCAAGACCCTCTAGACGTGTTGTCGAAAGTGGGGGGATTGGAAATCGGGGCGATGGCTGGAGCGGTGCTTGGAGCGGCGGCAATGCGAATTCCGGTTTTAGTGGACGGGTTCATTTCTACGGTTGCTGCTTTATTGGCTACTCGAATCGAACCGAAGGCGGCGAATTATCTCATTGTTTCTCATCAATCCCAGGAACCCGGACATATCCATGTCCTGCGTGCCCTAAATAAGATGCCGTTGATTGATTTACAGATGCGTTTAGGTGAAGGCAGCGGGGCAGCTCTCGCTTTTCCAATTGTAGAGTCTGCTACGCGTATGATTCGGGAGATGGCTACTTTTGATTCGGCAGGGGTTTCGAATATATAGAAGAAACGGAGAAAAGGCCCAGGTAGATAGATTTAACCTTAGGGCCTTTGTTTTATACTCTTATTTGTAATGATTCTTCCAATGTGAGGTGAACCCCGATTAACGTGACCTGGATTACATTTAACGTGAGTTAATTCATATTTCCCGTGACCTAATTTCAATTTCCCGTGAGTAGACCCTATGAAGTCGATAAGGATGGTTATTTTGGGAGCATATACATCCTTATGCGGTAATTAAAAATCCGTGTCATCATCATAAACGACAAGGATTTTTTGCTCTCAGAAAGTATTATATGCATAAGGCTACGCCAGTAGCTTTCTTATACTTATCGGTCAAGTATTATATGCATAAGGCTATGCCAGTAGCTTTCTTAGAGGAATTATATGGTGTATGAAGCTTAACTGTAAGTCTCCGCATTTTGGATAGCATGCTCCCAGCTTGGAAAGTAAAACAGCGCACTTCTCATGAGATCGGGGTGTGATTGTTTTACTTTCTTTTTATTTAATGCTTCACCGTTCTCTTGCAAATTTTTAATACTGGACAATACTTCATCTGCACTCATTTTAAGTTCCAAAATCAATCTCTCCTTTTCAATCAGGTTAGTATTATTGTCGACCTAATCTTGTTAATTTAGTCTGAAATTACCGGGAAATCTCCTTTATCATATACTTGCTCCATAAAATGTAAAGATGGTATTAGAAAACAAGGAAACCACCCCAACATGGCTGGAGTGGTTTGGCACTAATCAATGATTTGTAATTGATTTTTTGATACCTTAATTTTCGTAATTCGTTTTTCATCCGCTTCTTCAATCGTAAACAAATAACCTTTAAATTCGATGGTTTGGAGTCTTTCCTGCACGTTAGGTATATTACCAATTTGACCAATGAGAAAACCGCTCAAAGTATCATATATTTCCGTTGGAAATTCAACGTTAATCAATTTTTCTACATCATGTAAATTTAAGGTACCATCCATTAAAAAGGTACTTTCATCTATTTGTATGACCTCAGTATCCTCCTCATCATGTTCATCAAAAATATTTCCTACAATTTCCTCAAGTAGGTCTTCAATCGTGACGATACCAGCCGTACCCCCGTATTCGTCTATGACAATTGCCATGTGAACTTTGTTTTTCTGAAGGTCGTGGAATAAGTCATCCGCTATTCTGGATGTGGGAACGAAATAAGGGAGTCTTATAATATCTTTTAAGATGAAGTCTTCTTCGAACCCTTTCTCGATATATTGCAGCAAATCTTTCACATGGAGAATGCCAATAATATTGTCTATATTGTCATGGTATACGGGGTATCTTGAATATTTTTCAAGGTTAATCGTTTGAATGACTTCTCTAAAGGTATAGTCCACTGGAATGGCAAAAATATTGGTTCGATGGGTCATTATATCGGATACCGTTTTATTGTCAAACTCGAAAATATTATTGATCATCATTTTCTCGGTATCTTGAATCGTACCTCTTTCTTCTCCTACATCAACCATCATCCGGATTTCTTCCTCTGTTACTTGATCGTCATTGGCATTGGGATCTACTCCAAATAGCCTAACTAAGAAGTTTGTAGAATAGGTTAACAATTTTACAAACGGCGACGTTACTTTAGATAGCACGGTCAATGGTCCTACCACAATCATGGCGATGGGCTCCGCTTTCTGCATGGCAATCCTTTTGGGAACAAGCTCGCCTAGTACAAGCGTAAAATAAGAGAGCACCAAAGTAATGAATATGACCGACATGCTTTCGAGCCATTGCTGTGATATAGGGACTCCCATGCTAGAGAGGAAAAGAGCCAATCTGCCGGCGAAACTCTCGGCAGCGAAGGCACTTGCTAAAAAGCCGGCGAGTGTAATACCGATTTGAATGGTCGCTAAAAATCGACTAGGCTCGCCTAAAAGGTTTTGCAGCATTTTCGATTTTTTGTCACCTGCTTCTGCCATCACTTTTACCTTATTATCGTTTAAAGAAATCAATGCGATCTCTGAAGCGGCAAAAAAGGCATTAAGGATAATAAGCAAGGCGAGAATGAAAATTTCAGTATACAATCTTATTTCCTCCGATAAGGTTTATAAGGTCTAGGGTAGGGGGTATTTCCCCTTACATTTCCTGCCTTTATTTGTTGTATACATATTATACATGAAAAACAGCTGAGATAATATTAGGCTAGGTTTTTTGCTTCTATATTATTGCCTTTTTACCATTAACTTATAGTAGTTGTGGTCAATGAGGTTGAAGCGAATGTTCACCGGACGAGGAATAGGAGCAGGCTTGAAAAAGAATGAAACCATAGGGCACGGCATTCCGTAGAATGGGTTGAGCATGATCCATTAAGTGAATAAGAAAGGGTTGATAGGTTACATGTTGAAAAAATTCATGGCAAAATTAGGGGTAGGATCCGCCAGGGTGGATTTGGTACTGAGAAAACAAGAAGTTTCCTTGGGTGAAGTCATCGAAGGTGAATTTCTAGTAGAAGGCGGGAAAGTTGAGCAAAAAATAAACCATGTGAGTGTAGATCTAAATCTAAAAATTCGGGTAAAGAGCCAAGATTTTACGAAGACCATTTCTTCGATACCTGTCACTTCTTCTTTTACGATTCATCCAAACGAAAAGAAGATCTTACCGTTTACATATCAGTTACCGTTAAACTTACCCATATCCCGTGTGGGGATGTCTTATCATTTTGCGACTCGGTTAGATATTGCGGCTGGTGTAGATAACTTGGATCATGATCATATTCAAGTGATACCACCACAAAGATTTATGAATATTATCCAGGCACTTGAGGCTTCAGGCTTTCGAGAAAAGATGGATTCTGGTAAATTTAATGGTTACAGCCAAGAATTTGAGTTCTTCCCAACCACGGTCTTCAGGGATCGAATCAAGGAAGTGGAGTTTGAAGCAGCAATTGAGGAGCAGGGCATTCGATTGTTGCTAGAAGTGGATATGGCCAGCCTGCCATTTGGTCTCGGAGAAAAGGAGTTAAAGCGAGAAGTTTTCTACGATAATGAGTTACTGAAGGATGTCCAGTCTTTATCGGTAGCTCTTCAAGAAACGATAGAGGAAATGCTTCAAAACCCTCAAGCGCATCCGGCATCAAGGTATTCTCGTGGACACGGACACCATGGTCATCATGGAAGTGGTTTAGCTGGCGCAATGGGAGGCTTTGCGGCAGGTATGCTGGGTGGTATGATGCTTGAGGATTTATTAGGTGGAGATGAGGAGATGGAAACTGCTGCTGAAGAAGGTGATGATGAAGGCGGTTTTGATTTCTTTGACGGTGGCGATGATGAGTTATAATTAATTGTTGATAAGGGATATCTAAAGAAAGAATTTTGGTCAAGCCCAAATCAATAATTTCAATCTGAATTTGGGAAAATAGTTTGAAACAGTTATTTTTCAGGAGGAAAAAATGGAACCAGATCCGCAACGAGAGAATTTGTTTGAATTAATAAAGAAAGGAAACAAATCTTCAGCGATTGCGATGGTCGGTAACACGGTTATCGCAGTAGCCAAAGGTATGGCTGCTGCGATAAGCGGAAGTGGTGCCATGTTTGCTTCTGCCATGCATTCCTTGGCTGATTAAATTGATTGCCGACCCTGACATCACCGATGTCGTATTGGGAATTATTGAGGACAACGGGGTAACGGATTGGACACCAGAGAGCTTGAATGAATTTGGATAACGGATAGGTTGTACAAGAGCCGATTTTTTCTTGATGATCCAAGAGAAAATCGGCTGTTTTGGGTTATCTTGCTATCCAACGATTGCCCAATTAATCATTAAAATAGGTTAAATCTTTGATTCAAATAAATCTTCAATATCTTTATTTTTCATTCGAATACACCCATGGCTAACATATTTACCGATTAATCCTGGTTTATTTGTCCTATGAATTCCATATATGCCTCAAGGAACATTAAGTTCCATCCATCTTGAACCAAATCCTTTTCCCCAATTCCTCGATTTGTTCACAACTCTAAAAAAGCCTATAGGTGTTGGGGTGTCCCTTGAACCTGGGGCTACGGGGTATGTTTTAATCATCCTTCCATCTTCTCTAAGTTCAAGCTTTCGGTGCCATAAATTGATGATAATTTGCGATTGAGGTTGTATCATGAATGAGAAGGCCAATTTAAAGCTTTTTCTCGTCCTTGGAATTGCGATGTCCTTGCACTTTTGAATTCGGTTTAAATATAAGATTGATATATTGACTTTTTATTAATAATAATTATAATTAGATAATGTAATCATTATTATTAGAAACTGAGAGGGGATAATAAAATGAGCTTAGTAGGAAAAAAAGCGCCACATTTTGAAATGGAAACGGCATTAGGAAATGGAATAGATTTCGGTAAGGTATCTCTAGAGGATTACAAAGGCAAGTATTTGATATTCTTCTTCTATCCATTAGATTTCACATTTGTTTGTCCTACAGAAATCACTGCGTTGAGCAGTGCAGTTGCTGAATTCGCTGATCTTGATACTGAGATCCTCGGTGTTTCCACTGACTCTAAGTTCTCTCACCGTGCTTGGGTCGCTACTCCACAGGATCAAAACGGATTAGGGGGATTGAACTTCCCGTTAGCAGCAGACTATACCAAAGAGGTAGCTCAAGCCTATGAGGTTCTCAATGATCAAGGCATCGCACAGCGTGGTCTATTCGTCATCGATCCAGAAGGAGTCGTTCAGTATCAAGTCATCACTCCTGATAGTGTAGGCCGCAGTGTAGACGAAACACTACGTGTACTTCAAGCGATCCAATCAGGTGGATTGTGCCCAGCAAACTGGAAACCTGGTCAAAAGACTCTGTAATCCCAGCTTAAATAAAAACATGGGGGTGGAATCATGGAAGTGATTGTTTATTCAAGCACAGGTTGTCCGAAATGTATCGAAGTGAAAGAGCAGCTAAAACAGTGGGGGATCTCCTATGAGGAACGCAATGTGTCGGAGAATGGAGTCTATTTTCAGGAGCTTCAAGCCCGTCGTATTTTCGGAACACCCGCCACGTTTATAAATGGTAAGCCTGTACTAGGCTTTCAGCCTAAAAAACTACAAGAGCGTCTTGGGTTAACGGATCAAGCAGTCCAAGCACAGAAATCAGCCACCTTAGCATCTCGTGAGGAAAACAATAAGGAGGATATAAAAGTATTACCTTCCTTATTTACATCCATTCAACCGAGTACGTTAGATCAGGTGTATGACCTTGTGATTATTGGAGGAGGTCCAGCAGGTTCATCGGCTGCCGTCTATGCATCTCGTGCGAAGTTAAACACACTTCTTCTTGATAAATCACCCCAAGCTGGTACTTTGGCAATCACCCACAAGATAGCAAATTATCCAGGTGTATTGGGTGAAATTACAGGGCTTGAGCTAGTTGAAACAATGCAAAAACAGGCTCAATCCTTTGGAACTACACTCGTTCAGAGTCAGGTGCTTTCCGTCCAATTGGAAAGGGAGATAAAAGAGATTGTCTTGCCTGAAGGAATCGTAAAAGCTAAATCGGTGTTTATTGCAGTAGGATCTCGCGCCTCAGGTAATAAACTTCCAGGTGAAGAGGAATTCACCGGTCGAGGCGTCAGTTATTGCTCTACTTGTGACGCTGCCTTCTTCCAAGATCGTGAAGTGATCGTCGTTGGCGATAACGAAGAAGCGATTCATGAAACGAAGGCACTGGCTAAGTTTTGCAAACAGGTTCATGTATTTGTGCCTAGCGGCAAAATCAAAGGAAGTTCTTCAGTTGAAGAGATCGAACACCTTTCTAACGTTACCATTTACCCCCGTTATCGCATTAAGGAAATTATAGGCGATGATTACGTAAACAAAGTGAAGATTACGAATGAACGTAAAGAAGAAGATACATGGTCGATTGATGGGGTGTTTTTATACCTGAGTGGGATGAAGCCGGGAACTGATTTCCTTGGAACCCAAGTCAAGCGCGATGCAGAAGGATATGTATCTGTAAACGAAGCCCTGGAAACCAGTGTACCGGGTGTTTATGCTGGCGGAGATGCACGTAAGACTCTTGTGAAGCAAGCCGTGCTTGCTGCTGCAGATGGGTGCCTAGTTGCCTTAGAGGCAGAAAAATTTGTTTTCGGTCGTAAAACGCTTCGTCCACAATATAGTTAAAGCACATCATACCAGGCTTGCGAGAAATCTCGTAAGCCTGGTATTTTTATTCACCCCAAGCGTAAGGGCTATCTCCATCCATTATTTGTTAATTTAACTTAACTGTCACATACAAGGTGTACGCTTTCATTTACAATGAATATAGAAACTTGTGAAGGGGTGTATTGTATGAATCACTGTGTCCGGTTATCAGTGTTCCATAATAAATAGCTTTTCAACAGCAATGATTTGAAACATTCTCTACAAACGGAAAAAGGAGGAGGATGTATCATGTCTTTTGTGAATTTTGATGAGATTTTAGAATTAGGTTTGGATTATGTAGAGGATAGAACGGAAACAGAAGTTATTCATCATCAAGGGAAAAAGAGGAGACAAGAAAAGCCAGTTGGAGTAATGGTGACAGATAGAGAAACTAATATTCTGTATGTAAATAAGGGTTTTACTGAGATCACACAATATAAAGAAGAAGAAGCGAAAGGTCAAACTCCAAGAATTCTAAAATCTGGGTTGTATTCCCCATTCTTTTATAAATTGATGTGGCGATCCTTGAAATTAAAGAACAGATGGCAAGGAATAATATGGGATAGACGTAAAAATGGAAGCCTTTATCTTATCGTCCTTGAGATTCAGGTAATAACCAATCATACAGGCGAAGTGACTCATTATCGTGGCCAATTTATTGAATTGGATGGTTTGAGGGAAGCTTTTGCCCGACTCCTTCCTATTCCCGAGTTCGAAGAGCGTGTTTTGCTTCCTTCAATGGCAGAAGGGAATAGAAAGTAATGAAGAAAAAACCCGGTACAGTTGGGTACCGGGTTTTCTTATACAGCTTAGCAAGAAGGTGAACAAAATTGATGTACTTCAGGTTCTTCTTCGGGTATGAAAAGCATGGTAGTGAGTTACCATTAAATGTTTTTATCTAATGGAAATGAAATGGAAAAACAGGTTCCTTTTTCTTTCTCACTTCTTATTTCGATTTGACCATTCATGGAATTGATAATGTTGTATACCACCATCATTCCTATCCCAGTCCCTTTTTCTTTTGTAGAGTAATAGGGGGTACCTAAACGTTGGATTTGTTCTAGGGTCATTCCACATCCTGTATCGGAAACCCTAATGAAAGCTTGGTTTTCTGAATGAAATGTACTAATCCGAACTTCACCTTTACCTGATATGGCTTCGATGCCATTTTTCACGATATTAATTAAACATTGACGAAACTTTTGTCTTTCGCCGGAAACATAGTAACTATTAGCTTGAAAATTCATATGTATTTCCACTGATTGCATGTTCGCATAGGGAGTCATCACATCAATTACGTATTTCAATTCATCTACTATATCCAATGTTTCTTTATTTTCAATCGGGTCTTTCGATAACGATAGATAGTCTGAAAGAATCATCAGGGCTCTGTCTAATTCACTCATGGCTACTTTAGATAATTCTTTTTTCTTTTCCTCAGGGAAATCAAATTCATCTAAAATTTGGATTAGTCCTCTTACAGCAGTAAGCGGATTTTTTACCTCATGAGAGATACTTGCTGAAAGCTGGCTAATAAGACTTGTTTTTTCTGCTTTTATGATTTCATCTCTCATCTTAATATTATTTCGTAAAGTTTCAACTAAATAAGTCGCTAACCACATTCCAAATACTTGAATGCCTATAAATTGCATAGAAAAGAAGTCTGGTGTATCAGGTAACATAAAGATGGGAAGCATGGTCAACGTTCCAGAAATAAGTACAAGTCCCATTGAAATGAAAGCTCTACCTCTCATTGTCATTCCTGAATATTTCGATTTCAACAAAGGAACAAGTAATAAAATTAATGAAATAACGAGAACGTTTACATAAATTTCATCTCCGCCTAATAGATAACGAAAGAGAAGGATACTAAGATATTGCCAAATGGCTACTCTATATCCGCCATAGAGGCTTCCTAGAATAAACGGAATTTGCCGCAAATCAAAATGAAATCCTGATGAAAATGTTATGGGAAAACTCATACACAATAGAATTGATAATACGCCCATGAGTGTAGCCACTCTAAAGTTCGATTTTGAATAGATTCTGTCTTTATCTACCCAAAACATCTGATAAAGAAATAGAGGGAAAATAATGAAAAATAAGTTTAACAATAACTCTTTGGTTACTCCATTCAACTGATACACCCACTTACTGAAAAATAACAGTCCAATCTCGTTCTTGTGTGAACAATAAAGGACGAGACTGCTAGAACTTAATGATAAACGTAAATGAATAAAATGGTTGTTATTTTTGTCACACAGTATAAAAATAGGGAAATGTGACTACTGTTTCTATTAAGAGATGGCAGATACGGTATTCTTTAAGAAGATGCGATCTAACCCACTGTGGAACTTGCAGAAATTCTTTGTGTGCTGATATAAGAAAAGTATGGTTCTAAAAAGAATGCACCTCATTCATAATCGGAAGAGGTGCATTTCAAATTCTATTTCACAATAAAAACCGGAATCGAAGACCTTTGGACAATGTCATGGCTAACACTCCCTAAGAAAAATTCCTTTATGCTTCCTAATCCCCTGCTACCCATTACGATTAGATTACAATGATAGTCTTGGGCATATTCAAGAATCCTATCAGATGGTCGTCCCTCAAGTAAACATGTCTTAAATTGATCATTTTTGGACTTGGATAATTTATTCTCCGCATTACCGAGGATTTCATGACCATGACTACGTATTCCTTCGTTTATTTCATCAGCATTCAAGTACTCATAAGAGTAAGTAAGAGGTGAAACCACATGAATAACATGAATTCTAGCCAGACCATCTGATTCTGCGAGTTTAATGGCAGAGTCTAGGGCCTTTTCTCCTAAATCAGAACCATCATAGGCTACCAAAATGTTAGAAAACCTCATTTTTCCCACCAACCTTTTCTTCACATATTTGAACCAAAAATCGTAAGAAATTTATAGGATTGCCGGTAATGACGACCCCTATTTGGCAACATCGTCTAAAACGATTGTAAGATATTGGAGTGATGTCATTTGTGATAAAAATCACATCATTTAGATCATTCACACTTCAGACAAACACTATTGCGGTAATCATCTTCAGCAAAAAATGAGAGAAGGTGTTGCAGAAAAAGGAACGAAAGCTCGTATTCTGTAGAACTACTGACTTGAAGGTTTACCTAACAAGCCGTAGAAAAATAAACTGCCTAAATCCATACGGGTCTTCATAGAAAGGTTCGGTTTTGTGAGTGCATCCTTGAACATACCTACATACACTAGTATGGATTCATTCGTGATCTTATGATTGACAAACCCTTCCGCTTTACCTTGCTCAATAAACTTTAATAGAAATGGCAACGAATGGGTCAGATAATATTCATGAATAAAATTTTGAACAACAGGGTCTTCCCATATGACAAATTGATAGAATTCCTCGCTATAATGGGCTGCTTCCATTTTATCGAAAACGATCTTCTGAAACTTTTCCATAAACGAAAGGTCACTGTTCAATAACAATTCGTATTCTTTCATTTTGATATTCATATAAGAATATAGCGATTGTCTGACCAGATTTTCCTTGCTGCCAAAAAAGTTATAAATGCTAACCTGTGAAACTTGAGCTTTTTTTGCTATTTCTGCCATACTGACCTCCTTTATTCCGCGATAACAAAATAATTCAAAGGCCGAATTAAGAATGCTTTCCATTTTGGCTTTTTTGCGGCGTTCAAAACCGTTCATTTTATTCACCTCGTTATAACAAGGATAATAAAAATTATGAAATAATTCAATAAAATGTTTCATAATTTGAATTGACGGACTCTTCTTGAGAATATAATATGAAATATACAGGTCGAATATTTCATATTATAGGGAAAGGCTTGCTGTTAAATATCTTCTATACATTGAGAAGAGGGAGATCCATGAATGTGATATTAAGGGCGAATCAAGTATCAAAGTATTATCTAATGGGAGAAGTTCGGGTCGATGCGCTGAAAGGTGTTGACTTTGAAATCTATGAAGGCGAATTTATTGTCGTTCTTGGACCCAGCGGTTCGGGAAAAAGTACCATGATTAACCTTATTGGGGGCATGGATACGGCCAGTACAGGTGAAATCTACTACAGGGAACTCCCTCTCCATCAAGCTACGGAAAAAATCTTGACGGAATTCAGGCGCAATGCGGTTGGTTTTGTTTTTCAGTTTTATAATCTAATGCCCAATCTGACAGCCTATGAAAATGTTCAGTTATCCGTTGAAATAGCAAAAAATCCTCTGGATGCAAGGGATGTGCTGGAGCAAGTCGGTTTAGGTGATAGGGCCGACCATTTTCCGGCCCAACTTTCAGGGGGACAACAGCAAAGAGTCGCCGTGGCCAGAGCGATTGCCAAAAATCCTGATATTCTGTTATGCGACGAACCGACTGGTGCATTGGATTTCACAACAGGGATTCAGGTGCTTAAGCTGCTCAAGGAATTTAACAGGAAATACGGCAAAACGGTGATGATTATCACGCATAATGCGGGAATTGCCGAAATGGCGGACCGAGTCTTTTATATAAAAGATGGCATGCTGCAAAACATCAGCATTAATGTAAGTCCACTGCAACCTGAGGAGGTATCCTGGTAATGCTGTGGCGTAAAATGATCAGAGAAATCATGGAAAACCGAATGGCGTACATCGCATGTACTGTGGTCATTGCAATCGGACTCATGGTCTATAGTTCCATGTCCATGTCTAAAGACAACTTGTTTTTGGCTAAAGATGAGTTTTATCGAGAATTTCATTTTGCAGACGGTTTTGCCAAGGTGAAAGCCATCCCTTATTCGAGAGCAAAATCGCTGAATGAAATGGATGGGCTGGGTATTGTAAATGGCCGGCTGGTGAAGAACGTCAGGGTGTTGATGCCGGATTCCAATGAGAACGTATATCTAAGGCTGATATCCCTACACGAAAGAGAAAGAAATGTATTAAATGGCGTAAAGCTTCTAAGGGGATCCTTTCCTGAAAAAAACCATCGGCAAGTATTGCTGGCCGATAAATTCTATACGGCCAATCAGTTACAGCTAGGAAAAAAGATCCATGTCGTGATTGAGGGCAAACAAGTGGAGCTGTCGATCAGTGGCAGTGGGCAGAGTCCAGAATTTGTTTATGCGATGAATGAAGCGCAAAGTATTGCTCCTGATCCGAAAACCTTCGAAGTAGCGTACATGCCCTACGAGGACATGGAGATGTTGTTTAACCAAAAGGGATTGGTCAATGATATTTCGTTTACCCTGCAACCGGGAGTGGAATTTGAAGATATTGAACAAATGCTGAAGTCCGAACTGAAAAAGTATGAGCTTGAAAGCCTGTATGCCGCAAAGGATCAGCTGAGCAACACCATGCTGACGGAAGAATTAAAGCAGCTGGAGAGGATGTCGGGAAGTATGCCGGTGATTTTTCTCGGTATTGCGGCCATTATTCTCTATATCATGTTAAAGAGGCTGGTAGAAGCCCAGAGAGGCCAGATTGGAACCCTGAAGGCTTTTGGCTATGGGAGATGGGAAATATTAACCCACTATCTGTGTTACGGACTGCTTGTCGGCCTGATGGGAGGGGTTTTGGGAGGACTTTTGGGAACGGCACTATCGTCATCTCTCATCGGGGTTTATCAGACTTACTATAGTTTACCTAATCTTGAGGCACGCTTTTCTATGAAGTATTTTATGATGGGGATCATGATGTCTGCCCTCTTCAGCCTGGTCGCTTCTTTCCAGGGTGTGAAAGACGTGTTGAAGCTTAAGCCGGCAGAGGCTATGCGTCCTTCTGTTCCCGCTTTCCTGGAAAAGACCTGGTTGGAGAAAGTTCCTGGGTTTTGGCGCATGTTCAATATTCAGGGACGCATGGCCATCCGAAACGCATTAAGAAATAAAGGGCGCACTTTCTTTACCTTGATAGGTATTATTTTTACGTTTAGTATGATGGCCTCTTTTTCCTCGCTAGGCAGTATGGCCGAAATCATGATTATGGATCAGTTCACCAAGGTGCAGAAGCAGGATGTCAAATTAAGTTTTTCCAAGCCGTTGCCTTTAAATCATATAGTCCGGGAATTGCAAAATGTAAAAGGAGTTCTTCGGGTAGAACCGATGCTGGAAGTGCCAGTGACTTTACGATTTCTAAATTATAAAAAGGATGTCGTTGCTTTAGGAATCATAGAACATCCGACCCTGTACAATGTCTTTGACAAAAGTGGAACACGTATGGAGTTGCCAAAGACAGGATTGATGCTCTCTCAGCAAGTGGCGGAAAAGCTGAATGTCCGGATCGGAGATGTCGTGCAGATGGACAGCATCTGGGCCAAGGAGGAAAAAATAAAGGTAAAGATAGAGCAGATCGTTCCGCAATATCTTGGTGCCAATGTGTATATGAACCAGGATGCTTTATTGAATCTGTTAAAGCAGGGTGATATGGCGACTTCTGTGCTCCTTTCCATAAATCCCAAATATATTCCCGATTTGAAGGATCAGTATAGTACATCGAAGTTTGTGAGGAATATTGAGATTAGGCAGGAAATGATAAACAAGTATCAGCAATTGATAGGATCATCTTCCTATACCTTGTGGGTGATGGCGGTGATCTCCGTAGTCACCGGATTTGCTATCGTCTACAACTCCAGTATTATTTCTCTGGCAGAAAGAAAAAGGGAGCTTGCCTCCTTGCGTGTGATGGGAATGACATCAAGGGAAGTATTGGAAGTGATATCAGTTGAACAATGGTTTATCGGAGTGGCAGGGATGATTGCCGGTATCCCTCTGGCTATTGTAATGAATCAGGCCATCTCCAAGAGCATGAGCAGTGATCTATTTACTCTGCCCGCTATGACCAGCCCTGATGCTATTATGCAAGCTTTTATCGGAACGATGCTCGCTATATGGATTTCTCAACAATCGGTATCGCGCAAAGTAAAGCAGTTGGATTTGGTTGAAGTCTTAAAGGAGAGAGAGTAGGGAGGGGGAAGGAACATGAAAAAACAGATCAAATGGATGGCTGGAATAATCTTTGCCCTATGTATGTCGGGTTACTTTATTTATTCATCGGTAAAACCCCTTGCTGTTGAACTGCTTCAAGTGCAACCGCAAACTGTATCACAAACATTTAAGGAAGAAGGAATAGTGACATCCGCAACAGAGCGACCAATCTATAGCTTGATAAACGGTCAAATCAATAGACTCTCTGTAAAAGAGGGACAACAGGTCAAAAAAGGAGATCTACTTGTAGAGATAGAGTCGAAGGATCTGGAGTATCAGCTACAGCAATTGAAAGCCCAGAAAAAGAGTTTGCTAGGACAGGAAAAGAAGAATGATCAGGACATACAGAAGCAGCTTGGTCAATTGAAAGGACAGCTTGAAAGTATCCAGGGACAGGAAAAACAGGCCAATAAGGGCCCGTATCATGCACAAATCAGTCAGCAGCAGTTGGTTATTGATGAAACCAGACGTCAATTAGATACCAGTAAAGAGGATTATAACCGAATCAAATCATTGTATGAAAGTGGTGCTGTTTCAAAAAATGAAATAGATCATGCGCTTCACTCTGTTGAACAGCTTGAAAATAGTCTCATGCAGCAGGAACAAGCGCTGAATCTAATAGAAGAACAAGCTAGTCCCTTGCCGGGAACCGAACAATACTATAGCGGTCTCAAGAATGCCATTCAAACACAGATTAATGTTCTTACCCATGAGATGAACGAGGGTTCAAAGGGAACTTCAGGTACCAATCAGTATTATCAGGGTTTGATCGAATCCGTCGATGCGCAGATCAATCATTTGGAATACCAAATGGCTAACAGGAAAATGATCTCACCTATCCATGGCATCGTTAAAGAATTAAGCGTAAAAGAAGGCGCTATGGTTACCACGCAATCCCCTCTATTGACACTGACATCTCGTGATGATTTGGTAGTGAACGTTTACCTTCTCACAGAGGATGTGTTGAATGTGAAAGAAGGGATGAAGGTAAAACTCATTCAGAAAAGAAAGAATGGGGATTATACCTTTGGCGGTCTGGTAAAAGCCATTGCTCCGGCAGCAGAAGAGAAAATATCAGCATTAGGGTTAATGCAGCAAAAGGTCAAGATAACCATTACCCCTGATGATCAGGCACCTGAATTGCGGTCTGGATATGCCCTTGACGTTCTTTTTACAACATTGGAAGAATTTAATAAACTGGCTGTTCCAAAATCAGTTCTATTTCCATTTGAAAATGGGGATGCTCTATGGATTGTTAAAGATGGAAAAGGGGTGATCCAAAAGGTGCAGAAAGGGATGGAAACCGATGAACTGGCCATCATTGAAAAGGGGCTGAACACTGGAGATCAAGTGATTAAAAATCCTCAACTAGAAGGATTAGAACAGGGAAAAAGGGTTGAATGAGGAATCGTAAATATTCACCGAACCCGCTAATCAGCTGGTACAGCAGATAATCGCCAAGATGTCAGCTAATCTTGAGATTAGCCGAATGCTTGTTTATCGTGCAGGCTGATTCAAAAACGAAGGAAAGCGTAATACAAGAGAAACTTCACTGGCAAAATGGGTCGCTTACGATGCCGCAAATGACGCTGTTCAGCTCCATGGGGCTTATGGATATTCCAATGAATATCCAGTTGAGAGATTCTTAAGAAATGCCAAGGCACCGGTCATTTATGAAGGAACTCGTGAAATCCACACGATTATGCAAGGGGAATATGCTTTAGGGTATCGAGAAGACAAGCCGTTAAACCAGAATTAGAACAATTGATCTATTTATCTATTGATTATTCTCTTGATTGATTGCCTTGCAAAAAGCCCGATCATCATACGCTAAAATGATCGGGCTTCTCGATTTGGAGTCTGACATTCTAGTTTTAGACTAAAAAGGATTCATCGTACACCATCACCTGATTCCGTCCGCCTTTCTTTGCAAGATAGAGGGCTTGGTCAGCTTTTTCGATTAAGTCCTCAATTTTTTCAGCCGCTGAAGCATGACAGACACCAAGACTGATCGTGACACTATGGCTCACTTCTGATGTGGAATGAGGGATTCTGAGCGACTCCACATTGTGTCGTAATTGTTCGGCTACGAACATGGCACTGATTCCATCTGCTTCCGAAACGACAACTACGAACTCCTCTCCGCCGTATCTTGCCACAAAATCATGGGAGCGCTTTAAAGTCTTGGTTAGAGCGCCAGCTACTCTTTTTATGCAATCATCTCCTTTTTGATGACCATATGTGTCATTGAATTTTTTAAATTGATCAATATCGATCATAATCAAAGATAGCTGCTTTCCTTCCGTCCAGCTGCGATGGATATACTCATCAAAGGTTCTCCGATTGGCGATTCCGGTTAAGCCATCCAAGAAAGAGATTTGCTCCAGGATCTGATTTGCCTCTCTTAGTTTTTCCTCGGCGCGTTTTCTTTGTGAGGTATCACGAGAAACGGCAACGATTCCCGGTAGCTCACCAGTCTTTTCCATTAATGCTCTGGCCGTTGTTTCAAACCAAGTATAGGATCCATCTTTTTTCTTCATGCGATGCGTGAAAGTAGCAATATTCGGTTGATTTATCGATAGAATCTGCAGTTTTTCAATATTTTCTCTATCATCCGGATGGATGAGTTCTGTCAGGGGATTTATCCCTATCAGTTCTTCCGGTTCATAACCTAATAATGGAAGACATGCTGAGGAAACAAAGGTATAGGTCATTTCAGGGGTGAGTTGGGCAATCATATCCGTTGAGTTTTCGGTGATGAAACGATAACGCTTTTCACTTTCTTCCAATTGTAAGGTAGTATGGATCAATTCCTTCTCGTATAAAATGCGGTCTGTGATGTCATGAATAATAGAAAATAAAACGTTCTTTTCCTTTGAAAGAATTAAGGTGGAAAAGACTTGCACATTTCTCACTTGACCGTTGGAAAGCCGGTGTTCGAAAATAAACTCATTTTTACTGTTGCTTTTTGCTTCTTCCATTCTTTGATGAAGTTCAGATTTCGATAAAATATTGATATCACTGATTTTCATCTGCTTGAGTTGTTCAAGGGGATAGCCATAGAATCTGGATGCGGATGGATTCGCATCCACAATCTGTCCATCGGCAGGGTCTACCAGAAGCATGATCGCACTATGCTGGTTGAAAATGTTCGTCCATAGCTGATCCTTGAGTATCATCTCATCTTCTAGCCTTTCCATATCCGTAATATCAAAAAAAGTAGCAAACATCATCGGTACAGGAGCACATTCGATTAGGGTCTTCATCATTACGTCACCTCCTATTTGAAAGAATATCAATTTAAAAATGAAGCGCTTTCTTTATGTCCTAATTCTATTCTACTATTAAAAAAATCCAAAATATGTTAACAATTTGTGATATGTATCACAATATGCAGTGTAAGTGAAAACTTTTAATTTGTTTGTCATTAATTCATATTTTTTATCTAATCATTGTATCCGCTTACTGTTAAACGGTAGGGATATTCGGAAGCCGATGCGAACGCGCCGCACGTTAAATTAGCCGATGAAGCTTACTTGATTGGCAGGCCAAGAGTAGCAGATAGTTATTTGAATATGGATAAAATCATTGAAGTGACTCAGGAAACAGGGACGGAAGCGGTTCATCCGGGATACGGGCTGCTATCGGAAAATGCAGGCTTTGCCCGTAGATGTGACGAGGCCGGACTCGTGATTATTGGACCTCGCCCGGACGTCATTGCCCAAATCCGCGGCACATCGAGATTCAGATCTTGGCTGATTCCTATGGGGATACAGTTTACCTATGGGAACGGGAATGTTCGATTCAGCGTCGATATCAAAAAGTAGTGGAGGAAGCCCCTTCCTTGTTCTTGGATGAAGCTCTCGCAGTAGCATGGGGCAAGCGGCAGTCAAAGCAGCCTTATCTATTGGATATCAGAATGTTGGTACGATTGAGTTTTTGGTTGATGCGGATAAGAATTTTTACTTGTTGGAAATGAATACCCGTCTACAGGTGGAACACCCGGTTACTGAAGAAATTACGGGATTAGATTTAGTGGCCGAACAGCTTCGGATCGCAGCGGGTGAACATCTGAATATGAGTCAGTCTGATGTAAAACGTGACGAGCATGCGATCGAAGTGCGAATTTATGCCGAGGATCCGAAGACCTTCTTTCCGTCACCCAGCACGATTACGAAATTGGGTTTACACGAAGGCCCTGGGATTCGCCATGAACTAGCCGTGAGCGATCAGTCAGTTGTTACCCCTTTTTATGATCCAATGATTGCTAAACTCGTGGTGAAAGGGAAGGATCGTGAGGAGGTGATTGATCGTCTCCAAGTTGCGCTAGCCCATTATGAGGTGCAGGGAATTAAAACGAATATCCCGATGCTGCAAGAGGTTGTGGAGCATCCGACATTTCGGACAGGGGATACGACAACTAGTTTTGTGTCCAGGTATCTATAAGAAAATAAAGGAATTGGATTGAAATAGGAGGGATTATGTTGAGTGAAACCGGTATTGCAGGCCTAATTATTTGCAGAACTTTCCGTAAAATAAGAAGAAATGAAGAAGAGCCCTTCCGTATTCATGTGGATAGGATTTTTTCATTTGTAAATACAAAAGTAGGGATCGAGCCTTATGGGATATTAATGGTTTTAAGATGGTGCATATTCCAAAATACTTTTTCTCCATTGGCCACGATAAGTTTCACCATATTATTATCAACATGCTGAAGCAAACCTATTTTATTAGGGTGATCCGCTAAATCAAAAACGACGAGATTTCCTTCGTATCTTTTACATTGCTGTTCAAATGTCCGAGATAAGGGGATGGGAGAAGGATTGAGAGGGAAGGTGTTGTTGTTCAAAGAGTAAGGGGTGAGGCTTAAGGGATACGGAATCAACCATTTTAAGTGGTTAAGAGAAACCATCATTGTCCTGTAAACGGGGGAGTAGAAAATAAAGTAGTCGTTCATGATGCTTGTTAAGTATCCATGAACGGCTTTATCTCCCGTCACATATATTTGCACAAAATGACCTCTTGCCTGATCCAATATCTTTCGATAGGAAATTGTTTTGGCCTGAAGATCAAAGGGGGCGTTGGATGGATCGTGCATCTGTTCGTCTGTTTCTGGTCTGAGCTTGAGATGCTGTAGATGCACTAACGGAATATAATAGAACTGTCCTTTTTGATAGATGACGATGATATCCGGTCCTGCATCCACCAGGATTCCACTAATAGGGTTAGTACCCGAAATATCACAGTCAACTTGTTTTCCAACGTAGTTCAATAAGTTACACATGTGAAAACCTCCTGTTTTACTTCTAGGTTGAGCTAGAATATCCAAGTTACCCAATAAGCTAAAATGACTAGGGTGAAAATTAAGGTAATCGGGATCACAATCAATGTCACTTTCAAATATTGCCCCCAGGTAATGATCACTTTTCCTTTCTTTAGAATATGCATCCACATTAAGGTAGCAAGGGTTCCAATGGGTAAAATCAGGGAACCGATGTCACTGCCGATGACGCTTGCCAGATAAGAAATTTTTAGCGTAAGGGGATCAAGCCCCATATTAGTTAGGGCTATGGTTCCTACCATCAAGGCGGGATGATTGTTGAATAAATTGGAAAGGATGGAAACCAGGACACCCATCATGAAACTGGCATGAAGCAATCCTCCAGAAACGATTGGTTGAAGGAATTCGATGAGCCATTGGGTTAGCCCAATGTTATGCAATCCATAAATAATCACATACATACTGAAGGCAAATACAAGGATATACCACGGAGTTTTTTTCAACATATCAGCCGGAGAAATCCCCAACCGATACCAACGCCAAGCTAGTAGAACGAGAGAACCGAAAACAGCGGCTATGGCAACGGGAATATGGAAGTAGGAAGCAACGTAAAGACCGAGTCGAACAGTGAATATGAAAATGAGGACATTCCTCATGAAGGTAGAACGATTTTCCACAGGAATGGAGATGGAGTTTCCTTTTAGCGGGTGACTTCCTATTGCAGGGTTCCATAAACCTGAAATCTTGGTTGATAGTGTACGCGGCAAGATACGATAAAAGTAGGTGTAGAGTAGAGCTATTAGAAAAAGCAACCCTAGTGTAGCGGGAACAAACATCATCGCAGTGTACATATAAAGATCCATACTCACGATTTTTAGTGAGATTAAGTTGACGATGTTACTCACACCGATGGGGGCGCTAGAGGCTGTTGCTGTTAAAGCTCCAGATAAAAGGTAGGGTATTTTCTGATGGTTTCTCACACCGAGATGTTGGAGTAACATGATCAAGATAGGAGTTGTAATAAGGATGCTTCCATCGTTATTGACGAATAGTGTCATAAGGAAACAAAAAAGGTTAACCAACCAAAAAAGGTGATGACCTGACCCTTTCGCTCTTTCTACCAACTTTTCTGCAGCCCACTGAAAGAATCCAAAACTTTCCAAAACAATTGCCATGACGATGGTAGAGACGATGGTAATGGCTGCGCCACCTATCGTTTCGGTGATCGTACCCAAATCAGATAAAGAAACACTACCACTCAGGAGGACAAAAGCAGCTCCAACCGTAGCAGGTATCGCCTCATTCACATGAGGTTTCAAGAATATGAATAAGAGGGTACAGATAAAAGAAAGAATCGTCAGGGGTATCATGATTTCAGTGAACATTCATGGTTTCACTCCCTACAATTTTAAATTTTTAAATGAAAATCTATTTGAAAAGTATCGTAATACTAGGACTTTTTCCCTCCTTATCATCTGTCCTTAATGTTCATTTATAATGTATGTATACGTAACCTCCATCTTCTCCGTACTAAACTACTGTCTTATTTTCTATTAAATTGACTACTATCATGGAGTGACATTTGTCTATCAACGGAACATATTAAAGACTTATAGATATATATGGGGAGCAATTACATGGAAAAAGAGCCTGATCATTGGCAGATTGATGCTGACTTAACCCAATCCTACCTGGAGAGGGAGCGGAGGTCCTTCTTGAAGAAGGGTTGAATTTCCACGGCTTGTCCGCATACATTAAGGCCTTGTACCATGGCATGCATAGCCTATTGGCTGGCAAACATTCGGAGTACCGGGATATTGATGTCAAAGGGTATGAACAGCTTGACAAATTCCCCAAACAGGCATAGAATAGTTCATTTTGGCTCATGTTTGGAGAGGAGAGAATACGGCACAATCTATTTTCTACGAAGTCATTGATCTGATCGGGCCGGACGGGGAACTTCTGTCTAAAAACCCAGAGTGATCCTTTTCATGTATATGGACCTAGCTACCGGCATTACAATTTCTTTGCTTATGGCCGATTCATATTCCCTAAAAAAGGGATTTATAAGTTACGATCCAAGCTATTTAAGGAAAAGGGGCAGAATACGCCTTGTGTCCATGAAAACTTTCTTCATATTATTTATGGCAAATCAAAAAAGCCCAGGATCCATCATCGGATTCCGGGCTTTCGATTTTCTTTTGGGCATCTGCTAAATCAGTCATTCAACCAGGGGGAATGGAGTAGTATCAAGATTTCTATCCAAATACCCGCTGAATAGAAATGATGGATGATGTACGGCGGTTTCCACCAGAATGGAAATTTCTGATCAATGTACATGCGAATAGCCTCCTTCTCTTAATTAGTGTATAGAACCGCTTCTATTATAGGGATAATAGTCCAATTTTTGTAGGATTGCTTGATTTGGCATATGGATTTAGGTTTGCTGAAGAGCCAATGCAATCATAGAATGGTCAGGTCGATGCTCCAGTAGACAGAAGGGGTTTCTTCCGGGGGATTACAATTGGCAAACCAATACTACGTAGGGTGCAAAAATAAGGTTCACCAGGCAGATACAAGAACCTCCGAGGTCCTGGTTGTGTCTATTTCTTTGTGGTTGGTGAAGCGCTGAGATCAATTTGCAAATGAATGATGGCTGGAGAACTGATAGTCTCTCTTATTAACGAATGTAGAAGGCAGAAACTTCGAAAATAAACTCCTACAAGTGCATATTTCTCTATTTTTTCCACCCTTGTCTACAACACTTTCAATGTCTGCTGCATTTAATATAGTAGATTCAGAATGTATTCTATAAGTCATCTCATTGGTATTTTTCCAACTTCTGAGAATGACGATGTATGACTGGATTAAACGACTTACAGTAATTGTAAGAGAGGAGGAAATATAATGAATATAGGGAACCTGGATAATTGGGTGAAAAAGATACAAGTTAAAAACATGATTAATGCTGACGTTGAAGTGGTCAACAAATCAACGCTAAAGATGATCGGTAAAGGACGCCAAGGAGCGGTCTTTCGATTATCTGACGACATCTGTTTGAAAGTTTTTGGCAATACGGAGGATTGTGAACGAGAATACTTTGCTCTATCTCTTGGACAGCACACCAATCTCTTGCCACGCATCTTTGGGAAAGGATCACTATATATTGCTATGGAAATAATCAACGGGGTCGATTTGCGCGAATACCTGCAATCACAACCCTTGACATCCGAATTATCCCATAAGTTGATAGAGATGCTAATCACGTTTAAGAATATCGGTTTTGAACGGATCGACCATCATAAGCGGCAAATTTATCTGCAAGAGGATGGCAGTCTTAAAGTGATCGATGTGGCGAGGACTGTCTGGCGTGATCGGGTATATCCTTATCCGCGTAAATTGTTGACTTCCTTCGGTGAAGAAAATAGACAATTGTTTTTAACCCATGTACAAAAGATGGCACCAAAATTGTATGAAGAATGGCAGCACTATATCCGTATGGAAGAGATATCCCGCCAGATTAGCCAAGTACTATTTGCAAACCCGTCTGATACCAAAAGTTTGAAAACTCAAAGCGGAAATTTGTTGACAACCAATGATGAGCGCAAGCATGCTACCCAATTAGAAGGTTTAGTACGCAAAGTATTTAAAGAAGAATGGATCAAAACGATGCTCGCACAAGGAAAAGATCCAGAAAAAGTAATGCGGAAAATTGATGAGTATCTTGAAAAACAAGAAAGTCAGTATGCTGGGAATAGTGGTAACCGCAAACATGATAAACGCGATAAATACGATAAACATGATAAAGATGATAAACACGATAAACATGATAAACACGATAAACATGATAAACATGATAAACGCGATAAACATGATAAAGATGATAAACACGATAAACACGATAAACACGATAAACATGATAAAAGAGATAAACATGGTAGGGAAGAAAGACACGGCAGACATGATAGAAACGATAGACATCATAATCATGGTAGACATTCACGATAACAAGACTACTATGGATGGCAAAGAAAAAAATATGCCCAGCAATGAAAAGGAAAGAGGGGGATTAATATGAAGATCCTTGTCATCTGGCGTCTGCTTACCGTTGGGGGAGTAAATGCCGGTTGGCGAAATCGAGCGGTTTATTTTAAAAAACATGGAATTAATACTGAATTTTTGTACACGACAGATCATGGTGGGCTACATATTATGGAAGATGTAGCTCCCATTTATTTAACCAAAGATGAGACGGAGATCATATCCATTATTCAAAACAACAAATACGATGCTATTCTCGTTGTGGATACAGGTGGTGCCTATAAATGGCTTCAAAAAGCAAACTATCAAGGTCCTGTCCTGGTGGAAGCGCGAACCCCTGAACTTATCAAGCTTAAACCTCATTTGAAAAACTTCAGAGGAATTCGTCCTGTATCCATCATTGTTCCCTCACAATATCAAAAACAATTAGTATCGATACTGACTGATGTTAATCCCGTCAACGTGATTTATAACGGGGTGGATACGTCCTTCTTTCGACCGCTGACGACCGAGGAAATTGAATATAACAATGCCCCTCTGCTCCCGAAAGATAAAAAGATCATTGGTTGGATCGGCCGACTCGACAAACGCAAAAACTGGCCCTTGTTGCTAGAGATTGCCAAACGGATTAAAAGTGAGCGGGATGATATTGAATTTTGGGTTGTTGGAGGCGCTCAAAGCGTGCAACGTGAAGAATTTGCAGACAAAATACGAGAACAGCAATTAACCGATATTATCAAATGGTTTCCTGTCATTTCCTATCAACAAATGCCGCAAATCTATGCGAAAATACGTCAATCAGGCGGTTGCACCCTTGCTACCACTAAATCAGAATCATTTGGTAACACTTTTATTGAAGCAATGGCATGTGGTGTACCTCTAGTTGCTCCCAATATTATGCCAATCTCCGAATTGGTTATTCAAGGCGAGACAGGATTACTCTTTCGTGGGCACCAGGTCCAAGACGCAGTTAGGCAACTGTATTGTATCTTAGAAAATCCTGTTCTCCATCAGCACATCTCTCAGGGAGCCATTGATCACATTCAACAGAAATTTGCTATCTGCAAAGTGGCAGAAACTTATGTTCACTTGTTGCAAAATATTTTCAGTGTGAGCAAGAATGCAGCCAATGGTGAGGAGAATTTCTCATGATTGAACCCATTTCGTATCGTAAGCAGTTAGAAGGAAAATCAAATGCTCATCTGATAGGATTTAGCGATGGAAGAGACTACGTGGTGAAATATTTCAAACCTGGTTTTGAAAAAGCCCTACCGAATGAATGGGTCGCCTATTGCTTGGGACGTTTTCTTGGACTTCCAGTTCCCTTCGCCAAAATAGTGGAAATTCCACAAGAATTCTCTAATCAAGTACCTGAATTAGCACAGGTATGCTTCACTCAACATCAGTTCGCTTCGTTGTACTTACCCAATTGTTATAACGGACATCAAGTGTCTGCTGTACCCAAAATCCTCAATCATCAGTCGCTAGCTGGCATCATTTTATACGATTATTGGCTATGCAATAAAGATCGCACTCGTAAAAATATTCTCTTACACGAAGAGATGCCAAATTCCTACCGATTATGGATCATCGACCACTCGGAAATTTTTGGATCCTTTAGTTGGCTGCATCCCTATTTAGAAACACTGCCAATCGGGATTATGAAAAGTGCAACACACCAGCTAATGGCAAGTTTTATCGAAGACGAGCGATACTTTGCCGAACAACTAGAAATTATTCAGACCATTCCTACCTTGTTACTAGAGGAGATTGTCTCGTTGACCCCCGAAGATTGGCAAATTTCGACCGACCATAGAAAAGATATTGTCACTACTTTGGTGATGCGCCGCAAAAAAATTCTTCCCCCCTTGATCAATCAATTTGTCAAAAATGTATACCGTCCATTACGCAAACATCATGAGTAGGTGTAACAACCCACCTTATTAGATAGAGGAGAGGTGGGTTTAATGTTGTAGCCTTTGTTAAATTTATGATTTCTTATAATTTAATTAATTCTAAAAAATATAAATTCACCATGTTGTTTATCTAGATCATAATTAATCACCATTTAATAGAATACTAGAGAATATTTAAGAAAATTTAATCTTATATTCACAATTAAAAGAGTAAAGCGAGGAGATAATTAATGGAAACCGGATTAATTCAACCTTGGGATACTGCCCCAGGAGCTGACGATCTATTCGTGCCAAAAGAAATAGAGGATATGACCCAAAAGGTATTACCTCACTACGACCTTAAAGTCAGTGGAATACGACTAGTTACTGCGAAACCAGATAAGGGCGGAGCTATCTGGCAAATGGAAACGGATAAAGGATCACATAGTTTGAAACTTTTACATCGCTATCCCGCAAGAAGTTTGTTTAGTATCTATGCACAGGAATATTTGGTGAATAAGGGTGCAAGAGTGGCTCCGTTTGTTCGAACAAAAACTGGACAAATGTCCGTGGAATATGGTGGGAAATTATGGATTGTAAACAAATGGATCCCATCACTTGCACCAGTAACCAAAATCGATTTACAGGGTTCTCAAGAACTGTGTTATGGATTAGGAGAATTTCACAAACACTCGCAGGGCTATATGTCACCGAAGGAAGCAAAAAAGTCAAGTCGATTGTACCGCTGGCCTAAAGCCTATCAAAAGATACTGACTAAATTAGGCTGGTTTAAAGTAGTAGCCAAGTTGTATTCCGACTTACCCGCCAGCCAGATGATACTAAATGTGGTTGACAAATATGAACAACAGGCCCGAGAAGCGTTGCAACGTCTTGAAAATTCCCCGTACTCTTCTTTAACTGCCCGCGGAGAACATCATTGGGGAATTGTTCATCAAGATTACGGATGGTCAAACGGACAACTCGGTCCGGAAGGTGTATGGATTATTGACCTTGATGGGGTATCGTATGATTTACCAATCCGCGACTTACGGAAATTAATTACTAGTACGATGGACGACATGGGAGTCTGGGATATCCAATGGATGCGGGGCATGATCGAGGCGTACCATCAGGCGAATCCAATTGAACCAGAACTATATCAGGTGCTTCTTATCGATATGGCTTTACCGAATGAGTTTTACAAGCTCGTAAAAGAGATGGTTTACAGCCCCAGCACCTTTCTTACTGCAGAGCTGAATGATCTGATTCTTCGCTTGGAAAAAACGGACTCTACTAAATGGTTGGCATTACAAGAATTAAGTTCCGGTTTGATGGGAGGGAAATCAAAATGAATGTGTTAATGATTGCTACCGAATTATTACCTGTTCCTCCTGTAAAAGGTGGAGCCATACAAACTTATATCGCAGGGGTTGCTCCATTATTGGCAGAACATCACAACTTGACCATTGTAGGAATTCAAGATCCTTCACTTTCGGTAAATGAAGTTATCAATCAAATTCGCTACGTACGACTTCCAGGGCAAGGACAATTTGAAATATACCAAGATGAGATAATCAAGTTCCTCCAAACAAATTCTTTTGATTTAATCCACATCTTTAATCGTCCCCTCATCGCTAGCAGCATCCGTGCCGTTGCTCCTCACTCCCGTATCATTCTTAGCATGCATAATGATATGTTTGATCCCCATAAGATCTCGATAGAAGCAGGAACCGATGTAATCCAACAATCAGAACAGATCATAACCGTTAGTGACTATGTCGGACGAAAGATTAGCACGTTCTTTCCACAGGCTTCCAGTAAAGTACGAACCATCTATTCTGGAGTTGATTTAAATCGTTTCGTTCCTTATGATAAATCTCCGGAGGCTCAACGAATACGAGAGCAATTGAGGAAAGAGAACAATCTTGGTTCTAAGAAAGTCATTTTGTTCGCAGGTCGACTATCCCCAAACAAAGGAGTAGACATACTCGTTAGATCGATGTATGAACTTGCACAAAAATATAAAGATAT
Source organism: Brevibacillus sp. (assembly GCA_036676475.1). GTDB lineage: Bacteria > Bacillota > Bacilli > Aneurinibacillales > RAOX-1 > LC029. Next base: position 98,479 of record JAKFCU010000098.1, read on the forward strand.
TGCTCTAGTAATTGTCGGAAGCAGATGGTACAGCGATGACAAGGTTACTGACTATGTCGCCTATATTCGTGCACTGGTCGCTCGTTTATCCATCCCGGTTGTCACCACCGGATTTGTCAATCCGAACGAGATACACAAGTGGTTCTGGGTAGGAGATATTTTTGTCTGTCCCTCTCAATGGCAAGAACCGCTTGCGCGCGTTCACTATGAAGCCATGGCATCCGGGTTACCAATCATTACCACTGCACGGGGAGGCAATCCAGAAGTGATAATCGAGGGAGGAAATGGTTTCATTATCTCCCAACCAGAAGATCCCAGTGCCTTTGTAGAAAAACTTTCCCTTCTCCTTTCCGATCAAAGTCTAGGTAAAAAAATGGGGTATCAGGGGTATAATCTAGCGAAAGAGCGGTACAGTTGGAAGCGAGTAGCGGAAGAGATCCTTCAAGTGTGGTCCACCCCTGCATTAACATCAACGACCATTGCAGCAAAACAAACTGAACAAATTGAACAAATTGAGCAAACTGAACAAATCAAAGAAACTAAAGAAATTAAAGAAATTAAAGAAATTAAAGAAATGAAGAAAATCAAGGAAAAGGAAGAAAAAAAGAAAGAGAAAAAGAAAGAAAAAGAAATGAAAGAAAAGGAAAAAGAAGATAAAAAGAAAGATAAAGAAGAGAAAAAGAAAGAAAAAGAAGAAAAAAAGAAAAGCAAAGAAACTAAAAAGTCTAACGATTAAATTCTCTTTTTTCAGAAGGACTTTTATAATCTGAGGTCATCATTGACAGGGAGGATCTGAACCTCGTTTATACACCTAGACCAGAGATAGAAAGCATTGTACAGGAGAAGTCCAACCGTTGATGTAGGCTTTTTCCCTGCTTAAAAACGTATATGTCTGGCAATCGCTGCTCATGTGGCTAAATCTGTAGCAATAGCACATTTTACATTTTATAATTCATGTCTTACTATTTCCGGGATGCTTTTATCTATTAAAAGAAAAACCCTTAGATAAACTTAATCTAAGGGTTTTTACATTGATTCATGATGATTGCACTTATCGAATAGACATTCATATAGATTTTATGCACACCTAAGTATAACTCAACGTATGATAGTTCTAGATGATTTTCCTATAGAGGAGGGATTGAAGTGCGTGAGACTCCTACCAGCAGCAATCACGATTCACATTGCATTAGGGTTCAGAAAGTCTATGATTGGGTTGTAAAACAAGCTCATTTTCAGCTGTATGTAAAAGCAGAGAATATCGAGTGGGTATGTTTGAATAATGTTAACGATTTTTCACAGCTTGGTCAAGATGTAGATATAACTTGCTTTATTACGGATGAGAATGGAAATGGCCGTGATCCATTGGGGGAACATTCCATTTTATGTGAGGAAATTCCACAGGTCGGCGGTAGAAAGGATGTAACTGCGACCTTTCCGAATGGCAGCCGGGTGACCTTGCAAAAAGTAAAGCTATTCAAACGGGGATATTTGGTTGTGGAGGCCATTGATAGACGAGGAAATAGTTGTAAATCTGAACCCATTTCCTTTCAATTCGAAGAAGCCTTCTTGCTCTGTGCCCCGCCAGGAACCATCGTGGATTGTCACATCTCCTATTTTGATTGCACCGCTTCCATCCAGTGGGATAGTAATAAGAAGCTTCAGAATATATCCATTGCCATTGATCTTTGCCAAGAAGTGCAAATGGAGGCAATGGCGAAGATCCTCTTGAAAGGTGAATTAAAGATTGTGAAAAAGGAATTAATTGAAAAAGAAATAATTAAAAAAGAAGAGGAAGAGGAAGAGGAAGAGGAATAAAACAAGAATACACATTGAGTGAGCAATCAGATTTTTGGTAATAGGCAATCAGGTTTTAACAAAGAAACAGACAACAACCATTGTTGTCTGTTTTCCTTTCCGCATAGGAAAGTGTAAGTTTACTAAAATATTTAAGAGAACAAACTTTCCTATCTGCATAAAAGCTTCCTTTAAAGGCGGTCTGGCTACCCGGAAATGCTTCGATAAAGCTTTTTTTATTTTTTTACAATAATCACTTTTGATCCACCTTTAGACTGGTTTGTAGGCCTTCCGGAATTTTTCGAGCATGAGCATGCCATGGTCATCACCACCTTTAGAAAGGAATAAAGGAACCCTCTTCCGGATTTAAAAAGGAAGAGGGAAGTAAAGGGGACAAAAAGGATGTTCATACAAAGGAAAGCCAATCCCTTGTACTGGTATTATATTTTCGACATAGTTGGTTTGTAACGGCGTATCATCTGATGAAATGGCCTTATTTACAGCTGTTTGAGTGGGAAGGTGTACATTCGGTTTAGGTACTAATTTAATTCACTGAAATCAGGCGAATGCTTAGTACTTTGCAGCAACTAGATACGTATACATACAGTACAAATTAAATATCATGACAAATGAAAGGGGACAAATGCAAATGCAAGAGATTAGCTCAGAGTATCTTAAGTCTCTAACGGGCAGAGTCGTACGCGTCTATAAGGGAGGCCCTGAAGCCAAATGGGGAACCCTGCTTGCCGTTAACGGAGACCATTTAGTGATTCAAACGGAACAAGATGGTGTGATCTATTATAATGTAAGGCACATCAAGAGTATCAGTGAGGATTCAAAGAGTACCACATTGCCTCCCAATGATAACGCAGATAACGAAGTTGAGCATATCAGGTCGGATAGTTTCGATACCCTGATTGGAGAACTAAAAGGGCAATATGTCCGCCTAGATCGTGGAGGTCCTGAATCCAGGCGCGGCAGATTGATTAGTGTGGGCAAAGACCATTTGGTTTTGGAGACAGATAAAGAAGGGGTCGTGTATTACAATCTTGAGCATATCAAAAGTATCAGCCTTGCAATAAATGATAATCAGAACAAAGAGCAAAACAGCGAATCCAACAATCAAAGCGCCAATAATAATATGAATAATTCTCTTCCTAGCTATCTAGAAGCCGGAGATTTTAAAGAATTGCTGAAAACCATCGGCAGCCAACCTCATTGGGTAAAAATCAATCGCGGCGGACCAGAGAGCATGGAAGGAGTACTTATACCAACAAACAGTACGGATGATTATTTTACCTTAATCATCAATCATGAGGTAATACGCATCTCTACTTATCATATCCGCAATATAAGTATCGGGCAGAAATCAAAGCAAAACAACAATCAAGAAAATAATAGCCAGCAGAATGTGCAGTCATCAAATTCCCAGAACCAGAGCAACCAAGAAAACAGCAATAACGAGAATAGCGGGAACAACAAGAACAACAAGCAGAAAAATCGCACAAGCAGAGAAGCAAGATATGTTACCTTCAGCAACAAGTCAAACTAATTACTCAATGTATTATTTATGAAAAATAGCTTCACTAACCTGATCACAGGGGCATTGGTTGCTACAGCTTCTAGTGCCTCTATCGGTGTAAGATTTGCGGCGAACCTCGTTTCCCTGCAAATTGTGGACTAGATCTACGCTATGCCAGTCATGATGTTCGTCCCGTTTGATCGGGATGTATCGATTATTCTGGCTTTTATTTATCTATTTCAAAAGGACATTCCCCGTTATATTTTACTAGAGGAGGTTTCTAATGTGGTACTTTGAACAATATTTGGGGAAGGTTATAGAACTGCAGTTATCAGGAAATGTAAGGCGCATTGGAACCCTTATTGATTTTGGCCTAGATATCGTCGTCATTCATGATGGCTATCGATTCCTGTACATTCCATTAGTACATGTCCAATGTCTTATTCCCAATCCCAAATATGATTATACCTTTTCGAGTCCTTCCGAAGCCCCAATGAATATCAATAATGAATCGATCTCCTTTAGGAAGATATTAAATAATGCAAAAGGGAGTTTTGTAGAGCTTAATGTGACAGGAAAACTTCCCATACACGGCTATGTCACGAATGTATTAAACAATTATTTTGTCTTTTACTCTCCTGTTTACAAAAACCTCCTTATCTCTTTTTATCATTTGAAATGGTTGGTTCCCTATTATAGGAATATGGTTCCTTACTCCTTAAGCCAGCATCATTTGCCTATCAATCCCTCTACTCTTTCGTTATCGAGATCCTTCGAAGAGCAATTGAAAAAGCTAGAGGGGAAATTGGTTATCTTGGATCTGGGTGAAAATCCGGGGAAGATTGGTCTCTTAGAGAAGGTGGAAGATAACGTCATAGAACTAGTTGGGGCCGAGGGAGAAAAGAAAATATGGAATATTCAACATATTAAAACAGTCCACTTGCCATAGAATCGAACCCTTTCAGATAAATAAAAAGCTGCTGAGTCAAGTCTCTACAGCTTTTTTTATTATTCCTTCGAATCCCCCTGTTCCATAAGTTCTTTTATTAGTAGGTCTACTCCTTCCTCGGATTCGGCAAATCCTTGTAATCGGCAGCCGCTAAGCATGATTGCGATGGCTTGGTCCAGGCTGTAAGCGATCCAACAGCCATCGTTATTTTCCATCAGGACGTATATAAACTCATTGTTCATTTTATTCGCCTCCTCAATCTGCATCTTGAATTTGCTAGTATCAGGTATAAAATTGATAGATTTATAGTATGTTATGACACGATTGACAAGGTTGTATCGGCTAATGGATTAAGGCAAATGATGGCTTTCAAAAATTAGACGATTAGACTGGGATAGATGCCGTTTCAAACTAGTATTTCTAGCTATATAGTAGTGTAAGGAAATCAAATACAAGTTCAGAGAGGGTGCACAATGATGCCAAAAGGAAAAGGACACGGACCAGGAAAAGGACATGAAAAAGGGCATGAAAAAGGACATGAAAAAGGACATGAAAAAGGAAAAGAAGAGGAAAAAGACAAAGGAAAAAAAGGAAAACATAAAGATAAAGATAAAAAAGATAAAAAAGATAAAAAAGATAAAAAAGATAAAAAAGATAAAGATGGAAAGAAGAAAGAAGAGGAAAAAGGAGATTGCGGAGAGTAATAAAACGGGGAACCCAAGATTATAAATTACTGTCTTTAAGATTCAAGAGCTTTTTTCTCTATTTTTCTATTTACAGCGACTGAATGAAATAAAGCCCGTGAATCATCACGGGCTACATAAATCAAATAGGAAGGAGAGAATTTATTCAAAAGTTAAGGATAATATTATTCAGTGATGATGATCCTTTTTTGATTTCTTGAAAATATACAAATCCTTCGATAATGATGCTGGTTTGCTTTTGAGGCTTTGAAACCGTTAACTCGAATTTCGTAAACGATAATTGTTCATTTGCAGCGATCGTTTTACGATGTTTGGCCATCAGCCAATGTTCCCCGTGTTGTTCGATCTTCTCCTTCCAGTCTTCGTTCACATACGTCCATTTTTCCAAGGTGCTAGTCTCATCAGTCACCTCTTGGGGAATGGTGGAAATTTTACCGCTTAACCGCACGGCTTCCGGGGACGATGACCGAATACAAATAATAGGTTGAGTTAAGGCATTTGTCCCCATATTTCTTATGATATAATTCCCAATAATAAGTACCTCATGTTCATTTTCTGAATGATCAGGAAGAATAATGGAGAAGTCAAAATAGGATTCGCATTTAAATTGTGTATGGGTGTAATTTTTTTTGTTCCCCATAGACAGAACATCTTTCCAACCGCTCATATATTTGATGATCTGCTTCAATGCTTTTCACTCCCTTCCTTATATCGATTCCCATTCATATGTATGATGTCGTCTAACCTTTCATGAATTTTAGTTAGTTAGAAAAGAAAAACCGAGGTCTGGAACACCCCGGTTTTTAAGATAGCTTGGCGTTTGGGAAAGTATAAGTTTTCTTAACTTTTCTTCCACGCATAAGTGCAACTAGGCTGTCGCATAACCTCTTTGAACAAATCGAAGTCAAAGAGTTTATCTCTACTGAAGGCTTGGCGCCAGCCAAGGCCTATTAATCTACGCCATTACCTGGAAAAACAGTTGGACATTGCGGTGGGAAACTGCGAGGAGGGCACTCGAATGGGATATCTTGACGAGGTGCACAGAATTCTGCATGTACTTCGATTTTTACAAGAGCTTCCATTTGAACATCCTGGCACATATTGATGGAAATATCTAGCTGCTTAAACTCGCGTTTATTTTTACCGCAATTTTTACTTCCATCTTTACCGACGCCATCTTTTCCGTTATCATTTTCCACACAGATCAGGTGAACATCGCACTCAAAGTCTGTGAGATGGCATTGGAGTGATGTTCCTGCAGGAGCACAAAGGAAGAATTTTTCTGCCACTGCCCATTCGATGGGATCGGATATGCAGGCTCCTTTTGTACCAGTAACTCGAACGACTACAAAACCTTTCTTCAATACCTTCACCTTCTGAAGGGTAACAGGCGTAGGGACTCCCGGAATGGATACAGAAACATTTTGGCGTCCTCCAGGCTGCTCGATCTCGGTGCAAAGAATCGAGCCGTCCGTGAAGGGATCTAAGCGATTTCCCCATTGATCGCTCAAAAAGCATTCTACGGTTAGTTCTCCTCCCAATTGACAAGGATCCTTGATTCCATCAGGACAATCAAAGTTAAGTTCTTTTAAACCATCATTACTACCTGTAAAGGAAATAAGCGGCACATCAACCTGGCGTGTTACCCAGTCATATACTTTTGGAACCTTAATACAAATCGTTTCTTCTTGAGCACCTCTGATTGGCTTTGCTTGCATGAATTCTCATCCTTTCATAATAATTAATGGGTTACACATGGTGGGGGACATCTGGACTACAATGTATACTATGTTCTATACCTAGTCGTTTGTGTCGGGATAATAGCGGAAATTTACTTCAGGGATGGAAATGGTTACAGCAGATCATCCTTTCATCACTGTTTTTATTGGTTTTGACTATGTATTGTATGTGTGTTCTTGGGTTATCTGTGTTGGGTATTAGCGGAATTTTGGATATTTATCTGAATCAATATAATATAATGGATTATCTCTTGCAGAATGATTTGAAACTATCCTCATTTATGAGGAACATCATGTAGACGAATGTCACGCCATGACAATCGCTTGCATATGTATGGGGTAAAAAAGTAGGTGAGGAAAATTTATGAAAACCAATTCTGCCGCTCAAATTAAACAAAAATTAATTCATTATCAAGCAGAAATTTCCCGCTATAAAGAAGAGGTCTCACGCTATAAGTCGAAACTAAGGAAATATCATGGTTTGGAAAGCACGGATGATCTTCAACAGGAGATTGACTTCCTAAAAAAAGAAATTGTTGAGCAAGAGACGGAAACGATTCGCCTTAGAAAAGCAAATGAAGAATTCCTTCAAGAAAAAGAAGGACTATTTGATCAATACAAAAGGCTGCAGGAAGAAAAACAGACACTTGAGCAAAAAGTGGGTAGGCATGAGGGTGAGAAAAAGAAGCTGCAAAAGTACGTTCAAAAGTTAGAAGCTGAGTTAAGCCAGAGTGTGGAAGGCCATCACCAACAGGAAATAGAAGAGCGGAAGATGGAGTATGAAAGAAGGCTGGCTCAGCTTGAATCAGAAAATCAGGAATTGAAAAAGCTGATCGATCAGCATCGCTCTGCGCTCACCCGTTCCGAAACAGCTCTAAACGGCAAAGACCAGGAAATTCAAAACATGAAGGAACTGATGGAGCAAGTCTTAGTTAAACACGAACAAGTTAAAAAGAAGCTAAGGGAGCATATCCGTGAATTAGAAGCTAAAATAAACCTCGGTCTTAATCCTGGGGAAGACACGGAAGAAATCATTAATAAGATGATGGAACAGCAGGAACGGAGAACGCTAGAATTTGAAGCACAAATCCAAGGATTGCAAGAGCAACACAATCAAGACAGGTTGCAATATGAAGCGCAAATACAGGAGTTGCACGAACGCCTGAATCATTCAACACCAATCCAGCTGTATGAAGAAACAGTGAATAAGTTGAATGTGACACAATCTGAATTAGCTCATAAAGACGAGATTATCCAACATTACCTTTCTCTCCATGAGACGGAGAAGGATCAAATGTCCAGAGATATTAATGAGCTCAAGATCGAGCTGAAGCAAAGCATCAAGCCTACTCATCTGATCAGAGAACTCAAACAGGAATTCGAGCAGAAGCTAAACCAGTATGAATCTGAAAAGGTTGAAATGTCAAAACAAATTGACGAACTGAAGTCAGAATTGAATAAAGCGCAACCCAATCAATTCGTAGAGGTGCTGAAGGATCAACTAGAGCAAAGGCTTGCCCAATACGAAGCGGAAAGAAATGAAATCCAGCAGTGCATGGATCAGTTTAAGGATGAATTGAACCAAGCACATCTGGCAGAGAAAAATCAGTTGGTCAGTGAAATGAATTTCCAGCTGGAGCGAAAATTGGCCCAATATGAAAATGAGAAAAATCAGATGAAGATTCATGTAGATGAGTTGAAAGCGGAGTTGGCCCATGCCCATTTATTGGAGAAGGATCAAATGATAGAAAACCTAAAGATCCAGATCCAACATCAATCCACAAAGTCACAAATGGAAAAAACTCAGCTACAGAATAGAATCAATGATCTAAACGCTGAATTAGCTCAAACCTTGCTCTTACTGGAGGAAAAAGACAAGGAAATCATTCAAATTAAAATGCAATTGGAAGAACAAGTGGCACAATATGAGGCCCTCCAAACGGAAAAGCAGAATCAACTCGGTCAATTAGAAAAGCTGAAGATTCAAATCCAGGATCAAGCTACTAAGAATCAAATGGAAAAAAATCAGCTGCAGAATAGAATGAATGACCTGAATTTTGAATTAGCGCAAACCTTACTCTTAATGGAGGAAAAAGACAAGGAAATCGATCAAATTAAAATGCAATTGGGAGAACAAGTGGCACAATATGAGGCTCTCCAAACGGAAAAACAGAGTCAAATCAACTACTTACAAAATGATTTGCAAAACAAGGAACAAGTTGCAAAAGAAACCAAAAGCGCTTTGACAGAGATCAATCAGCGCTACGAACAAACCAGTCAACAATTTGAAAAGGAAAGGCTACAATTGACGAAGCACATCGAAGACCTCCATTTCTCTTTGGAAAAGATCAAAATGAAAACGGAACTTGATGACCTTAAGGATGGGATTGAAAAGGGCCAACTGCAGAAAAATGTATATTTAATGGAAGAAAAAATGAATTCTCTTATGTCAGAATTAGCCAATAAGGAAAAAGTGATTGTTGAACTAAAGCAAAAACTAGAGAAAAGAGAGTCGGTCCGAGAGAACCCGGCAACCTCATCTACGATTGAAGAATTAGCAACGGTCAAAAGACAATCCATTACTTTCCCAAATCCAATAGAAGATGGCACTTATACCTCGGACTCTTGGTTTTTGCGGATATTAAGGGAACAAAGAGCGATAAAAAACACAAATATCAATCGAGATGGGCAAAGAAATGATCAGGAGCCCTTCTCGTTTGAAAATATAACCAGGATGGGAAGCGAGTATGAATCCTAGGTTCATTGAATCTAAACAGGGATATTACATCAAAAGCACCCTTCTTCGCGAAATGGTAGATTATTGCAGGCGGCACCTTCCTTTTGAGGGATGTGGTTTACTTTCTGGTACAGAACAAACGGGGCTTACCCTTTGGAAGCTTCAAAATGAAAACAGAAGTGTCTCCGGTTTTTCCATGTCAGAGAGAGCGGTGGCCATGGCATTGCATCAAATGAAGCAAAAGGGTGAACAGTTGACAGGGATTTTCCATTCACATCCTACCACTCCCCCATATCCTACAAAGAAGGATATGAAATATAATCCCTATTCGAATATAGCCTACATTATTGTATCGTTTAATACCCATCCATCAGAAATAGGCTGCTTTCTGGTGGATAATCAGAATCAGAAGATTGAACGAAAAAGGATCGTTTTAATCGATAGCTAACATAAGATCTTTCTTAGCCCTGCACAGATTAATGTGCAGGTTTTTTATACTTATTAGAAAGTATTATACGCATTAGGCTACGCAAGTAGCTTTCTTAAGGAATTTTTCCTGAAGGAGCATATGCCTATACAGGTTACATATGCGATGAATATAAATGAAAGTAAACCGAACCGAAATATCTTAAGAAAGGGAGAAATTCAGATGAAAAATAAGGTACAGAAGCTAAAAGGGGAAGTTAAAGATGTTCAAGGAGAGGTCGAAATGCTAAAAAAAGAACTTTTGGCCATGCAGACCGTCTTATTAGCTATGCAAGGGGAACTTTCTTCTGTTCAGGGAAAGCAAGCGAGTAGACAATTTACTTCAAGAAAAAATCAAGCACCGAAAGCATGGGTCAAGACTCGTCTCCTGGATCCAACCAATTAGAAGTGATGAGCGCTTTATTATTCATATGGGAGGGTAGACATGAACAATCCAAGGTCAAGAGTTTATACTAATCAAGGACAGCAGGAAAATGGAAATGGATATAAAATTTATACTTCGACTAAAGGTGCGAATGGAAGTAATAGGGGATGCGGGTCGTGCGGAGGTAAAAACTTGCCTAAAAAATAATAAAGGATGATGTCACCTTACACTTATCAGTCAAGTATTATACGTATTAGGCTACGCAAGTAGCTTTCTTACACTTATTAGAAAATATTATATTCATAAAGCTACGCTACTAGCTTTATTACAGCAAGCTGCTGTTGTAATAAGGCAGCTTGTCTGTTTTTTATTCAATTGAAGTAGGAAGGGTGATCATATGCACGACATTTCCTGGATGCACTTTTTTATTCTTGCTTTAGCCTCATATCGCTTGACTCACCTGATTGTTTTCGATGAGATAGTCTCGTTTATTAGATCCCCGTTTCTTAACGTTTCCTATGAACAGGATCACAATGGACAGGTAATTCGGCATGTGGAGATTAAAGGGACGGGAGTGCGCTATTGGATTGGGTCGCTTTTGAGCTGTTATTGGTGCGTAGGATTATGGTCCTCCATCACGATTGTTTTACTTTATATGTTTTTCCCCGTACTTTTTCCCCTCTGGCTCATTCTAGCTATTGCTGGTGCAGCCGCAATTATTGAAACCAAGGTTTAGAAATGGAAAAGAGGGCACTAACCTAATCAGCGGGTGGATGCTCTCTTTTTCTGCACGAATATTCCCTTTATCATTCACTCAATCCATGTCGATGAGCATAAATCGCAATTTGCGTGCGATCCTCAACATGTAGCTTGCTCAAGATATTGCTGACATGGGTTTTTACCGTCTTGATCCCGATGAATAATTCATCCGCAATCTCCTGATTGGACTTTCCTTGCCCAATCAGGCATAGGACTTCTAGCTCTCTGCTTGTACATTGATCATGGGGAAGTGACTTAGTGATATCTGCCTGGCGAAATCTCGACATGATTTTTCCTGCAACTAGGGCCTCCAAGACAGGGAGACCCTGATAGGCTTGGCGGATGGCTAGAGCAATTTCTTGAGCACGGGACGTCTTCAATAAATAACTGAATGCACCCGCTTCGATAACAGGATACACCTTTTCGTCATCGATAAAGCTCGTGAGGACGATTATCCTGCTTTCAGGATAGACGGAACGGATACGCTTCGTAGCCTCGATTCCATCCATCCCATCCATGACCAAGTCCATGAGAATCACATCGGGCTTCATCTGTTCCGCTATTTTTACCCCTTCTAAACCATTACTGGCTTCTCCAATGACTTCTATTCCTTCCTCCGTGGAAAGAAAGGCAGCAAGTCCCATTCGAACCATCTCGTGATCATCGACTAGTAAAACTCTAATCGTAGCGCTCATGAATAACCTCCACTATATCTCAGGTATGTTGCATGACTATCAAAAATATATGATTCTTATTCTTCGAAGATCGTCATGAGAGGCACAATGACTTCGATCATGGTCCCTTGTCCAGGAGCAGAAGACACGTTAAGGACACCTCCGATTTCTGCTACCCTTTCCTCCATGAGTATCATTCCATAGGATGAGGATTTCATATTTTCTCCCAGGGCAAACCCAATCCCATCATCCGTTACCTTTAAGCGTAAATTATTCTGAATGATTGCCATCTTAATATCTACCCGCTGAGCCTTGGCATGACGCAAGGTGTTGGATAAAGTCTCCTGTAATATCCGGAACAGGTGGTCTTCAATTCCTTTTGGCAAGTTAGGGGCATCCTCCAAAGACCATTGAAATTGCAATGAGTGTTTAGTCTCCAATTCCTTCAAGAGATCCTCCATGCCCTGTTTTAAGGCCTTTCCTTCTAAATGCGTCGGGCGTAAGTGAAGCAACAGGGCTCTCATTTCGGATTGGGCTGCTGCTGCCATTTCCTCAACTAGGATGAGCTGTTTGCCCGCTTTTTCCGGATTTTGTAGAATCGTTCGTTTTAATGCGGCCATAGTCATGGATATCGCAAATAGTTGCTGGCTGACGGCATCATGAAGCTCGCGGGCTAATCGTTGCCGTTCGTCTACAACTGCGGCTTGCTTAACCTGTTCGGTCAATTCAGCGTTGTGGGTGGAAAGTCTTTGCAAGGAGGCAACCTGTTGCTGAAAGCGAATGGTCATTTCATTCAATTGGCGGCCAAGTTGACCAATTTCATCTTCTCCTAGATTGGGAATTCGTGTCGTGAGTATGCCTCTTTCTAGCATCATTGAAGATTGCACGAGGATCTCGATTCGTTTTTTTAATAGATTGCCATAGACGTATCCAATACTGGCCCCCACAGCAGCCGCTATGATCCAAAGTATAATGAGCATAACTCCTGCAAACAAATACCCGGGAAAGGGAGGGATGACTTGACCCAGCATTTGGCTGACCCAAACTTGGAGCATGTACGACTTGGAGCCGTGTTCCCAAAGGATGAAAAAGAGTAATCCTCCGATGCTTACGGTCATGAAGCAAGCGAGAACTGATAAGCGGATAAATTGCCATTGTATGTTGGTCAGTTTATTTTCAGACATCCTGACCACCTACACGTAAATCATATCGATGTCCCCAACAAGGAGAGTTACGATAATCCGAACCTTCTTATTTGCATGATGATAGCCAGAGGTGGTAAGAGAAACACTTCGATTTAAGCCACCCTGTTTATTACCAAAGACATCAATATCCCCTATATTGACATGTGCCATAAAAGAGACATCTAAGTCATAGGGGATGTAGAGATCGATATCACCGATCCAACCGCTGATCATAATGACGGTTTCCCCATCATGGATCAAAGCGCGCGACAGATCAATCTTGACGTCACCGATGCCGTGCCAAATATTCATATCCTTTAGTTCCCAACGACTCCCTGTTAAATACAGATTCCCGATTAAGGATTGCTTCAAATGGGGTGTATCCATGGAGTATCCGAAGGTATGCGGGTGGGAGCGAGGGATTTCTTGTTCCAATGGTTGTTCATTTGATTGATCTATAGTCGCAATAGTCGGAAGTTCTATTTCTTCCTTTTTAGAACGGATCAACCGATAGCCCCAGTAGATCAAGGCCATAGAGAAAGCAAATCCAATGAGTTCCCCTGCATCAATATGTAGCCACACATCTAGAAAGAATAAAACACCAAGGATCGTTAGAATCGTACCGATGAATCGCCTTCCCCGATTCAGAAACCGGGCACCCCCATATAAAATCAAGAAGGGGAATAGCATCCCAGGATGAAAGTCTAAGAGTCCAAGGCTATTAAATAAAATGCCGATTCCGGCAAAGATGATGGCGATTCCTAAAAATAAGTGAGTCAGTCGTGAGTATTTCCTCTTCAAGGATAAACACCTCCGATCCTAAGGGGGTCTCTACAATAAATATCAATTAATATAACATAGCCAGATAAGCGGCTCAATTACTTAACGGAAAGTATTATACACAAGAAGCTTTCTTTTACTTATCGGTCAAGTATTATACACATAAGGCTACGCCAGTAGCTTTCTTAAAAGCTTTTCTTTCTATTATAGTCCGAACCTGCTTTCACTAAAATGGTCTATAGAATGGAATCATCTCCGCCTTAAGGAGGAGATGATTTCGTTTTTTTATTGATTTCTTGATTTCATTAATTCGGATTGCGCTTTCGTTGCTATTACAAGACCGCGTCCTTGCTTCTTTTTGGAAACACCGGTTAAGTGTACCGAGGATCGGTCCAGAATCTTTTTCATCTGAATAGGAGTGAGTTCAGGCGCTTGGGCCAGAAGGAGGGCACAGATGCCAGATAAGTGGGGAGTAGCCATGGAGGTTCCGGATAGTGTGCTATACCCGGGTGAAACAGGCCAAGTAGACAGAATATCAACCCCTGGCTGGACATAATTGAGCTTGCTGTCATAATTACTGAAGGAGGCTACTTTATTGTTGCGTCCTATGGCACCAACGGCTAACACTTCAGCGTGCCGCGCGGGATAGTCGACAGATTCAGAGCTATTGCCTGATGAAGCAATCATGATGATCCCGTGCTTTAAGGCGGTTTTGATCGCCCGATGGAGAACTTGACTGGATTCTCTGGAACCAAAGCTCATATTCAAAATTCGAATTTTCTGATCAATGGCCCAATCAATAGCTTGGGCGATATCGGTTAAGGAGGCTGTTCCATCCGGGGAAAAGCATTTGAGGGCATAGAGCTCAGTTTTGGGGGCTACACCAACCACACCAATTTGATTATTCAAGGCAGCGACGGTTCCGGCAACATGTGTGCCATGTCCATTTTCATCGATAAATGGGCTGCTTGAATCTGCTGTATTGACTCCGCCTTTGATCATCCCGCGTAAATCAGGATGTCTTCCGTCGATTCCGGTATCGAGAATTCCCACCTTGATTCCGGCTCCTTCGGTTGTTTCCCACACTTCGGGAGCTTGAACTTTGGCTACCCCCCAGGGAGTAACTTGACTTTTTGTAAACTGCTGGTGAAGTGTATATTGAATATTGGCTTCTGTCTGAATATTGGTTTGGTCCCCTTCCATTTCTTGGGCAACCATACGGTTTTTTAGGGCTTCATAATCTTCCTTCAGCATAGAAATGGCATGCCATTTAGAGTAGAGACGCAACCTTTTCTTTGCTTTCTTTGGTAAATTTGCGTAAAAGCGAAGCAGATCTTGTTCAGATGGATACATAATAAATAAATGTTCTTGCTTATTCATTCGTGCTCGCCTTCTCTCACGATTTTTATACATACTATGAAAGAAAACAACTCGGAGTTCATCTCCGGGTCTCATTCACCACACCATTAATTAATCGGAAGTTTCGGACGATTCGTTGATAGATTTTTTCGTTAGGAAGAAACTTGAATAATTGATGGCCAGGTGTGGTATTGACTTCAATGATCCAAATCTTTCCCTCCGTATCAATGGCAAAGTCAATGCCTAATTCTCTTAGCCCCGAATAGGAACTCGTTAACTGGTTAGCAATGATCAGGCTGATTCTCTTTAATTCATCCCTTAAATTTTTGATCTCTTCAAATGGCAAATGCATGGTCTGCATGATGATCTCACGAAAAGGAATGGCGGTTCCTCCGCAGGCAAAGTTGGTAGTAATTCCATTTCTTACACCAAGCTTTCCGACAATTCCTTCATACTCCCATTCATCAATTGGACGTTGAAGGAGGACGCGAAAGTCGATGGGCTGCTCGTCGTAGGAAAGCAGGGGGATTCCCTGTTGTATCAAATATTTATGATTCTTGATCATTTGTTTCAAATAAGGGGCTAGCTTGTCAAAAGTAGGGATAGCAATGTTCAATTCACTTGTTTGTACAATAAAGTGCTCATCTTTTTGCGTAAGCCGAATAATTCCCTTTCCTTTCATCCCATTGTCAGGTTTTAGATAAAGAATAGGGTAGGATGCTAGCATCTCAAGGAGGGTTTGCTTGGTAAGCAGGTGCATATGGGGGATATAGGGCTGGATATGCTCATTTTCGAGCAATACATTATTCTTAGTCCATTTACTTACAACGTATTGATATCTACGCTTAACCACAGATATCCTCTCCTAGGTCATGGTTTACTGTATCTTATGTCGATACGGGAAAAATGGTATGGATGGATGCCCAATTGAAGGGGAAAGCCTAAAGGGAAGAGGTGAAAAAGGAATGTTAAGAAAGATGAAGGGGCTGTTCTTTTCTTTGTTTTTATTGGTTGTACTGATTTTATCGTATTTCTTGATGCGATCTGAATTGGGCTCCATTCATGTGGAAAATATAGTAGATGCTCTACGATCTTTAGGTCCATGGGCTGCGATTTTGGGCGGAGGGCTGATTTTCCTTCAGACGTTTTTCCCATTCATGCCATTTATTCTAATAGCTGGGGCAAATGTCCTTGTCTTTGGTTTATGGAGCGGTTTTTTTATTACTTGGGTTAGTGCTGTCATCGCTTCCATTCTTATGTTTTATATGGCTCGCACATTTTGGCGGGATTGGGCCAAGAAAAAAATGAAGAACTTTCCGAGAATCCAAAGTATGAACCAATATTTTCGACAAAACGGTTTTAAAACCATTTTGTTTTTGCGTCTGTTTCCGGTCATTCCTCCTGTCGCGGTGAATCTGGCTGCGGGTTTATCCGCTATTGAGGCCAGGGCTTACTTTTTTGGAACCTTATTGGGAAAGATTCCAGTCATTTTTGTACAATCGATGATAGGAAATGACCTCTTTCATTTTGCCGATAACAAGGTCCGGCTTCTGTTATTTGCTGGCGGATTTGGAATTTTTCTTTTAATTGGGATGAGGGAAGTGAGGAGAAAATGGAAGCTCTCATGAGAAAGCAGGTCTTGGGGAAGATAAACCTAACTAAGTTTTGTGAAAAGGAGAGAAGAACCATGATTCCAGTACCATCTGAGATTGAAGGAAAAGAAGCCACATATGGTGAGATTGAAAAGTCATTTCAAAATGAAGGCTTTGTGCTAGGGGGGAATTGGGAGTATGAATCAGGTTATTTTGATGCCGCTCTAGAACGGGATGGTGGAGAAACGATCTATCTTCGCCTTCCTTTTCAAGTGGTGGCTGGAGAACTGAATGATAAAGAAGCGAGATTAAAATTTCTTCAGCCTCTCTTGGTCCGTCATGTGGTGAATACTGAAATTTCGAAAGTTGATTCGCTGCCTTTGGTAGATGAAATGCCTCTTGCTACGAATAGTCTCGTAAATCAGTTCCAAAAGCCGTTGGAAATGGATGGTGAGATTCATGATGAACAGCAGCGGCTGCAAGAGGCACAGGTAGCTATCCATAAAATCATAACTTATGTTCATTAATCCTAACGGCTTCGGGGTTTTTCTTTGATTCAGTGGAATAAAGGAGGGGAACATGAATGTGGAAAAATAAGTTGTTTTTTGTTTGGGTTATGATTTTCTTTTCTTTTCCTTACTTTGCAGAAGGGAAAGAGAAGAGTGAAGTGACGTTTATCGTGAAATCCTCGCCTGATTCCTCCTTTGAGAGCAAGCTTCATATCCAGAATCAACAACTCATGCGAGAGATTTTAAACAGCAAAAAGGTGGAAATGGATAAAGTGCCCGAGCTTCCCTACGCGTATTTGATATTGAAAGATACAACAGGTAAAAAAGAACTTATGATTAGCTATTCTCTCAATTTATTCGAAATGGCTAATCATACCAAGCTTCAGGTGGAGCAGAAAACAAAGCAAAAGCTAAATAGCTATATCTCCCTCTTGCTGAAACATCATTATGGAGAACCTGTTTCCTGGAAGGAAGCGGCTCATCTCTTTCCGCGGAAAGGGTACGCGGAGGTAGTGGATGTGGAAACGGGAAAGCATTTTCAAGTACAACGGAGAGCGGGCAGTCAGCATGCTGATGTTCAGCCCTTAACAGCCGAAGATACAAAGATTATGAAGGAAATCTATAGCGGAGAATGGAGTTGGAAAAGAAGAGCCATTCTTGTTCGAACAGGGGGACGCCTATTAGCCGGATCGATGCATGGAATGCCCCATGGAGCAGGAGCCATTACTTGGAATAACTTTCCTGGCCACTTCTGTATCCATTTTAAGGATAGTACCACCCATCGAAAAAGCTCTCCTGATCCTGGGCATGACTTAATGATCAGTAAGTCATCTGGAGAATTGTTAGATCGACTCGTGCATGGGTCTCCTGAAGAAGTGATCGGTTTGTTTATTGCCGCCATTCAAGAACAAGACCGAAGTGTTATAAAGCTCATGTTGAATCAGTCTGATCCTGCTATGGTTCAAGCCTTTCTGGATAAAGCAGAGCAGATCGAAGGAATCAGAATTGAACCTGCCATAAACCAAAAAACAACGAATGGACTGCTGTACTTACAAGAAATCCCAATCAATACGATTATAAAAAGAAAAGGGGCACGGGAGGAAAAAATTTGTATGAACTATACGCTGACTCGAGGAGGCTTCACAGAACGCTGGAAGATGGAAATTGAACCTTTATTAAATACATGGGGTAGCCCATGAAGAGATTTTCCGAAAAATTCTGCTTTATTACTGTAACCTTTTCCCCTCCTCGCTCGTCTAAAAAAGGACTTGACCCAAAAAGAGGAGGGGCTTTATTGAATAATGTAGAGGCACGCTATCATGTAAAAAAAGGCATGTTTGCTCTGTTCACGGGTGTCATACTGATGCTGTTTTATCAGCGATGGGAGGTTACAAGGTGGCTTGGTGAAGTAGATAATGTGTGGGTGACTATGATTGTCATAATTGTGCCTTTAGTGTTGATTACAGAAATGAACTATCTCATCTATCATCTTTTGAAAGATAAACTAGAGAATATTGTTGAATAGAATAGTGGGATATTTTCACCTCATGCAAGATTCATGATGTGAAAATATCCCATTCTTTTTTCCCTCATCAGCTGTTCCCAAATTGATCGGGAAATGGTTTGTACAGGCTTGGAGTATGCCGGTGTGTTGTATATCGGAAAGGCGAACGATAAAAGTTCTATAACCTAATCATAACCCCCTCCTGTCCTTCATATAGTAATCGTAAACAACTTAAAGGAGGCGACGAGGATGCAAATCCATTTTTATGATCAATGGGACAAGCAGTCTCATAGCATGGCAAAGAAAAGTGTGAAAGCTCGAATGGGGCTTATTGATAAAATCCAATCCTTTCATAAAAAATGGGGAAACCACATTCTTATTCTTATTTCTATGTTTGGTGCTTTGTTATTTTCTTATCTTATTTTCGGGGATCCCCAGGGACAAGCTATAGGTAACTCGGAAACCGTGACTTATGTTAAGCCTGAAGAAATCCTATATACCGTTCGCCAAGGGGATACTCTTTGGTCCATTGCTGAAGTGTACTATCCGGAAAAATTAAGAGAAGAAGCCATTGTGTTGATTCAAGAGAAAAATGGGTTTCAAGGGACTATGATTCATGCTGGACAAACGATTTTGTTACCTTAGTCCTCACTTTTTTTTAGAAATTTATACATTCGTTAGAAGTAATGGGATGTATTCTTCCAATCTAGTAGTATAATGGAATCAGAGAGAAACCATTAATTGGAGGTGTCGGGGGATGCAGGCCCAAGAATTATTGAGAAATAGCTTAAATGAGCAGGGAATTACTACAGAAGTAGTGGGAGATGCCATATATCGATTCTCCCAATATCAATGTGAATGGATGATCCCTCAACATATTATCGATCGGATGCTAGTTCAAGATCTGGATCAAGCGATGAAATATATAGAATGCAAGTTATTTTATCTTGTTCGCCGTATTGAAGATTAGAGCGATAAGGAGTAAGCTATGAAGATCATTTGGACAGCCTGAATATAACGTTTGGGTGTTTTGTTTTTTAGCCGGTTATGCAGGAGAAAAGTCTATTCTCACAGGCTGTTCACGGCGGTGAAGAGGTGGTTGCTCTATTGGAGGGCGGGAGAGGAAGCGGTGGTAACCTCATCAGGAATGTCTGCTATTCTATGTGGTTTGTTAACGCATCTTCAAGCAGGTGATCATGTTCTCTGTTCTTCCGAAATTTATGGGGTTACTGGCAGCTTACTGGAAAAAGAATTGTCCCGTTTAGGGATTGAGTTTAGTTTTGCCGATTTTTCTCAATTGGATCAAGTGACGGAGAGTATTCATTGGGAGCCTTTGAAGCTTGGCTTGCTCAACGGGGGGCGAAAACATTTGTCTTGAGGATGAGACAACATTGTGAAAATGGAGTGAAGGTGGCTGAATTTCTGCAAAGTCATCCCAAAATCGAGCGAGTCTACTATCCGGGCTTGTCCACTCATCCGACTTATCTTATTGCCAGTTCCTTATTAAACGGACGGTTTGGGGGAATGATAAGCTTTAAATTAGCGGATCATCTTGAAAGTATCGATGCGTTTATCCAATCGCTTGAATTGATTAATTTAACTCCATCCCTTGCAGGAGTTACCACTACGTTATCCCACCCATTAAACACGTCCCACCGGGCTTGGGACAAGGAAAAGCAAAATCAATGGGGAATCACGTAGGGTCTTTTGCGATTGTTTGTGGGAATAGAAGATCCAGAGGATATTATTCAAGATTTGAATAGAGGCTTTGAGAAATTATAACAGCACTCCGTTAGGAAAGGCCTTATGCGTATAATACTTTTCGATAAGTGTAGGAAAGAGGAAAGCCGAGCAGGATCTTCTCGGTTTTCCTCTTTTAGCTTTGTTTTAATAGCCCTTGTGCTTGTGGCTGCTATGACTCGAGCTGCTGTCATCACAGCTATAATGATGTTTATCGATGTGGTGGTGATGATAGTAGTGTTTGTAATGAGTGTGTGTTTCACAATCTTTGTCATGGCTATGTCCATCATAATGTCCGCTTTTTTTCGCATAGAACGTCATTTTTACATAATAATATTTGTAGTATTTGTAATGCTTCATGTACATGGTTTTGGACTTGCCTTTGTAATAATCACATTTGCCATGATGGTAATCACACATCTTTTTGTATTCCATATACTTATTTTCGTTTTCGTGTCCCACTTAGTTAAACCTCCTTTATTTTGGTGTCAACATCAGCTTATGTCTCGAAGATAGGAATGGATTAGACAAATGCCCTGATGAACAAAATATAGGCTTTTACCTAAGATTCAGATAGAATGAATTGTTTTTCGGATAAACTAATGATGGTTTTTAAAGGAGAGATGAATATGTTACAAGCTGGTCAATTATCTACACTCAAGGTTGTGCGAAAGGCCGCATTTGGATATTTTTTGACAGATGGTGATACTGAAATTTTATTGCACAACAATGAAGCGGATGCCCCTTTAAAAGAAGATGAAAGTGTTGAGGTCTTTTTATATATGGATCATCAGGAACGCATCGCGGCTACGATGCACCGCCCTACCATCGTTTGGGGGGAATTCGGGTGGTTAAAGGTGACAGATGTAAATAAGAAAATGGGGGTATTCCTTGACCTGGGCATTCACAAGGAGCTCCTCTTATCCAAAGATGATATGCCTCATGGTTGGGCGGATTGGCCGCAAGTCGGCGATAAGGTGTTTGTTGGGTTGCAGCATGATAAAAAGGGGCGGTTATTAGCCAAGCTTGGTCTCGATGTGGAGCTGAAGGATCAGGAGAAGCAGGCGGATAAAAGTATCATCAATTCGGAGGTTTCCGGACAGGTTTATCGTGTTATTCCTGCGGGAGCATTTCTTTTTACAGAAGAGGGATATATTGGGTTTATTCACCGGGACGATATGAAGCAACCCGTTCGCCTTGGAGAATTTATAACTGTTCGGGTAAAGAGCATCAGAGATGATGGACGGATCAATGTTACCCATCAGCAAAGTAAAAAGGTTGCCTACAATGAAGATTCGGATATGATTCTGGACGTTTTGAAGCAACGCGGGGGGGCCATGCCGATCTCGGATAAAACGGAACCCGATATGATTCGCAGTAAGTTCCACATTAGTAAAGCAGCTTTCAAACGGGCCATGGGAAAATTGATGAAAGAAGATTTAGTATACCAAGAGGAGGGTTGGACCTATTTAACCACTCTTAGAGATAAAAAGTAGTGAAATGAGGAGGTTGAACAATGGAATTCTGGCAGGGTGACGCGAAATTATCGATTATGGAATTTGCCGTTCGTGCTACTGTAGCCTATGTATTTTTGTTCGGTATCATCAAATTTCTCGGTCAGAGGACTATGAGCAATCTCCAGGCTCAGGATTTTCTGTTTGCTATTGTCATTGGGGATGTCATTGGAGAGCCGTTAATAAACGGAGATATGAGTCTAATGGGCCCCTTTACAGTGGCGCTTACGCTAACGGGTATTCATTATGTTCTAACCTTTATGGTTTTAAAATCTTCGAAGATTCGAAGGTTTGTAGATGAAGAACCATTGATTCTGGTTTCTCAAGGTAAGATTTTGCGAAACATGATGCGAAAAACAAAAGTGACCTTAGACATGCTCCTTATGTCGGCTAGGTTGAACAATGTAACGAGAATGTCCGATGTCGAGCTAGCTATTCTTGAACCTAATGGAGAGATCAGTATTATTACGAAAGCCCAGGCTAATCCCATTACGCCTAGAGACATAAATATACCGACTGCCAAAGTGAAAATGCCGTCAGTACTCATTGAGGACGGTCATATCATACAGAGAAACTTAAAGTCCCACCATCTATCAGAAGATTGGCTCAAGGAGCAGCTTAAGGGGAAGGGAATTGAATCTTCCAAAGAGGTTTTCTTGGCTTTGCTTGAAGCGGATGGCACTGTTTATATTTCTAAAAAGCGAGAGCCCTATTTGCATTAACCTGCGAACCCTTAAAGTTTAAGTTACTTTAAGGGTATTTATCGTAACTTTCTCCTATATCACTTGATTTCCCGCCAACTTCTTATTTTTTTTATGGGCTCCCAATCTTCCAACACAACAGGAATGGAGAGAAGGTCGAGCGTACGTTGAACACGCCTGCGGAACCCCACGTCGTTTTTAACCTTTTGTATAAATTTTTCGCGTTCCATCGAAAAGCACTCGCTCATGTACTGGAGCATATGAGCCTGCCATACCCCGTGAGCGCTGGACTGACTAGCTGGAATATCAGGGTAGCGATAAAGAGCTCCATTGATGGATAGAGCCTTGTTATAATGATAGGCATAGCACTCTTTTGGGAATAAACCAGAATCTAGACGAATTTTCTTCCCCACGTGAACCGCCAGAGAATAATATTTTTCGGTAAGGTTGATATGATGCAGTTGCTTTTTATCAAATAAGGATAGCCAAACTTGACATTGGTTACCTTTCATGGGACCGAGTAACGCTGGAATAGCACCATAATGGGTAATAGAAGCTGCATAGAGCACATCGGAATCTTTTATACTTCCTTTCAAATGGATGACAACATCATTTACCTTTGGATTGAGATTGAACTTGTATTTAAGCTGAGCCAGACACACATTTGAACCGTAACTGAGGACAGGGTACCTTTCTTCAAGCGGAGTTGCTCCTCTTTCTTTCAGGAAATTATTCAAGGATACACGCTTGCCTAAATGATCTAAGACAAGTCGGCTAGGATTTTCATGGTCATTTAGGGAGTAAACCATATCTTTTGCATATACGAAGGAGTGGGATGGAGTAGGTCCCGGATAAATGTCGGGGTGATCATAAGCGGAGAGATCCAATGGTTTGTGATCAGTAAACATAGCAAGTCCCTTCCTTTTTATGCTAATTTATTTCATCTTATTCAACAATCAGGCGAATTGACAAAACTAGAATAAAGCAGTGCATATTCGCAAAAGGATTCGACAGACAAAGAATAGAATTTTTATGGTAAAATAAAATCAACAGGAAGGATGTGGAAGAAAAGCAGTGGAGAACATGAAAGAAATGCATCGATTGACAAGTGCCGCCCTCCAGTTTGTCCAAGACATCAAGGAATATGTCAAGGAACGGGGGTATATATTACTCGATGAAGAGCCTATCATTCACTTGCGTTCGGAGGAT
This sequence comes from Brevibacillus sp., assembly GCA_036676475.1. Classification (GTDB taxonomy): domain Bacteria; phylum Bacillota; class Bacilli; order Aneurinibacillales; family RAOX-1; genus LC029. Next base: position 122,302 of record JAKFCU010000098.1, read on the forward strand.
CGACTGTCCTTGACCATTACCCAGTCCATCTATGTGAATAAGAGTGATATGGAATTAACGATTGTAGGGTACCTCGAGGGAAAGGTGATGCCGGAAATGGTAGTGGAGACCACCTTTGATTTTCTGCTAAGCGATGACCTGACAATTAATCGAGTACATGATTTATTAAAAAGCCTTCGGAATGACCGAACGAATCACTTTTTCATTTGTATCCGAGGATCACAGGAAGAAGGGTACTGCGAGGATGAAATATCGGTAGTCATCCGAAAAAAACATCATGTCCGACAGGATGATACATTTAAACAATGGGACGCTATGATTAAGCTAGTAGAGGAAGGGCAATCAACAAGTGCGCCTTTTCTTGGGCTAGATTCGAAAATTAAGCCGTAAAGTATAGAAATGGTGATGAAAATGAATAAGCAAAACGTGAAACGAATTCTTGAAACGAATTCTTGAAACGCTTCATGATATGTTTCCAGATGCCTACTGCGAACTTAACCATGCTAACCCGTTTGAGCTGGTTCTGGCCGTTCTATTAAGTGCTCAATGTACGGATAAAAAGGTGAATCATATAAATGAATCGAGTAAATGGACGGAAGGGTGTAGTATCAATGACAATTGCTCTTTTTGTGAAAGCTGATGTTGTTCAAATGAAGAATGGAGACTTTCTTGTTCTTAGAGTTTGAATTTTTTATGAATATGGAGATTCATTTGGGCTATTGAAAAATAAATGAATAAAAGAGGCTGTCCCATAAATTAAATGATTGGGATAGCCTTTTTTGATCATTAATGGATTTCACGATAGAGTGCACATTTATATACCCCTCCGCAATCTTACCCTTGTCTTTGTTTATGTTTTGGATTTTCGCATATAACCATAACATTACGTTTGCGTCGAATAGTCTTACATTTCTCGCAAATCGGTTTTACGGATGGTCTTACTTTCATGTTTTATACCTCCCTTACCAGCTTGCTTTTTTTATGCCTGGAAGCTGCCCTTTATATGCCAAATTTCTAAAGCAGATTCGGCATAATTTAAATTTTCTCAGTACACTATGCGGACGGCCACATTGTTGGCAACGAGTATATTCTTGGACCTTAAATTTCTTGGTACGACCAGCTTTTATTTTTAATGACTTTTTCGCCATTGATGATTCCTTTCTTGTTGATTGTATAGATTTCAATATAACAATCTTTATATAAGTGGATCTATAACAATCATAGACGATCATTTAGTGATAATCAATTGATAATCAATGGAAAACTACCTAAAAAAAAGGTCCCAGAAGTGATTCAGATGAATGCATTACCTTTTCAAGGAGTCTTCCTCTAAAAAAAGCCCTACACCCTGATACGTTAATAACTTATGAATTGAATGGTAAGCCACTTCCATTTAAACATGGATACCCCCTTCGGCTTATTGTCCCCCAATGGTATGCTATGGCTTCTGTTAAATGGTTACATAAGATTACACTGGTTGACCAGCCATTTGAAGGGCCGTTCCAAACCGTTGACTATGTTTATTACCCTAAAAAAGAATCTGACAATGGCAAAAAGCCTGTAACTACAATCAGAGTAAAGCAAATGATAAATCGAATCAATAAAAGATAGATGAAGCATAAACAACCCTTTAACATTTGTTTTCAAGGGTTGTTTTGATTTTAAGGGTGTTCCATTGTTTTCTTTGAATTGAATATACTCCGCAACGTCTAACTGAGTTGGGAATGGAATCTGATTTAGATCACCAAGGATAAAAGCATGCATAAATGGGGGTTCTGGGTGCATTCCTCTCGTTCTTAGAAATTCTAGATAATCCACATACACGTTGGGCAGTCTACATTCAGGAAAAGGAAGGAGTGGGGTATGCTTACCTAAGTGGGATAATGGAGCTGCGATCATGGCATATCTCCAATCAAACGTAAAGGCATCGCCTTTCCCGGGAGTATTTCTTTCCCATCAAACCAGTTGCAGGTTCAATGCTTTTTTCTTTGATCACGTCACTTTGAAGATTGCAACCATACCTTTTTTCTTATGCCCAGGAAGGGTACATAACAAGGTGGGGGAATATGATGGATTTATAAAGAGGAAATCAATTCAGCTTTTTTTGCATCAAAATCCATTTACTTTTTCTTGAATGAAATGCATTTGTCCGGCAATAACCATGACGACGATAGTACAACGGGAGTGTAGGATGTTTTTTTAATGTAAGAAGGCTAACTCTGTTCCAACCCTTTGATGCTGCTTTTTGTTCAGCAAATCTCAGTAGTTTTCCACCAAAACCTTTTCGTCTGTACTTCGGAATCACGGTAAGTGAACCTATTTCTGCCCGATCTTTTCTTAATTTTAAAGCGACAGTACCAATAATCATTCCATGATATTGAAGAACATAGTACCGGTCGCGTTGAATTCTCTTGTAAAGAGTATGGCGTGAGATAACAGAGGCAGGGAAGAATAAACCTCTTCGTCTATTCTGCTTATGAGCCATATGCAAAACCTTTTGGATACTGATTAAATCTCTAATTTTAGCTCGGACAATAGAAATTTCCATGATCGGTCACCCCTACTGTATAATACGTTGTTTAGGGTAGACATGCTTAGACCATAGTCTAAAAGAAAGTATATTCTAATCCAAAATTATTAGGATAAAGTTGGGGCAATTTGGGGATTCTAACATCATGCTGTATGTAGATCGGTTCCCATGAAAGGAGAGTTTTGGTGGTAAATTCTCATCTCTTTTTGATATTGATTACGTGTGGCCTGCTTTTAACCGCTTGTACCCAAAATGAACAGCAAGGTGGAGAACATAACCAGCATAATCAACCTCAACCGACGGAAGATCACAACCAACATAACCAACCGTCTGGCGGTCACGAATCTACCAACACACCTCAAGTGCAAGCGCTGTGGAATTTATCTAGCCAAAAACCTGAGCCGAACAAAGATACAGATATAGCGATTCAGATTCAAGATAATACAGGTAAACCCATTGAGAATTTTGAAATAAGCCACGAGAAGAAGATGCATCTCATTGTGGTGAGTAAAGACCTGTCTTTTTTCAATCATATTCATCCTGAATATAAGGAAAAAGGGAAATTTGAGATTACCACTCAATTCCCAACGGGTGGAGATTATAAATTGATTTCTGACTTTATTCCCGCTGGTGGTTCTGCAAAAACAGAAAGTCAATGGATCACGGTAAAAGGTGATATACCAAAACAATCTCCTTTGCAACCAGAAACCAAATTAACAAAAGTGGTGGAAGGAACCCATGTAACCCTTTCAATTGACCAGCTTCAAGCAGGAAAAGAAATCACGATGACATTTAACTTTAGGGATGCAAAATCTGGACAACCCGTTACGAATCTTCAGCCGTATCTAGGGGCTGCTGGACATGTCGTTATTTTAAGTGCCAATGCGGAGAAGTACATTCATAATCATCCGCTTGAGGAAAAGGCCACAGGACCAGATGCGAAGTTCGGTACGTCTTTCCCGACAAGTGGCGTGTACAAGTTATGGGGACAGTTTCAACGTGAAGGAAAAGTATTTGTAGTGCCATTTGTAGTGAACGTCCCATAACCAAGAAAGGACTTCCATAACGAAGTCCTTCTTTATATGGAATCTAACAATGTCTAATCCACATATTTTATCACAAATCGTATCCTATACTCTACGGGAGAGAAGTCGTGGCAACTAATCCAGCTAACGATATTCAACAATGCATACAAAAGTGCCAACAGACTGCACAACAACTTCGTAATTTGGCAACTCAAGAAACAGACCCTCATGTGAAGATGTGCCTGAACGAAGGAGCTCATCATCTTGATCTATGCCTTGTAGAATGTCAGTATTCTCTGCAAGAGCTTCAGACTCCAGTAATGGTATAAAGATAAAAAAGCCAAAAGCCAGTTATCATTACTGGCTTTTTTCTATCGATACGAAATGTATAGGGGGGGTTATATACCAACATTAGTTTGGAATTTATTTCAATAATTTTGCAAAAAATAAGATCATAAAAACATCCATCATTGAGGAGGGAACAATTTTTGGAAAAAGTGATTCACAGTATTGTCGGAGGGCTTCATATTTTAGCCGTGATCACATGGATAGGAAGTATGGTTTATTCTCAACTTGCCGTAAGACCTGCCCTTCAGACCGCTTTAGGGGATACCAAATCCCATGCTGTCAACGGGCTGATGATGAGAAATTTTTCTCTTCTTTCTTGGACTAGTCTGGTTGTAGTCGTTATCACAGGACTATATACCGTATTGGACAAAAAAGATAAGTTTACATCTTTCACCAGTGGTCCAGGTGCAGTGCTTACGGTGAAAATGATTTTGGTTCTTGCCCTTATTGTGATCTTCTTTCTTCAAATATTCCTATATGGACCCAAAATGAAACAATTGATCATGCCGTCCACTCCTCAGACGAATCAAATTCAAATAGAAATGATAAAAGTTGAGAATACTACAAAGCTAATGTCGTGGTGGCATTTAGGAATTGGGATTGCCATTGTGATTCTAGGGGTCATCTTATCTCAATTAATGGAATAGGGGTGGAGTCATGGATTGGAATACGTTTTGGAATGGGGGAACGTCGTTAAACCCATTTGAAATTTTTTTAAGAGTAACCATTCTTTACTTTTCCATCTTGTTTATGACCAGGTTAATGGGTCCCCGCCAAGTAGGAATTGTTTCTGCTTTTAATTTTATTACTCATGCGGGAATGGCTCATGTGGCTACAGCTCGAATGGTCAATCCCGAATCATCGCTTACAGCAGCTTTAGTCATTATTGTTGTTGCTTATTCTCTAAGTCTACTTTTTTCTTGGATTGATTTTAAGTTTCCTTCTTGGGTGGGAACAAGTCCGATCTCTTTAGTGAAAAATGGACAACTGATTCAGTCAAATTTAAAAAAGTCCCATATTACCATTGATGATTTGTTTGCTCAGCTTCGACTTAAAAAAGTACATATTTTATCGGATGTAGCGGAAGCTGTTTTGGAACCAATGGGAGAGTTAAGTGTCATAAAAAAGCCAGAGTCTTTACCTGTAACAAGAAATATGTTGAATCTTCCACAAAAACCTACGGGGATGTCAACAGTTCTCATCTATGACGGAAAAATCGAGCGAGAGCATCTCTATGCTTTTGGATTACGGGAGAATTGGTTAGAAGATGAGATTGCAAAAAAAGGATTTTCGATTCCTCAAGTCCTGTTGGCTACGCTAGAATCAACAGGAAACATCCATGTGAGTGTGAAATGAATAATTTACTGGAATACTTTCAGCTAACAGAAAAACTAAGTCCAACGGGATTTGCTGTTCGAGCAGTGGTATCGGTTATCCTGATTTATTTTATGAGCAGGTTCCTCATGAAGCGGGCTGCAGGGCAATTTACCGCATTTGATTTTGCATTTTTATGGATGTTAGGGGCATTGGCTGTAGCTCCTGTACTGGATGGAAAGATTCTTTTTATAACAACCATCATCGCTACGGCGTCTCTTTATTTTTGGCACTTTATCCTTTCTTGGGTGGCTGTTCGAAACCATGCATTTGCTGCACTTCTTACAAGAAAGCCTACCGTTTTAGTGGAGAAGGGAAAAGTCAATGAATCGAATATGCGTCGTTCCTTTTTTAGTACAGATGTACTTCTTTCTGAAATGCGATTAGCGGATGCACCTGATTTGTCTGAAGTAGATCAAGTTACTTTGGAGACGAGCGGACATTTGAGTGTAATGAAAAAATCCGAATACACACCTCCAACTCTAAAGGATTTTCAAATTCCTGCCCCTCCTGGTGGGTTGCCGACCGTACTCATCAACAACGGTAAAGTCCTTTATGATCATTTGAAATCGTTACATTATAACGAGGAATGGTTGCAAGTACAGCTTTATAAATCTGGAATTTTAGATGTAAAAGATGTTTATTTAGCCACCATTAGCCCAAATGGAGAGTTTTATTACTCCGTGAAAAGCAGTTCATAAAATTAGAAAGGAGAAATAACCATATGTTATCTGAACAAGAAATCATGAATAATGCTTTTAAGGATATGCTTTTCCATGAAGAAGTGTTGGCAAAAAAATACGCGGAATTGCAAAAAGACATTACCGATCCGCAATTGCAAAAAATGTTTCAAGGATTGGAAATGTCTGCGAGAACTCGCTATAACATGCTATCACAAAAAATGAGTGGATTTGGAATTGTATAGAAGGAAGGGGAATGGAATCATGAATAAACTCGACAAGCTACATGATATACTCGAAACGGAAATGGCTGATCAAATGTTATACAATCAATATATGTTGCAGATAACCAATCCTGAAGTTAGACAGCTTTTTATTCAACTTAGGGATGAACATATGCAACATGTTACTCAAATCCAACAACAGGTACAGCAATTGATGAAGAACCCAACCAATTTAAGTTGATAAGAATCAGCATCCTATGGGAATCTATTTCTATAATGTTTTTTTTCATTTGAGGATATTTATTTCACTCCCTCAGTTCAATACATTTTTCTCACGAATGCTCGCTAACTCACAGTAATATTAAATTTTCAAATAGTGATAAATTGTAATTCCGAAACAACAATAATCGAGGCAAATATTTTTTGCCTCGATTATTGTTTGTAGTGCCTATTGTTTGTGTATGTTATTGATAATTAATTGTAGTTTCCAATTGTTAAGTTTCCTTTACAGACGGGTTATACTCAAAGAATTGAACAAGACTGGAAATACAAAAGTTTTTCTAAATAATCCTCCATAGCAGGGTTGGTAACGAAATTTCCAAGATGTTTGCCGCCTTTCTTCCACAACTTGATCAAAAATAATTTCATTGTTTGTCTATCAATATCTTTACTGGCCAACCTGAAATCAATAATAACGAGATACCAAGAAGGAGCGCAATATAAGCTTTAACCCGTTTCACGCTAGTCAGTTCCCTTCTAACTTGTATGTTGTTATCCAGCTACAAATAATGCGGTGACATACATAAGCAAGAAACCTACACTCAAACCGATCCAATTAGGAGCTGCTTGAATCTTTTTCTCCAATCTATCTCCTCGAACTAATCCCCAGCATTCAGCGATAACCTGTAAAATGGCTCCCGTTGCGATACCAAAGAATATCGTTGCGAGGGCGGGGGAGTAGGCATAGCCTCCAATGATTCCGCCTAAAACGGTGGGAGCTCCTGCTAATAAACCCATAGCCATCAGGTGAACCCAACCGATCTTTTGATTGACTCCCGGTGCAAGAATCGCTACTCCTTCGGTTACGTTATGGATCGTAAATCCGAGAATTAGCAAAGTTCCCAAAGTTACTTCACCCAATACGAATGCTGAACCAATGGCCAATCCTTCTCCCATATTGTGGATTCCTATACCTAAGGCAATCATATAGGAAAGCATCAATCCATTGGAGACCATTCGACCGCCTAACTTTTTAACCAAGGCTTCGATTCCGATAATACCGAAATAACCAAATGCCACACCCATCACCAGTAACGGGACCCCATGGAAAACACTCGGAACAGTTTCAGCCAATTCCAATCCTTCCAATATCGTATCGATACCCAAAAAGCCAAGAACCCCAACGGTTAATGCTACAAGGAAGGAAATACTCTTTTCTCCAATTTTCCGGAGGATAGGCAGCCAAAGGAATCCCAAAAAGATCGGAATCACACCGACGTATGCTCCCATCAAAACAAACGTTTTGACATAATCCCAAGAAAGGGTTGGGGTAGGGATCGCGGCCGGCACTTCAAAATCAAAGAGGAAGGCATTGGCCGTATAGGTCCCGATCACATAAGGTTTACCTTCTTCCCACATATGCGGAATGGTGATGGTAGCCGTATCCATTCGATCCAATGTTTTATCAGGAGTAATTTCATAATTGTGTTTTATTTCTCCGTTGACCAATACGTTTGTGATGGTTAATTGATCCGGACCTGTATTTCTTACTTTAACCTGAATCTCACCGGGGTGGAATTCAATTTTTGATGCAGACAACTCATCTACTGGAATCTCAGGGGTGTTGAAGAGAGCAGAACCGTTCCCCAATAGCCAGTAGACCATGATACTCAATAGTGCCAACGGGAGTAATGCAGATAACACCAAACCTAATGGAGAACGCCCTTTTTCAAGCTTTGTATTTGGTACTAGATTTGCCATATTGATCCCTCCTTTTTTCATTATTGGGTGACGTTGAAAATCCCCATCCATCCTAAATCAGAAAACTCACTCTGATGAGCATGGAACATATATTTGCCCGGATATTTATACGACATCTCAATAATCCCTCTTTGACCTTGGGCCAAGACCACATTATCTGTAATTTGATCCGGTTCTAGTTTGGTTCCATTCATGTAAAAGTTGAACATATTTCCATGGGTATGGAACGAATTGATCGGGTCGATCTCCGTCATATTCACAAGGTAAATTCGAACAGGCTCTCCTGCCTTCAATTCAATCGGATGGTGCATATATTCAAATGCCTTACCATTGACTGTATAAAACTCATTTCCTTCACCATCAAAATCAATATCATAGCTGTTCATAACCATAACTAATTCCTTTGCAGGTGGGCGAGGGGTCTTAGGATCAATAATAAAGGTTCCATACATTCCCTGGTTAATGTGTTCTTTGACATGATCTTGATGACAGTGGTAAAGATACAATCCCGGCAATTCGGCCGTGAATTCATAAACAAAACTTCCGCCAGGGGCAATCGTTTCAAATACGCCATCCATGCTCGCGGGATGGATTCCATGAAGATGGATCGTATGAGGCATACTTCCCTTATTTGTAAATTTGATTTTGATATAATCTCCTTCGGTTACTCGGATGGTGGGTCCTGGAACCGTACCGTTATACGTCCACACGGGAAATTCTACACCGTCCGAAACCTCCATCATTCTATCTTCCGCTACAATTTCAAATTCCTTTACCGTCTGGCCATTTGCTGCAATGGATTTTTTTCCATAATCAAATTTTGTAGGATCTAATGACGAAGCTTTCGGCATTTCATCACTAACCTGAGTCATCTCATGTGGTTGACTCTGAGCGGATAAGTGACCAACTTGAGCGTTCACATTCTGCCGTTCAAGTGGAAACAGCAGATACGCACTTCCTGCGACCAACATTATAATCATAAAAATTCCAAAAATCCATGTTGCTTTTTTCATGTCTTTCACTCTCCTTTATTTCCGTTTACTTTAGCAAATAGGTTTTTTAATACCTTAAAAACTTCACCATTTTGACTTGCGTTTCCAATGATTTTCCGAATGTTGTTGTTATAATAATTTCATGTACAAGTATTATTGTATAAAAACAAAAGAGTTTGTCTTATGCTAAATAATTAGATTGTGTAAAATATTTTTACCTAAGGCAACTTTTTGTGTATAAAAAAATGGTCACCAACATGATTATAATGTTCAATTCCCCTCATAATTTCTTTCTGTTCGTCATCGGACAAGATACCTACTCTATGCAGAAAAAATGTGTATTTTTGCAAACGAATAATACAATTGTTTTTCCTTCTTAGCACGACTTCACCTCTTTTCATAAAGCAAGCTTACTTCTTTAACAATATCAACAACGTTTTTAACTTATAAATGTTTTCTTAATGCAAATTATATGCTCTATCCCAATTTTTTTCTACATTTTTTTCGAAAATAAAAAAGAATATTTGAAATTTCGTGATTCTGACATGATCTTATTTATCAGATATAGAAGTCAGCTATATCAAAGGTTATTGTTGGTTTTGTGAAGAAAAGTTAATCCCTCCTCTTGTTCGGAAATGGTCGTGTTTCCCGATTTTCAAAAAAGCACTTCTCTACCTTATGGCAAGAAAACAAATGTGGAGATTCTTCCCCAGCGGACAGGAACATTTCCTTTTACCTGCCAAATGGGCATGTATAATGGGAAGATGGTCGTAAAAGACTTGCATATCAAAGGATGAGGAAGGGATCTGCAATGATCCCTTCCTAAGTTTCTAACAAGGTCGGTAAAATTAGTAGAATTCATTTTTATTGGGATAATTTATTCAAGCGGAAGCTCCTGTGAAAGACGTAAAACAAAATGAATAGTAACCAGTCTGTAGCATACGACCACTGCATATTCCACCAACTATGAAAATGCATGCGATTGGAAATAACATAAATCCATTCAATGAAGATGGCAAAGGTAGTCCAAATGAATAGATATCCAATCATGGTTATCATGGTTTTCTTGATGGGCAACCACTGTATGAATAAATAGGGCACAACCATGGAGATACGAAACCAAGTGAGAAAGAAATCAAAATGGGATTTGCATCATGATATTCCCAAAGCTTATATTAAATGATGATGACATCTGTTATGAAACCTAAAAAGGATGCGAAGATACTGACGATAAACAGTTCTCTCCATCTCTGATTATTGGAGAAGATTACCAAAATTATCCAAACTAAATAGAATTGAATCATATAAAATTGCATGTTTATCACCATGAGTTTCTAATTTAATACATTATTAGATCTATGTTGTAGTTGCTTTTTATCCTTTCTTTCCTAATAATTTGGTTACTATTCTAAAATGAGATGAGGGATCACTTTGGATCGGCAACTTACGGAAACGATCAAAAGAAGATATAATCGCATATCTATTGTATTTGACTGGATGGATCGCATGATCAGGGAAGAATGGAGAAATAACCTCATTTCAAGAGTGCATGGCGATGTATTGGAAGTAGGTGTAGGAACAGGAGCCAATTTGCCCTTTTATTCGGGGGATGTACGTTTAACCGGCATCGACTTTAGCCCTGGCATGCTGAAGTACGCCAGAAAGAAGGCTTCATCCATGCAGATCCCAGTACAACTGGTAGAGATGGACGCACAGAACATGGAGTTTGCTGACGACTCCTTTGATTTTGTTCTAGCGACATGTGTTTTCTGTTCAGTTCCGGATCCAGTTGCAGGGCTAATGGAAATGCGCCGAGTTTGCAAACCAGATGGACGAGTTCTTCTGCTCGAACACATGAGAAGTGAAAATCCAGTTGCAGGGTTGCTCATGGATCTTTTTAACCCTATTACAGTAAGAATTTCTGGAGCCAATATTAACCGAAAAACGATGGGAAATATCCATAAAGCAGGCTTCTTAGTAGAAGAAAAAATCGAGCTGATGGGGACCATTATACAGTTGCTTGTTCTTCATCCCCATAAATGAAGTTGTTAAAGGAATTCTGGTTTGGCTTCAAAAAGTAGTAATCCTAAACCTGCACCAAGTATTCCTGCACCAAACACTGAAATTAAATCCGCTCTTCTTAATCGGCTATTTTTTTCCATCATACAACTCCTTGCCATTCTATTAACATACACATGCGTTGCGTGGATATCGTGAATCAAAAAGAAGTGAAGAAAATCGAAGTTGGAAAGACACCTCCAAAACTGAACTCCGCTTACGACTTCCCCTCCCAGCATATAAGGATATCGTTTCGAATCCATGCCATGATTAAACGTCCATAATTCCTTTCCATCCCAGTACATCGATGGAGTAATATAATCCGTCCCTTTTCCGGTAGGGAGGTCTTTGATTTTTTTCTTGGATTGAAGATCGATAACCGATATCGAGTCGCCGTATTGATTAGCAACATATAAATATTTGTCATCAGGGGACAAGGCTGAGTGGTGTCCGCCAAAGCTCTTTGAATGTTTTAGGGTCATAAGCTATGACATATGAAGATTCTTCATACTTAAACCAATCCACGGTATACATCGTATTGAAATCTAAAGCTATTTAATTTTTTATAAATAAGGAGTAGGAGAATAAGAGTGAAGGCTATATAGTCGACGGGTTACTCATATAAAGATTGATTTTTTTTTACTCGACACCCTTAATTTAATGTTAATTCTTGTTTCTTTTTGTTATTATAGAGTTGGTGATTAGTGATGAATAAACAGAATACAAGAAGAGTATTAGATACCTTGACAGAAATGTTTCCCGACGCTCATTGTGAATTAAATCATTCTAATGCTTTTGAACTTCTTATTGCGGTTGTTCTGTCAGCTCAATGCACGGATAAAAAAGTAAATCAAGTCACTCATAGACTCTTTCAAAAATATAAAACACCTTGGGATTACCTTTGTGTGCCAATTGAGGAATTAGAGGAAGACATCAAACAAATTGGATTGTACAGAAGTAAAGCTAAAAATATACAAAAGTTAAGTCGTGTACTTGTGGATGACTATCAGGGTCATGTACCTCAAGAGCATGAAAAATTAATACAACTTGCAGGAGTCGGACGTAAAACCGCAAATGTAGTAGTATCTACTGCTTTTGGTGTACCAGCCATTGCGGTAGATACTCATGTGGAAAGAGTTAGTAAGCGTTTAGGACTATGTAGATGGAAAGATTCTGTATTGGAAGTGGAAAGTTCTCTCATGAAAAAAGTACCCAAAGAAGAATGGATACAAACTCATCACCGTCTCATCTTTTTTGGAAGATATCATTGTAAAGCACAAAATCCAGCTTGTGAAGTTTGTCCCTTGAATGATCTTTGTCGTGAAGGAAAGAAACGATTAAAACTTAAATAAAGGGATCTGTGCCTTTCGGGGACAGATCCTTTTTACCTTTTATAAGATCAATTTAAGATACTTTACAATGATAGCTTTTCCGAGCATTAAGTGAAGCGAAAAAAATAAAAGGTTGATAGCAGGGGATCGTACATCAGCACCCTGCTTTTTTGCTGTGCGAAGGGATTGAGAGCGAAGGAGGGCTGCAGTCTTTTTTATTGAAGTAAAGGGCAGGATACTGAAATAAAACGGAACAATTAAATCAGATATCTCGTCTAATTATTATTATGAAGAGGAGGGATATAGGTGAGATATGCAATTTGTTTTATACTTACGTTGTTAATCGTAGCTGGGTGTTCAAATACTGTACCGAGTAATCAAGAAAGCGTTAAAATAGAAAATCCTACTGCCGAAGAGATATTATCAACGAATAGGGATGCCGATATTTTTGTTGTTGAGGGTGTGGTGTATTCTAACGCCTTGACTGATAAGTGATAAAAAGGATCTAACTCAGCAGAGTTCAGATCCTTTTTATCATTACTGCTACGATAAAGATTTTTTTATATCTTCTTAAAGTTTTCTACGATTTGTTCGAGATCTTCCTCACGGCCGATAAACTCCTCGGGCCTATAATGGCTTTGAACCCAATTCATCAATTCAGGTCTACTGTGGAAAATATGTTTGTCCTCGCCCCATTCGGTTGAGATCTCTCTCACCTCAATCTTGGTTCCTTTCACCTCAGCCAAGATCATATTCCATTTATCTTGTTTATAGATTTCATGCTTTTCCATTGTTCAACGTCCTCTCTCTTTTTATTTTATCATGCCCTGGTTTTAATCAGGATACAATCCTGTTCTTTAAGGTTTTGGCTTTGTTTCTGAGCCTGCAGTTGGGGGTGAAGCAGGAGGTCCGTCCCCAAGACCAATGTGTTTGTTATAGATATCATAGATACCCCTAGCGATATAAGAGGCAGAGTTGGTTCCTCTTCCCCCCTCAGGAACGACAACCGCAACGGCTAGCTTAGGATTACTGGCAGGTGCAAATCCTATAAATGTAGCATTTTCCACCCGCCTGTCTTTTTTCCATTTACCGGGAGCATATTCCACATACATATCCTGTTCGGATGTCCCTGTTTTGGCAGCAATAGGGTAGGGAAATCCTTTAAATGGAGTATAAGCCGTACCGCCTTGCTGCCCTACCATTCTCATCCCTTCCAAGACGACATTCCAATATTGATCGGAAACCTTTAATTCACTCAATATTTCAGGTTCAACAGGACTGATTGAACCGTTCTTTTCAATCCGGTCGACAATCTGCGGGCGAAGTCGCTTTCCTTTATTGGCTAAGGTAGTCACATATTGAGCCAATTGCATGGCCGTATACCGCTCTTGTTGTCCAAAGGAGGCTTGGACGAGACCGGCTAATGTACTGATGCGATCACTGGTTTCCACATAATCTTCAATCCCTGGACTCTCGAATGGCAATCTCACTCCCGTTTCAATCCCTAATCCGAAACGATGATGATACTGCTGAAAAGTCGTTAAAGGTTTATTTACTGTTTTCACCCAATTTTCGGCAATTCGGGCCATGTAAGTGTTAGCCGATTTTTGCAAGGCAATTTGTGGTGTTAACATACCAAGGTTACGCCCAAGCGCATTGGGGACACTGTCCTTTCCTTTTCCATAACGATAGACACCTGGGTCACGCCAACGGTCAGAAGGTGTAATGATATTTTCATTCAAACCCATCAATACAGTCAAGGGTTTAATTACCGAACCACTGGCTACAAGAGAACTTGGATGACGTTCTGCTTCTTTGATGGGTTTTGGCCTTACGTCATGGGGAGCAGTACGGATCGTTCCGTTATTAATGGAAAATTGAATGTCATTATACATCTCTTGATCGACACCGCGGATCCAGTCGTTCGGGTTATAATCGGGATAGCTGATCATGGCAGCAATTTTGCCTGTTTTTGTTTCCATAGCAACGACATAAGCATTCTTGGCCTGCCTAACATCGGTGTGGGCACCTGGTCTGGCCCGAAGATTTTTTAAATATTCATGAACAAAATCTTCTGCTTCTGCCTGAACCCGTCTGTCAATTGTCAGGAACAAATTATTTCCAGGCTTGGGTTTAGATACAGAGACTTCCTCTAAAAGGGTTCCGCGGGCATTAACCAACAGTTCTTTGGCTCCGTTTTCGCCGACAAGAACATCCTCGTAACTAAATTCAACACCATCCATCCCGACATATTGGTTAGGGAGGTAGATATCGTTTCGTTGGGTATAGTATTTTTCGGTTCCTGGCACTGTTTTGGCTACAGCAAATGGGCGAACGAAACCAATGGTTTGTACGGCTATTTGCTCATTATACTGGCGAACAGGCTTTACTACCACTTCGATTCCCTTCAAGTCCGTGCGCTGTTCGGAGATAATGGACATTTCTTTAATATTGAGATCAAATTTAAGGTCTTTTTCTAAAAACTTAGGATCTTTTCGAACAATATGTTCCCCCTTCTCGTTGTACCCCGTGTCCATTTTTTTCAAAATTTCCTCAATGGGTAAATTCAAGACAGGTGCAACCTTCGCAGATAAATTTAGAATATACTCTTTGGTCATCCAATCTTCCTCATGGAAAACCGCTGTGTAAGAAACCTTATTGTCTACGAGAATTTGCCCATTCTTGTCGAAAATTTTTCCGCGTGGAGCGGCAATGGGGATCTTCTGAATCGATTTTTCGGTGGCAATCTTCAAATATTCATCGCCCTTTACAATTTGAACAGTGGCAAGTCGAAAAATAAGGGCAGCAAAGAAGATGAAAACAACGGTAAATAATAATTGCACTCTTTTGGAGATGATCGTCTGTTGTTCTTTCTTTTTCTCTTCATTGTTATAAAACATACTTTGTTCCTCTTTCTAGATTTGACTGATCCACAAGGCAATTCCTGCAAGAATATAAACAGAAGCCAAGATATTTAATATCTTTATTCGCTGAGAGAGTTTTTGCTCAGGTTTGGATACCCCCTTATTCCTCAGCCGGTTCAAAACCCAACGCTGATAGGGAGAATACGATTTGATCAAATAAAGGAAAATACCTAGTCCTATCCATAGCCATGCATTCATTGGAAATCCTCCTCATCTTAGCATATCCCCATATTGTATCAGATTTTTCTTCATGATGCGCAATTGTCCATATAGACACACTTCATGAAAAAGGGCGTATTTGAACAAGGGTTTCATGCATAGTATATAAGACCAAAACGTTAGCAATGCTTAAGGAAACTCAGGTTAGAGGGTGAGAGGATTATGAAAACGAAGGTTCGTTTCAAGAAGGGGGATATGGTGAGGGTCATAAATCCGAATAATCATTTCTTCGACGAAGTGGCTGAAATCCTCATGTACGATGAATTTACCAATAAATATCTGCTGCAGTTTAACAACGGCTACAAATGTGAAATGTATCATTACGACCTAGTAAAGTACTTATCTCATAAGGAACAGCGCGCACTTCAGAAGGCTCACCTATTTCAATTGGCTGATTTGGCTCTGAATGTCAAGGATCGTGACTGGTTTGAGAAAATAAGCAAGCGATTAAAGGAAATTTAAAACGAACAAGAATGGAAGGATCTACTTGGGAATAACGGTAGGTCCTTCCTTAATGCTTAAATTTCCCTGTATTCCGTTTCGCTAATAATCCGCTCCCTTTCTTCCAAAAGCCATTTCTTTCGTTGATTGTCTTCCTCTAAGCGAATTTCCTCTAATAAAATAGTTTCATTGATCGCTTTTCTCCGTTTCAGACTAATGTAGGAACAAAGGGCCACTTTTAAATGCTTGGTATCGGGCTCTGTGGTGGTCACCCTACGTTGGATAAAGGAAGAGATGGGAAACACCAAACGTTGGTCTACCTTTTTCAGCCAGCGTGGAACGAAGCTTATGCCCAAGAGGCCCAGAAGTGCGGCCGCGTTCCCGCCTAAAGGGATAAAGCCTATCATAAAAAGAAGATAAAACGTCGTGACCGCGTTCGTTGAGCAGTTTCGATTTACGATATCACTCTTACGGATGTCTTCTAATGATTGAATGGATTTGTTCCCCTGATGACTGAAAACCTTATGCTCTGCTCCGTGAAATTGCTTAAGTGGATAGGGGAAAATAAAATGATACCCGAAGCCTGCCAACAGGAGATAGTAAAACGGAAACCCGGGCTGTATACCAACCCAGGCGGCCAGAAGTAGCATTCCGAGAGCAAAATACCAGGGAATCGTAAAAAGCGTTTGTTTAATAAAAAATAAAATTCCTTCCGAATCTAAGGAGAAGAGTGAAGTTTTAATTTCCCCATCTTTGGTTATGGTTGCATGGGCAATATGGTCTTTATCCATATAAAAGACCCCTTTAGGATAAGACATGCCTCGAATCATAAGAATCTCCTCGTATTTCTTTTCTATCAGTATAGAAAGCTACTAGCGTAGCTTTATGCGTATAATACTTTTTCATAAGTATAACATGCTTTTCTTCTTTTTTCATGGTAGCAAAGATAAGCAAACGCATCCGCTTCTTGTTCAAACTTAAGGTTGCGATAGGATTTCGTCTGTTTGGCTTGGACATGGTGATCTTTCAACTTTTTTGTCATTGCGTTCTTATTCCGCATCGATAAGACATCCAAGAGATGAAACACTTCATGATTTAAAATGAAGAAAGGCAAATCACGAAGAGAGAGTTGGTAGATTTCCATAACATTCATCTCATCATTCGTCACATATTGATCATAGGGAATTTGCAGCAGAATCTTGGCTTTCCTGAAATCTCGATCGAGTATAGCTGCACCATTATAAAACGGCCCCCAGGAAACATGGAGTGATATAGGAAAATCAATCGTAAAAGCGGTCATCGTTGAATCCAATTCGGTTTGTAATCTTTTTTTCCATATATTTAAACGGAGCTTGCGCCATTTCCATTTCAACACATATTGATTCCACATCTAAAATCACCCTCCCACCCCAACTTAAAATGAATGTGAGAAGGATACAACCGGAAAATAGTGGGAAGGATTATACGAAGCACCACACGTGGTAAAAATAGGCAAAAACGATACTGAGGGTGACTATGCTTTTATCTGCAGGCTACGGTAAAGAAACGATCGAATTTGAAATTCCGGAAGGAAAGGAGATAGATATTGTATCCTATTGTGCTAATTCCGATGGGGATGATCAACAAAACATCATCAAGGCATTACAATATCCAGTTGGCTCTGTTCCCCTTTGGCAGCTTGCACAAGGAAAGAAACAGGCAGTTATATTAATTAGTGATAGCAGCCGGTTAGTGCCAAGTCATGTATTCCTGCCCTTCATAGTAGAGGAATTAATAAAAGGAGGGATGAAGGAAGAACAAATAAAGATTGTCGTCTCATTGGGGATACATCGAAAGCAAACGAAAGAAGAACTTCGACAACTAGTAGGGGACCCCATTTACCGATCCATTCAGGTAATCAACCACTCCCCTCTACCCGAAGATTGTACCTATGTGGGGAATACCCAACTGGGAACACCCATCGAAATTTTGACTAAGGTAGTTGAAGCAGACCTTCGTATCGCTACGGGTAATATGGAACCACACGGATTAGCCGGACTTTCCGGTGGGGTGAAAGCGTTAGTTCCTGGTGTAGCTTCAACCCGGTGTATTGAACACAATCATGGATTATCCTTACATTGGAAAGCACAGCCTGGTGATCCTGAAAACCCGCTTCGTCGAGATATGGAGGAAGCGCTAAAATATGTTGACATTCACTTTTTATTTAATACGGTTGTCAACCACCGCAGAGAAATCGTCGAGGCCGTGGCCGGGCATATTAAATTGGCCCATCGTCACTTAGCTGATCAAGTGAGGCAGCGCTTTATTGTGCCTGTACATAAGACTTATGATTTTGTTATTGCTTCGACTGGCGGATATCCCAAGGACACGCAGCTTTATCAGGCGGTTAAGACCTTGCAGAATGCAGCGAAAATAACGAAACCAGGAGGAAAGATTCTGCTGATTGCTGAATGCAGGGAAATGTTTGGAAATGGAATGTTTCAATATTGGGTGGAAACCGTTCAAGACCATAAAAGAATAGAGCAGATGATGAAGCAACAATTTGTTTTAGGTGCCCATAAGATTGGACATATTGGTAAGGTGCTTGAGCAGCATCAAGTTTATTTATATTCCGAAATGCCAAGAGCTTCTGTGGAATTGGTAGGGTTTGAACCAGTTGAGAATCTAAGAGCTTGTGTCGAAACTCTTGCCCAATTGGGAACCATGGCATTTATGCCTTATGGAGCTTTAACCTTTCCAAACGTCAAGCCCCATTTGACGTAGAAGGAATGCCAAGAGATGAAGGAGGAGGAGTCGTTATGAACTGGGCCGGTTGGCCGTTAGATCGTGTTAGCATCCTGTTTGTGAGCCTGGCTTTTTTATTGATTGGAGTTCAAGTTACTTTATTTCATTATCGGCAAAATTTCCATCATAAGGCCATGTGGATTCCCGTATTGGCCGCCCCGGTATTTTTTATCGTGGGTACTGCCTTTACTTTTTACAAGGTGGATTGGTTAGGGACACTTTTTCTATGGCTCATGTGGCTTGGTTTGATCGATGGTTTGATAGGCTTTTATTTTCATTTTCGCGGGGTAGGTATTCGGGTAGGGGGATGGGCCTTGCGTAATTTCTTGATCGGGCCGCCTATCATTCTCCCTTTGATGTTTACCGCAATGAGTACTCTAGCTTTGATCGTCATGTATTGGAGGGAGTAAAGATGGAAAAGAAATCCCATTATCCTTCTTATGATGTAATGAGAGAACAGGACCATTGGGACGATCATACCCAACAGATTGTCGGTTCTAGGCTCATGCGAGAGCAGGAACACCAGTTCTTCACATTGGAGGAAGTGGAGAGCCTCAAACGGATTTGTGGAGAGTTAGTGGGTGATGATCGCGAAGACATCATTCAGTACATATTGGGTCATCTTGATCAATCTCTTTCCTCGTCCGTAGGGGAAGGCCAGCGGAAGGCCGGGGTTCCTAAAGGACAAATCTTGCTTCGTGAAGGTTTGAAAGCTCTCCAACGTTCTGCTGAACAAAAATTTTTGTTCCCTTTCATAGCCTTGGATCCATCCGACCGTCGCCAACTTCTTGAAGAGGTGAGCGTAGGACAAGCCTCTTCTGAAGCGGAGTGGAAAGGAATTCCTCAAGTGGAATGGTTCAAAAAGCTGTTAACTATGACGATCGAAGCCTATTATTCACACCCGGTGGTCTGGTCTGAAATCGGTTATGGAGGCCCTGCCTATCCTCGCGGCTATGTAAGAACACAGCAAGGGCAATTAGATCCTTGGGAAGCCCAACCTGAAAACGAATGAACTAAATGACATTAGCTCCTAGGAGCGATCTCTCCCAGGAGCTATTTTCAAACTTATCGGAAAGTATTATACGCATATGGCTACGCTAGTAGCTTTCTTACTTTTCGTCATCCTGATTGTAAGGCAGCCCAGAGAACAATTCAGACAAAGTGGAAGCCCTTATTTTATCATCCGTGTGAGTAGATGGTTGCAAATGATGTCGTCGGGCAAGCATTTGATCCATTTCTTCCATTTGTTTTTCAGCTAATTGTTCTAATCCAAGTTGCTTTAACTCTTTATCCGTATTCATGGTCATTCCCACCATTCTGTTAAATAATTTTTCCTAAGTTATTATGACTCAAACTTCTTTTTTTATGATATCGATTATCCCATTGAAATATTGTGGAACATGATTGGGAAGAGGATGTGTGATTAATGCTTAAAAACCGTAAATTTGCTAAGGAAGAAGTGGACGTTGTCATTGTTGGCGCAGGGGCTGCAGGCGGAGTATTGGCTAAAGAACTGGCCGAGGCCCATATGAAGGTGGTGGTCCTCGATGCAGGTCCTTTTCGGGATCCGCAAAAGGACTTTGCCAGCGATGAATTAACGGGAAAAAATTTAGGTTGGCAAGATACGCGAATTGTTGATGGAAAGCATCCGCTTACGATGGGGCATAACAATAGCGGACGCGGAGTAGGTGGTGGAACTGTTCATTTTACCGGTGTGTTTCTTCGCTTTCACGATGTAGATTTTAAAGCCCGGACCATTGATGGTGTAGCCGATGATTGGCCCATTTCCTATGAAGACCTTGAGCCTTATTACGACAAGATTGAAAAAGAGATCGCAGTGTCCGGACCGAAGTACTTTCCCTGGGGAAATTTTCATGGTCCGTATCCCTTTCCGGAACGGGAACCGCTAAGTCCAAACGCTTACATGTTTCAGAATGGATGCGAAAAACTCGGGATTGAGAGTGTTGTTACCCCTCTCGCAATCCTTTCTGCTCCCTTTGAGGGTAGACCCCCATGTATAAATCGCGGTTTTTGCAATCAGGGGTGTATGCCGGATGCGAAATTCAGTACGCTGATCGTTCATATCCCCAAAGCCATTAAGGCCGGTGCCGAGGTTCTCGCAGACTGCATGGTCACGCAGGTTCTAATGGGGTCGGATGGAAAGGTAAAGGGTGTTGAGTTTATTCATGATGGGAAGGCATATGTGCAAAAGGCTAAAATGGTGATCCTGTCGGCTTATGTCGTAGAGACCCCACGATTGCTCTTTAATTCAGCCAATGCCCAGTTTCCAAATGGACTAGCCAATAGCAGCGGCATGGTCGGAATAGGATTTATGACGCACAGTAGCCATGATGTGTACGGGAAATTTGACGAGGAAATCCGTTTGTATAAAGGGACCCCGGTTTTAGCATCCACCCAAGCCTTTTACCGAACCGATCCCCAACATGACTTTGTAAGGGGATATACGCTTCATGCTCATGGTACAAGACCTGTTTCCTTCGCTAACGGCATTTCCAAATCCCAGAACGGACTGCTTTGGGGGAAAAAACTTCGGGAAACCGTCCTGGATTATAACTATTATGGAAGAGTCACGCTTGTGGGAGAAGTGCTGCCCGATCCGCATAATACGATTCGGTTAGCTGAAGAAAAGGATGAATACGGCCTGCCCCGGGCAAAAGTGACCTTTAGCTATGGGGATAATGATCAGAAGCTGATCCGTCATGCCGTCGATAAAATGGGAGAGATCATCCAAGCCGCGGGTGGAAAAGTGGAGTATGTGGTTCCCGATAGTGCTCATCTCATGGGAGGTTGCCGGATGGGGGATGACCCTAAGTCTTCTGTTGTCAATTCATTTGGCCAGAGTCACGATATCCCCAATCTTTTTATTTGTGATGCCAGCATTTTTGTCACTTCAGGAGCAGGCAATCCGACGAATACTGTGATGGCCCTTGCGGCACGGACAGCCGATTATATTAAACTGAAGGCAGCGAGGATGGAGCTGTAGATATCTTGGCTATCAATCAGGTTGACTATTCGGAAGGCTTGGCGCCGGCTAAGCCTTCTTTCCTAGGGAAGGGGTGTAAAATAACGTTATTCACGAAGACATGTACCGTTGTAACCGGAAATTCTCCGATTCACTTGTCCAATACAAAGGATTCAGTCGAAATAACCGGAATTTTTCCGATTATATACCAATTTTAATCCTAAAAAGGACCGATAAGCGGAAAAACTCCGGTTAGACAAACTAGACAAACGTCAATTGACAGTTTCGTAAATACTGTTATTTACAAACCTCTACAGCCCTACCTACGACGACACCTAATCGACAGTGTTCAGAAATTCTCCTTGCAAGGCTCTCTCTTCCACCGGAATCCGAACGAGGGTAAGAAAAGCAAAATTCACAACAGACCAGATGACAGCACTATAATAAGCCCCAAAGATAAGAGGGAAGACCAACAGCTCTACCATCACAATTAAATAATTAGGATGTTTTACCCAACGGTAAGGCCCCTTTTTTATCGGAGAATGTTCAGGCAAAATAAAAATTCTTGTATTCCAAAAGGTCCCCAACGAATAAATACACCAATATCTTGCGATTTGGATGATGCTAAACAAAAGAAAAGGAACTCCAAACCAGGTAGGTGCTTGTGCTTCTCCCCAGAGGACCTCTCCTAACAGACTGAGTAAGAAGCCCACATGAATCATAACGATATATTTATAATGGCTTTGTCCAACTTCCACTCCGCCTTGTTCTTGGATCCATTTTGTATTTCTTTTGGCTAAAACCAGTTCACCCAAGCGCTGGGTTACTAATATTGAAAATAATAGGATAAAGTAAGGACTCAAACTTCTTCCCCCTCCAAAAGTAACAGTTCCGAGCTAAATCCAGGGCCTAAGGCACTGATCAGCCCAACTTCCCCTGACTGAATTCGATTCCCCCGCACAAATTCATCCAGTACATAAAGAACTGTACATGAGGACATGTTTCCATTTTCACGCAAAACCTTTTCAGATAGATCTAATTTCCCTAATGGTATTTCCAGGGATTCCCGGTACGCCTCCAACACCTTTTTCCCACCAGGATGAAAAATGAAATGGTCGGGGGATGGGATGCCTTGTTCGTTCAAATAGCCGCGAATATCCTGAGCCACTTCTGTTTTGACAAAGGTGGGGATATCTCGCGAGAAGATGACATGAAACCCTGAAGAGGAAAAATCCCAGCCCATCACGTCCAATGTATCCGGCCATAGCGTACTTCGGTTACTCTTGATCCGCAGACCTGATTTCACCTTGGCCTGATCACCGGCAACGACTACAGCCCCTGCTCCATCCGCAAAGAGGGAGGTGGCAACCAAATTGCTCTTGGTTAAATCATTGCGTTGAAAGGTTAACCCGCACAACTCAACCGCTATAACGGCAGCGATTTGATTCGGATAAGCCAATACATAATCAAAGGCACGGGACAGACCTGCTGCGCCCCCAGCACAGCCTAGTCCCCAGATTGGCGTGCGTTTCAGGTGAGGGTGTGCTTTTAACTCATTGAGGATTCGAGCATCCATACTCGGCGTAGATAGACCGGTGCTAGAAACCACAAACAAATGGTCGAGATCCTTCAGCTCTAAACCAGCTAAGCGTAAGGAAGCTTGCAAAGCTTGAACGGATAAGGCGGTGGCATGTTCGATGTAGAGCGCATTCCTTTCTTGAAAGGTATGATTTTCGCGAAACCAGTCCAAGGGAATACAGAAATGCCTGGTTTCAATTTGTGTATTTTCAAAAAGAAGCAATAAACGGTCAATATCAGAGAAAATATCAGCGAACAGATCTCGAATGAAGGGCTTAGCATCCGATTGATGAATCACATAAGGAGGTTTGGCAGTACCAGTGCTAATGATGTAAGGCAAGGGAATTCCTCCAATACTAATGTTAGTATTGAATAGTATCTCCCATAATGGTAATCTTACCCATTGAATACTTTACCTATTTTTGCTAATTACGTTACAATAGAGGGATAGGTTGAATGTAAATAAGGAGGGAATGGACATGGAACAAGAAAACAAGAAAAAACTTCTGAAGCGTGATGAAGTAGATGCAGCTTTTAAGTGGCACCTTGAGGAGATTTATCAGGGTGACGCAGATTGGGAAAAAGAATTTGCCCAACTCAAAGACCTCCTTCCCAAGCTAGATCAGTATAAAGGGAACCTAGCGGATTCCGCCCAAAATTTATTAGAATGTTTAAAGTTAAAAGGGGACATCTCTCTTTTGATGGAAAGATTGTTTGTATACGCCCGCATGCGCCGCGATGAGAACAATGCCAACACGATATATCAAGCTTTAACCGATCGGGCATCTAGTCTAAGCGTACAAGTGGGAAGTGCGGCCTCCTTTATCGTACCAGAAATCCTATCCATTCCAGAAGATCAGCTAAAACAATATATAGCTTCGGAGTCGGGTCTTTCTGAATATGATTTTTATTTACAAGAGCTTCTTCGTCAAAAGGCCCATATCCTTTCTGCAGAGCAAGAAGAACTTCTCGCTCAAGCAGGGGAACTGGCAGGTGCCCCCGGGAATATTTTTCGCATGTTGAATAATGCGGACCTGAAATTCCCGAAAATCAAAGATGAAGAGGGAGATCTCGTGGAATTAACCCACGGGCGTTACGTCCAGTTTATGGAATCCTCTGATCGCGAGGTTCGGAAAGCGGCTTTTGATGCGATGTATGAAACGTATCGGAAAAACAAAAATACCTTTGCTGCTACGCTGAATGCGAGCGTGAAAAAGGATGTCTTTTACTCTAGGGTACGAAAATACGAGTCTGCGCTGACGGGTTCCTTAGATGATGACAATATTCCGGTAGAGGTCTATGATAACCTCATTCAAACCGTTCGAAACAATCTTCCTACTTTTTACCGCTATGTGGAATTGCGGAAGAAAATGCTGGAGATAGATGACTTGCATATGTATGATATTTATGTTCCGATGGTCCCGGAAGTAAACATGAAGATGAGCTATCAGGAAGCCTATGAGACAATGATGAAAGGGTTAGCTCCACTAGGAGAAGAGTATGCGGGATTGCTCCAGGAGGCTCGGGAAAAAGGCTGGATCGATGTCTATGAAAACGAAGGGAAAACGAGCGGCGCTTATTCCTGGGGAGCGTATGGAACCCATCCTTATGTCTTGTTGAACTACCAGGATAATGTGGACAATATGTTTACGTTAGCCCATGAGATGGGGCATGCCCTTCATAGCTATTATTCCGATCAAGAACAATCTTACGTGAACGCCCAGTACACTATTTTCGTCGCGGAAGTCGCCTCTACTGTAAACGAATCACTTCTTGTTGATTGGATGCTGAAGAACACGACAGACAAAAAAGAAAAGATGTATCTGCTCAATCATTATCTAGAACAATTTAGGGGAACGGTATTCCGTCAGACCATGTTTGCAGAATTTGAAAAGCTGATTCATGAAAAAGTGGAAAAAGGAGAAGCGTTAACGGAGGAAGCTCTCTGTTCCATGTATCGAGATCTGAATAAAGATTACTATGGAGAAAATATGACAATCGATGAAGACATTCAAATGGAGTGGGCAAGAATCCCTCATTTTTATAATGCATTCTATGTGTACAAGTATGCTACGGGATTCTCCGCCGCCACCGCTTTGTCCCAGCAGATCCTGGGTGAGGGTGAACAAGCGGTCCAACGCTACCTGAATTTCTTGAAGAGCGGTGGCTCCAATTATCCGCTTGAGCTGCTGAAAGCTGCCGGGGTGGATATGACCACAGCAGCTCCGATTCAAAGTGCATTGGATGTATTTAAACGTCTGCTTGATGAATTAGAGACGTTGGTCTAAGAAAGCTACTAGCGTAGCCCTATGCGTATAATACTTTCCGATAAGTATAAAGAAAACTTGGCTGGTGCCTAGTTTTAGTTGCACTTATGTGGAGAAGAAAAGTGAAGAAAGGTATACTTTCCTATACGCCAAGAATAACAGAAAGGGAAGTCCACTTAAATGGGACTTCCCTTTTCCTTCGTTCGGGACCAACCGTTTTTATCTTTGATTAATGCCGTTTTGCAGCAAGCACAGGGGTAGTCTGTGACCCAAGGCTCCAATTTATTGTCTTTTCGACATCGTGGACATTTTGAATGGTTGAAGGGAACCTGAAATCGCAGTATGAGTAGGATGATCGTGGCCAACAAGAAGTAATAGGAGACGTTAAAAATTAATAGGAGCGAAACTAAGCACAGAACGGAAAATGTAAATGAAAGAGGCCTTCTTGGAATCATGCGTTCATCCCTCCTTACCCATACATATGGTAGCCTCTTCTTCTTCATGACAGGAAGTCCAAGTTTATTTTGGTTTTCCTAACACCCAAATCCCTAGCGGCATAAAGCAAGCGAGCATTAGCATGATATAGTACGAAGCCCCCCAGCCGAAATCAAATCCCATCACCATAAGCAGAAAAAAGCAAATTCGCCCGAGGCTGATCGAAAATTCTCGAAAAACAAGCAGCTGCATCATTCGGCCTAACCTGCTTCCGGATTCTTTTTCATATTGCTCCGCTATATCAATCATTTGGGTATAATGAGTAGCTTTGGTTGGAATCCACAGCATGGGTAAAGAAACGGAAACCGTCAAATTAAACAGAACAAACCAAAATGGAGCGGACAATAAAAGGGTTAACGTGATAACCATGGAAGCGATCATGCCCATACTTAAAAAAATGTCCCGATTTGTCTGGTTTAAAGTTCTACCTACAAACCAGTACATAAAGGCGCTCACACCTCCAAATATAAAATTCCATAACCCCAATTGAAGTTCATCCTGAATCAAGAAATAAAAAAATAATCCGTAGGACATTTGTACAAAAGCGAAGTAAAATCCATAGGAAGCGGATGCGAATCCAATCTGTGCCATCCTTTCGTTTTCGGCCAGAAAAAAATAGCGTTTCCGATAACGCTCCTTCATTCTCATGCTTGGTATGCGAAAGCTAAGGACGAACTGAAAAAGCAAGAGACAGGTAATCAGGAGGAAGGTGTGCGGATACCCTTGTCTTGTGATGAACAATCCAGCACATAAGGGGGTTAAAAGCTGAGCCAAGGTGGTGATGGTCGACTCCAACCCAATGAGCAGGGAACGGTTCGAGTTTTTGGATAGCCACAGGATATGCAGATTAAAGCCGATATAAAACAATCCCACATAGCCGCCATAGAGCATGCCCAAGAGGGGAAGGACGGACGCCTTGTTTGGCCCTGACAGAAAAAGGTAAGAAAATAGAAAAAGAGCTAATATCGAAGACCCGATAAAGGTGGAGCGAGTGCCCATCCACTGAAGAAAATAAGCTCCTAACAGGGAAGCGAGAAAGATGGAAACAACAGAAAAGAGATTAAAAACACCAATATTCCAAAAAGATTTTCCTGTATCCCATAGATATATGTTCATAAACAGATTGGCAAAGGCAAAGATGATAGAAAACACGAGATGTACCGTGAATAAAGAACGCAATGGCGTGAAAGCTGAGCGAATGTATGGCATGAGACAAACCTCCTCTCTGGATGTATATTCCAACAATGAACTGGAAATGTTAGGTAAGGATGGGTTGGGAAAAACACCAGAGGATATAGTGAACCATGAGTAGGAGGAACGTATGCATAAGAAGTGGTCAATGCTTTCGATCTGCCTTGTGCTGTCATGCTTATTTGTCAGTCATGCCTTAGCGGTGGAATCGATAGTTTATAAGGTAAAAAAGGGAGATACGCTATGGGCGATTTCAAGAATCAACCAGATTAGCGTAAACTCTTTAAAGAAAGCAAATGGAATCAAAAGTAACCTGATCTATCCGGGTGACAAATTGGTGATTCCCCGAAAATCGTCAGATCTAATGACTTTCCATAAAGGAATTGTCCTTACCAAACATGATTATGATTGGTTTGTAAAGATTATCGAAGCTGAAGCGGGTGGTGAATCCCTGCAGGGTAAAGTGGCCGTCGGAAGTGTGGTGCTTAATCGGGTCATGCATAAGCAATATCCGGATACGATTACGGATGTGATTTTTCAGAGAGTCAAGCATGTCTATCAATTTTCTCCAGTAGCAGATGGACGAATATATCAAGTTATCCCATCCTCCGATTCTTATAAAGCAGCGAAAATGGCCTTGAAAGGAATGGACCCTACGGAGGGAGCCTTATTCTTCTATAATCCAACAACCGCCAGGAGCAAATGGATCCGAACCCGGGTGGTCATCGCGGAAATTGGTCGGCATCATTTTGCGTATTAGTCTATTAATCATTTGAAAAAATATGTTACAATAGGCGGGATATCATCTCGTTACCTGAATTTGCCTCTTATTGAACACCACCGGTCCAATGGGACCTACTGATATTCATCGTAAACAGGAAAAGGAACATGAGGTGAGTTTCTTTCTCAACTTAAAGGAGGATTTAGAGCATGAAATGTATTAGTGTATACACCAAGGATTTTGAAGTGTTTTCCGATATTTATGAACAGATTTTAGATCTTTCTCTAGAAGAACATGAGGAAGTTGAAGTAGATGGCATTACGGTTAGTGACGCTGGTGAGGTGCCTGAGGACTATATAGAAAAAATGCGGCAAAAGCCAGAAGTGGCTGTTTTGAAGATCAGGAAAAAAGGAGTTACCATCCTTCAGCATGGGGAAGTGTTTGAAATTCTCCTTCCGGATGAACAAGACGAAGAAACGGCATAAGTGTTTAAGAAGGGTTGTCCTAAAAGCTGGAATTCTGGCGGGACACCCTTTTTGCGTGTATAAAGAAAAGAGGCTGACCCTGCATATTCGTAGGGTTAACCTCTTTTACGTGATGACTATTCCGTTTCAGCGATTGATCCTTTTAGCATGGCAGATCGCTTTAGCTTACCGGCTTCTCGTTGGATATCCTGCAATTTTTTCAAAAATTCTGGAGTGCTGAGTTCACGATTTTTTAGTTTTAGCTTGGTCATATATGAATCGCTCCTTAAACTTGTGCTGAATTCACGATATTAACACTGTGTGTATAGTAATATTATACACCTTTTTAGATTAGACTCAATACCAAATTAGAATTATTTTTATCTAGGGGAAAAGGACTCTTCTTATAGATATTCAGCTGATACCTTATTTGTTACACTTATTGGAAAGTATTATATACAAATGGCTACACTAGTAGCATTTTTACATTTATCGGAAAGTATTATACGCAAACGGCTATGTTAGTAGCATTCTTACACTTAGTCATTCTATTTCATCTTGGTCATATCCTTGTTATAATAGGATAACAATTCTGTAGGAGCGAAAGGAGTTGGATTATGTCGTGGTTTGTACGCAATGAAGATTGGCGGACCTATATTCGCATCTATCCGCTTACTTCCTTATTCCTGCTCATTAATGTGCTTGTTTTTGCATGGATGACGTGGCAGGGAGGATCAACGAATCCGGATGTGCTAGTTCATACTGGGGCTTACTTCAAACAGGCCATCCTTGAAGGTCAGGTATACCGTTTGGTTACCCCGATTTTTATACATATGGGGTGGGAGCACCTCTTATTTAATTGTTTTTCGATCTTGATTTTTGCCCCGGGATTAGAAATCATACTGGGTAAATGGCGATATCTTTTTGTTTATCTCATTACAGGATTCACAGGTTTTATGGCAACATTTCTCTTCTCCTCGGCGGTCCTTGCAGCTGGGGCATCAGGCGCTATTTTCGGGGTATATGGTTTTTACGCTTATTTAGTCCGATACCGCAAGGATATTATGGACCGATACTCAAGACAAGTTATTATGCCTATCTTGTTGTTTGGCGTGATTTCTACTTTTTTATTTCCTGGTATTAGTATTACTGGACATTTGGGTGGACTGCTGAGTGGATTTTTTCTGGGATACATTTTGGTAAGAAGATAACAATAAGGGAATATAGAGGAAATGAGGGTAGACAAATGGAATATCATCACATCCGTAAAGTGGACGTAATCGGAGACGTGCATGGGTGCTATGAGGAACTCATCTTGCTTCTGGGGAAACTAGGGTATGAAGAAAAGAATGGTCAATATCGGCATCCAGAAGATCGCAAACTTATTTTTCTGGGTGACCTATGTGATCGAGGGCCAAAAAGTTTATCTGTAATCATGCTTGTGAAACGTTTAGTGGATACAGGATTGGCTTTGCATTGTCCTGGTAACCATGATGATAAGCTGCTGCGTTGGTGCCAGGGAAGAAACGTGCAGGTGAAGCATGGATTGGAGACAACGGTAGCGGAAATTGAACAAACAGAAGATCCCAAGGCGACAAAACAATGGATCGAAGCTTATCTTCGAAGCCTACCCCTTTATTTTGTTTTAGATCAAGGAGAATTGATTGTTGTACATGCTGGGATCCGCTCTGATTACATTGGGACGAATCATAAGCGGTTGCGTGAAACCTGTCTGTATGGCTTTCCTACTGGAAAGCTGGATTATCACGGACTACCAGAGCGGGACCCTGTTGTCAAGCACTATAAAGGCAAAGCATTGCTCGTACATGGACATACCCCTATTCATGAGCCGGAATGGGAGAGAAATGTTCTCAATATAGATACCGGTTGTGTGTTTGGTGGGAAATTAACAGGCTTTCGTTACCCGGAGAGAGTATTTGTAGAGGTGAAGGCTTTAGGGATTTATGGGGAAAGCAAGCGGTTCCCAGTAAAATAGTTCTATATAATCAACAGGAATCGGGTTCCTTAGATATTTGGTAACCCTTTTTCTTACTTATCGGAAAGTATTATACGCAATAGCTAAGCTAGTAGCTTTCTTAAAAAAAAACCCACCTTGCTAAATAAAGGTGGGTTTAAAGCATTTTTATTTTTCGGATACATCAATACTCTTGATATAAATTTCTTCAGTAGGCTGGCTAGGTTCGCCCATCGGACTTTGCTTTACCTTGACATTGGAAATTCCTTCCACTACATCCATTCCAGCGGTGACTCGACCGAAAATGGTATAGTTTGGCATACTATTGAGGTTTTCGCTGTCAGGGCCATTACAAATGAAAAATTGGCTTCCATTGGTATTCGGTCCGGCATTCGCCATTGCGACGATCCCTTTTTCATACGTGTGAGGGGATGGGAGCTCATCTTCAAAGGAATAGCCGGGTCCGCCTGCTCCCGTTCCTTGGGGATCACCGGTTTGAATCATGAAGCCTTTAATGATGCGATGAAATAGAACCTGGTTATAAAAGTTTTCTTTACTTAAAAAGATGAAATTGTTCACCGTTTGTGGAGCATCCTTTGTAAACAATTCGATAGTGATATCTCCTTTATTGGTATGTATGGTTGCTTCATAATTCTTATTGGAATCGATAGCCATCGCTGGAGGCGTGTCCCACTGCTTCTTAGATGTTTCTCCGCGCTCAGATTTTACTTCTTCATTGCCCCCGCAGGCAGACAAGATTACCATCATGGCCATAGCTAACATCATGCAAAGGTATTTTCTCATGTTCTCATCCTTTCTTGTTTCCACTATTTATGATTATACCTTAACACCCATCTTCCTGCATTCTCTAGTATAATGGATCTTACCAGGTCGGCTTTTGGGTTACAGTTCATGTTACTCGAAGGTCAAGCATAGAATGGAGTACAAGATAATCATGAGTTGCCATACATAGATAAACAGAAATTTGAAAAAGAGGAGTAGCTATATGAGGAAAACTTGGATCATCCTGCTGTTAGTGGCTAGTATTAGTTACATGGTTTCTGGGTGCAGCCAATCTGCAACCACGCTTCCCGTGGAGGAGAAGCCGGCCCCTCCCGATTCACCTACAAACAAACCTCCATCCCATTCTGAGCAACCCCAAAATGAAACATCGAAACCTGATGCTGTTGGCAAAAATCAACCTCAGCATGAAACAGAACCAGTGCAGATACCTCCCGTTCAACCGGATCACCCGCCTTTCGAATATCCGGATGCCGTTCGTGGAATCTATGTGACCGGCCATTCGGCAGGGGGAGCAAAGTTTCCTGAGCTTGTAAAGCTCCTCGATCAATCGGATTTAAATGCCATGGTGATCGATATTAAAGATGATGATGGATGGATTACCTATCCTATGGAGGGTGACTTAGCTCCTTACAGTAAACCTTTTATTAAAGATCCAAAAGCTCTGATCAAAACACTCTCTGATCACAATATCTACCCGATCGCTCGAATTGTCGTCTTCAAGGATTCGGTTTTAGCTTCCAAGCATCCTGATTATTCCTTTAACAATAAGGGGCAGCTATGGAAAAATCGCCGTGGAGAAGCGTTTGTCAATCCTTTTATGAACTCTGTCTGGAAACACAATGTGGAAATTGCTAAACAAGCGGCTAAACTTGGCTTTCAGGAGATTCAATTTGACTATGTGCGTTTTCCGGAAGGCTTTGAAAAGAGAGACAAATTGCTTTCTTATTCAATGGGGGAATACACCAAGGAAAAGCTAGATTCAAGGCTGATGGACGAATGGAAAGAGCAGAAAACCGTATGGGAGAAACAGAAGTCCGAATGGGAACTAAAGCAGAAAGAAGCGATGGCAGTTCAGCGGGAATCGACCCCACCTGCCGAGGCCATCAAAGGGGCGGGCAGCGTTCCTGCCGTTGCATCTGCAGCAGTGCCCTCCCAGACTCCAATATCCGAGCAGCTTAATCCAATGCCTCTGGAACCGCCAAAGCCCGAGTATGATGCCGTCAAAGCTAGGGTTACGGCTGTCACGGATTTTGTAGGGTATGCGAAAAAAGAACTTGAACCAATGGGCGTTAAGGTGTCGGTGGATATCTTTGGGTATACAGCTACGCTACAAGAGGCACCAGGTATCGGGCAAAACTTCAATTTGATTAGCGAGAACGTAGATGTTATTAGCTCTATGATTTATCCCAGTCATTGGGGACCAGGCTATTTTAAGATTCCAAAACCTGATGTTGATCCTTATCGCTTAGTTCAAGAATATGTAAAAATGGAAAAGCAAAAGCTCTCTCAATTAGAGAAGCCCCCGATTTCTCGCCCTTGGATACAGGATTTCACGGCACCTTGGCTGGGGAAAGGAAATTATATTCCTTACGGAAAAAAGGAGGTTGAACTGCAAATCAAGGCATTAAATGAAGCTGGAATTCAGGAGTTCTTAATCTGGAATGCCGGGAATAATTTTACGCCGAATGTAGATTATACCCCAATCAATAAGTAGAGAACCGGTCCATGACCGGTTCTTTTCACTTTATATGTTGCAGTAGAATATCTTGTATTAAGAGGCTTTAACCCGTATTTAGAGCCTGGACAACATGGAATGCCAA
>JAKFCU010000099.1:0-1647 GCA_036676475.1 Brevibacillus sp.
AGCCAGCTATTAACACGATAACAAGGGCTGCCGCGAATAGCGCTTTTCGCCTTCCTTGACGTTTGTGTTTTTCGGATACTTTGAATTTCATATTCACCGCTGACGACAGGGTTGGAAAAGCTATTTCTCACTACTTGTGGGGAGAGTCCATATACAGTTGTTAGGCGTTTACATTAGAAGATAGCTGTACGCGCTCTAAAATAAATTGAGCAATTTTTTCTTCTGAGAATTTATTCGCATCTATATAGCCGTCGATTGAAAACACGCCGTCTATTTCTTCGTTGTCAAATCGGATGAACATAATTTTATCATTATCCTTGGATTTAATTATGTCCCTGACTGCTCTCCACTCTAGTCCGCACCATTCCTTTTCTGCGTATTCTTTGCACAAGAAAACAACGACCAGGTCAGAATTATTTCGGTATATGCTCTGTAGCATGGTGTCTAAATTGGGGATTGCCAGTTGTGACTGGTAGTCGTAGTCATAAAATACTTGGTCTTTGCCTAGGCTAACTCTTAGGATATCAGTAACTTTTGATACGTATGTGCGATGTTCGCCTGGGAATGACAAAGCTACCTTGAAATTTATTTCACTAACTTTGCTCAATGACTTATCTACTCTTTCAATTTTTGGGGTTTCTAAAAGGTCTTCTAAAGCTAATAGAGACAGAGAAAAAGGATCGGGCTCAATTTTTTGCCCCTTTTCTTTTCCTGGATTCACCTTGGATATGTAGTAAAGAAGATAATTTAACCAAATCGCCATTTCATTAGAATTAACGGCTGCTGCTGGCGTAGAGACACCATCTTTTTCAGCCTCTAAGATGTCCTCGACTACACGCGATTTTACTGTGCTTGATTCTTTTTCATTAAATAAGCTGCCTGCTCTTTTTGCCATTCGGCAAAACAGGCCACAACTTTCACCTTCCACTACAGCGAATGCAGATAATTTTGCGCCTCTCAACCCCCATTGAAGGTCGCTATCCTTTAGATTTTGGACAAGCCTTTCAGCTCCGTTTTCAGGCTCAATTTTCCCATAGTACTGCCACAGCATTATTGTGTGGTTTGGCGATATAAATTTCCTGGAGTCAATTGGGCCTTTGTCAGTGATATAGAATACGCTAAAAGAAATTTCGTGAAATTTATCAGCCTCACGTTCAAATGCACTTATGAGTCGTTTAATTTCCGGTTTCTTTTTTCTAAGAGACATACAGGCTCCCTAAGTCTCTGGCGGCCTAACTAGTGATTATCCGACATGCCTAGATATGGAAATAGTTTCCATGTCTGGACGCTTATGCCCATATCCGAACACCCGCTCGCCATATCCAGCCATCACTAACTTTCCGCAAAACTGACAAAGCCAAGGCACGACAAACCCTGCTGATATTCCGGGCATAGACTTATCGACTGGGCGGGGTAGCGAAGGGGCATCCGGATTTCCATATCCTGCTGGCGCGGCGGGGCTGTGCTGGCAGTTTGCTCCCGGACGGTCAGCCAGCTCAAGGGGCTGCGGGCGCTCGCTACCTCTTATAGAGAGCAAGGCCCCGAACCCCGGCGCCTGGACCGGCGACGGACGGTCATGCAGGGGGGGCGATCTTTGTGTCGTTAGGCTATACTGCGCCGCCTTAAAACCCGCCGGCTCGCGGGTTT
>JAKFCU010000100.1:0-63984 GCA_036676475.1 Brevibacillus sp.
ATGCCAAAAATGCACGTATAAAACAAGACATTGGAGACGGGTTTTTGCGCATCGTTCACCCCAAACTGACTATCGGTCCAGGATCAACTAGAGGCGTGATTACCATGACCACATTTAGAAATACAATTATAATCAGCGCAGGGTGGCAGGTCACTTTGGGTGTGGTAGAACCATTTGTAATCGAATCTTTTCCGTTTATCGACCGAAAGGGTCAGAGCAGGTGGGGTTTTACGGTCGTAAATCGATCGAACGAACCAAAAGAAGTGGAATTTTACGGAATAATTAAAGAACTCAGTTCTAGGAGAAATACCCACATACCGAGGAAGCTAAGCTGACCATGCACGATATGGATGATGAAACATTTGAATTTATGATTTGCGTCCAGAACACTCGTGACTTCAGTTGTGAGATGAATGGACGCTCGGATGTGGCGTGCCTTTTGGCACGTTGAACATCCAACATATGTTATCTTATAATTAAGAGGTGGGTAAATATGTCAGAAGTTAAACGTGGACGAGGATATGTCTATTCCATCCAATACCATGTCGTATGGTGTGTGAAATACCGTCACCAACTTTTAACTGGCGAAGTGGAGTCAAAATTAAAAGATATATTGCGTCAAATTGCTGCGGACAATAACTTTGATAACTGAAATAGAAGCAGAAGTGGATCATATCCATCTTTTAATCGACTGTTCTCCGCAACACTCCATACCAAACATGATCAAAGCTCTCAAGGGTGTGTCTGCAAGATTGCTATTCAAAGAGTTCCCCCAACTTAAAAAGAAGCTAGGGGGAAGTAATATGTGGAACCCTTCTTACTTTGTAGCAACCGTCAGCGAACAAACGGAGGAGCAAATAAGAAAGTATATCCAAAATCAGAAAGTGAGGTGGAACCCATGCTGATTAACAAAGCCTACAAGTTCCGTATATACCCCAACAAAGAACAAGAAACTTCCATCGCAAAAACCATTGGATGCTCTCGTTTTGTGTTTAATCACTTTTTAGCCAAATGGAACGAGACATACAAGGAAACGGGTAAGGGATTGACTTACAACGCTTGTTCGTCCGAACTACCAAGCCTTAAAAAAGAATTCCCATGGCTAAAAGAAGTGGATAGCATTGCTGTTCAATCTTCCTTGAAGAACTTAGCTGATGCCTACACTCGCTTCTTTAAGAAGCAGAACGATGCTCCACGTTTCAAGAGCAAGAAGAATCAGGTTCAATCCTATACCACCAAACAAACAAACGGAAATATTGCGATAGAAGGGAACAAGATTAAACTTCCCAAACTTGAACTTGTAGAGTTTGCTAAATCTAAAGAAGTCGAGGGACGTATTTTGTCTGCAACCGTTAGACGAAATCCAAGTGGTAAATACTTTGTATCCATCTTAGTGGAAATGGAAGTAAATCCACTTCCCCAAATGAATCAGGATGTAGGTATTGATATGGGGCTAAAGGATTTTGCTGTACTCTCCAACGGAGAAGTATTTGCAAACCCTAAATTCCTACGCAAGTTAGAGAAAAAATGGATCCGTGAACAACGCAAACTTTCCAGACGCAAGAAAGGATCATCCAACTGGAACAAGCAACGGGTGAAAGTGGCTCGACTCCACGAGCGTATTGCGAATGCAAGAAGAGACTATTTGCAAAAGATTTCAACGCAGATTGTCAAAAACCACGACATGATTGCGATTGAAGATTTGCAAGTATCCAACATGCTTAAAAATCACAAGTTGGCGAAAGCCATCAGCGAAGTATCTTGGTATCAGTTCCGCACCATGCTTGAATATAAAGCGAAATGGTTCGGGCGTACCGTAGTTGCAGTAGGCAAAACATTCGCTTCTTCTCAACTTTGTTCGAAGTGTCATTATCAGAACAAGGAAGTAAAGAACTTGAATCTACGTGAATGGACATGTCCTTCTTGCCATACGCATCATCAAAGGGATATTAACGCTAGTCAAAACATTCTTGCTGAAGGCAAAAGACTACTCTCTGCATAGTGGCAGTAACCGTAGGAACTACGGAGATAGCTTGGTAAATTAGTCGAGGTTACTCGGCTTTACCCAAGAATCCCGCGACTTCAGTCGTGGGAGGTTCAAGGTATCGAATTCCTGTATTAGTTTGCTCTCATTTCGGGGATTTAGAGTGTGGGTTCATCTCTGCCAAAATCGAACGTATCGGCAATGTAATCGTTTGGAAGGATTTTTACAAAGGTGATTTCGAAAACAAAATTAATTTAACACCTTTTTATTTTGATTTTCAAAATTATAAAGAAACAATAGTGTCAACTAGTGTGTGATATTTATTGAGCTAATGAAGATCAATTGTGCGATAAAGAAGGCTGCATCCGGCAGCCTTTTTTGTTTCGCTGAAGGGCAGCATTGTTCAATAACATAAAATCTGATGAAAGACTATAGCGTGAAGCTCAACTTATGACGGAATAGCAAGACTTTCGATCAACGGTTAGAGAGAAAGTCTTTTTGACTGAATGATCCTTCTGACGAGGCCAAGTTTCTCTTCTTGTCTATCCATTCCTTTGCTCTTTGGTCTAGCCATTGAAAATGTTTCTTCCCCCACGTCCATCCGTACAGAAGCAATAAGGCTGCAAAAATTTCAAAAAAACCAACCGTTTGAGTTTTAATGATGTTGAGTCCGCTTAGTGTCAGATTGGGTATCCAGCCGGTGGTTACGGCCACTACGGTATAGATCAGAAATAGGCGATTTGATTGTTGCCAATACCGAGCATAGAACATGAGAAATGTAAAAATCCATGCCGTGATCTCACAGGTTAAGAGAATAATCCATTTGTTTGCTAACAGAAATTGCAACATAAACATTCCTCCGCAACAGAAAACAGAGGGCCTTTCCCCTCTGCTTTTTTTTATATCCTCATATATTCAGCCGCTAAGTATCCGTATCCCAGTCCAAAATGTAATTTTCGTGGAAGATACATACGCCTAGTAATTCGCATTTAACTTTGACTTCGAGGAAGAGGTATTGGACTTTCCATAAACAATATTGAGCAAGCTCTTTGAACCAATCCAAGCCTTGACGAAGGCATGAATATACAAATGTATGAGGACGAAATTCTTTGAAATTCATTCGCAATAGGGTTTTTCTTCCCATAGGGGAAACTGCTTTGGCATAGATACGATCTAAGAATATCCCCCGCTTGCGAAGACGTTCAATATGCTTTTTGAGATAATGAAATAAGAACTTTCCACGGAATTGAGGATACTTTGATTTGTCCACAACAATAGAACTTAGGTAGGCATCATAGTAACCGGGTTTACAATAGGGTAGAATTTTGGTTTCAATCTCTTCTTCCTTTGCTTCTCCTTTAACGATGCTTATAATGATCTCAGGAGAAACGGGGCAAACGGAAATGTAACCGACCATTTCCTGTTTATCCATGATGACGATGTCGGTATGAGGATTTATACGTAATCTGTTTAACGTTGTTTCTTGGGACACCCGATATTGAGGGGGATAAACCTTTGCATCCAAGGCCAAAAAGGATGCAATGTTCTCTTGTCTAAGATATTGAATAATGAAAATAAAACCTCCTAACATTTATCAAACCAGCATGTTTATATTATAGTCTTTGAACATAAATCCAGAGTTTAGACTCTGTATATTTTTTGTTAATATGGACATCCTCCTGCATCAGTTTTTTTGATAAATGGATAGGATATATGCTTCAAAAAATAGTGTTAAGGGCTTTTAACCAAACCTATCTGGTTCATATGCCTTATTTACTTTGAACTGTAGGACATCTATGGTTATACAAATTCTTATTTTGGAAAAATTAAATAAAAACTAAAGTTCCTGGTTAAAACGATCGGGAATCGCTACTTTAACAAGATATAATGGATTAATCCCCTCCCAATCCAGTCATGCTGGAATTAAAGAAGATAAAACTCTTGGGAGGGGTTCGTTTTGAATTTAAGTGAATTGTGGAAGTTGTATAAGGCGGACATACGCATTCAAGGATTCAGTCCATATACATTAAAAGCGTATTCTCTTCAATAAATTGTACT
The DNA here is from genome assembly GCA_036676475.1 of Brevibacillus sp. Lineage (GTDB taxonomy): Bacteria > Bacillota > Bacilli > Aneurinibacillales > RAOX-1 > LC029. The sequence goes on from JAKFCU010000100.1 coordinate 4,043, forward strand.
CGTTCGTGAAATAGGTGATTTGGAACTGGACGAGGTATCCTTGTCTGTTTTGAAAGAATATCTGGCTAAACAGTCAGAGCGCCTAAAACCCAGTAGTTTGGGTCATCGTATTCGATTTATAAGATACATTTTTTCGATATGCATTTAAGGAAGGCTATGTATCACGAAATCCAGCGCTTAAGCTAAAAGAACCAAAGTCCGATAAGAGAATCCCTAAATTCCTATTTGAAGAAGATGTATTTACCTCAAGATATCGTGTCAATCCCTTCGAGACACCATGCCCTACTATAGTACCTATATTCCACGGGCTGTCGTTTTGGAGAAGTACATCGATTAAATATTGAGCACATCAATTGGGAAAACGGATCGGCGATAGTAAATGGGAAAGGTTCAAAACAACGTGAGGTTTATTTTACGACGGAATGTAAAGTGTGGTTGAAAAAGTATTTATATAGTCGGAAAGATAACTGTGAGGCGCTTTTTGTAACCGAGCGTAACCCTATTCGTAGGATGATAACCCGACCCTCCGTTACGCTGTGAAGTTGATTGCAGCCCGTGGTAGGATTCCTGTAAATGTCTATCCTCACCGCTTTCGACACACATACGCTTGCCAGCTACTCGACAACGGTGCTCCATTAGATTTCAATCAGGGGATGTTGGGTCATGAAAAGGCATCAACAACTCAAATTTATGCTCAGTTACGTGGAGAGCGTCGAAGATAACCATATAAACGATTTTTCTATGAGCCTAACGGCTCTTTTACTATGCTCATAGAGGGAGGTTTGTGCAATAACCGAATTTGATAAAATAGAGCTTTTCTAGTTAGTAAAACACGAACAAATTAATTTTTGTTCATGATATTGAAATTACGACCAAATAACACTTTGCTCAACTATCGAGGATCAAGAGTTGAGTAGATGTAAAAAGGCTTCCAAACGAAGGAAGCCTTTTTATAGTGCTATTTGGCAGTTAACGAAACTACCAACTGATGGAAACGTATAACATTACTGACAACCTTTTTGGGGGATTATAAGTGAAAAAAATATTTTTTGTTATTGTTGCGATGTTATTCTTATTAGTTGGTTGCTCGAAAGAAAACAGTTTAAATCAAATATTGAAGGATGACCGAATTGACCGATTGATTCATCAAGAAGAAGTAGATAATGGAGTCGTATTATTCTATGTAAAAAAATTTAAAGGATACGAATCTGTAAATTTTAGTTTAGAAACAGAATTTGTTAAGAAAACCTTATTTGGTTGGAAAAAGACAATGGATAGAGCAGGATTTACAGACTCTTCACAACTAGAGATTTTCGGTCAATATGCTAATAAGTTCGATGAAGAATCTCCTTTCCCTATGATTTTTGGTAGAATAACAAATCCAAGGATCGAACAAATAAAGGTTGAATTTGGTGATAAACCAAAAGAAATTCGAGTAAAAACGATTAGAGGTAAGGAGGATTATATCTGGTTTGCATTTGTAGAAGAACCAAAAGAAAAAACCACTTATACAATCAAGGGTTATTCTAAAAATGGAGAGGTAGTTGAAACCTTCGAAATCGAATCAGTTCATCTTCCTAAGAAAAAATAAATTTAAGCTAATGGAATTCGATAGTAGGGGAACGGGATCGGCAATCCGTTCCCTACTTTTTTGCTCTGATAACGGGCAGCATAGTTAAATAGATTAGTAGATTTAAATGGATTACATACTACATATTCTTTCATTGTTCATTTTGTATATTAATAAATTTATTAAATCCACTTTTGTCGGATTTCTTTTGTTGAAAAAACTCATAAGATGTGTAAGTAAGATTAGTATTTTACAAGGAAGTGAAAACGATGCCCATTTCAATACGCAATTCTACCCCCAACCCCGTAGATGTAGCCGTCGCCTACTATAATGAAGGCTGTAGTCCTAGATATGGAAAGAGAGGTTGGTACAATGTGGCACCTGGAAGGACCGTTGTGGTTTTTGGCGGACGTTCCAATCATGCCTATTTTAGATTTTACGCCGAGGACGCTTTCGGACATGTGTGGGATGGTGGCGACTTCACTGATGTCCCTAATGAGGCTTTTGATATGTGCTGGATAGCGAACTGCCGCCCCGGTACCCCCTGTAGAAGGCTAGGATTTAGAGATCCCGGTTACTTTGATTGTGCTTTTTGTCCCGGGGACAGATTAATCAATTTGGTACTAAGTAGCAGCCGAAGACAATCGAAATCAAGTAAAATACTCATAGCATTGCCAACAAAACGAAAACTTACATCAGGTGCTAACCGCCTGATATTAAAAAGGAGATTTGAAGGAAGGAAAAAATAATATAGGTTTTCCTGACAAACATTATAAGATAGGAATAAAAAAACTGGATAATCTATTTCTCTAGGTTATTCCTTTTTTTGTTCTGTTTGTTTTAACTTCTTTAACTTTAAATATCATATTGAATTTTTAAATAGAAGTTTTTGTGCATGGTGCTAAATTACGGATAAGAAATTAGTTTTCGTAGTATCCAAGAAAACATGGACACAACCACAAGCTGGATTATCCGCTGCTCGATTCCATGAACTTCTGGGTGGTCGTCCGAAGGTGATGGACGATAAAAAATCGTGATGGCCAAATCGTAATGGCGAACAATCAATATTCTATTCAAGATATAAGCGAGATGCTGAATGTTTTAAGAGCGACCCTCTACAGTCATCTTAAAACAGATACAATTGTGGAAAAAATTAAAGTATTCGACAGGTCGTTATTGAACTAACGGAGATCGATAGTTCGATAAGGGGTTGCTTCGGCAACTCTTTTGTTTATTCCGCTATCGGGAGTTTAGCGGAAGATAAGGACCAACAATTTTCTTGTTAATAACTACTCAATGTTCAATAACGGGAAAAGGTTGACGGAAGTTTAGGTGTACCCTTTGTAAAGGTCAATTTAAAAAAGAATACAGCTTTTTGATTTTAAGCTTTGGTAAACTAAAGAACTCTAAAAGTCCTTATTTATTGATATCAGTTAATGCATTTAAAGTAATTATATAGAGGAGATACACCCCTAAATATGCCCCTGTAAATAAGAAAAAGGGGTTAAGAAATAGACCATGAATATTGGTCATGAACACTGTATCATTTTTAATTATTTTGTGAATTGCAATAGAAGCGATATTACCAAAAATAAGTGCTGATATGACTGCTAGTATATTAAAAATAATCCTAAATTTTAAACATTTCCTTTGAAGTAGAATCATTATTATTGGGAAAACAATACTGCCCAGAATTAAAAGTATCACCACCATCACCTCGTTAGCATTCTTCTCTATACAAAGAAGAATTAAACAAAATTTGGTACATTCTAACGGGATTCGTTTGTTGAGGATCGAAAGTATTGATCCTCTTTTCTTTTTGCTGTGCTAAAGGGAGTTTAACACAATAAACGGCACTCTATTTTTCCTGAAGGTAATAGTAAATTTATGGTAAAATCGTTGGGAGAGAGGGGTGTAATGAACCTATGCTGATCATTTTTTATGGACTACTTATCCTTTTAGCGATTATGATGATTTTGGCAACTATTGTTGGGATTGGTATAAAGCCACACGTAAACTGGTTTGCGGGTTTGTTATGGTACGTGTTAAGTTTTTTGGGAAGTATGTCCATTGGACTTTATCTACTTGTTTTTCCTTTCGTATTATGGACGTTGGCATTGGCACATACATTCGGTTTAACTAAGAACCGTGAGAATAAAGGGGTATTTATAGCTATCGGAATATTGCTATGGATTGTTTGTATTACAACGATAGATGATGTTTATTTGTTTTACCCTTTCAAATGGTTGCTAAATTTTTAACTAAATTTTACCCGTTGGTTTATTGTTTTAACGGGATTCCATTGTTGAGCAGTTGTGATAAGATCAACTCCTTTTTTGAATACGGTTGACTTCACGCGAACGTTCTTCAATGAGACTACGACGGTATCGTACTAATTCTCTTAATTCACGTTGGGGTCGATCAGGGATATAGCTAGGCTTGAGTAATCCATGCCGTAAGAGATCACAAATCCACTCGGCATCCTTCACATCCGTTTTACGTCCTGGGACAGCTTTCATGTGCTGAGCATTGACGACAAGGAATTCGCTTAACTCTAATTCCAGCAAATTCACAATAGGTTTCCAAAAGACACCCGTACTTTCGACATGTCCCTCGGAAATAGGCAAGATAATTAATGGAAAAGAATTTACTTTAGATGAATATCATCATGTCGAAGCAGCTTATGTGAATACAGTTATAAAATTTTCAAGCGTCAGTTATATTCGAAAGATAATTTTTTTGTTCATTTTGGTTGGGATTATTTGTAGAGGAAATTGATTCTTCACCTTATTATTTTACCGAGGCTGAAACAACAAGATTGGTGCAATGGTATGAATTAAATGATGAAGTTATTTTAGGAGATGAAGAACTTAAGCAAGTACCTTTAGAAGAGTATCGAAAAATATTTAATTTATCAGAAGATCATCCCATTATTGGTTCATTTAAAATAACAAAGGATCAGAAAGATTTCTTTCAAAAGTTTCTAAAGCATAGGATGGACTTTATTAAGTATGAGTATTGGTTTTGGGGTGGCTGTTAAAAAACAGCAAGAGGACGAAATGACCTCCTCTTGCTGTTTTAAATGCTGTTTATTTTATTACGCTGAACGGAGATCGATAGTAGGGGGACGGGATCAGCATCCGTCCCTTGCTTTTCCTTGCTGCGGTAACGGGAGTAATGTTCAATAAGACATCTCGCCATAAAGCGATAGTTATTTCAATGAAATATCCATGGATTGGAATTAAAATTTAATAATAAGAGCAATTTCATTTACTATTGGCGAGGTGAGAAATGGATTCAACTAAAAAAAGGAGGATAGTATTCTATTCTGCAATTGTGTTTGCCATATTGTTTTCTATTGTCTGGCTTATATCATCCTCCATTATTGAAAAGAAACATTTTGAAGAAATTAGAAATAAGATTAAGTCATTGGGTGGGGAAATAATTCAGATTGAAGATGTGGGATATGAAGAAAGTCCTTTCGAAAGTAGCAGGGGTGCAAATACAATTTATAAAATTACATATGCAAAGGATGGAGTAAGAAGGGTTGCTTGGTATAGGGCGATTAATAACCCTGTAAATATTCATCAGCCCTCTTCAAAAACAAAAGGCGAAAAATGGGTAATTGAATCTAAATAAAAGTTGGCTTTTCGTGGATTTTTTTATTCAAGTAACGGGAATCTTTAGTTCAAAAGTAGATTGAAAAAAGGGTTACAAATTCGGTTGTTTTTTATGGCCGATTGTAACCCATATTCACTTGGAATTATGGGAACAAATTTTTCTATTCACCAAACTGGATGTCCCCACTCATTTCAAACTTCCTTGTTGTGTTAATCAACGGGGTTATGACTGAAATCCACCTCGTTCTTATTAATTTCTGTGTGATGTTACTAGCCCACATTGTCAGAAAGGTAATAAACTAGTAAATGTGAGGAAATGTTTTACAGTAGTCTGATATAATATAAAAAACAAGTTTTCAAAGAGGAGAAATGAAGGTGGAGAGAAAGAAATACAAGGTAGAGCTAATAACTGCTGAATCGGAAACTTCAAGGTATGTAAGACATCGAAGAATGATCCGTTTTCCACAGTTAACGATGCCGCTACTTGCTGCCTACACACCTCCCCATTGGGATGTTACCCATACCGATGAAATTGTACAGAGAGTGGATTTCAACAAAAAAGTTGATGTAGTGGGTATTACAGCAAATACTGCTGCGGCTCCTCATGCGTACTGGCTTGCCGCTGAGTATCGCAAAAGAGGGATAAAAGTTGTAATTGGCGGTCCTCATGCTACACTCATGCCTGAAGAAGTACAACTTCATGCTGATGCAGTGGTGATCGGGGAAGGAGAAATAGTTTGGCCAAAATTATTATCGGACTACGAAAAAGGGTGCTTACAGCCGGTCTATAAATCTTGTGAACTGCCCGATTTACAAGATATGCCACTTCCCAGATGGGATTTAATCAAAGGACGAGTCTATGGAAAAGGAGTCACTATAGCCACAAGAGGATGCCCATTTGCCTGTGAATATTGTACGATCCCTAAAATGTATGAGAGGAAAATGCGCTACCGACCAGTCATGGATATTGTGGGGGAGCTAAAACATATGCCGGGACGAGCCCTTATTTTTTGGGATGATAATATTGGGGCAAATAAGACATATGCTAAAGAACTGTTCCGGGCCATTGCCCCGTATAATAGATGGTGGACAAGTCAGGCGACATCGGACGTGGCATTGGATGATGAATTTATGGAATTGGCTGCCAAAAGCGGGTGCAAAGCTCTTTTCATTGGATTAGAGACTATTTCGCAAAACAGTTTAAATTCCGCCAACAAAGCACATAATCAAGTGAAAAAGTATAAGGAGATCATCAAACGTTTCCATTATTACGGTATTGCAATTCAGGCAGGAACCGTCTTTGGGTTCGACCACGATGATAGATCTATTTTTAGGACAACAGTCGAGTTTTATCGGGATATAGGTCTTGATTCGGCAACCATAAGTGTATTGATTCCCTTTCCGAATACTCCGCTTTTCCGCAGACTGGATGCGGAAGGAAGAATTTTGACGAAGGATTGGTCCAAATACAATGGAAAAAAAGATGTCGTCTTTCAACCGGCCCTTATGTCTCCACAGGAGCTTTTAATGGGAATGGAATGGGCTGCACGCCAATTTTATTCGATTCCTTCCATTTTCGAGCGAATGTGGAAGTCAAAAACCGGACTGTGGTGGAATGTCATTCGCAATATAGGTTATTATCTAGCACTTCGAAACTTTGGGAATATCGGGTTTAATCCAGAAGAACAAGAGGAGATTTTGCTGCCTTCTATTCCAGAGGGGGCTAAGTAATATGATGAAGCAAAAAGCAGGATTCTGGTTAAGAGTATTAGCACTTACCATTGACGAAATTATTCTTGTGGGACTAACTTTTTTTTTATACCAATGGTTGAAACCGATATTACCGCCTATATGGGTTGATTCAATTTGGTTTATTTTCCTATTCTATGAAGTTATTGATTATAATTACTACACGTTGTTTTGGGTGTTCGGTGGCCAAACTATAGGAAAGAGAGTAGTCAGAACTAAAATTGTAAAAACAGATGGAAGTAAATTTACCTATAGAGATGCATTTATTCGTTACTGGGTATGGATGATTGGTGTTTCTTTACTAGGAATAGGGTATTTTTGGATTGCTTGGCAAAAGAATAAGCAGGGTTGGAACGATTTAGCCGCCAAGACGTACGTTGTTAAGATATAAAGTTATTAGGCAATTGGGATTAGATTGTGGAGGAGTGGCTGTTATGGCTGTTCTTCCTTTTGATATTGAACGAAGGGCAGGATAGCTGAACAATACTATCCTGTCCACTGATCGAGGTAGGTAAACAAATAGACCTAAACACCGCAAAGAGAGGTCAAAAACTCTTTGACACCCGCAACCCCTTGTAGTTCCAATATCTTCAACAACTGACTTCCAACAATGGCGATATCACTTTTGCCGACTAGATACTGTATATCATCTGCGTGCTGAATACCAAATCCTACACCGATTGGCGTTGAAGCGTAGTGACGACACCTAGAAATAAAATTAGTTGTAGTTTCATCGAATGCCGTTCGAGATCCTGTTACACCTTTTCTTGCAACGCAATATAAAAACCCCTCAGTCTCTCTCGCAATATATTCCATTCTTGTATTAGAAGTATAGGGAGTTACAAGTAGAATTGGATCGATACCATGCTTTTTGCATGCAGACAAATATTCTTCGCTCTCCTCAGGAAGTGCATCAGGTACAATTAGTCCACGAATCCCAATCGTCCGTACAGTTTGAATGAAGTCTTCAACGCCATACTGAAACAAAATGTTGTAGTAAGTCATGAAGACAAACGGGAGATCAAAGTCCTTCGTCACACGTTTAGCAAATTCTAGGCATTGTTCGACGGTAGTTCCCCGTTTCAACGCTTCTTGATTTGCTTTTAAAAACGCCGGTCCGTCCGCAACCGGCTCAGAAAAGGGCAACTGTAGTTCGACAAGATCTACGCCACACTCATGAAACAGACGAATCATCTCGTAGTTCGTTTCGAAATCAGGATATCCCAGAATTTGATGAGCCATGAGTAAAATATTTTTACGCTTGCGTTTTGTCTGAATTTCCCTAGCGAGACTGCTCATATTGCGTGTTTTTTCGCCCGATAAAAGCCTTCCATTCGTCATCTTTCAATCCCTCCGCTATATTAAAGATGTCCTTGTCTCCCCGACCAGACATGTTAATGATCACGATATCGCCTTCGGAAAATTGATTCATTTCTCGGAAAGCCTGAGCAAATGCATGAGTTGACTCTAGAGCCGGAACGATTCCTTCTTTAGTCATAACCAGTTGTAGGGCACTGACCACTTCATCATTTGTGGCGGCTTCAAAACGCACTCGCCCGTGGTCCGACAAATCTGCAAGTATGGGGGAAACACCAACATAGTCAAGACCGGCAGCGATACTATAGGTGTCCATCATCTGTCCATCTTTGTTCTGTAGGAATACCGTTTTATACCCTTGCGCTATTCCTGGTTTCCCTTGACCGTAAGCGATGCGTGCAGCATGCCTTCCGGAAGTTGGTCCTTCTCCTCCAGCTTCAACTCCGACAAGTTCTACTTCTGGATGAGGAATGAAAGCTTGAAAAACTCCTAGTGCGTTTGAACCACCCCCAACGCAGGCATACACTCTTTTGGGTAGTTTACCTTCAATTTGAAGGATCTGTTCCTTCGCTTCGTTTCCAATAATGGATTGAAAGTATGAGACAATCTCCGGAAATGGATGGGGTCCTGATGCTGTTCCTAACAAATAATGTGTCGTTTCAAAATTTGAGGACCAATCTCTGAACGCTTCATTAATGGCGTCTTTTAATGTACGGCTTCCAGTTTCCACAGCCACAACTTCTGCACCAAAGCGTTTCATCCAAAACACGTTAGCATACTGCCGTTCTACATCTTCGCTTCCCATATAAATGGTTGCTTTCAATCCGAGTTTTGCCGCTACGATGGCGGTCGCAACACCGTGTTGTCCGGCACCCGTCTCGGCAATTACCCGCGTTTTGTTCATTCGCTTTGCGAGCATCGCTTGCCCAAGGGCGTTGTTTAATTTATGGGCGCCTGAATGATTCAAATCCTCTCGTTTGATATAGATTTTTGGTCCACCAAAATACTCCGTAAGCCCAGCGGCATAGGTTAATGGCGTAGGACGACCTGAAAAATTTGCTAGTAGACCCCGATATTCATCCCAAAACACAGAATCGGTTTTTATTAGGTGAAATTTCTCTTGTAATTCGTTAAAAGCAGGATACAAAATCTCTGGAATAAACATTCCTCCGTATGCGCCATAGTAGCCCACGTTTCCCACTTGCATCATCTCCTTTTTAGAGGGTTTTCTTTATGAAAGTCCAGCACCAACTTGGCAGTTGATACGTCCGTAACGAGGATATCTACCCATCTTCCACGAAGTGTAGCTGTAATTGCAGGGACCTTTTCTCTTCCATAAGCGACCCCGATAACATTGGTTTTTCCAGTCAAGTCGGATACGCTGACTCCAAGCATTCGATTTCTTGCGTGGAAATCTAAAAGCTTTCCATGGATGTCGATAAAGGATGTGCATAAGTTTCCTACTGCTCCCCTGTCAGTGACATCATCCAAATCGGTCCTTCCAAAATAACCAGATTGAACGATAGTCGCCTCTTCAGAAACTTCCCCGATACCAATAACTGCAACAGTACAGCGTCTTGCAATGTCAATCACATGCGCTATTTCTGGTTCCTTCATCAATAAATCCCTTGTTGTTTCGGTGGCAACCACTGCAGGCGCGTGAAGGAGCCAGTATTTTGATTTCATTGTTTCTGCAAACGCCATCGTGTTAGAGTTAGCTAGCCATGACGCTCCAGCAGAACCCCAGCCACCAACGAGAGGAACAAACTGTAATCCATTCCGCCCAAAATATTCTGTCTGGGTACTGACTGCGGCGACTGTTCTTCCGGACATTACGCCCACGATATCGCTGTCTTTGAGCACACTTTCGAGAAGTGATCCGCAACTTATCCCAAGCTGCCGTAAGAGCTGTCCTTGATCAGGACCTTCTGAACGCACCACACGGGCATCGTGGATGCCAAACGTCTCAACAAGTTCACGTTCGATGTATTGTTCCTCCGAATATGGATTTTTAATCGAGATCGTTACAATTCCCTGTGCTTTGGCAGCCGTGAGTGCACGACTAACCTGGGAGCGAGAAATCCCTAATCGTTCGGCAATTTCTTGTTGATTCAGCCCGTTTTCGAAGTAGAGCTGGCTGATTTTCACGAGCAGCCATATCTGCTCGTCTTTCATATCTGTCATGACTTATTCCTGCCTTTGCACAAATGTTCATTACTCGAACAACCGTTCATTACATATTATCCATCATGATTGCATTTTTAGCAAGTCTGATATATAAAGAATGCTGATGTCTGCTCCTCTTCTTATTACTGAATGGGAGGATAGCGGAATACTTTCTTACCATGAAATGGTATAATCTTTCATAGAATTACGGTGATAAAAGGGGAAAAGATTATTGGAAGTATTTAAGAGAAAGGCTGTTATTTTCATCTTAATTGTAGTTTTTTTATTGGTACTTTCAACTTTGCTTGGACCTTATAATGTATTCCATTATTTTAACGCTGAAAAAATCTTGCAAGAACCACTTCTTTCAAAGGAATTTAAAGGCTTAAAAATAAATGAAGTAAAATATAAAGGCGATAACACATACTTGATTAAGACAGACCAACAAGATTTTGTAGTAATTCAAGATTATTTTTCGGTTATGAATTATAAATGGAGAATATTTGAATTTGAGAAAGAGCTTTTATATTAATCAAAGTTTGAGAAAGGTAGTCTTTCTGCTGTTACGTCTTGTTTCGCTAACGAGAATCGATAGCAGGGGGATCGGAACTTTCTCCTGCTTTTTATGTTACTTTGGGAGAATAGTTTAATAATAATGCGATAAACCGTAACCTAAATGACGGTAAGTTATTAGTTTATGCAACTTGACTTCGAGTTTACTCTAAGAAATACAATACATACATCTACTAATCCTTGCTAGAGGAGAGATGAATATGTTAAACACGCGTGTGATTGTAAACAGATATGGAGGACCGGAAGTCATTGATGTGGTAGAGGAACCCCTACGCACACCCCAAAAAGGAGAGATTCGAGTAAAAGTCGAAAGTGCGGGTGTTGCTCTTGCGGATATCATGAGAAGAGAGGGTGTTTATCCCTTTTCACCACCCCCTCCTTTTACACCGGGATACGATGCGGTAGGAATCGTTGACGAGCTCGGAGAGAACGTGCAACAATTTTCAAAAGGGGGAAAAGTCGCCGTCTTTTTTAATGGAACTGGCGGCTATGCAGCGTATGTGTATGCGAAGGTCGACGAGTTGGTCACAGTTCCCTCTCATATAGATTCCACTCTGGCAGTTGCCGTTGTCCTGAATTATGTGACCGCTTATCAAATGCTTCATCGCATTGCGAAGGTTTCTGAGGGCGAGAGTATTCTTATCCATGGTGCAAGCGGAGGGGTTGGAACCGCACTACTTGAACTAGGAAAACTTGCGAAATTGAAAATGTTCGGCACGGCTTCTTCAAACAAACGACAAATGGTTTGCAAATATGGCGCAACGCCGATCGACTATCGAAATGAAGATTTTGTTCATGTTCTGCGTCTCCAGGCTCCTGAAGGCATGGATGCTGTGTTTGACCCGATTGGTGGCCAGAACTGGGAACGTTCGTTTCAAACCTTAAGCAAGAATGGCCGATTCATAGGCTACGGCTATACTTCGATTCTTAAGCAAGGAAATCCAAGTGATTGGTTGAAAGACTGGACGAGTTTAGCGACAAGGGATATAACGGAGAGAGGCAATCCCGTCTATCTATACAGCATAACGACCTTAAAGAAGGAAAGATTGGACTGGTTTCTAGAGGATGCTCGTTACCTCTTCTCATTATTAGAGAAAGGGAAAATCAATCCTTTGATTTCCCACCGAATTCCGCTCTGGGAAGCGGCATACGCACACGAATTGCTTGAAAAGTCCTTAGCTGTCGGGAAAGTTGTTCTTATAAGTTGATAATGGAGGTAGGCAAGCGATATGTACTCGATCGGTGAAGTATCAAGATTAACGGGTATTACCGCATTTACGCTCAGATACTATGAAAAAATAGGTCTTCTTCCAAAACCCCAACGTCAGGGTGGGAAGAAAAATGGGATTAGACGATATGATGATCAGGATCTTCGGTTTATTCGATTTATTCATGGATTAAAGCAAACAGAGATGAAGTTGGAGGACATCGCAACGTTTGTGGAAGACGGTTGTCTCTTGATGCAAAACGATCGGGACATAGATATCAATGATACATTACTCAAACGGATTGGAATTTTGGACCGGCATATAGCACAGTTGGAACAACAAATGAAGCAGTTAGAAATCGTGAAGACCATTGCACAGGATAAAAGAATTTTTTATTCCACTATGCTCAAAGAATAGGCATTCGAAACAGGGAAGTATGATTAGCTCGATTCATCAAAATAATCCTTTTAACTTGCAGAAGTGAGAGTATCAGGTGGATGATTTCAAACATCACTAGATTGTTAGTTTAACCGAAGAGAAACTCGACGTTACAAACTGTGTGTTGTGATCCGTATCATAACTTAAGTTGTTGTGCTAACGGAGATCGATAGCAGGGGTTCACGACATTCTTCCCCTGCTTTTTTGCTGCGGTAACGGCAGTTTAACGAAACTACCAACTGATTGAAACGTACAGACAACCTTTTTTGGGGGATTATTTGTGAAAAAATTATATTTTGTTATTGTTGCGATGTTATTCTTATTAGTTGGTTGCTCGAAAGAAAACAGTTTAAATGAAATATTGCAGGATGACCGAATTGACCGATTGATACATCAAGAAGAAGTGGATAATGGAGTCGTATTATTCTATGTTCGAAAATTTAAAGGAAACGAATCTGCAAAATTTAGTTTGGAAACACAATTTGTTAAGAAAACTAAATTTGATTTCTTATTAAACTAAACCGAGGGACGGGGATCTATAGTTGAATAATAATACAACCCCCATCAGAAAATGGTTGGTTTTTCTTTTGGCCAATCTGACAAGAATGTTCATAGGAATTTACTGCAACATCAAAGGATTTTTTGGGTGCCCATGTTGTTGTAGTAAAAGAGGTCTTAAAATACATAAAAAGGAGGTAAATCACATGAAGTGATTACCTCCTAATAAATATGTTGTGCAACATCATAGTCTGTTGTAGTTGTATTAGGTAATATTAATATATATTGTCTATTTTAATTTTACAGATTAGTCAGACCTTTTTCTCGTAAGTGATCGTAAGGGGTCGCGCGCTCTCACTTTTTTTAGGGATAGACGGGGGTTAACAAGAAAATGTTCCTAGTGAAAACGGACCGTTTTGGGTCGTTTTTTTAAGTTGTTGATTAAAAACCCACTGATGGGCATCCGGATGATAGAGCAACTCCAAATGGTTAAGTGGCAACACCTCTTTTTGCTTCACCTGTTTTGGGTCAGAAGCAATCCCGTCCGTGAATAGGACGCTTTCCACAAAAACAAGCCCATCGCTATCCCCATCCTGTTCGCCCTTCACTCCTTGAAAATAGGCGTTATTGCCGGCTAATATATGGATCTCGATATCTGGGTCGATGGGAGATCCTAAAAGAGTCTTCATTAAATCGCCGCCATCCCGTATGGCTGCATCGATTCCTCGCGAATGAAGAAATACGTTTTGCCCGCCAGAGTATAACGTTTTTACCTGCGATTTTATAGGATATCGGTCATCCCATCGATAGAGCAGCTGAGAGGAACCGGGAAATGCGCTCCCTCCATAGATACTTCGTTCGGTTGTGTCGATGTACCGCCCATAATACAGCATCGAATCACAAGCAATCGGTGCATTAATCCCCAGTTCGACGACCGACCAGTTGGGCAGCACATGCCGAAAGGGGAAATCTAAGCCCCGGTTCGGTGTACCCAGCATGAAATACCGTTCCACTTCCCCTTGATATGGAGCATCCATGGAACTGCAGAGCCCGGACAAGTATAACCAGGCAGGGATTCCACCTTTGCTGTGGGCAACTAAATCGATTTTCTCCGTTGGAACTACCTCTTTGATGCGCTGGATGACATTGGCTAACTGAATTGCCTGCTGCCAATTATCCCCATGGGGATGGGCAAAGGTAACAGCAAAAATATCCCTGCCGGAGGAAGTCAAAGAAAAAACCAGCCCTTTTTCTTGCTGCGGGGATTCACACCAAGCAAGATTTGCGTGATGGCCTGCACCGTGAACGAGTAGGACGGGATGAGAAGTGGATTTCTTTGTTGGTGATAAATAATGGAGAAGCACTTCACAGGAGGATGGTGTTGCAGATTGAAAATAACGGACGATTTCTTCATCTTCGCATTCAATTTCAGGAATAAATTTTTCTTGAGTCAAACAGGCTTGACTTCCCCGGATCCGTTCTGTCCAGCTCCAAAATCGACTATCCGAGTATCTTTCCACCACCTCGTATGGTAAACATTTTGGAAGCGATAAGGCACATGAATCTGATACCTCATGACTTTCCTCATCAGGTTCTTTATGCTCAGGTTGATCTTGAAATAGCCATTTTTGGATTTTTTCTTTCCATTTTTGCCAAATGGACATCTTTTCCACCCCAATATGATTCGGTTTCTCTTCAAAACTCCCATAAAAAGGATAACATAAAAAGAAGACGTTTGGTGATGAAATGGTGGATTTTGTTATATTTGTTACTCTTTCAAATTTTTTCATTTTACTTTTTATTAATGAAAATAGTTTATATTGATTATAAATATAAATACGATTTTTTTAAAGGAGCCTGTGGTTACAGGCTCCTTTTTGTGTTTTTTTAACATTTGTTTCAAATAATAGGAAAGAAAGGTGGAGTGACCATGCTGATTTTTGAATTAGCGATCATTTTAATTGCTTCAAAAATTGCGGGAGATATTAGTGTTAAATTAGGGCAGCCCTCCGTACTTGGGAAGCTGCTTATCGGAATTGCTTTAGGACCAACGGCACTAGGTTTAGTTAATAATACAGAAATTCTTCAAGAAATAAGTCAGATCGGTGTTATCCTACTCATGTTTATTGCGGGATTAGAAACGGACATCGAAGAATTCAAAAGGACAGGAAAAGCGTCAACATATGTTGGGGTAGCAGGAATTATCATCCCCTTGTCATTTGGGTATTTAATGGGGACGATTCTGGAACTATCTCAATTTGAATCGGTATTTCTTGGATTATTGTTATCTGCTACAAGTGTAAGTATTTCAGTCCAAGCCTTAAAGGAGATGGGGAGACTAAAATCAAGAGAGGGAGCAACCATCCTAGGAGCCGCCGTGATTGATGATATCTTGGTCATCATCGGATTGGCATTTTTAATGAGTTTGGCAGGCGGAGATGTGAATCTGGGGGTTGTTATTGTAAAGAAAGTTGCCTTCTTTGCGATTGCTATTGTCCTTGGTTGGAAAGTTGTACCTTGGTTTTTGAAAAATTTTGCCCCTCTCCGAATCACGGAAGCTGTTATATCAGCCGGGTTAATCATATGCTTCTTTTTTGCATATCTAGCGGAATATGCGGGTGTAGCAGCCATTATCGGTTCGTATATTGCAGGTATCGCAATTAGTTTAACGAATTACAAACACGAAGTTTTTGAGAAAGTGGAGACCATTAGTTACTCTATTTTTGTCCCTGTGTTCTTTACTGCTATTGGAGTGACTGCAGAGTTTGTTGGTATTGGGGGTCATCTTGGATTGATCGTTACACTCAGTATCTTAGCCATTGCAACCAAATTGATCGGGGGAGCTATCGGTGCAAAGTTGGCTGGATTCGATTGGCGTCATTCGACGGGAATTGGGGCTGCTATGGTTTCACGTGGTGAAGTGGCTTTGATTATTGCGGGTATTGGTCTTGAAAGGGAATTATTAAACAGAGATTTGTTTGCTGTTATCGTTGTAGTGATTTTGGTAACTACGATTGTAACCCCCCCCATGATGAAATGGATCTTTTCAAATACAAATTCACATCATGAAGTTGTCAAAAAGAATGCTTAAAGGGTAATGCCATCTATTTATGCTGATCATAAACGGATCGTACGGGGTCTAACCCAAAATCTAAGAATCCCCCACCTCTTGGCGTAGCGTAGGTGGGGGATTTTTAAGAAAAAATTAAGCTTCAACCGGTTTATTTGATTGTATTTGCCTCATCCAGTATGAGAGGATAGGCGCCATCTTCGCCATGGGTTTCTCTTCCTGTACATGGAGGGTTAAAGACGCAAACCATTCGCATATCGGTTACGGCCCGCAAAGCATGTTTCTCATGCCCATTGAGAGCATACATCGTGCCTGCTTGAAGTGGATAGACCTTTCCGGTTTCAAGTACCTCGATTTCGCCTTCACCTTCGATGCAGTAAACAGCTTCCTGGTGATGCTTATACCAAAAGACAGATTCTGTTCCTGCACGGATAATCGTATCGTGAAGAGAAAAACCCATTCCGTCCTTCGCCAGCAGGAAGCGACGACTCTCCCAATTTTCACCTTCTACGTGGTTGTCTGATCCGATCATTTCATGTAGTGATCTTACGATCATAATACTCACTCCTATTATTTTGAATATTTAGTAAATTTAAACTGCAGACTTTTCTAAACTGTCTTGGATACTTTGTTCAAGGATTCGAAGCCCTTTTTCCAAATCGGCCTCATCAATGGTTAGAGGTGGCATGATTTTAAACACTTCACTGTTAGGACCGGAAGTTTCCATAATCAATCCTCGCTCAAAAGCTGCGGCACAGATTTTTTCTGCTAATCCTTCCACACCACACGCTATGCCGCGCATAAGACCTTTTCCGCGAGTTGATCCTGCCAACTGTGGGATATCTTTGATCAGCTTATCAAGGAAAAGCTCCACTTTTTCCCCTTTAGATATAATCGCTTGGCTGAATTCTTCAGTTTCCCAATAGGTAAGAGCCTCGGTAGCGGTTATAAAGGCAAGATTATGACCGCGGAACGTTCCATTATGCTCTCCGGGGGACCAAATATCATATTCCGGCTTAATGAGCGTGAGGGCCATAGGAACGCCATAACCACTAATCGATTTGGATAAGCAGACAATATCGGGTTTGATCCCTGCAGATTCAAAGCTGAAGAAAGGACCTGTACGCCCGCATCCGACCTGAACATCATCGATGATCATCAAGATATCCCAGCGACGGCAAAGCTCCTCTAATTTTTTCAGCCATGGGATGCTTGCCGAATTTAAACCGCCTTCTCCTTGCAGAGTTTCCACTATGATGGCTGCAGGAAGGGCAACACCGCTCCCGTTGTCATCGAGGAAGCGCTCAAGATAATCAATGGTGTCCACATCATCTCCCAAATAACGATCAAAAGGCATTGATACGCTGTTATGCAGCGGGATCCCTGCTCCATGTCGCTTAAATGAGTTTCCTGTGATGGACAACGATCCGAGGGTCATGCCATGGAAGGCATTCGTGAAGCTGATAATTAAATCGCGTCCGGTTACTTTACGAGCCAGCTTCAAGGCACTTTCTACGGAATTCGTTCCGGTTGGTCCAGGAAACATGATTTTATAGTCCAAATTTCTAGGCGTGAGGATGACCTCGTGAAACCTGTGCAGGAATTGCTCTTTTGCTTTGGTCGCCATGTCCAGACTGTGCGTAATTCCGTCGCCCGCAATATAGGCGATAAGTTTCTCTTTCATTTTTGGATGGTTATGCCCATAGTTGAGGGCTCCTGCGCCGGCAAAGAAATCAATATATTCCTTGCCGTCAACATCCCATAGCTTATTCCCGGATGCCTTGGTAAATATGGTGGGGAAGCTTCGGATATAACTGCGGACTTCTGACTCTAGCTCCTCAAATATTTTTAATTTAGATTCATCTTTAGTTGTAAAGGTCATCCAACCACTCCTTATTTTAATTTTTTAATTTCAAAGGGTCCTACCCGATAAGTCCATTCATCCTCATGACCTGAAACAGGAAAGTGCTTGGAAGAAAAACACTCGGTAATTTCACAATTTGTTCTAAAGATACGGGCAAGTCCTTTGAATAACGATTGTGATGGAATATTAGAAGGGGAGACGGTTGCCTCCAGAAAGCGGACACCATCGCATGCATTTCGTTGAAGCAGCTCCTTGACTAGAGCAGTTGCCAACCCTTTACCTCTTTGGGAGGACGCAATAGCGATTTGCCAAACGAAAATCACGTCTTTTGCACCAGGTTGCCGGAAAGCGGAAACGAAGCCGACCATTTGCTCATTTTGTTCAGCTATCACGCAAGTGTCAGAAAAAAATTTACAAAGCATAAGATAACAGTAGGCTGAATTAAGATCAAGATTGCCTGTGTTTTGAATAAACTGCCAGATTTCCGCTCCATCCTCTTCAGTGGGTTTGCGAAGCTGGACTAAAGATTCGAAATTGGGTTGAATCGATTTGATCACCATTTTTTGTTTTGAAAATTCTCTCCTTTTTTTGATAGTATTATGTTAACGTGAATCATGAAAGATCGTCAAAACGGCTAAGGCGGCTTTATTTGGGATTATTTGTGATATAGGGGGCTCATAGAGGGTCAAGAGGAGATCCTTCCTAATTCCTCTCCTATCCTAGATTTTTCTTTTTAATCCTCCATATTTATCGTAAAATACACAATATTTAGATGAGGACGCACATTTTTTCTTTCGAATAATTTCTGTATCGAGTAATCATGGATGTAATGGAGGAGAAAGATATGCAAGAAATGTCAGCTTATCAGTCGATATCATTTGATATTGCCCAGAGGATTGTAAGTGGTGAGTTTTCCGTAAACACTAAATTATCCGGCAGATCTTTATTAGCAAGCCAGTATCATGTTTCACCCGAAACCATTCGAAAAGCGATGGCGCTATTAAAAGATGAGAAAATAATAGATGTCTCACAAGGAAAAGAGATCGTTGTCATATCCGATCAAAAGGCATTAGATTATGTAACAAAGCATCATTACTTGAAGTCGGTGTACTCCCTTAAGCAAGATCTGGAAGTTCTTATAGCTGAGAAAAGAGAGAATGATCATAAATTAGAATCTATTTTAAACGATATTATTACTTTTTCGGATCGCCTTCAAAATTTAAGACCGTATAACCCGGTTGAAATTCAAATTGGAGAAACTTCTCATACCATCGGGAAAACCATAGCCAATCTTCAATTTTGGCAAAATACGGGTGCAACTATTATTGCATTACGCAGGGACACTCATATTTCTATATCTCCGGGGCCGCATGTTATCTTACGCGAGAATGATGTTCTTATAGTAATTGGTGATGAACAAGTCTACAAAAGAACTTCAGACTTTATCAACAAACATAAAACCGGGGAATAACGGAAATGTTCTCTTAGAATCCCATGCTGCAGAGTGGTATCTGCAAAAAATGCAACCAGTAGAGGTTGCATTTTTTATTCACCAAACTGACAACCTCATTATAAGTTACAGGTTGTATGTTAAGGTGTTGTTTGATATAGTGGAAATAATCAAAATTAATATGTCCATATTAATAAGAAAAGGAGCTAAAAAATGAAAGTTGGTTTAATTGGATTTGGAAAAGCGGGAATGATGGTTGCCGAGGAAATTTTGAAGGATAATGAATTAAGCTTGGACTGGGTATTAAAAAACACAGAGGATCATAACGAAATGTTTGCGAGTGATATACTTGGTTGTGGGGTTGGAGAAGGTAAGATTTACTCTATACAATCGGTCCATTCAGAAACTTTTTTTAAAAACAACTTTGTGGATATCATGATTGATTTTTCTTCGCCTGACTCGGCTCACATATACCACCATGCAGTTAAATGCGGAATTAAAATTGTTTCCGCAATATCAAAATACGAAGACGAACAATACTTAGAGTTGAAAAGATTAAGCAAACAATCTGCCATTCTGCACTCGCCTAATATCACTTTAGGTATCAATTTATTATTAACGATGACAAAAGCATTGCAATCTATTATTCCAGATGCAGATATTGAAATCATTGAGGAGCATTTTAGAGATAAAAAGGACGTATCAGGCACTGCCCTGCGAATTGCGAAAAATCTGGGGTTAGATGAAACGAAGCATGTGAATTCGATCCGCGCTGGAGGAATTGTAGGTAAACATGAAATCGTATTCGGGCTTATGAATCAAACGATTCGTTTGGTTCACGAATCCATAAACAGATCAGCATTTGGAGAAGGTGCAATTTATGCCGCGAAGTGGCTCCATCATAAAAAGAACGGTTTCTACACAATGGAAGAAGCAATGAGTATGAAACAAATGAGAAAAATTCCTAACGCTAAAGAAAGTATGCAATATGACGTAAGTTAAGAATAATCAGCCGCGCAGCAAAAGAATGGTGAGCTTGTCGACAAACTGACGCGCTACATTCCTAGATTCCACTTCCATCTCCATTACTTTTTTTTCTCATCAAGTGCATCCCATTCCATATTATATCGATCTGTTTTTGGAGGAGTCTGTCATAGTGGCTAAACCTACTAAACTACAAAAAACAGGATGAATACATATTAGATACGTATTCATCCTGTTTTTTCTTCAATTTCACCGGATAGTTTACTTTCATTCAACCACACCACCAATATATTGGTGATTGGGATCACGTAAGCTGTGATGAAGATTACAGGACGGAGAAAAGAGACGGAAAATTGGTTTTAATAAGGGACAGTCCGTAGACAGTCCCTTCCATGTTTAAATCTTCACAGCCTCATTTTCCAGCACCCAAGTTTTTTTCCAAGACATTTGGGCGATAAGCAAGATAGCTAGGGCGAGAAGGCCAATCGCAGAAAAGCAGAAGAATCCAGTAGCATAGGTCCCCGTGATTTGTTTCATTGTTCCTAATACGGTAGGAACGAAGAATCCTCCAACCCCTCCAGCTGCTCCGACAATCCCTGTAATCATCCCGATTTCCTTTTGAAAGCGTTGAGGGACGAGCTGGAAAACGGCTCCATTCCCCATGCCGAGGCAAGCCATACCGACAAATAAGAGAACCATAACAATATAAAAGGAAGGAAGCTGACTTACACCAAACATGGACAATGTAACGGCTATGAAAAGGAAGGTGAGGACACGGACGCCGCCAACACGATCCGCAAGGAATCCCCCTACGGGACGGAAAAAGCTTCCGGCTGCTACACAAAGGGTAACAAAGTCACCGGCACTTACTTTGGACAATTGATATTGATCCACAAAGAAGATACTCAAGAAACTGGATAATCCAACAAAGCCACCAAAGGTTACACTATATAGAAGGCAAAAATACCAAGTGTCTTTCAGTTTAAATACGTTCAAATACTCTACCATTGGTTTAGGTTCAGGTTGAGTAGGAGCATCTTTTGCTAATGAGATATAGGCCATGAATACAATAACTAATGGGATGAGGGCAAACCCCATAACATTATGCCATCCGTAAACTTCCGCAATTCGCGGTCCAAACAGCGTTGCAAATAACGTTCCACTATTACCAGCGCCGGCGATACCCATGGCCAAACCTTGAAGGTGCGGAGGATACCAACGGCTTGCCATGGCAAGAGCGGCAGGAAAACTAGCGCCAGCTACACCTAATAAGATACCGATAAAATAAAGTTCTGTCAGATTTTTTCCGAAGAACCATCCCCATAGCAGCGGAACCATTGTAACTAACATCCCGCCTATCGCCGTTTTTCTTGGACCGATTCGATCGGTTAAGACTCCAAGGATGAGGCGGAAAATCGATCCTCCTAAAATAGGTATTGCTACAATCAACCCTTTTTCAGCGGGCGAAAGACCAAAATCCTTCGTGATATAAACCCCGAGTGCTCCAAGCAACACCCAAATCATAAAACTGACATCAAAATAAAGAAACGAAGAAAATAATGATGGGGTGTGGCCACTTTTTTTTAGATCAGAAAACTTCATAAGTCTCTCTCCTTTTTTTGTATTGGTATGAATTATTTATACACTACAAATAGAAAGAGGGTTGGAAGTTGGTAAGATAAACTAACGCATTATTTATATAAACGTTTGTATAAATTACACATCCGGTACCGGATGTATCAAAACATATGAAGTTAGTTAGAAGGAAAGAAATCCCTTATACGTGGATAACAGGAATAGGTTTGTTTAATTAACAACAAAGAAATGGTAAATACGTTGCGTAAACAAAAAATACGTTAGATAATTTAACATGAAAACATCTATTAACCTCAAAATTTTATATAATCACTAAAAAATAAAGATATCTCCAGAAAGTTGTGAAGGAGCGAATGAGATGGGAAAGAGAAAGTTAGTTTTGGTAGGGAATGGTATGGCTGGAGTTCGTTGTCTCGAAGAAATTCTGAAAATCGACCCGGAGAGGTTTGAAATCACGATTATTGGCCGGGAACCTCATCCGAACTATAACCGTATTCTATTATCCAAAGTTCTGCAAGGCGACACATCCATCGCCGATATAACGTTAAACGATGGGGACTGGTATGAGAGGCATCATATTCAGTTAATCACCGGGGAGACAGCGGTAAAGCTAGATGTGGAACGGAAGATCGTATATACGAATGCTAAACGTAAAGTGGAATACGATGATCTAATTATCGCAACAGGCTCCCTTCCGTTTATGCTGCCTCTTCCGGGTGCGGATAAACCCGGGGTGACGGCATTCCGCGATATTCAGGATTGCCAAAGCATGATCAGGGCCTCTAAGACCTATAAGAAAGCGATTGTCATTGGCGGTGGACTTTTAGGGCTGGAAGCAGCACGAGGATTGCTGAATTTAGGAATGGAAGTCCATGTCGTCCATATTTTTGATTACATTATGGAACGCCAGCTTGATCCTATCGCATCCAAAATGCTTCAACGTGAATTGGAAAAACAAGGAATGCATTTTCTGCTGAAAAAGCATACCGAAAAGATCCTTGGCAAAAAGCGGGTAGAAGGATTGCGATTCACTGATGGGACGGAAATAGCTGCTGATTTGGTGGTCATGGCTGTTGGGATTCGCCCTAATGTCGACTTGGCAAGAGGCAGCGGATTGGAGGTCAGTCGCGGCATAGTCGTCAATGACTACTTGCAAACCACGATTCCAAGCATCTATGCCGTCGGGGAATGTGCTGAACATCGCGGCATGGTTTATGGTCTGGTCGCTCCTATTTATGAACAGGGCAAAATTCTGGCTCAAAAGATTTGTGGTATAGAAGGAAATCCATATGAAGGGTCTATTCTTTCCACGCAATTGAAGGTATCGGGTGTCGATGTATTTTCTGCTGGTGAATTCATGGAGCGGGAAGATACGCGGTCTCTTGTTATGATGGATGAGACGCAGGGAATCTACAAAAAGGTGCTCATGCGCGATCAAAAGGTGATTGGTTCCGTTTTATTTGGCGATATAAGCCTAGGCGGTTCCTTGCTTGGAATCATTAACCGAAAAGCGAATGTTTCCGAGCTGAAACGCATCCCCATTTTCCCTTCACAGGGAGATGCAGGAGAGAGCTTGGCGGCATCCATGTCAAACCATGAGGTCGTATGCGCATGCAATCATGTAACCAAGGGGTCCATTGTCCAAGCGGTGGGCAAAGAAGGTCTTACCTCCGTGGAACAGGTGAAGCAATGCACGAAAGCATCGAGTTCCTGCGGCGGATGCCAACCTATCGTTAGCGCCATCTTGGAATACGTCCTTGAGAATGGAGAAGTCCAAAGTATAGAAGAGAAAAAAGAAACCATTTGCGGATGTACCTCATTTAGCCATGAAGACATCAGTCGAGAGATCAAAGAAAATTCATTCACCTCCGCCCAGTCCATCATGGCGGCATTAGACTGGAAGGATAAAGATGGATGTACCCTATGCCGCCAGGCATTGAATTATTATATCAGTGTCTTTCATCCTGAGGCACAAGCTATGGAAGAACCAACCCCGGACAATTGTGAAGACTCCTCCTGTTCACTCGGGCAGCCGGATGGGGAAGATCTGGGAAAAGCTCTGCATCATAACTTTTCCAAATTGAGAACTCCTTATCGCATTGAAATGAAGGTCTCTTCCTGTCCCTGTCACGGTGCGGAATCAATGATTCAAGATTTTGGGGCTGTAGGGGTGCCGGGAGGATGGGATGTGTATGTGGGAGGCCATGGCGGTGCACATATTCGGATAGGTCAGCTGTTGTGCACTGTCCCGGCAAAAGAGGATGTCCTCGATACAGCTGGAGCCTTCCTGCAGTATTACAGGGAGACGGCTTATTATGCAGAGCGGACATCGGAATGGGTCGAGAGGATCGGATTGGAGTCTATTCGTGAGATCCTATTTACTCCAGAAATCCGAATGGGGTTGCTGAAACGTGCGAACTCCCTCCATTCCACGGCCACAGACACAAAAGTGAGAGTTGCTATATAAATCAACCAAAAGCAAGCCTTCGTGCTTGCTTTTGCCAAAATAAGAGTTAGAGGTGAGAGCATGACGGATTTACTGAAGCATAATGTTTCCCCATCCCCATCCCTTGAAACGATGGATAGTCAGTGTCCTTTTTGCAGTGTACAGTGCAAAATTCAGGTGACAGAACATGAGGCGGATGGACGAAAGGTGTTTGAAGCGGTGGGGACGCCCAATCCGACTTCTGAAGGCCGACTGTGTATCAAAGGGATGAGTGCCTATCAGCATGCGGTTCACCCGGACCGTGTGAAGTATCCGATGAAAAAGGTGAATGGGCAATTTATTCGTATTGACTGGAAGGAAGCATTGGAGATCATCGGAAAGAATATCAAGCAAATTCAACACGAACATGGCCAGAATGCCATGGGCGTCTACGGCGGAGGATCTCTGACCAATGAATCAGCCTACTTGCTGGGGAAATTTGCTCGGGTGGCTCTCCAAACAAAATATATCGATTATAACGGACGATTTTGCATGTCTGCTGCGGCAACGGCCGCCAATCAAAGCTTGGGCATCGATCGGGGCTTGACCACAGCGTTGTCAGATATCCCGATGGCTCAATGCATTATCTTGGCTGGCACTAATGTTGCCGATTGCCAACCGACCCTTTTGCCTTATTTTGCCCAAGCGAAGGAAAATGGGGCGTTCATTATTGTTATTGATCCAAGGGAAACGGCAACCTCTAGAATGGCAGACCTCCATTTGAAAATTAAACCAGGCTCCGATAACGCTCTAATTAATGGAATGTTAAAAGTGATCTTGAACGAGGGCTATATGGATCAAGAGTTTTTGGACAAACGGACAAAGGGGTTTGATGCATTAAAAAAACATGTGGAAGCTCTTGATTTAGAAGATATCCCAACCTTGACAGGGGTCCCGGTTCAGCAAATCTGTCAAGCAGCAAGGGCTTTCGGGGATGCCGAGAGAGGGATGGTATTTACGGCAAGAGGAGTGGAACAGCAAACGGACGGCTACTTGGCTGTGCGCAATTTCCTTAATCTCGTGCTGGCTACCGGAAAAATCGGCAAACCAGGATGCGGTTATGGGGCGATTACCGGACAAGGGAATGGCCAGGGGGGACGCGAACATGGCCAGAAATCGGACCAGCTTCCGGGTTATCGTTCCATTGAAGATCCTGAGCATCGTCAATACATCGCTAAGGTTTGGGGAATCAAGGAAGAAGATCTGCCAAGAAAAGGCGTTTCTGCCTATGAAATGATGGAAAAAATTCACCTTGAGGAGATTAAAGGACTCATGGTCATGAGTTCCAATCCGGTCGTTTCCAACCCGCATGCTCATTTTGTGGAAGAAGGATTGAAAAAACTGAAATTCCTGGTTGTCGCTGATCTCTTTATTTCGGAAACGGCTAGAATGGCAGACCTTATTTTGCCTGCTTCTGCTTTTCTGGAAAATGAAGGGACATTAACCAACTTAGAAGGTCGAGTGATGCTCCGGCCAGCCAGTCGGCCCTGCCCGGCAGAAGTGAAGCATGATTGGCAAATTCTCTGTGAGATCGCTCATGCACTTGGCAAGGGAGACTTCTTTTCTTATTCCTCTGCCCAAGATATCTTTAACGAACTCCGTGTTGCCAGTCGCGGGGGGATCGCGGATTATTACGGAATCACCTACGATCGCATCAAGCAGGAAGAAGGTGTGTTTTGGCCTTGTCCTGCCCCTGACCATCCCGGAGAGGTCCGGCTTTTTGAGAAGAAGTTTGCCCATGCCGATGGAAAAGCGGTGATGATGCCTGTAGAGAGTAGTTATCCGAAGGAATCACTAAGTCAGGAGTTTCCTTTGTATCTCACGACGGGCAGGGTGATGACCCACTATTTGACTGGCGTTCAAACCAGAAAAAGTCATACCTTGGCAGCGCGGAATGTCGAATCGTATCTCGAAATCCATCCGAAGACAGCTGAAAAATACCGGATTGTAGATGCCTCGCTCGTGATCGTTCAGTCCAAAAGAGGAAAAATCATCGTGCGAAGCAAACTAACCGAAGATATACGCGAGGATACCGTATTCGTTCCTATGCACTGGGCTGGTTTGCAAAATGTCAATAACGTGACCAGCCCTGACCTTGATCCTACGTGTAAGATGCCAGGATTTAAAGTATGCGCAGTAAAGGTACGTTCGCTTGTTCCTTAAGTAAACGAAAGTTGGTAAGCGGAAAAAGGGGATGCTCCATCTCCAATGACATGGAGGTGCATCCCCTTTTTTTATTTTACGATATAGAGGTAAGGTTTTTTCGGAGCATGAATGATACAGTAAATATCAATGGCTAAAAAGAGGATGGAAAGTGCGATAAAAAACTCGCTGATTATAGCAGGTACTAGTAGAGCACCTAGTAAATAGGCACAGACCATTGACAGGAACGAAAACAATGAAAACATAAAGAACAACTCCTTATTATATTGTTTAATAATCCCTATACTATGCATTTATATATATATTATACTTTTTTGTATAAAAAATACAGATATATATTGTTAGTGTGTTAACAGGTAGTTAGGATTGTGAACGGGAATCCTCCCCAATTCATTGGGGAGATGAAAGTGAACTTTTGCTCGGCATCCCTTAACGGGATGTAACGGGCAAAATAGGAAACAAAAGGTAGGAAAGAGAGCATCTGTTCGGTATACTCTATGTATGGAAAGGAGGGAGTGCAATTGGCAGATCAGACGAAATCAGTCCATCTATACAGCAAACCTACACATTATAAAAAAGAGTTGGTTTGGAATACACAGAAAGCCTATTCTGATTTAATCAATCACTTCATTCAGATCATGACCTTTGATTCTTCTTATTATCTCGATTTATTCAATAACCAAAAACAAAGTCCGCTTGTTCGATCCTTAGAAAAGAGAGAACGAAAACATCATTCACTAGGGTCAGCCTTTGGACAAAACGCGATCGATCATGCAGTAAAAGAATTACATAATCATTTTAATCGGATCAAAAATAAATTGTTTGGTTTCTGTACTCATCAACAAAGGGGGATTCTTCCTTATGTTTCCTCTATTGCTTTGTTGAATGCCTCTTTGTTGGATCTGGATGAACTTCTTATTCTTCAGGGTTTACTACAAAAAGAAAAAGGAACGACCGAAAAATCAAAGGAAAAAGAGGAGTTTTATCATCAGTTAATCCAAGAGATTTCCGCCTTATCCGTCGAGCAGCGGGAAGAAAAGCGGTCGGAAGTTCGGACGATGTTTTACGAGAAATTAGAACATTGGAAACTTCCTTTGGTCAAACTCGTACCACTTCAACTGGATTCTCGTCTGTACACCATTGAAAAAGCGAGGCATATAAAGGCGGATTTTGTGATCTCTGTAAAATTATTAGGATGTAAAAAACGAGTAGAAATTCCCCTTTCCACTTCTTCCAGTTCCTTGCGTAGATTAGCACAATATCCTAATGGTTCTCCTATCCTTTGCTTAAAAGGAAATCAGGTCCGAGTCAGTGTGCCTTTTGAAAAGAAGGTTAACCTTCAGAAAACAAAAGGAGTGCTTGGGGTAGATGCGGGGATTACGGATTTATTGTTTACTTCGAATGGAAAAACCTACGGTTCTTTTTCTGGAATGCGTGCTTTTTATGAAGAAGTATTGGAACCGAAGTTAAAACAACGTTCCAAAATTAGAGCGAAGATGAAGCAATATCAGAAGAGATTAAAGAAGACCTCCTGTTCTTCCCAGAAGGAATGGCTAAGAGGGAAAATTTCACGATGGGCTGCGATGTTGAATGGAGAGAAGAATCTTCAAACATGCCAAAGAAAATATGCTCATCGTGTAGAAGCAGAACTAGGAAGAGCCATTAAACCATTCGTTCAAGATGTGAATAAAATAAAGATGTTGGTCGCCATGGAAAGCTTAGATCTTTCCGAATTTGATCGTGGAAAACAGAATAACAAAAGAGACAGTTCATGGGTTCGTGGACAACTGCTGAAAAAGACCAAGGAGCAGTTAAAATGGGCAGGTATCCCCTTTGTGGAAGTGGATCCTGCGTACACTTCACAAGCCTGCCCGATTTGTGACTATATCGATCGAGCCAATCGGCAAGGGAAACTTTTTGTTTGTACCGTGTGCAAGCACCAAGCGGATGCCGATCACAATGCTTCGATCAATATCGCAAACCGAGCCTTGGATGAAAAAATCACCCAAGTTTCCATTCAATTTGCGTATAGCACTAAGAAACGGCATGAAGCCATTAAAGAGATCTATTCCGAACGTCACCGTAGCTATCTAGAGAGTTGTCTATTGACAGCTTAAAGGGTAGCTAAATGAACCTCTAGGCTTGTCCATGAGAGCCGAAAATCTTCGAGTTCAGACACTCATGTGTGGACTGACCGAAAACGCTGAGTACACAGGTTACTCCCCTTTGATCATCGGTTGTTCTCGTAAGACTCTCTCTTATGAAAGAGAAAACGGAATGATTGAAAAATCAAAGAAGCTCTCCACTTCAGTGGAGAGAGGTTCACAAAATGTTTTGAGTAATGCTATTAGCGCAGAAGGAGCTGTTTTTCAAGCCCGCATGGTTTGATGGCAGCTTCTTATATTTGTAATCAAATTCTATGTTAGATAACATAACATATATGCGGCATACCCTCTTAAAACTCGTTACAATGATATTAAATAAAACGAGGGCACGATCCCATAGAAAGGTTCAGAGGTGATATGGATGAATAAGATTGAGAGAATGAAAGCAGAAAAGGATGGACTTGAAGTAATCCATGTGCTTGAGAAGCTTTGTGAAATGGGAGTAGAAAATGCGCCCCCGGAAGATATAGAACGTCTACGCTGGTATGGATTGTTTTATCGCAAACGTTTAGATGGACAGTTTATGCTGCGGATTCGAGTTCCAAATGGAGTGCTGAATGAGGAACAATGGAGAATGGTAGCAGAACTCGGAGAAAGCTATGGAAGAGGATTCGTTGACATCACATCACGTCAAGGGCTCCAATTACGCTGGATCCGATTGGATGATGTGAAGGATATATTGGAAAAATTGGAAAGCGTAGGATTAAGCTCCCTGCAAACGGGATTTGATAATATACGAAATATTATGGGCTGTCCAGTTGCTGGATTGGATCAGGACGAACTGTTGGATACAACCCCCATCATTCGTGAAATTAATGATATGATCTTAGGCAATAAGGAGTTTACCAACCTGCCTCGGAAATTCAATATTTCACTGGCTGGATGCTGTGAGGATTGTGCCCATGCTGATATCAACGATATTGGTTTTATCCCGGCGAAAAAAATGATCAACGGAACGCTTACCATTGGGTTTAACCTTAAATTAGGCGGTGCTTTGGCACCGACTTATCAAAAACTGGCTGAATCCGCTGATGTGTTCGTACTTCCTGATCAAGTGGTGGCGGTCACTAGAGCGATTCTCGAACTATATCGCGATCATGGACCAAGGGAGAAAAGAAACAAAGCGCGGATGATGCACCTCCTGGAAGCGTGGGGAATGGAGCGATTCCGTGAAGAGCTACAGGCAAAAGTCAATTGGATGCTGCCATCCGCTGCAGAAACGGTAAGTGTAACCAGTCACCGTGGGGATCACATCGGGATTCATGCACAAAAGCAAGAAGGATATTCTTTTGCGGGACTTCACGTGCCGGTTGGAAGATTGGCAGCTCGTCAGCTATTGGGCTCTGGATACTTGGCGCTTCAATATGGAACCGGAGAAATTCGCTTGACCGCTCACCAGGATTTGATCATCCCTCATATTCCAAATGAATTGCTCGATGAATTCAAGGATGAACCATTGCTAACCGAATTATCTGTTGAACCCAAGCCCATTGTGCGAGGCACGGTCAGCTGTACGGGTCGCCAATACTGCGATAAAGCGATTATTGAAACGAAAAACTTCGCATTGGAAACAGCCATTGCCCTTGATCAAAAATTAGGGGATTCCGCTCCCTTGAATATTCATTGGTCTGGTTGTCCGAATTCATGCGGACAGCACCAAATCGCTGATATCGGATTACAGGGAACGAAAGCAAAAGTAGACGGAAAAATGGTTGATGCAGTAGATATATATGTCGGAGGGCACCTCGGAGCCGACTCCCAATTAGGGAATTTAGTCGCAGCCAAAGTTCCTTGCACACAAGTACAGGACATTTTAGCATCCTTTATCAAGGAATTAAATGCAACTAAAAAAGATGGCAGGATATCCGTAAACAGATAGTAGATCAAAATATCGTTAAAAAATATAGTACTAGAGTTTAAAGTCCTCTGAAACCTAAGAGGACTTTTTTTGTACTTATCGGAAAGTATTATACGCATAAGGCTATGCTAGTAGCTTTCTTATAAACTTGATAACAAGGGGCATTGGAGATTTTGAGGATAGTTTCCATTCCAGACGGATAGATGGGAGAGTGGACAGAACTAATGTAGGAAAAACTATCTAGAGGTTCAAAACTAAAACTGTGGGGTGTATATATGTGGATTGGTATGAACGGTTGAATGAATATTTCCCTGATTATGAAATGAAAGATCCGCGTCAATTACAAGTGCTGATTGAAGATAAGGAGGTTTATCACAAGGAAGAAACAGATGAATACCTTCTCTTATATGCTGAATTTCCCACCTTTATCTTTATTGATTATCTACTGATCAACCCGCAAATAAGGGGAAAAGGGATTGGAACGAAAGTTTTAAATCAGTTAAAACAAAAGGGCAAAGACATTATTCTGGAGATTGAACCCATTGATCGGAACGATGAGGATACCATAAGGAGATCTAACTTTTATAAGAAAAACGGTTTTGTAAAAGCAGACCGGATTCAATATGAGAGGGAGGACCAGAGCGGTGAGCCTTACGAATTAAAAATTTTCTTTTGGAGTATGAAAGAAAATTTGCCTCAAGAAGTTGTTTTGGAAAAAATGGCTAAGGCCTGTCAGGAAATTCATAATTTCCGTTCAGTAAGGTATTATGGACGTGTGGTAGCTGACCCAGAAGATGTGTTAAGGCTAAGGCAGTGATTCTAGGTAAGATCGACAAAAGGAGCAGATATTCTCGCTGTTCCTCTTTTTGTTGCTGCTTTATTGGGCAGTAACCAAATAGCAGGACTAAGGTTGGGGCGGTTTTAAGTTTGGCGATTATAAGATCACTGGGGCTATCGGAAATAAGGGAACTTTCTTCCACTGATATGACCTGTTTTGACCGGATTTTAGAAAATAGCGGAACTTTTTTCCCTTAGACCGGCTTTTTTGTTTTTTGGTTTGACACATTTTTGTAGAAAAAAAGTCGGAGTACGAATACTATACCTTTTCGGGGACCTGTCGTAAAATGAGGATGGGAATAAGAGATCATTTTTCTTGGCAATTATTAGTGTAGAGCAAATGAGGGCCCTTAACGGCACAACAGTTGTATTCCAGCAAAGAAGTGGAATCCACGTGGTAGGAATGCTAAGAGATGGAGGAGGAATTGTCAATGGATATGAATCGTTTTACCGCTAAATCACTAGAAGCCATTCAAGAGGCGGAAGCCAAAGCTCATCGCTATGGGCATGCAGAGATGGATTTGGAGCATTTGCTGTCTGCGCTGCTGGAACAGCAGGATGGACTGATTCCGCGACTTGTGGACAAGATGGGCTTGTCCCTTGAGACATTAAGCCGGGAAGTGGAACAAAGCTTGGAACGGCGGCCACGAGTTTCCGGGCCAGGCCGGGAACTGGGAAAGGTTTACGTTAGCGGACCGGTAAGTAAGGCCTTGCATCAAGCGGAAGAAGAAGCAAAAAAGATGAACGATGAATATATATCCGTTGAACACCTTTTCCTTGGATTATTGTCACAAGCAGAAAAAACAAGTTTGAACACATTTTTGCGAAAAAGTGGAATTACCCGGGACCTATTCTTAAAATCTTTACTAGAAGTACGAGGCAATCAGCGAGTGACGAGTGATCATCCTGAGGCGACCTATGAAGCGCTGGAGAAATATGGGCAGGATCTCGTGATGGCGGTCCGCCGAAATAAGCTCGATCCGGTCATTGGGCGGGATGCGGAAATCAGAAGGATTATCCAGATCTTGTCGCGCAAAACGAAGAATAATCCAGTTCTGATTGGAGAACCAGGAGTAGGAAAAACAGCGATTGCAGAAGGCTTGGCCCATCGTATCGTGCGTGGGGATGTACCCGAAGGGCTCCGAAATAAAAAGGTCTTTTCCCTCGACATGGGGGCTTTAGTGGCAGGAGCCAAATTCCGCGGCGAATTTGAGGAGCGGCTGAAGGCAGTTTTGCAGGAAGTGAAAAAGAGTGAAGGACAGATTCTATTATTCATTGATGAAATTCATACCATTGTCGGTGCAGGAAAGGCCGAGGGAGCCATGGATGCAGGCAATATGCTAAAACCGATGCTGGCAAGGGGAGAATTGCACTGTATTGGCGCCACTACTTTGGATGAATACCGAAAATACATAGAAAAGGATGCGGCCCTAGAACGGAGATTCCAGCCTGTGACCGTGCAGGAACCGTCGGTTGAAGATACGATTTCTATTCTTAGGGGACTGAAGGAGCGATTTGAAATTTTCCATGGAGTGAAAATTCATGATAATGCTCTTGTAGCAGCGGCCTTATTGTCCAATCGCTATATCACGGATCGTTTTCTACCGGATAAAGCGATTGACCTGATTGATGAGGCTTGTGCCCTCATTCGCACGGAAATTGACTCCATGCCGGCTGAATTGGATGAAGTATCAAGAAAGGTCATGAAATTGGAGGTTGAAGAAGCAGCCTTAAAAAAAGAAACAGATCAAGCGAGCCAAGAGCGGTTGGAACAGCTTCAAAAGGAACTGGCAGAGCAAAAGGAAATCCTTCACAGACTAAAAGCACAATGGGATCTTGAAAAAGGAGCGATTCAATCGGTCCAAAAGCTGCGAGAGGAAATAGAGCAGCTTCAGCAGCAGATGGCACAGGCTGAACGGGAGTATGATTTGAATAAGGTGGCAGAAATCAAATACGGATCGCTGCCTCTTTTGGAGAAAAGGCTTCAGGAAGAAGAAAGTAAGATGGCCGATAAGAGAGGCAAAGAGGTCCTTCTTCGTGAGGAAGTAACGGAAGATGAAATCACCAGAATTATTGCCAGGTGGACGGGAATTCCGGTAGCGAAACTAGTGGAAGGGGAGCGCGAGAAGCTTCTCAAGCTGGATCAGATCCTTCATCAACGGGTGATCGGGCAGGAAGAGGCTGTTCAGGGAGTCACCGATGCGATCATTCGTGCCAGAGCTGGAATCAAGGATCCGCGCAGGCCGATCGGTTCCTTTTTGTTTCTGGGTCCTACAGGTGTAGGGAAGACGGAGCTGGCTAAAACACTGGCTGAAGCGCTCCTTGATTCTGAGGATCATTTGATCCGTTTTGATATGAGCGAATACATGGAGAAACACACGGTTTCCAGATTGATAGGCGCTCCTCCGGGATATGTAGGCTATGAAGAGGGGGGGCAGCTGACAGAGGCCATCAGAAGGAAGCCTTACTGTGTAATCCTCTTTGATGAAATGGAAAAAGCCCATTACGATGTGTTCAATATTCTTTTGCAGATTCTGGATGATGGCAGAGTCACGGATTCCCAAGGAAGAATGGTTGACTTTAAGAATACCGTCATCATCATGACTTCTAATATCGGCTCAGGGGTTTTGCTGGAAGGGATTCATCCGCAGGGTCAAATTACGGAACAGGCAAGAGAAAGTGTCTTTAACGAATTGAAGCGCCATTTCCGCCCGGAATTTTTAAACCGGATCGATGATATTATTCTATTTAAGCCATTAAGTGAACAGGAAATCATCAGAATCGTGGATCTCTTATGGCGTGATCTTCAGGAGCGGTTGAAGGAACAGAATGTTTCACTGCAGCTGACGGACCTGGCTAAGGAATATATCGCCCGCGAAGGGTATGATCCTGTCTATGGGGCAAGACCCTTGAAACGGTTTATGCAGCGGCATGTTGAAACCACTATTGCCCGAACGTTAATCAGCGGAGAAGTTTTAAGTGGGGCAAGGTTAAAGATTGATGTTGAAAATGGTCAATTGAAGGTAGAATGGTTAAACCCGAAATAGCCTGAAGGCATAAGATCTATGGGTTGATTTACATCAGCCTGTTAAAAATTAAACCAACAAAGCTCAGTACTATATGGACTGGCTTTGTTGGTTTCTATTCGCTTACTCCTGATTTTTCAATGAATTACGTGAGGCTTGGTTTTTTTCAAAAGCAGTGGCAGCTTCCTCAGCGGAAAATTCAGTATCAGCTACACCAGGAACAGGCATTTGATTTAACTTAGTAGACTGCACAGCAGCTTTGGCTGCCTTCTTTTGTCGGTTGGCCATGTTGACACCCCCTTCTTAAAGATAACAACAAATTTAGAATCCCACAGACTCATATTTTTATGCAACTATATAGAGGCTCAAAACTAGATACTGTGGGGTGATTATAGGTTAAAGTTGGGGCGGTTTAGGGCTATTGGAAATAAAGGAATTTTTTCCATTATTTTACCTGTTTTGAGCAGATTTTAGAAAATAACGGAACTTTTTTCCCTTATATATGAATAACGATACCCACAGGCTGTCAAAGATGGAGGATGACATTTCTGTGGGGAATAAATGAATGACATAAAGTGTAATCTCTGCGCTACTCCTCACGCTGCCCTTCTACAATAACAGCTTCGTAGTTCATGGTAAAACCAGTTGGAAACTTTCTATCAATGCTTTGTGCTAATCCACTTTTTATTTCCTCCGGAGCGTAGGAGAGGACTGAAAATAATTGCTGAAAAAAATTAAGCACCCCTTGACCATTAGGGAATGTAAACGGAATCCTATGATGGCTGATTTTTATATTGCTAAATCCTACTTCTTCCAACGTACCCGCGAGTGCTTCCGACTTATCAAACTTGATTAAAAATGGTTTAATAAATTGCACGCTTTCTCCGATGACTTCTTCGGCAACCTCAAAAAACTCCTTCCATGTATCTCGACTAGGAACACTCATAACAGCCTTTCCTCCAGGTTTAAGCACACGATTCATTCCCTGAACAGCTCCCTTAGGATCTGAGAAAAATGGAAACGCAAGATTACAAATCAGAAAATCATAGGAAGTATCGGGCAGCACAATCTCATTTGCATCCATAACCAAAAATCGGGTATTGTTTAGCTCTTTAAGGTTTGCGCTGTCTTCACACTTCTGTATCATGACTGGTGAAGAGTCAATTCCTGTCACATGAAGGTTCGGATATTTCTCTGCCAGAGTTAAAGATACCGTTCCAGGTCCGCATGCTACATCCAATATATGCTGTATATTCCTGTTGAAAAATTTCGACACCTTTTCAACTGCAAAATCAGCCACTTGAGGTGAAATTAAATTACCCATTTGGTTTTTATAAAAATCACTGCCTTCTTCTGTCAAGAAGCTAGGGAACTGCATCGTTTTCAACTCCTATTATCGTATTTCCTTTATACTATTCTTTGGTGTAACAAGTTTATGTGATTCCTGTCACAGCTTGACAGCACAGCAGTAGGGTGCTTTGGGTGAATGGTTTATTTTTCATCAATGCTTATGCTTTGAATGTACAAATCCTGCGTAGGTTTGCTTGCTTCTCCCTGCGCACTCTTTACGACAGGGGCATTGGAAATTTTGAGAATGGTTTCCATTCCTGCCGTCACTTTTCCGAAAACGGTGTAGTTAGGATATTGATTTAAATGTTCGGAATCCTCTCCGTTACAGATGAAAAATTGACTTCCATTTGTATTCGGACCCGCATTGGCCATCGCTACGATACCGGCCTTATAAGGATGCTTCGGAGGCAGTTCATCGGCAAAAGTATAGCCTGGACCACCTGTTCCATTACCTAATGGATCACCTGTTTGAATCATGAAATCTTTTATAATTCTATGGAATGGAACCCCATTATAAAAATGGTCCTTAGCAAGAAAAACAAAGTTATTCACCGTAAGGGGGGCATCCTTCGCAAATAATTCGATCTTAAACTGACCTGCATTGGTGTTTACTGTGGCTATATATTGTTTATTGATATCGATATTCATGGCAGGGGGAGTAGAATAGGTCTTTTTTTGATATACCCCTGCCGTCTTTGTCAGCGCATCCCAGTGAACGCGAGCACCGAATGCCTCACTGATAAAACGAAGTGGAACCATTGTTCGATTCTCTAAGATAACGGCCATGGTGTCAAAAGGAATAGGAGAGTGGTCCACATAAATGACTTTCTCACCAATCGGAAGGGAAATGGTTCTGCTATTCATTTGCATGTTTACCTGCTTTTTTTGTCCATCCCAGGTCACACTAGCACCTAACTGCTCACTGATAAAGCGAAGCGGAACCATTGTTCTTCCATCTTCGTTTATGTAGGGCTTGGCATCTGGAAAATTGACATCTTCCTGGTTCACATGGACATGAATCCCATCCGCAAAAGCAGGATTAGCAGTCAAGCTGGTCAAAAGAAAGACAGCTATATAGAATATCTTCCCAAATTTTTTCATCGTTATATCTTCTCTCCTTTTGTTTAGACTGATATGAATGGAGTTGGGCGTGCTCAAACGAAAAAAGCAGAATCATGGTAATTCTGCCGTAACATGCTTATATTTGGTAGACTGACCATATCTATTATATCAGCGATGTCAAGTGACCAAAGACGGCAAAGCTCCCGCTGACCGCTTTCACATCGATCATTTCCTATTTATCCCGGATCTTCTGTTTAAGGAATCAGGGTGAGTTATGTAAGGATATTCAAAAGACAAGTCAAGGTCAAAATGCTAAGCAGGGTGGTGATAAGGGTACTGCTTGAAACAAACTGCGGATTCGTATTATACTGCACCGCATACATTGTCGTTGTCGCTGCCGCTGGCATGGCCGCGAGAGTAATGATGACATTTTGCAGGAGTGTGTTTACGGGGAAAAACAAGCAGATGACATAAGCTAGAATCGGGGAAGCGATTAAGCGGATTGCGCTAGCCAAGCTTATTCCTTTCCATTCCCAAGCTTGGGTGGAAACGTTCGCTAACTGCATGCCGAGAATGATCATTATCGTAGGTATCGCGGCTTCGGCAACCAAATCAATAGCTTGGTAAAAATTTTCTGGAATTGTCACCTGCCACGCCTGAAGCAGGACAGCTAGAATCACGAAATAATTCCCTGGCATTTTGAATACTGTCCGGATTGCTGCACCTGTCCCATTCTGTCCACGAGATGCATAATACACGCCGAACACGCCCATGATGATGGAATGAAATACCATAATGGACACAGCATAATGGAATGCTGATTCACCAAAAGCAAACAGGATGATTGGTGCCCCGTAGTTCCCGCTGTTCATGAAAGCCGTGATAAGCATCATGGCGCTTTCTTGCTGTTTATCGTAATGAAAGAATTTGGCTGTCAACGTTGTAATTACGATCAGGCCAAACAGCAGAAGCAGAGAAATGACGATAATGTAAAAGAACTGAATGTCCAAAGGAGTCGTATAAAAGGTACGAAATATGAGTGCCGGACTTAAAATATAAATCGACATCGTAGAGATCGGCTTTAAATCCAGCTTGAAAATTCGCTGCATAACATATCCGCTCAAAAAAATAAGGAAAACAGGTAAAATTACCTGAAAAAAAATCATCTCTACACCTTCTTTCCATTATCATCATAGCTCTTTTGGGGTTGGATGACAATTCAGCAAGAGTCGCAGAAAAGCGCATCCAAAAAGATAATTCTCTTACGTTCCCATTACAATCTCCTTTAAAATGTGTATTTTTCTTGTTAAATTCATTTGCATAAATTTGGAAATTTCAGCTTTTTTATGATACACTTCTAACTAGGACATGCCTCTGATGACAGACATCACTAACTTATAAGGAGTGAAGTAGATGCAAGCTGACATGAAGATGGAAGATGTTTTGGAAAAATTGAGAGTGTTAAAAAAGAATGGCGAATCTTTAGCGAAGAAAACAGTAAAGGTAAAACATCCACAACTAATGAAGAATGTCCTGTTTTACTTTCCGTCATGGAATCATGCTCTTGAGAAAATCTAGCTAAAAATATAAATAAGGGTTATCAGTTTGAATGCTGATAACCCTTATTGGCACTGTTACCGACCTGCAAATATATGTAGTGATGTTAGCTGAACATGATGTGCTATAGGAGGATATGGAATTTTGTTTGTCAAAAATTCTAACAAAAAGGTATCTAAAGCTTCGTGTTTTTATATAATGTAAAATAATACGTTATATTATTATTATTGATATTTTATTATCGGAAGGAGCTCATGAATATGACAAAATTAGAAAGAATTACATTTTTACTAAAGTATAAAGATAATTTAATCGATAAGTTTAATGATCATTCGACCACTTATACCGAATCGGTTCAAATTACTGACATGATGCGAAATGTTAATATGGAAATACAATCCTTAAAGGGAATGATCTATACTGAGAATGATGCAATATAAGACCATATTATATGAGGAAGGATACCGATTCAGTGATTAGTACTGGAGGTATCCTTTTTTATTATAATAGCCGAGAAGACCCCACCTCTTAGCGCTAAGTGTAGGTGGGGGAGGATGTCAAGCTAGTCTCATCTTAAAATCTTGATAGCCGAATTCATGCACGATTTGACAATCACCATCTTTATCTCGAACAACAATGGCTGGAAGTGGCATACCGTTAAACGTAGTGTTTTTCACCATCGAGTAAATGGCCATGTCGCCAAAGACAAGCCGGTCGCCACTCTTCAAAGGCTTATCAAAAGAATAGTCCCCAATAATATCACCCGAAAGACAAGTTGGTCCACCAAGTCGATACGTATATGGCTTCTCACCTGCTTCTCCAGAGCCAATAAGGGGCGGACGATAAGGCATTTCCAAAACATCAGGCATATGACAGGCTGCAGAAGTGTCAAGTATAGCGATATCCATACCGTTTTGCAGAGTATCTAGCACCGTAGTGATCAGGAAACCAGCATTCAAAGCAACGGCTTCCCCAGGCTCAAGATAAACCTGCAGATTGTATTTTTCCTGCATACGCCTAATGCAGTCTTCTAATAAGGGGATATCATAATCTTCTCGTGTAATATGGTGACCCCCGCCAAAGTTGATCCATTCCATTTGCGAAAGCCACGGTCCAAATTTCTCTTCAACAGCATCAAGTGTTTTTGCCAAATCATCAGAGTTCTGCTGACAAAGGGTATGAAAGTGTAGCCCAGAAACACCAACAAGCGATTCTGGACGAAAATTTTCGATTGTGACACCGAATCTAGAACCTATCGCACAAGGGTTATAGATTTCGTGCCCAACTTGCGTAGAGCATTCAGGATTGATGCGAAGGCCGATTTTTTTACCAGCTTTTAAAACTCTTTCCCTAAATTTCTCTACCTGTGAAAAAGAATTGAAGATAAGGTGATCACAAAGAGAGATAATTTCATCCATTTGATCTTCACGATAGGCAGGGGCAAAGACGTGATTTTCTTTCCCCATCTCCTCATAGCCAAGCCGTGCCTCATATAATCCGCTTGCTGTCGTACCACACAAATACTTGCTGATTAGTGGATACATCGCATACATAGAAAATGCTTTTTGTGCCAAAATTATCTTAGCGCCCGTACGTTCCATGACTCCGTTTAGGATCTTAAGATTCTTTTCCAGAAGTTCTTCATCTACTACATAACAAGGTGTAGGTAATTCCTCAAAGCGCATGTTATCTAACGAGCTCCGCTTCTAAAAGATCTTCAGACTCTTCCTCCGCAGGATATGCATCTACAAGCTCTGGATTCAAGCTTTCTTTCCATGGCAGTCCCCATTTGTTCAACGCATCCATGAACGGATCTGGATCAAATTCTTCAATATTGTATACGCCTGGCTTATTCCACTTTCCAGTCATCAGCATCATGGCACCAATCATCGCAGGAACGCCTGTTGTATAAGATATTGCTTGGGATCCTACTTCTTTATAGCATTCTTCATGGTCACAAACATTGTATACATAATACGTTTTGTCTTTTCCGTCCTTTTTACCTTTAAAGATACAACCAATGTTCGTTTTTCCCTTTGTTCGTGGACCAAGGGAAGCAGGATCAGGTAAAATGGCTTTCAAGAACTGAAGCGGAATAATTTGTTTTCCTTCGTATTCAATTGGCTCAATAGAAGTCATGCCAACATTTTCAAGACATTTTAGGTGTGTTATATAACTTTGGCCAAATGTCATGAAGAAACGGATTCGCTTAATACCAGGAATATTCACGGCAAGAGATTCAAGTTCTTCGTGGTACAACAAATACATATCTTTTTCGCCAACTTCAGGGAAGTTATATACGCGTTTGATTTCCATTGGTGATGTCTCGATCCATTCCCCTTTTTCCCAATATCTTCCGTTTGCAGAAACCTCACGGATATTGATTTCAGGATTAAAATTCGTAGCAAAAGGATAGCCATGATCCCCAGCGTTACAGTCAAGAATATCAATGTATTCAATTTCGTCAAAGTGATGTTTAAGTGCATGAGCAGAAAAAACACCTGTAACACCAGGGTCAAAGCCGCTTCCTAAAAGAGCCGTAATACCAGCCTTTTCAAAACGTTCACGATAATCCCACTGCCATTTGTATTCAAATTTTGCAGTATCTTCCGGCTCATAATTTGCAGTATCCAGGTAGTTCGTTTTTGTTGCAAGACAAGCATCCATAATGGTTAAATCTTGATACGGCAAAGCTAGATTGATTACGATGTCTGGTTTTACCTCTACAATTAAATCAATTAGATCTTCCACAATGTTGGCATCAACCTGTGCTGTCGTAATTTTTGTTTTTCCACCATCCAGTTTTGCTTTTAATGCATCACATTTAGATTTTGTACGGCTTGCGATACAAATTTCTTCAAAAACCTCACTATTTTGAACACATTTGTGGATCGTTACCGATGCCACTCCGCCACAACCAATAATTAGTGCTTTTCCCATTTTCTTATCTCCTAACTAAATATATTTTTCAAAGCTAAGATCCATTCCCTGTTAACCTAAGCAGCCCACGTTTAAACGTTACCGAGTTTTTTGGGAAAAAATTTTTAACTACGTCTAAAATTTGCAAATAAAAAAAGCAAGTGAATAGACGCATGATTGCGCATCACTTGCTTTGATATAATGATTAATATTTAAGAAGCCCTATTAAAAATCCGACAAAATTCGCATGAATTCGTCAGCCATAAAACTTAAGGTTTTATGGAAGCTCTCAATATTCAATATATCATTTAGGTTCAGAGTCTATATAGCAAATAATTACTTTTAGCACTCTTATTGACCGTTTCACAAGTTGATGTGCATAGCACTGGTTGTAAAGTAACCAACTTATAAAATTTGAGCTTTTAACTCAATCAATAAGGCAACTAAAGTTGCCAATCGGCATTTGACCCGGCTGTCCGTATGGCCTTAACTTCCTTAAGAAAGTGGTCAAAATTCTCTGCTCGAAAAGACCCAGAAGATAATATTGAATACTGGCTTTTAATTAATACCCCTTTATATTATCAGCATATATAAAAAACAGCAATATAAAAATAAAAAATTTTTTTCATAATCTTAGACTAACCAATTCATAACCTCATTTACATACGTTATGGTGAACCGTACCACAAATAAGGGCTAAATTTTTCGTGCGGGAACAGAATAGAGACATGTAAAGAGGCTGGAACGGGAATAGTGATGGTGGAAACAGAAATCATAATAATCGCTAGAAATAATGGAAAGACCGACTGGTATAGAAGTCGGTCTTTTTGACGGTATAAGAAAGTATAAACTTCACTGACTTAACATCCTTAGACCGCATAAAAAGCTTCCGCTAAAGAAGAACTTGGCTACCTCTCCGAATATGCTTCAATAGAAGCTTTTTTTATTTTTTCCTTGTTCCAAACTATTGAGCAAATTATTTCACGTGACCAATATTTTACATATAGCCTTCTATGGTTAAAATGATGAAGAATAATCGATATACTCTTTTAACCGAAAGGATTGAGGATTTGATGACAATGCCTATTTGTCCACCTGATCTTTCATCACTGAACGAGAATCGTTCGGTTGCACCCGGAAAAATTGAAACGTCCGATAACAGCGTTGGAGGGGTTTACCGTGATGATGAATAAACAGCTGCGAATCACCCAATTAAAGTTTCGATGGCTTTCCAACGATTGGACCATTAGCTTTATTTTGTTTCTTCTCGCTTTCATCATCCGTATTCCTTACCTGTATGATGTTCCCCGATTCATCGATGAGTGGAGAGAGATTGGGCTGTCTGCCCAGATCGGAAGGGGAGAGGCTTGGCCGCTGCACAATACGTCCCACGATATTGGTCCGTTTCATAATTATGTCTTGGCAGGACTGTTTTCCCTATTCGGTTTTAATGTGTACATACCCAGGCTATATGTAGCGGTCACCAGCGCGGCTACCGTAGTGGTCACTTTTTGGATTGCCAGGCATTGGGCGGGTAAGATTACGGCTATTTTCGCCGCTTTGCTTTTAGCAACGAACAGTATGCACATTCTGGTTACCCATATGGCATGGTCGAATGATACCACTCCTTTTTTCGTAGGGTTAGCCGTACTCGTATCCCTCAAGGCCATGGATCAGGAGAGACGGTTATTATGGGCTTTGACTGGGTTGGCCTGGGCGATTGCCCTGCAGACTCACCCATCCGTAGTCGCTGCGTTGCTGGGCGTGATGTTCTACTTCACCCGCCAATTTGGCTGGCGAGCTTTCTACCGGGACACCCGCTTCCGAATGGGGATTGCCGTTTTTATAGCGGGATATAGCAACATGATTGTTCACAATATTATCAAACCATGGGATTCAGTTCTTTGGGTGAAGCGAAAGGACTACGCGTTAAATCAGGAATGGTCGATTCAAGGATACATTCATAACCTATTCGAGATGGGCAGGGAATTGGTTTACTCCTTAGCCAGCGCCTTTCCTGATGGAAAAGGGTGGCTGCACGGCATGAGTTTCTTCCTCCTGTTCTTCTTTATCATCGGGTTGATAGACGGGTTCCGCCGGCTATACCGTTTCCGTCACGGAGCTTTCGTATTGGCGATTGTCATCTCCAGTTTCCTGGTGATTCCGATCCTGAATGATCAATACAAATTTTATGTTTGGACAAGATATATCGCCTATCTATTTCCTCTTTGCTTTGTCTCTGTTGCCTTAGGGTTTCAAGCTTGGTCCCGCTATTGGGCGGACAGAAGCCAAACCCGGCAGTGGAGCCTGCCGCTCAGATCAGTCCTGACCGTGGTATGGGCGGTTATCTTCATCTTGCCGCTGCATCATTTTTATAATTATGCAGAGTCTTATATTCAATCCGGACAGGACAACTCCGCGGAATTTTTGGCGGTACAAACCCTGCAGTCCAAACATACCAAACAGACGGTCATCGCTGTGGACAAGCAGGTAAAGCAGGCCGAAGCGGTCAGCAAGATGCTTAGGGTAAAGGGGTTTAGAAGTCCTTTGGTGGGGGTAGATCCGAACGAGGTGCTTGGAGTTCAGGCCGTCCCATCGAACTGGGGCAAAGGAATAGATGCGACCTTCTATAGCAGATGGAAAAAGGCGTTAGCAAAACACAATCCCCATACCTGGTATGTTCTATCACTGGATAACAAAGACACATTAACGACTCTTTTTGATATTGAATGGGCTGAAGGGGAGGTCATTCAGGGGGAAAGTGGAAATCAGACATATTTTATAGGCCGAATTGCTTCTTACGAATATTGATCTTTTTCAAACCACCTTAGGCATGATTGGGGGTATTATTCCTAGTTCCCAATTTCTGACTAGATGTATGCTTGCCGCTGAAAATTGGAATGTGGAAGCCTGCTATTTTAAAGCAGGCTTCTTTTCCTGTTCCCCGATGTACCGTTATCCACACTTAGGAATTTCCAACGTTTTTTCCTTCTTCCTGATG
Source organism: Brevibacillus sp. (assembly GCA_036676475.1). GTDB lineage: Bacteria > Bacillota > Bacilli > Aneurinibacillales > RAOX-1 > LC029. The sequence goes on from JAKFCU010000100.1 coordinate 48,569, forward strand.
ATCAGTTTTAGCCCATCGACATTAACTAAAACAACCCCTGCCACAATGGTCATTCCTCCCATTAGAGAAAATAAGGAGAGGACTTCGTTATACCAAAATACCCCTAGGCATAAGGCAATGAAGGGGGAGATATACAGCCAGGTGGATGGAAAAACAGGATTGGTTTGGGAAACTAGCCAATAAAAGAGGCTGTGTCCAACCATGGAGCCGACCATGGTTAAGTACAGGAGGGAAGTGACCGCTTGATGATTGGCGAATGACTCCAGATGGACTTGTTCTGTGAATAAAGATAAGACAATAAGCAAGGTTCCCCCATGCATCATTTGTGCTGCGTTGAGGGCTATCGGTGAGGTAGCCGGAAATTGCGGGATCACATGTTTCGAATAGAGAGCACCGGACGAATAAAATATTTCGCCCAGTAAAATGACCAAGCAGCCCAATATAAAATACAGGCTAACCCTTACGGTCAAACTGGGTAAAAGAAGCAGCACTACACCTGCAAAACCAATCAAACATCCTACAAGGGATAGAGGTGAGGCCTTTTGACGCAATATAAAGGTTTGAAGCAGTAAAATCATGATTGGTCCAGTGGCGGATAAGACCGCAGCAATTCCGGAAGGGATGTGCTGTTCGGCCCAGTATAGGGTAGAAAACGTGCCAAAGGTTAATCCAATACCAGTAAATAACATCTCCTTTCGCAAAAGCAGAGCGAAGGTTGCCCTTCTATTCCATACCATCCAAGTCAAAAGGATGGCTCCAGCCGTTAGAAAACGAATCCCTGCTGAGAAAAAAGGGGGAAGGCCTGCATCAATGCCCACCTTAATGGCCAGAAAAGTTGTGCCGAAAACCATGCACATTATGATATAACCCAAAATAACCATGTTCATTCCTCCTCTTGTTTATTCATCATAAAGGGAAGGGAATAGAACAGATGGTATAGAATAGAACAGATAATGGAATCTAAGCTATAATAGGGGCAAATGGGAGGGAAAGGGAATGTTGGATTCAAATAAGCTCTTTGAGCAAGTATATGACTATGTGACTGATCGAATCCATCGCGGAGAGTGGAAGGAGCATGAAAAACTGCCATCCATTCGATCCCTGGCAAAGGAATTGGACGTTCATCGACTAACCGTCTTTAGGGCCTGCCAATTGCTGAAACAGCATGGAAAAGTGTATGTAAAAGAGAAAACGGGCTATTATGTCCATCCGCATTCCAACAGTAGATGGGACAGGCATTCCTTGCAAGATCCTATCATCTCCTCTTATGTTCATGAAAGCCATCTCTCGGAAATTCATCAAGTGCAGGCTACTTACCAATTTTCTAAAGCTCTAATCGATCCGAATCTGTTACCTAATCTTTATTTAGCTGAATATGTCAAAAAAGTATTCGATTTGTATCCAAAAGTGCTTGCCACTTATTCGTCCCTTCAAGGGGATGATGAATTGCGTGATTCCCTTGTTCACTATTTTACCAACCGTCATCAATTCTATCTTTCGGCTGAAGAGGTATTAATCACGTCGGGGGCGGGGCAGGCCATCGATCTGGTTGCCCGGGTTTTGGTAAAGCCAAGGGATGCTGTTTTACTGGAAAGGCCGACTTATAGTGCAGCCATTGACGTTTTCCGCCAGCAGGGAGCAAATATCATCCCGATTGACATTTATTCTCACGGATATGATTTGGAACAAGTGGAAAAGGTGATGAAGGAATACAAGCCCCGCCTTTTTTATCTGAATCCAACGTTTCATAATCCGACGGGCTACACGGTACCATCCGAACAGCGGAAGCAATTGGTCGAACTCGCAGAACAGTATCGGTGTGTACTCGTAGAGGATGATCCTTTTCACGATATTTATTTTGATAAAGAACCGCCCTTACCCCTGTTTGCCTACGATACTGAAGGGGTTGTGATTTACATTCGGAGTTTCAGTAAATATGTCGCTCCAGGTCTTCGCATTGCAGCGGTAACCTGTCGTCCGTTCATGATGAAGGTTCTTTTAAAAGCGAAGTCGCTATCCGATAATGGTTCCCCCCTGTTAAACCAAAAGATATTCTTGCATTATTTCTCTTCTTCACGTCTGCAACAGCATCTGGCAAAGCTTCGGACTGCCCTTTCGATTCGAAAGGAGATCATGGAAGAAGAATTATCTGCCACCAACTGGAAATGGATGAGTCCGTCAGGCGGCCTCAATTTATGGATACAATTTCCTGAGGAAATCTCTATGGAGAACTTAATGGCCAAAAGCAGGGAGCAGTCTCTCAGTTTCGTTCCCGGAACGATTTGCGACCCTCTAAGGGAATTTCATTCATGGGTCCGCTTAAGTTATTCTTATATTAATGAAAAGCAATTACGGGATGGGATGCAGCGCTTGATCAGCTTGAGGTAGTAAGGATCTCATAAACAGGAGGAAAAAGTGAATGGGTTTAAAAAAATTAATGAAAAGTAAAGTGTTTTTGCTTTCTCTTGCACTCGTTGCATTCATTTATATCAATAACAGTTCTTATTTTACCAAACAGCGTAATGGAGAACCTTTCCTGCTTGCTCATCGTGGGCTTGCCCAAACTTTCAATCTGGAAGGAGTTACGAATGATACCTGTACAGCTGAGCGAATATATAATCCAGAACATCCTTACTTGGAAAATACAATACCATCTATGGAAGCTGCCTTTCAAGCTGGGGCTGATATGGTTGAATTTGATATTAAACCAACGAAAGAAGGACGATTCGCTGTATTTCATGATTGGACTCTTGATTGCCGAACAAATGGAAAAGGTGTTACAAAAGACTATACCATGGCAGAATTACAGAAATTTGATATGGGATATGGCTACACTTTTGATAATGGAAAAACGTATCCTTTCCGTGGCAAAGGAGTGGGACTTATGCCATCTATGGAAGAAGTTATATCCCATTTCCCAGAGCGTTTGTTTTTAATACATATTAAAAGCAACGACCCAAAAGAGGGAGAACAACTTGCGCAATATCTCGCTAAACTACCAGAAAAACGGCTGAATCAGTTGACCATCTACGGTGGTGATAAGCCTATCGAGGTGTTAAAAGAACATCTTCCAGACCTCCGAGTTATGTCAAAAGCTACAATGAAAAGTGGCTTGATTCCTTATATCCTTGTAGGGTGGACAGGATATGTTCCTTCAGCTTTAAAGAATACACAATTGCATATTCCTGAAAAAATTGCTCCTTGGTTGTGGGGATGGCCCAATCGTTTTCTAAACCGCATGGATAAGGCAGGGACTCGTGTTATCGTGGTGGGAGGGGATGGCAGTGATTTTTCCAGCGGATTTGATTCTCCTGAAGATATCAAGCGACTGCCCATTAACTATACTGGTGGTATTTGGACGAATCGGATTGATCGAATTGCTTCTTTGTATGACTAGCAGGAGATTTTATCCCTCGTGCTATCTGTTATAATAGGACTCAGTTAAAAGATTGAGAGCTTATTAGAGGAGCTTGTTTATGCTAGAAACCGTACTTCCCTTAGAGAAGATCAACTATATCGCAAAGCAATTGCCTTCAAACAAAGTAAAAAATCCGATAGATTTTTAGTTTCATAACAAAACCTGTTTTTTCTAAACAGGTTTTGTTAGTGATAAACTTTTATAGCTCTTGCTCTTTTTTGATTTCTTCACCATCTTCTTGATTATCCCTAATGACTTTTTGTAACACAAATGAGCTAAAGATAAGGAAAAGTCCGGTTACACTGTAGTAACCCTTTTCAACGAGCTCTGCATCCATGTTGTATATTCCAACAAAGAAAAAGGTACAAGCTATGGCAAATGCTGCCCAAGCAAGGAAGGTAAAAGCAGGGGTATTTCTCACTCTTTTTTTCATCATACATCTCCCTCGGTAATAACTATTTATTTATGTTTATTTTAAACCAATAGATACACGGAAAAAAGTACCAAATAAATCTGGTACCATTTCAAAAAATGGGAGAAAAATCAAATGTTGAGTAAAAACGTTACACTAACTTTATTAGTAGATACTAGTATAGGGTATTTCAAATGACATTTTTAAGTTTTTGTCCATATGTAAAAGATAATGAAACCCACTTTGTTTTGATAAACGGAAAAATTCCGATTAAATCTACTAAGTTGTGTTAAATGGCTATTCTCTCACTGAGCGCTTGTTCGGGGTCTGACCCCTTTTCTAAGGTATAACGCAGCTTTGCCGTTTTCGATCAATGATTAGTAACAGCCTTTTTGATTAGCTTAATTAAAAGGCAGATTTAAGTAATAACATGATACCTCAAAATGGTCTGAAAAAATGGATGTTTCAACAGCCCTTGAGGAGCTAAAAATATACAGGTGTAATAATGATGTCAATTCAATAAAGTAATATTGACTATATTGAATTTCCATGATATGCTAATATCAACCAATCAAGAGAAAGGAGATCCTTTGATGGAACCTCAAAAGAAATATAGAACTCCCGATGGATTACCCGTTGATATTGCCTACTTCACGATTACTTCAGAACACTTAGCTACTCGATCGAAATCACTTCCAAAACGGGAGTTAAAAGTGCTGCTGATTCAACGAGATCCAAAAAGCGAAGCATTTCCCAGTCATTGGGCTTTTCCCGGTGGATTTTCTCATGAACATGAATCGTTAGATGAAGCAGCCCGACGAGAACTCAAGGAAGAAACCAATGTAGGGGATGAATCCATCTTTATGGAACAACTACGCACCTACTATACACCGGGTCGTGATCCAAGGGGCTGGATTCCTTCTGTGGTCTATGTGGCTCTTCTACATGAACGCTGCTTTGCTAATATCCAAGCCGCCGATGATGCTGCTGAAGCCCGATTGTTCACGATTGAAGAAGCCCTTCAGCTACCGTTAGCTTTTGATCATCGTGAGATTTTAGAAGATGCCATCCAATGGGTCCGTACTAAAGTCTTAACCACGACCGTGGCACGGGAATTCTTGGATGAAGAATTTACGATCAATGAATTGTATCATCTCATTAGCACCGTTGTTCCAGAATTTGAGGAAGACAAAACCAATTTCAAACGAAAACTCATTGGAACGCAAACACGACAGGGTTTACTGGAAGAGGCTGTGGATCGGAACGGAGAACCCAAATTATCCGATGAATACTCCCAAAGAAAAGCCCAATTATACCGATTTACAGATTATCAACCCCAACTTTCCATCTATGATTCATCATTATAACTAAGCGTCTACCCGACGCTGTTTTTTACTCCTCTCAATAAGGTGGAAATAACTATATTGAACTAATCCCAAGGAGGTATTCTCATGAAAGCTTTAATTGTTATTGATTATACGAATGATTTTGTTCATGAAAAAGGAGCTTTAACTTGCGGGAAACCGGGCCAAGTCATTGAAGAGCGTATTACCGCTTTAACCCAAACCTTTGCCATACAGGGCGATGTGGTGGTGATGGCAGTCGATCTACACTGGAAAGGAGATCCTTACCATCCTGAAACGAAACGATATCCCCCTCACAATATCAAAGGAACAAGGGGACGACATTTATATGGAACACTCCAGCCACTCTTTACACAGCTGCAGACGGAACATCCTGATCGTGTCTATTGGATGGATAAAACTCGATACAGTGCGTTTACTGGTACCAATTTAGATATTTATCTGCGTGTCCGCGGGATTACGGAACTGCACTTGGTAGGGGTTTGCACCGACATTTGCGTTCTACACACTGCTGTCGATGCCTACAACAAGGGCTATGATGTTATGATCCATGAAGATGCGGTAGCCAGCTTTAACCAGACTGGACACGAATGGGCATTAGGTCACTTTCAAAACCAATTGGGATTTCAAGTAATACGGGCAGAAGGGTAACTCCTTCTCCCTGACCTACAAAAAGGAGGAAAAGAAGATGAGCTACACCGCACTTGATTGCGATAAATATGCGTTAACGATGATGCAAGGATTCTGGAAGCAGGGTAGGCACCAAGAAAGGGTCGTTTGCGATGCTTTTTTCCGTAAAAACCCATTTCAGAATGGGTACACCGTCTTCGCTGGATTAACCTCCATTATCGATTACCTAAAGAATTTGAGAGTAGATGAAGAATCCCTAGCGTTTCTTAGCCAAGATCCTCTCTTTGAGCAAGCCTTTATCGAGGATTTGAAAATCCTGCGGTTTACCGGAACGGTCTATGCCGCCCGTGAAGGAGACCTGATCTTCCCCAACGAAACGGTTCTTCGGATCGAAACCACGATGTGGGAAGCTCTGTTAATTGAAGCCCAGTTGCTTCTTCTCTTCAATTCCCAATCTTTGTTTGCGACAAAGGCCTCGCGCATGGTGCAAGCTGCGAATGGGAAACCAATCATCGAATTAGGGAAACGACGAGCCCAAGGAAATGATGCCTCCATTGATGGGGCCCGTGCAGCTTATCTTGCTGGGTTGGCCGGAACCAGTAACATGCATGCAGGGCAAAAATATGGAATTCCGACGGTGGGGACGATGGCTCACTTTTGGATTCAAACGCATGATACCGAGTTAGAGGCATTCCGTCAGTATGCCGCCCTCTATGGTAATGCTTCAATCTTTCTTGTGGACACGTATGATACCCTGCGTAGCGGTGTTCCCCATGCTATTCGGGTAGCTAAAGAAATAGAACAACGTGGAGAAAAGTTGAAAGGAATCCGTTTAGATAGTGGGGATATCGCTTACCTATCCAAAATGGCCCGGAAAATGTTGGATGAAGCCAGCCTCCCTTATGTTCAAATTGTGGCTTCGAATGATTTAGATGAAACCATTATGGCCGACCTTCAGTTTCAAGGAGCTCTAGTGGATGTGTGGGGAGTGGGCACGAAGTTAATTACCGCTTATGAGCAACCGGCTTTAGGAGGCGTCTATAAAATCGTAGCCCGTGAGAAAAATGATTTCTTCCTGCCTGTTATTAAGATCTCGGAAAACCCTGAAAAAATACCGAATCCGGGGATCAAGCAAGTATATCGCATTGTCGATCAAGAAACCGGGAAATTCAAGGGAGATTTGATTACCTTGGAACATGAATGCTTAGAGGTAACCCAACCCCTTCACATGGTTCATCCGACGCATACGTACCTGCAAAAGACCGTACACTCCTATACCTTGTATCCTTTATTAACTCCCGTTATAGAACAAGGAGAGGTAGTCATGGACCTTCCATCTCTTGAAGAAAGTCGTCAATTCCACCAACAACAGCTAGATCGACTGTGGCCGGAATATAAACGTCGGACCAATCCGGAGGTTTATCCTGTTTCTTTATCCAACGAACTCTATGATCTTAAAAAACAACTATTGCTAGAAAAAGGGCGGCAGGTTTAACCGCTGCCCTTCCCTTGAAGGAAGACCCGGCTCAAGCGGGCGCTTAATCCCACCACTTCAGAGTTTTCCTATCACACTCTATGTATACCATTTGACTTTTCATCTTAGATACAGGTGCTAGCTTAAGTTTAAACAAGATTTTTTTCTACGATTCTTACATATTACAGAGAGTACTTACCTACCGCCCTTTGATCCCCACAAAATCTCTTCCATCGTCAATTGCTCGAATGTTTCTTCATCGAAATGACTGAAGCGCACGCCGAATAAAAAGATAGGAGTCTGGGTTAAATGCTCCATATACAAGGACCGAATCGCACACATCATCAGGCCAAGATCGTCAGTCGATTGAGGTAAGGTCTTACTTTTGCTGTGAGATCGTCCGAGCCGTTCGGTTTTGTATACTAACGACACGGTTCGTGCCTTTTTTCCTTTCTCTTGCAGTTGGCGGCAAAGTCGCTCAACCATCCGGTGCGCCACTTGGAAAATGTGTTCCGCGTCGCTCACTTCATAGGAGAATGTAGTTTCTTTGCCTATGGTTTTTCCGCCTTTTTCTCGGTCAGGATTCACTTGATCGGAGGAAATCCCAAGGGCGGCAAGCCTTAACCACTCTCCGCGTTTGCCTAACAATAAACGAAGCGCATCCGGGTTGGCTTGGCTCAGTTGACCGATGGTTTCGATCCCTAACTGTTTCTTCAGCTTGATAGCGGTCGCTTCCCCACAGCCCACCAGCACTTCTACCGGTTTGGGGTGAAAATAAGTCTGGAATTGCTTGCGACCCAGTAACGTGATACCAAGAGGTTTGCGAACTTCAGAAGCCATCTTCGCGACAATACGCGTATCGGAGATGCCAATTGAACATGGCATGTGAATCTTTTTCATCAAGGTCTGTTGGATATAGCGAGCAATGGCCAATGGAGAAGTTCCATTTTGGACGTGCTCGGTAAGATCGACGTAAGCTTCATCGATCGATGCAATTTCAGTGGGACCGATCAGACGGAAGAAATCCATAATCTTAGCGGACATTGAGCTGTATAAAGCATGATCCCTTGCTACAAAGATCGCCTCCGGGCACATTTTTCTCGCCTTGTACGCACTCATGGTGGTATAGATGCCTTTTGCCTTAGCTTCATACGAAGCCGCAATAACCAAGCCCTTCCGTTTGTCTGTCATTGAACCGCCGACGATCACCGGTTTGCCTCGTAGCGTGGGATCGACACTTTGATGACAGCTAGCAAACATGCTGTTGATATCTATCAGGGCAATGACGCGAGATGCGTCCATGAAATCACCTTCCTAAGAAATGCTTTCCTTCCTTCATTGTATCAGAAATAAAAAGGGAGTACGTTCCCTAAACATAGGCATATGATGTGTTTATAAACCTATGAAGGGAATGACCCAAATGTATTATGTGCCTAGAACCTATTCATATCCTTATTACGCTAATGTGAACACACAAATGCAACATTCAGACTATATGTCCGGAAATCATCAAGAAAATTATCAACATGTATTTGAAGCTATCATTGATGGAATAAAAAGAGAAGCTTCAGCCATTGATCTTTATAGTCGATTAGTAAATGTAGCACCAAACCAAAAGCATAAAAATAACATTCTGCATGCTTTAGAGGACAAAAAAGTTCATTTGAATCAATTGACTAATCTTTTTATCACACTTACTGGAAGACAGCCAATGTATCAAATCGATCAAGTTACTTTTCAAAGTTATAAAGAAGGCTTGAAAAAGGCTCAAGAAGCAGGAGTAGAGGGTTATGAAGAATATCGAAAGAATTGTTTACTTACTCAATATCCACTAGTTCAACATGTATTTTTACATGCATCTGCAAGTGGGAAAGAAAATGCTGCACGATTTAGCTTTTTAAAAGGGGATGCATTAAGAGATTATGGATCAAAACCATTTGTAGTGAATATTGAGGAGGCTAGTAAGCAAAACAATACGTACCGCACTGCTTTATGGACAGGAAGCCATTTGCAAGTGACCGTAATGAGTATCAATGTTGGAGATGACATCGGTTTAGAAGTTCATCCAACAACGGATCAATTCATACGTATTGAAGAAGGTCAAGGACTTGTTCAAATGGGGGATAGCAAAGATAGATTAGATTTTCAAGAAAAAGCCTATGAGGACTATGCCATTATGATACCTGCAGGAAAATGGCACAATGTAATCAATACAGGTAATAAACCACTTAAAGTTTACGTGATCTATGCGCCGCCTGAGCATCCATATGGTACAGTTCATGAAACGAAAGCCATTGCAATGGCTTCTGAAGAAAATCACTAAGTGAACTACCCACCACTTACAAAAGAAAATCGCTTTTATAAGTGGTGGGGCTACTCGAAAGTTCCTCTGTAGATTCTTGTTCTTCTGTTGGCAATAATCGAAACTTATAAGCTTTATTATACGTCAGAACCAATCACCTCATTTCATCCTACACTACTGTCACATGGATGATATCTGATGTATAATTTTAATAGGCATATTTTCCAATGAAATGACGAAATATTCAGTTAATACTAAGGGGGGATAATCTGCATAATGAGTTTACAGAAAATGAGAATATCTCGGCAGAGTATATTTGATGGTTTTTTATGGATTTTATTTATCGCTATTTTATCTCTAGTTCTAAATGTTATTCTTCATTTATTTTTTAGCAAATCATATGATTTTTTAGAGCAAGTTATAGATTTAATTGTACTATTATTTGTTGTTTTACCATCTTTCTATATTTTTTCAATACAAAAGAAGAATATTGAAGTTGCTTTAAAGGAAGCGGAAGCCAAGTATCGTGCTTTAGTTGAGGAATCGTTAGTTGGCGTAAGTATCATTCAGGATAACAAAATCATTTATGTAAACCCTCGTTTTGCCGAAATATTTGGATATACTCAGGAGGAAATGCTGGAACTAGATATTATGTGCTTGATTGCATACGAAGATAGACCATTCGTGATGGAAAATGTACGCAGACGAATAACAGGTGAGATAAATACTATTCGTTACTTGACCCGTGCAGTAAAAAAGGATAATAGCATCATTTATGTTGAGGTACATGGTTCGCGAATGATTTATAATGGTAGACCAGCTGTTATTAGTACACTGCTCGAAATAACGGAACGTAAGAATGCAGAAAAAGCACTCAGTGAGAGTGAAGAACGCTTTCGCAGTGCATTTGACAATGCTGCAATTGGGATGACGTTAGTCGATGCGAATGGCATAGTTTTAAAAGTGAATGGCTCATTTTGCATGATGGTAGGTTATTCAGAACAAGAACTGCTTGAAAGAACATTTCAGGAAATCATTCATCCAAAGGACTTAGATGTAAATCTTGAAAATATAAGAAAACTGCTGACGGGTGAAATTCACAGCTTTCAGATCGAAGAGAGATACATTCATAAATTCGGACATATTGTTTGGAGTTTGGCAAGCGTTTCGCTAGTTCGAGATGGAAATGGGAACCCTTTATACTTTATTACCCAAATTCAGGATATCACGCGGAATAAAGATACAGAGGAATTATTGCGAAAATCTGATAAACTTTCTGCTGTTGGGCAATTAGCCGCAGGAGTTGCCCATGAAGTCCGAAATCCTCTGACAGTCCTCAAGGGATTTGTTCAACTGTTACTGACAAAGAGTAATGAGAACAAAGAATATTACTATCTTATGTTATCTGAGGTGGAGAGGATCGAATCTATTATCAGCGAATTTTTAGTGCTGGCTAAACCTCAAATGGCAAAGTTTCAGAAGAAAGATATTCGTACAATAATACAAAACGTTATTGCGTTGGTTAATACAAAAGCAATTATGAATAATGTTCAAATTTTAATAGAATTCGAAGATGATATTCCTTTAATAGATTGTGATGAAAATCAATTAAAACAGGTTTTTATCAATATACTCCAAAATGCTGTTGAAGCCATGCCGGATGGAGGGGAAATAGTTGTCAAGTTTAAACAAAATTCTGATAAAGTCTGCATCAGTGTAATTGATCAAGGATGCGGCATTTCACAAGAACGCATTTCAAAGTTAGGTGAACCATTTTATAGTAATAAAGAAAAGGGAACAGGTTTGGGACTCATGATTAGTTATAAAATTATTGAAAATCATCAAGGAAGAATATGTGTAGAGAGTATAGTTGGTGAAGGGACTACCTTCGATGTAATTCTACCCATTTTAATTTAGGGTACCATGCTAAAATGGTTTGAATAAATAAATGCGCACTCCTGCAAGTTTGGCACATCTTTTATATTATATTTTGGCTATTTTTGTATAATAGAGATAGGAGTCATTTAACGATTTTGGTTAGAGTTATATCATAGATAAATTGATCTTAAGAAGTAAGGCGAGGAGGAGACAAATGACCTTTCAATTAAAAGACGGTACCGTGTTAAACAACGGGGTTCAAATGCCTTGGGTTGGATTAGGAGTATATAAAGCTAGTGAAGGGGACGAGGTGATATCCTCGGTTAAGCATGCCATCCAAACCGGCTATCGCAGCATCGATACGGCCGCTCTTTATGGAAATGAGGAAGGTGTCGGAAAGGCAATCAAGGAATCCGGTGTTTCCCGGGAGGAATTGTTCATTACCACCAAAGTATGGAACACCGATCAAGGATATGAATCGACATTAAAAGCTTTTGAGGTCAGCAGAAAGAAATTAGGACTAGAATATCTGGATTTATTTTTGATCCACTGGCCTGTCAAGGGAAAATATAAAGAAACATGGGGTGCTATGGAGAACCTGTATCGTGAAGGTTTGGTCCGTGCGATTGGAGTAAGTAATTTTCAAGTGCATCACTTGAGAGATCTGATGGAAGACAGCTTCATTATGCCCGTGGTTAATCAAGTAGAGTTTCATCCTTTATTGACGCAGAAGGAGCTCCTTTCTTTTTGTAAAGAAAACCCAATCCAACTCGAAGCATGGCGTCCATTAATGAGGGGCAGATTAAATATTCCTTTGCTTAATGAACTAGGCGAAAAATACAAAAAAACACCTGCTCAAATTGTTCTTCGCTGGGATTTGCATCATGAAGTGGTAACTATCCCTAAATCTGTTACCCCTCACCGCATTGAAGAAAATGCAAACATCTTTGATTTCCAGCTATCTGATGAGGATATTAAAAAAATCGATGATCTGAATCAAAATAAACGTTTTGGTGCGGACCCTGATAACTTTCACTTTAACTTTTAATTTTTTCATATAATCCCAAAATGGGAGTGTCGTCCATTTAATCGTTCCTTCTATATATTGTTACAAGGAAGTTTATTGGTTAAAATGGGCATTGGAGTAAATAAAAGAAAAGAGGAATCCTATGATTAATCGAATGGTACTTGTTAAATTCTCGGAAGACACGACAACAGAGCAGTTACAAGAGGTTGTAGACCGTTTTAAAGCATTAAAAAATCACCTTACCGGTATAGTTGAGATTCAGGCTGGGCTTAATTTTGCTGAGAGGAGCAAAGAATATCAAGTTGTTTTGAGTGTTCGATTTGAGGATCGGGCTGCTCTTGAGGCATATGTGTCCAATCCCGAGCACCAAGCCGTTGCTGCTTACATAAAAGAAGTTGGAAGAGTGGATAGTATCGGTGTAGACTTCGAACTATAATCAGTCCTGTTTAAGTAGGATGCTGCGAGATTTTCTAGGGAGTCGTTTGATGTACAGAGAGCATCAAAACAAGGGATCCATGAAAACGTTATTCTGACGAATCTCATCCTGCCATAAGCTAAAGTACAAAAGAAAGAAAAAAGTGGTAAAATGGAAATAAAAGTTTTCTTACCGAAGGTGTATCCAATGGCACTAGCTAAGGATTCCTTTGTTCCATTAGACGAGTATTTTAGAATGAAAGAAAATAGTGAAGACTTATTAGAATATATAGATGGGCTTGTCTATATGACAGCTTTACCATCGACGAAGCACCAAAGAATATCAAGCAGGCTTCATCATTCCATTTGCAGGGCTGCTGTATGGACTCCTTTATGGAGTCCTTTGTTTATTAAGAAACTGGATAAAACAGCCTACACTTGATTACCTCAAGCGCCCCCCTAGGAAATAAGTAAGTGGGCTTCATGCTACCAAGCGAAATGATGTTCTTCCAAATTTTTTTCCATTAATAATCTAACACCTGTATAATATAAGAAACGGGGGGATGGAAATGAGTGTACTCAATCGTGAACCGGACAAAAGATATACGTATGCCGATTATTTAAACTGGGATGACAACGAGCGTTGGGAATTGATTGATGGCATTCCGTTTAACATGACACCTGCACCGGGAACCAAACACCAAAGGGTTTCGGGAAGATTGTTCAATCAATTTTTTAATTATCTGGATGATAAAACATGTGAAGTGTTTACTGCTCCTTTTGATGTAAGATTAGAAGGACACACTACCAAGAACGAAGAAATACTTCATAGCGTCCAGCCCGATATCGTTGTCATCTGTGATAAAAACAAAATTGATGAAAAAGGCTGTAAAGGCTCCCCCGACTTGATTGTTGAGGTTCTTTCCCCTTCAACATCAAAACTGGATAAACAAATCAAGAAAAAAACCTACGAAAATTTCAAGATCAAAGAATACTGGATCGTTGATCCTTTGAATGAAAATGTGGAAGTGTTCGTCCTAACAGAAGGAAGATATATCGAGAGCCGCGTCTTTGAAAAAAATGATGATATCAAAGTCGGTATATCTGATGGATTCATGATCAAATTAAATAGCATATTTGTTACGGATTAAAGTTCTGCGTTGAATCTAACGTGGGGCTTTTTCATGATATAAGAACTATCTGAGCGGTCAGCTGTTCCGTCTTTTCCAGATAGAGGTGAGGCATATCATGTCAGCAGGGGAGTTCACTAAAGGGATAAGTGGATTGGAGAGGTACTGAGTTGGACGGATACACAGCTATCGACTAAGAGCATTTTCTAGTTTTCTTGTCCCCGTCTTAGATCCCATCATGGAGGTATGCGATGACTTGCCCATTTTGTACACTGCCGAAATTGAATATTAGGAGATGATTTTGATGTCTGCCATTGATTTGGATGCCATGATAGAGATTGCGAGAGAAGCAGGAAAGAAAATCCTTGAAATTTACCATACGGAATTCACTGTCGAAAACAAGGAAGATCATTCTCCGCTCACTGTAGCGGATAAGCTCTCACACACCGCCATCGAGGAAGGACTCACCCGATTACATCCGGAGATCCCCATCCTTTCTGAAGAAGGGATAGAAATTTCTTTCGAAACCCGAAAAGCCTGGAACCGCTTTTGGGTGGTTGATCCCTTGGATGGCACCAAGGAATTTATTAAGAAAAATGACGAGTTTACCGTGAACATCGCACTCATTGAGGGCGGTTATCCGGTTTTTGGCCTGGTCTACGCTCCCGCTCTGGACCTTCTCTACGTTGGCTCTGAGCAAGAAGCCTTTAAAGTAGAAAAAGGTAACCGGGAAGAACTAAAGGTCAGCACCACGCAACGGGATGTATTCACCATGGTAGAAAGTCGATCTCATCCATCGGAAGCGTTGGAAGAACTGGTAGCTAAAATAGAAAAGAAATATCCACAAATGACAAGAATCCAGCGTGGAAGCTCCTTGAAATTATGTGCTGTGGCAGATGGATCGGCGGATCTCTATCCCCGGCTTGGACCAACTATGGAGTGGGATACTGCTGCCGGTCAAGCGATTGTTGAAGCAGCGGGCGGTCAGGTGATCACGTGGGATGGAAAGCGTTTGGCGTATAATAAAGCGTCACTAGTTAACGAATTCTTTCTCGTATCAAGTCGCCCCGATCTGTTAGATAAATAAATCTCTACTAAATGTAGTCAATCGTAATTTTTATCATGACTAGCGAGAAGACCCCCACCTCCACGAATGTTTTTTCGTAGGTGGGGGATGAATCGCGGTTTTTCGCTACCAGAATGTGGTGAAATAGGAATATACGTTCTTGTTAAACAGAGGTGGCGAAAGGCATGGGAGCCAAGAAAAGCAAACGGAATGTGCCCACTGGGGATGTACTGGTATCCAAAATCCCCTTACGTCTAACCGCTGAACAACGTCTGTTGGTCGATCATCTACGTCAAGAATC
>JAKFCU010000101.1:0-2073 GCA_036676475.1 Brevibacillus sp.
AAAAATTGCAAATGGAGTTTTCCTTGCTAAGTGACGGGACGCCAAGTTACCGTTTGAATTACAAAGACAAAGCAGTGATAAAACCAAGTAAATTGGGACTTGCTTTAAAGAACGATGCCAAATCATTGCTGAATGACTTTACCGTTATCGATACCAAAACAAGTACTTTTGATGAAACCTGGAAACCGGTGTGGGGTGAATGGGCAACTATCCGCAATCATTATAACGAACTGGCGGTAACTTTAAACCAAAAAGGAACCGACCGACAACTGATTATCCGTTTTCGTTTGTTTGATGACGGTCTTGGATTTCGATATGAATTCCCTTCACAAAAGAACCTGACTTATTTTGTAATCAAGGAAGAAAGAACCCAATTTGCCATGACCGGTGACCACACGGCCTTTTGGATTCCGGGGGATTACGATACCCAGGAATACGATTACACCACTTCTAAATTATCAGAAATCAGAGGGTTAACCAAAATAGCCACCACTGAAAATGTATCCCAGAAATCATTTTCCCCAACATCTGTTCAGACTTCGTTAATGATGAAAACCGGGGATGGTTTGTATATCAATTTACATGAAGCAGCCTTAATCGATTATTCCTGCATGCATTTGAATCTGGATGACAAAAACATGATTTTCGAATCCTGGCTAACCCCTGATGCAAAAGGGGATAAAGGCTATATGCAGGCACCCGGTCGTTCGCCTTGGCGTACCATCATTGTCAGCGATGATGCCCGTGATATTTTGGCTTCAAAAATGACATTGAATTTGAATGACCCCTGCAAAATTGAAGACACTTCCTGGATAAAACCCGTTAAATACATCGGCGTTTGGTGGGAAATGATTACCGGGAAAAGTTCATGGGCATATACGGATGAGTACCCATCAGTAGCACTTGGCGTAACTGATTTTGCCAAAGCAAAACCCAACGGCAAACACGGAGCCAATACAGCCAATGTGAAAAAATACATTGATTTTGCCGCCGAAAATGGTTTTGATGCCGTTTTAGTCGAAGGATGGAATGTAGGTTGGGAAGATTGGTTTGGCCATTCAAAAGACTATGTTTTTGACTTTGTAACCCCATATCCGGATTTTGATGTAAAAGGAATCCAGGAGTATGCCAAATCAAAAGGAATTAAAATGATTATGCACCATGAAACCTCGGGTTCTGTTCGTAATTATGAGCGCCACATGGACAAAGCCTACCAATTCATGAAAGACAATGGGTATGATGCCGTGAAAAGTGGCTATGTAGGTGATATTCTTCCACGTGGTGAAAGTCACTACAGCCAATGGATCGTAAACCATTATCAATATGCTGTTGAAAAAGCGGCCGATTACAAAATTATGGTCAATGCCCATGAAGCCATTCGTCCTACGGGAATCTGCAGAACGTACCCGAATTTAATCGGGAATGAAGCCGCAAGAGGAACCGAATACCAAGCCTTCGGAGGTTCGAAACCCAATCACGTTACCGTTTTGCCATTTACCCGTTTGATTGGAGGCCCGATGGATTATACCCCTGGTATTTTTGAAATGGATATCAGCAAATTAAATCCTGAAAACACTTCGCATTTAAATAGTACACTAGCCAATCAACTGGCATTGTATGTTACGATGTACAGTCCGTTACAAATGGCCGCCGACCTACCCGAAAATTACAAGCGTTTTGCCGATGCTTTCCAATTCATTAAAGATGTTGCCATCGACTGGGATGACAGTAAATACCTCGAAGCAGAACCGGGTCAATATGTAACCGTGGCCAGAAAAGCCAAAGGAACCAACAATTGGTTTATAGGAAATGCAAACGGGGAAACGCCACGCACTTCCACTATTTCATTTGACTTTCTGGAAAAAGGCAAAAAATACGAAGCGACTATTTATGCAGATGCCAAGGATGCCCATTATAAAACCAA
The DNA here is from genome assembly GCA_036676475.1 of Brevibacillus sp. GTDB lineage: Bacteria > Bacillota > Bacilli > Aneurinibacillales > RAOX-1 > LC029. Next base: position 1,925 of record JAKFCU010000101.1, read on the forward strand.
TCCACAGGCCTATACCATCCGCAAAATAAAAGTAACCAACAAAACAAAATTAGCGCAGTTTGCGGCACCGGGAGGAGGTTATGCCATTAGCATAATTGAAACCAAAAAATAATTAGAACCTAAGAAGGCTGTCCAAATCGGCCAGCCTT
>JAKFCU010000102.1:0-136429 GCA_036676475.1 Brevibacillus sp.
TTTTTAAACTATACAATCTTGCTAAATTGCTCCTTTTCTCCTATACCCGACTACAAGGGTACCTCATATAATCCCATAAGGAGAGGATTTATATGAGAGTCACTGTACAGTATATACCTCTAAACAAGCTTAAACCTGATTTATCGGTCAAAATGACGCAGAATATCCAGAAACTACGTAGCCTGATGGCCGACTGCATGCATCTGATCGCCGTCAAAAAAAACAAGAAAAATGGCCAGTATATCATTGTAAGCGGGCATGATCGATTCGAGTACCTTCGAAAACATACAAACAAAAAATATGTACCTTGTATTGTTGATGAAAATAAGGTCTCATCCGGATTAAAAACACTAATTCATCGTTTTCCCGAAATCGCTCCAGAACAGATGGTTCCAACCAGTTGGGCAATCATTCGGGCCTATTTAAAGCAAGATCCCCGTTTTAGACAATTATCCTATCATCAACAACTTAAGGTTTTACTTCTGGCGATACGTTATAAGAAAACGGTAATCCGATCCATGAAAACTTTGGTAGAAGAATTGGTATCGAAATGACAATATCCTCTTGAGGCAACTCCCTTTCCTATGATTATGAAGGGGATAGCCTCTTTTTTTCATTCTCTTTTCACTATTATCGGTTAAACTCTAACTATAGATATTTTTCTTTAAGGAGTGTTTCTTTTGAACATTTTATTGGCTGAGGATGATTTTCGACTCGGTGAACTCACCGCTCATATTTTGAAGAAAAAGGGAGGCTACCAAGTTGAATGGCTAACCGAAGGCGACGATGTTTATGATTATGCTACTCAATCGCATTACGATTTACTGATATTAGACTGGATGATGCCTGGTGAGGAAGGGGTTTCGATCTGTGCCCGGCTGCGCGGGCATGGCTACACAGGGGCCATTCTGATGCTAACCGCTAAGGATGCACTTCAGGATCGAGTGGTCGGATTGGATGCTGGAGCGGATGACTATTTGGTTAAACCATTTGAGGTGGATGAGCTCTTGGCCAGGGTTCGTGCGTTAACCCGGCGAAACTTTGCTCCGATTCAAGAGCCAATCGTTCAGCTTCAGACGATCCGCGTGAATTTAACAAGCCGCATGGTTTTTCATGGAGAAGAAGAAATTCAATTAACTCCAAGGGAATTTCAATTACTGGAGCTATTGATTCGCAACAAAGGACAAGTGTTATCGCGAGAACTTATTTTTGACCGCATTTGGGGCTATGAAGCTGATGTATCCTTGAAGACCATTGATGCTACTGTAAAATTACTTCGAAAGAAATTAAGCGTAAGCAGTGACAAGGACTTGATTCAAAGCATTCGCGGGGTGGGATATAAACTTGAAATTTAATGTTCTGTCACACATAAAACATTGGAATAAGGACTTATTTATTCATACCCAAAATCGATTAGCCTTTCAATACAGCGTGATCATGATGATCTTCCTCACGCTGTTTATTTCGGTTGTTTACTTTTTAGTGAATACGTTTATTACGTTTGATCAAGAAAGACAACTTCAGTCAATAGCTGATCAACAAACGAAGATCATCCTCGATTCCCTAAGGGATGGTAAGTTAACCCAACTGGAGCTGGAAACCCTTAATACCATGCAAGAAAGCAATAATCAATCGTTTTACTTTATGGTGAATCTAAAGGGACAGCCACTTTTTGGCGATGCCTTCATTCCCAGATTTGAATCGGGTATTTTAACTCAATTAAAGGGGTGGGTTCCGCAATTCCGTGAAATACGCTATGAAACCATGATCCTGCCGCCTCCACCTCGACGCAGCCCTCATGCGCCTCCCCGGGATGAACGGCAAATCGACCTGATGATGACAGGCCGGTCCATTTATGTGGGAGATCAATTAGCAGGGGTTTACTACACAGGAAAAGATATTTCATTTATTCATGAACTTTTGCAACGTTTACTTCTCATTTTAGTTTTATTAGGGACTCTCTTTTTAGGGATCGCCTTGCTACTAAGTTATTTTATGTCCAAACGGGCTATGATTCCGATTCGAACTTCTTTTCAACGTCAACGGGAATTTGTGGCGGATGCATCCCATGAACTGAGAACCCCGTTAAGCATTTTACACTCTTCTATAGATGTATTGGAAATGGAGGATGGGGAAAGTCTCTCTGATTATTCGCAAAAGGTATTGTTCAATATGAAGGATGAAGTCAGGCGAATGACGAAGCTAGTTGTTGACTTATTAACGCTGGCCCGGACAGATTCTGGTTCAGCTCAGCTAAAACGTGAAAGCTTTGATTTCATTCCATCTGTTGAACAGCTCGTTCGTTCCACTGAAACTCTCGCCCATTCCAAGGAGATCCACTTGCAATTACACGCTCCTTCTACAGCATTGGTTTACGCTGACCGTGAACGATTAAAGCAACTGCTCTATATCCTACTGGACAATGCGATTAAATACACGCCAAATGGAGGAGAAGTAACTCTTACCCTCTCGGTTGATCTTACGGATAAATCAAGGTCCTTGTTCATTGTAGTTCAGGACACAGGTGTCGGAATCCCTGCAGAAGATCAGAACCGCATTTTCGACCGCTTTTTCCGGGTAGATAAAAACCGATCCAGACAAATGGGCGGAACCGGTCTTGGTTTAGCCATTGCCAAATGGATTGTGGAATCCCATCAGGGTACCATTCAAGTATCTAGCCTTCCTGGTGAAGGGAGCAAATTTACCGTCAGGATGCCTATTATATATTCCCTGGCATTACCTACTCCACTTTTAAAGGAACCTCTTGAGAAAGAGGAGTTATAACTGTAAAGCGTGTCATATAATGGAGACTAATAGAGCCTGTTTTATCAACAGGCTCTATTTTATTTAAGTGAGTGTTATTAACATTATCCACAGAGATACTTGTGGATAACATGTATATAAAATCCATGAGTAATCGTCTTAATGATGAGAAGAGTGTCTTAGTCGGAAAATGTACGATTAGCAGTTCGCCGGATACAGAGTCACGATGGGATCACCACCAACTACACTTTGGTATGTCAGTGGTTTCCTATCGAATTATTCCATTTCATAGACGACTGTCAGCTCTGCCTGAATTGTCAATGTGCCTTGGGAAATCGAGGTCGATGGCGCCGCCGATTTTGCCTCCATTATCATGTAAGGTTGCACCACTGGCGGGAGACTCGTCCCTAATTCACTTACAGATACCACACCTTTAATTTTCTTCCCCGAAGCACTAGCAATGACCGAGGCCTTCTTAAAGGCATGACCCATCGCTTTCTCTAGCACTTTCCCTTCATACTCGGTTTCTTTTTCGGTGCTAAATTGGATGTTCTCCATTCGATTAGCTCCAGCAGAAGTGACAGCATCGAGCAGCTGGCCGATGTTTTCTAAATCACGGATGGTCACGCGCAAGAGGTGCTCGACCTGATAACCCTTGAGCACATTTTTGTCTTTTTCCCATTCATAGCGAGGAAAGCTTGAAAATTGGATGGTTTTCACATCGTCTTGACGGATCCCCTTTACTTGAAGAGCGGTTTTGATTTTAGCCATAACGCTTGCATTTTGGGATTGAGCCTCTTGACTTGTATTAGCTTGTGTTGTGATCCCTACAGTTACATAAGCGACATCCGGTTGTATCGTCATTTCCCCTTTGCCGGATACTTGGATCGTCTTTGCCATTGAAACAGATGAGGCTTGGGCTGATGGTGTAACCAGGCTTGAGGACACAGCGCCGATACTAAGCAGAAGAGCGCAAGCAATGAGGCTTGTTTTTAATCGTTTCATACATACATCTCCCTTATAAATGATCTTTCTACTCTAGACGGATGTATAGGCGATAAGGTTGCATAACGATTGGTAAGCAAAAAAAATTCAGGAGCTGCTTAGCCCTAGATTTCCCCATTCAAACAATAAACTCAGGCCAAAGCAAAGGTATACATTCTTACCAATGCAGAAAATAATTAAAAACCAGCCAAGAAGGCTGGTTTCTATGATTACACCGATGATGTTGAATTCACCAAAGGCTGCGTGGTGTACTCAGGGGTGGATTGAACTCTTCGAATCAACACACGGTTAATTCTTAAATGGTCGGCTTCCGTAATAACAAACTCAAATCCATCCCATTCCACCCGTTGATCTACCTTTGGAGGGGTCTCTACGATCGAGTACATCCATCCCCCAATGGTATCCACATCTTCACTATCGATTCTAAAGCCAAAATAATCATTAGCTTCTTCAATCAATAATCGTCCATCTACTGAAAACGTATCATGTTCTTTGACTTCGATTGGTTGACGTTCTTCATCGAACTCGTCTTGGATTTCTCCGACGATTTCTTCAATAATATCCTCAATAGTCAACAATCCGGCCGTTCCACCGTATTCATCGATGACAATGGCTAATTGGGCTCTCTTCTTCTGCATCATTTTTAAAAGGGAGCTAATGGGCATGCTTTCTGGAACAGAAATCACGGTACGAACCATTTCATCTAGATTTCTTTTCCCCTTACCAAGTGCAGCAAATAAATCTTTTATATGAACAAAACCAATAATATTATCTTTATCAGGATCACACATCGGGTAACGCGTCATTTGTTCCCTTATGGCAATCTCCAAGTTTTCCTCAAATGAATTTTGGGAGTATAGACAAACCATATCCGTTCGAGGAATCATGACTTCTCTGGCATTACGTTCAGAGAAATCAAAAATGTTATCCACCAAGGCAAGCTCTGTCTTGTCGATATAGCCACTCTTATGACTTTCTTCCATGAGAATACGAATTTCTTCCTCTGTGTGCGCCGCATCATGTTCCTTAGCTGGCTGAATCCCTATGAATTGCAAGAGCCAGTTGGCCGTTCCGTTTAGGAACCAGATAAATGGATACATGATTTTATGAAATCCAATCAAGAGCGGGGCAGTCCACATGGTTACCCTTTCTGATTTTTGAATTGCCAACGACTTAGGAGCTAATTCCCCAAGAACAATGTGAAGGAATGTGATAATGGAGAACGCAATCGCAAAGGCAACGGTATGAATCATCACATCAGAAAAGCCTATTCCCTTCAATAGAGGTTCAACCAATCGGGCAATGGCAGGTTCCCCTACCCAACCTAATCCTAGTGATGCAAGGGTAATTCCTAATTGACATGCAGATAGATAGGCATCTAAATTACTTGTCAACTTCTGGGCAAACTTAGCTCTAACATTCCCCTCCAACACCAAACTTTCTAAGCGGGAACTTCTAACCTTGACCATCGCAAATTCAGCAGCCACAAAGAAACCATTCAATAATACAAGAAACATCACAAGAATAAGATTATACAACAACGGCTCAGGGTCCAACTAAGCTCTATTTACCCCATCATGTGGAGTAAATAGTACACCTCCTTTTAATTTTAAACGTATAGTATTTTCTATATTATATTTTATAGAAAGTTGAAAAATGCTTCAAAGTCCTACAGGAGACAAATTTGACGATATTTGACCAACTTAAGCCGTTTTAGTAAACTCCGCTTGACAGGATAAACATTATCGTGGTAAAAGTCTTCCTCACTCCGTTTTTCCACATTTTACTACATTTTTATGAATATCAGTGTAACGGAGGTGCGGTGAAATAGAATAATGTTTGACTTAGCATTGGAATATAATAAGACTAGAGGGAATTTGTATAAGTCTTATTGCAATTAGCTAATATTTATTATTGCTAATGCAATCTTCCCTTAGTACAATCGTTATAGGATTGATTTTGAACAGGAGGCTTTTTCATGGAATGGTTAATATCCTCAATAGTACTTCTTCTTGCACTGGGAATTGGTTACTACTTCATCTACCGAAAGATGAAAGATCGAACAAATGAATTCAACAAAATGTACGGTGCTCACAAAGAGACGAAAGATATCTTTGTCTTAAATAAGAAAATAGTGAAACAACCGATTCGTCCGGGATTAAAGTTCCCTAAGGTTAAGACCTATCAAGTCGTAGCCCGTGTTACTTTATCTCAAACCCAAAGAGGAGCAAGCTTTACCACTACTCAAACCTTTACCTTTATGATTGACAAAAAGGAATATGAAAAAATCGACATCAACCGCAAGTATAAGGTTGAGCTCGCAGGTAACTATATTGGGAAAGTTCTTAAAGGAAAAAAAGCAGGCTAATGATGAACCCGGTGGTCAGCACCGGGTTTTTTATTTTGGGAGTCGCAAAACCTTTTCATATCCTATTTAATGAGGTATAATAGATCTATAATGGTCTGAATATTCATGTAACGTTCAAAAAGTTTTCACATTTTATATACCTCTAGGAGGGCTCTATGTTAACTTTGATTAGTATTGGGGCAGGTTTGCTTGTTACATCCTATGTGGCCATGTTTCATCAATTGTTAAATTTGGTTGGCGATGAAGAAGAAACATCTTACGAGGCCTATTGTGAAGAAATCAAAAAATTATAGTATTTTAGGACAAAACAAGAAGAGCTACCCTCTTCTTAGGGGCAGCTCTTCTTTAATGACTATTGATCTTAAGGATCCTGAACTGTACAATCCCCTGCAACGGAAAGTCCAGGGAATTTTCCCCATCTTCTATGGCTTTAACACAATCTTGATACACCCATCCTCTTTTGTATCGAAAATTTCATATCCATGTTCAGCTTCGTCAAGCGAAAGCCGATGGGTAATAATATCCGTTGGGTCAAATTCTTCACGAACAATCTTCTGATACAATTCCGGAATATAATGAATGACAGGTGCCTGTCCCATCTTTAACGTAATGTTTCGAGCAAAAAAATCACCTAAAGGAAAAGCATTATATCTCGTCCCATATACTCCTACCAATTGAACGGTTCCTCCTTTTCGTACTGCTTGAGAAGCAATTTTTATTGCCCCCATCGAACCGCCTTGCAGCTTTAATGCCGTTTCTACGATTTCAAAAGCGGTCATTTTTCCGTCCATACCTACACAATCAATGACCACATCAGCTCCACCTTTTGTCATTTCTTTTAAATGGTTGCCGATGTTTTCTTCACTCGTGAAATCCACAATTTCCACCCTGTTGGTTCGCTTCGCGTGCTCCAACCGATATTGGATGTAATCGACTGCAATAACTCGCTTTGCCCCTTTTAACCATGCAAATTTCTGAGCCAATAACCCAACGGGACCACATCCCAATACAATGACGGTATCCCCTGGCTTTACTCCCGCATTGTCTACCCCCCAATAAGCTGTGGGGATAATGTCGGAAAGGAAGAGTAGCTTTTCATCCTCGAGTTCACAATCCGCTGGAACGACAAATGGGGTGAAGTTCCCATAGGGCACTCTTAGCATTTCAGCCTGGCCGCCTGCATAACCGCCAAAGGTATCAGAATATCCCAAGAACCCACCTGCCTCTCCATGTGGATTGGAATTGTCACATTGACTCTCTAAATGGTTCTGGCAATAATAACATTGACCACAGGCCATGTTAAAAGGAACAATGACTCGATCTCCCTTTTTTATCTTGGTTACCTCCGGACCTACATCTTCTACAATTCCCATAGGTTCATGACCGATCACAAAGTTCTCATGTAAATTTGGAATCATCCCATGAATCAAATGGAGGTCGGAGCCGCATATCGATGTGCTTGTGATGCGAACAAGAATATCATCTTTTTTCTCCAAGAGGGGATCAGGGACATGCTTCACTTTTACATCCTTTATACCTTGATAGGTTACTGCTCTCACTTTTTGATATACACCCTTTCTTCTATATCTATCCTCCCTAGTCTGCCCATATAGAAAAAACCTATCAGTACAGGTAGATAACTGACTGCTGTATCATTGATTTGATCCCCATATTTCTTCATATAGCACTTGTGCAAGTTGGGCAACCAGGAATCCATGTGTTAAAAAAAGAAAACGACAGGTCAATTTGACCTGTCGCTTTCTTTTTTCTTTTAGAAAGTAAGCTTTGCCTCAATAAAGTTTTTCAACTCACTAATCGGCATTCTCGTCTGTTCCATCGTATCGCGATCACGAACAGTCACTTGTCCATCCTGTTCCGAATCAAAGTCATAAGTGATACAGAATGGTGTACCAATCTCATCATGGCGACGATAGCGTTTGCCGATCGATCCCGCTTCATCAAAATCAACCATAAAGGATTTTGAGAGCTCGGCAAATACGTTTTGCGCTCCCTCGCTTAGTTTCTTGGAAAGCGGGAAGATGGCAGCTTTGAACGGAGCAAGAGCTGGATGTAGATGGAGTACAGTGCGGCTGTCTCCCCCTTCAAGCTGCTGATCTTCATAAGCATCGAGTAAAAAGGCTAAGGTTACACGATCAGCCCCAAGAGACGGTTCGATGCAATATGGCACATATCGTTCGTTCGTTTCTTGTTCGATGTAATTAAAGTCTTCTCCAGAATGCTCCATGTGCTGTTTTAAATCGTAGTCAGTACGGTCCGCAATCCCCCACAGTTCTCCCCATCCAAACGGGAATTTAAATTCAATGTCTGTAGTCGCATTGCTGTAATGGGAAAGCTCATCATCCGAGTGATCGCGCAAACGTACGCTCCCATCTTTTAGACCAAGAGATAGTAGCCATTGATGGCAAAAGTTTCTCCAGTATTCAAACCACTTCAGATCTTCCCCTGGTTTGCAAAAGAACTCCAACTCCATCTGTTCAAATTCACGTGTACGGAAGGTAAAGTTTCCTGGAGTGATTTCATTACGGAAACTCTTTCCGATTTGACCGATCCCAAATGGAAGCTTTTTTCTCATTGTTCTTTGCACATTTTTAAAGTTAACGAAGATCCCTTGGGCCGTTTCCGGACGCAGGTAAATTTCATTCGCACTGGATTCCGTTACTCCTTGGAAAGTTTTGAACATGAGGTTAAATTGGCGAATTTCCGTAAAATCATGGCTTCCGCAATCCGGACAAGCAATCTCATGCTCTTGAATCAATTGGGCCATCTGATCGAATGACAGACCATCAACAATCATTTCAATTCCTTTTTCTGATAAGGCATTCTCAATAATTTTATCCGCACGATGACGAGCTTTACATTTCTTACAGTCAATCATCGGGTCGTTAAAGTTTCCAACATGTCCAGAGGCAACCCATGCTTTCGGGTTCATTAAGATGGCAGCGTCTAACCCTACATTGTAAGGGGACTCTTGGATGAATTTTCTCCACCATGCACGTTTAATGTTATTTTTTAGCTCTACTCCAAGCGGACCATAATCCCAAGTATTCGCCAATCCTCCGTAAATTTCAGAACCTTGGAAAATAAAACCTCTATGTTTAGCCAGAGAAACCATTTGATCCATTGTTACACTCATGACATTCTCTCCTTATTTGTATAATGTAAGAAAGCTACTTGCAAAGCCTTTATGCATATAGTACTTTCCCCATAACTATAAAAAAGCCCTAATCCCAAAGGCTTCCTTCACGAAGCCTAGGGACGAGAGCTGTTGCACCCGCGGTTCCACCCTAGTTGACGCACCCGTTGTGCGCCCCCTTTACATTCAATTAGCTCCAGATTGCCGTTTCCCTGAGTCCTAGCCTGGGCTCCCACCACCCCCAGATCGCTGAATTACCGGAATTTCAGATACTATTCATCCTTCATAGCTACTACCTAAGATACTGTTTGGACATATATTACAGAAGAAAATAGAAAAAGTCAATCTGATCATTCTTATATAAAATTCTTTTGTGTAATTGTCTTTCTTTACTATTCATAGTAGAATAACAGAGTATTAAAATGAGTTTGTTATAAACTCACTCCCTTATTGCGCTCGCCTGATTTGAGGCGGGCATTTTTTATTCTAGCTTTTTAGCTTTAACAGTAGGGTATCTTTAGCAAATGAATCCAAAACAAACAAAAAACCCTTGCTATGCAAGGGTTGAATCACTCATAATGCAATGGTCGGAACGACAGGATTTGAACCTGCGACCTCACCCACCCCAAGGGTGCGCGCTACCAGTCTGCGCCACGTCCCGAAATGTCAAACAAAATATGGAGCGGATGACGAGACTCGAACTCGCGACCCCAACCTTGGCAAGGTTGTGCTCTACCAACTGAGCTACATCCGCATTAATGATGGTGACCCGTAGGGGATTCGAACCCCTGAATGCATGCGTGAAAGGCATGTGAGTTAAGCCGCTTCTCCAACGGGCCAAACTTTGATACATCTTGACATCAACCCTTCGGATCAAGTTTGATTAAACAAGTTTATCAAACTTGAGGGCTCTGCCCTTGACATCAAGATGTATCAATGGCTCCTCAGGACGGACTCGAACCGCCAACCTACCGGTTAACAGCCGGTTGCTCCACCATTGAGCTACTGAGGAATATTTTTTATACTTATCAATCAAGTATTATACGCACAAAGCTACGTTAGTAGCTCTCTTACACTAAAGATTATATAATGTGAAAATATCTAGAGTCAAGGGGATACCCTATGTTTTTTAATCTAATTCTCCCAAAATAATGATGGGAAATGAGCCCCTCCAGGCACTCCTGGAAAGGGCTAATAAAATGAAATATTAACGTTCAGCTATAGGAGTTACTTCACGAAGTGATGGCCCCTTGTAGATGGCAGTTGGACGGATCAAACGATTATTGGAATATTGCTCTAATACGTGTGCTGTCCAACCGGACACACGGCTCATGGCGAATATACCGGTATAAAGATCAGTTTCAATACCCATTACATAGTAAACAGAAGCGGAGAATAAGTCTACATTCGGCCACATTCCTTTTTCTCTGTTTACCACTTCAAAAATCTTTTCTGTCATAAGGTACCACTTTTCGTTTCCTACACGCTCTGCCAATTCTTTAGACATCTGGCGTAACTGAACCGCTCTTGGATCCATGGTCTTATAGACACGATGCCCAAAGCCCATTATTTTTTCCTTCTTGGCCAGTTTTTCCATAACGAAATCCTCAACCTGATCCAGTTCGCCGACCTCTAGTAGCATTTGCATTACAGCTGTATTTGCTCCACCGTGGAGTGGCCCCTTTAATGTACCAATTCCAGAAGTTACTGCAGAATAAATATCAGAAAGAGTTCCAGCCGTTACTCGACAAGCAAAAGTAGATGCATTATATTCATGGTCCGCATGCATAATGAGACCTGCATCCATCACTCGAACCTCAACTTCATCTGCTTCCTTGCCTTTCAACATATAAAGGAAATTAGCTGCTAAAGAAAGACCTTCTTTCGGCTGCACAATTTCTAACCCTTTACGTGCACGGTCAATCGCGGCAAGAATGACCGGAAGAGTAGCAGTTAACTTAATTGCTTTACGATAGTTAGCCTCAGGAGTCATATCTTCTCCTTCAGCATCAAAGGACTTAAGCATGGAAACAGCGGTACGAAGAATATCCATTGGAGTGCCTTTTGAAGCAATAACGCGAATTAGATCAAGTACCTCTTGAGGAACCGTTTGGTATTGCACAACTTGCTGCTTAAGCTCCTCTAATTGAGATGCATTAGGCAGTTCACCTTTCCAAAGCAGGTACATCACTTCTTCAAACGTAGTATTATTAACTAAATCGTTTATATCATAACCACGATAAATCAATCGGCCTTCCTGCCCGTCTATAAGGCATATCTCCGATACACCAGCAATAACATCCTCTAATCCGGCTGTAAAATCCGCCTTTGCTTTGAAATCGCTTAACTTGGTTTCACTCATAACTCCAATCCCCTTTCTATTTTTTAGACCATCCCAACATAAGTATTTCTACATAGACCTAAAAAATTCCTCCTCACTTCAATTCTATATGAAGTAAAATTTGGATTAGGATAGTTTGGTTTATATACTTATTTTTTACTGAATGAACAAAATAGTCAAGGAAACAATAGCATTAAACTTGAAGGGGGAGCAATATGAACGACTATTTACTCGAGAGGTATTCAAAGAATGATATTAGAGAATTCTGGAGCATGCTTCTCGCTCAGAGAAATGAATGGACTGAACAACTCGATCATACTCAAGATGAAAATCAAAAGACGCTTTTAGAAGGAAAGATCTCCACCATTAACTATTGTATGACTGAAATCGAAAAACGATTTGATTTGTTTTAACGTAGGATGTCCCTAAGCACTAGGGAACATCCCTTTATTCTTTTCCTTAAAAATATTCTACGGCTTCACCCTTATCTTCTTGCTTTGAAGAATAACGTCGAAGTGTATCTAAAAAGTAGTCTGCCCTTTCTTTGTAACCTAAATCACCAAATAATTGATATAAGACCGTATTTTCATTATAGGAGTCTAACAGCGAGTCAATTAAAGCATACTTCGTTTGATCCTTCATATTTAACATGCTCATTCTTTCGCCACCATCCTTAGCTCGTTGATTTATGTATCTACCATTATCGTCAGGATTAATAGACTCCATTCATGCCACCATGCTAAAAATAGCAATGGAGGCTTTTTTTATATTATCTCAGTTTTTAATAACTTAACTCATAATCTGATTTCGTGTACATACCTTGTTAAAAGAAAGAAATTGGGACAGGAGTGTTCTTATGGCAAAGAAATGGAAAGCCATTATGCAGGTCGCGGCAACTTATATTGGAACAGTTGTGGGGGCAGGGTTTGCTTCTGGTCAAGAAATCCTGCAATTTTTTACACTTTACAGCGGGATAGGAATCATTTCCATTTGCATTAGCACCTTTCTGTTCATCTGGCTAGGCAGCAAAATTATGCGAATATCCCATGAAAAGGGTTGCTACTCTTATCAAGAACTTAATGTTCATCTTTTTGGAAAAAAATGGAGTTGGTTAGTAAATGGGCTCACCCTTATCATTTTATTTGGTACAACCGGCGTCATGCTTTCCGGAACAGGCTCCATTTTTGAGGAACAATTGGGTCTCCCTAATCAAGTAGGAATTATTATCACGATTCTGCTTTCCCTTCTTACCATGTATCGTGGGATGTCCGGCGTAATCTGGGTCAATTCTCTCGTCGTACCGATGATGCTCCTTTTCACCGCTATTTTAGGTTTCCATTTACTTCAATACGGAGTTGCAGGAACCCACACATTGCAAGTGGAAAATTGGGAATGGGCTTATTCACCCCTTCTTTATGCTGGGTTTAATCTAGCTATGGCTCAAGCGGTTCTGGTTCCTTTAGGGAAAGACATTCAGGATTCATCCATTCTTCGTTGGGGGGGAATTTGCGGAGGGGTAGGGTTAGGGACCATGCTTATGGTTAACGATCTCTCCTTGCTATCGCATTTACAAGGGGTTCAAGGACTGGATATCCCTATGGCTTATGTCATTTCAGAATTTGGTGGGCCTGTCGTTCTTCTATTTACTATCATCGTTTTCGGTGAAATATTCACCACGATTATCGGCAATGTATTTGGTTTAGTCCGTCAGGCCCATTCCATTTTCAATATGAATGAATCCTTGGCTGCTATCATGATCTTGTTAGGATCATTCATCGTCAGCCAATGGGGGTTCAAAAGTTTAGTGACATTCCTTTACCCCGCTTTCGGGGGACTCGGACTCCTATTCATGCTTCGCTTAATGATGTATCGTAAGAAAGCTACTATGAAATAATAATGCGTATAATACTTGATTTATAAGTGTAAGAAAGCTACTGGTGGAAAACATTGATGTGTATAACTTGCTATATACGTATAAGAAAACTTAAAGGATAAACCACCAATACAGAAAAGCTACGACGAAACGATAATAAGCAAAAGTGGACAGCTTGACTCTTTGCAGGATTTTCAGGAAGGTCACAACTGCGAGCAATGCCACAATAAACGCTGTTACAAACCCAGTAATAAACAATCCTAAATCATCCCACGAAAGATATTGATAACTCTTTAGCAGATCATATCCACTTGCCGCTACCATCATAGGTACCGCAATTAAAAAGGCAAATTCAGCAGATGTTTTATAGTTAGCTCCCATCAATAATCCTCCTGAAATGGTGGATCCAGAACGGGAAAAGCCGGGGTAAACCGCTAAACATTGAAAGAATCCAATTCCTAAAGCCTGCTTATAGCTCAACTGATCTAAATGGTTCGCAGTCGTTTCAATCTTTTTTGATTTTTGTTCGGCAAAAATCATAAATAGCCCCCCTACAACTAGCCCGATAAGTACTGTATTGGGAGAGAACAAATAGGTTTTAATAATTCCATGCATCAAGTAGCCAACACCCATAGCCGGGATAATCCCTAGCATAACATGAATCAAATTGAGACGAGGCGTGTTTCCCCTCTCTTTATTCTTTTGAAAGAAACTGAAATATCGTTCCCGGTATAGAACAGCAACAGCTAATATCGAACCTAATTGAATGATAATTTCAAATGTCTTAGCCTTTTCACCAGTGAAGCCTAGTAAGCTTCCAACAAGAATTAAATGTCCTGTGGATGAGATCGGCAAAAACTCCGTCATCCCTTCCATAATACCCATAATAATGGCAATGATATATTGTTCCATGGTTACCTCTCCTAATTTAAAACTTAAATCTGTGTCTGTAAACATAAGGGGATTTTTTTATCTCCCCATTATAAAGTAATACGTACAAAATGCCAAACCAAGTTATCGCATTGTGGATATGTGAATAAATAAATTAAAGGGGCATCACAACTACCCACAAGTGTGGATAACCTTGTTGATAACTTGTTTGCAACGTTAGTAGCTTTCTTACCGCTTAGGAGAGTTTAAGTATGTTAAAATGATAAAGTCAACTCTAACTTTCCTAACCGCATGAAAAGCTTCATCTAAGGATGGACCTCCCTTCCGAATAGGCTTCAATACTATCTTTTCTTACCGAGACATAGAAAAAACGGTAAACTAGATTTCCATCTCTAGCTCACCGTTTGTTAGATCTAAGATTGTGATACATATTTACGTAACTTATAATACTCATTTAACTCAACATCAATCTGTTGACTGATGGTTAACACTTCAGGATCTTGGATTCCTTTTTTCCCCGCTAAACGATGCATGTCCTGTCGCAGCCTCTCGATTTTCCCCAACACATTCTCAATCTTTGATGACACTTCTTTCTTCTTCTCCCACTTTGAATTTATGACCATTTTACCATAATAACACGTGTATGGGATATAAACCCAAAAATTCTTTCGAAGTAAAATTATCCTTTCGGCTTAAAAATAAGGGATCCGATAAATCCAAAGATAATCGCTGCAGAAATCCCTGCACTCGTTACCTCAAAAATCCCGGTGATAATTCCTACTAAACCATGCTGTTCCGCCTCCGCCATTGCGCCATGAACAAGTGCATTGCCAAAGCTGGTGATAGGCACAGTGGCTCCTGCACCGGCAAAATCGATTAATGGTTCATATAATCCCAATCCATCCAGGATGGCCCCAGACACTACAAGCGTACTCATGGTATGTGCTGGAGTCAGCTTCAAGACATCAAAAAGCAGTTGACCAATCACACATATCAACCCACCAACGAAGAATGCCCAAAAATAAATCTGCATACGCCCCTCCTAGTACAGTAAATTTTCAATCACGACGGCATGGGCAATGCACGGAATACTTTCATTCTGCTGGAAGCTTAATGGTGATAATAAAGCTCCTGTTGCCACAATCAAAACTTTGTTCAATTCCCCACGACGCATTCGGTTGAGAATATGTCCATAAGTCACCGTGGCGGAGCACCCCGCACCGCTGGCTCCAGCAATTACAGGCTGATCCTCGCTATAGATCATTAATCCGCAATCGACGAACTGTTCTCCCATTTCCCATCCGTGCTTTTTCAGTAAATCAGTAGCAATATCATGTCCCACTCTACCTAAGTCCCCTGTAGCAATCAAATCATAATCTGTAGGGGAACGTTGTAAATCTCGAAAATGAGCCTCGATCGTATCCACGGCTGCTGGGGCCATAGCAGCCCCCATATTAAAGGGATCCGAAAGCCCCATGTCTACCACCCTCCCTATTGTGGCTGCAGTTACCCGTGGCCCCTTTCCCTCTTTTGCAAGAAGAGCAACTCCGGCTCCTGTTACCGTCCATTGGGCTGTTGGCGGTTTCTGTCCCCCATACTCCGTTGGATAACGAAACTGCTTTTCCACGGAAGAATTGTGGCTCGCAGTTCCGCAAAGAACATACTCTGCACAATAACTGTTGATGATCAAAGAACCTAAGGCTAGACCTTCCATCGAGGTTGAACACGCACCAAAAAGGCCAAAGTAGGGGGCTCCTAACGTGCGGGCAGCAAAGCTGCTCGTAATGATTTGATTCATAAGATCTCCCGACAAAAAAAACTGAATATCTTCCTTCTTTAGACCTGCTTTTTCAATCGCCTTTTCACAAGCCTGTTCAAGCAGCTTTTTCTCCGCCTTTTCATAGCTGTCCTGACCCAGCCAAGTATCTCCATGAAGAATATCGAAGTCCTCTGCTAATGGCCCCTTCGCTTCAAATGGCCCTCCAACGACTCCCGTAGCCACGATCACCGGTTTATTAGGGAATTCCCAGGTCTGGTGTCCATGAAGCATGTTAGACTCCCCCTAAATTTATGATGATAGTTTTTATCAGCGCGACAATAAACGCAGAAAATACCCCAAAAACAATAACTGAGCCTGCCAATTTAAAAATATTTCCACCCACTCCAAGGACATACCCTTCGCTTCGATGCTCTATAGCAGCTGATGCAATTGAATTGGCAAAACCGGTGACTGGAACAGCCGTCCCCGCACCCGCCCACTGCGCTAAATGATCATAAACACCAAGCCCTGTCAATAAGACCGATAAAAGGATAAGCGTAGCTACAGTTGGATTACTGGCTGTTCGCTCATTAAAGTCAAAAAAAGTTATATAAAAATCAGAAATGAACTGTCCCAAGAGACAAATGCTTCCTCCTACTAAAAAAGCCCGAAGACAGTTGAGCAACACCGGTCTTTGCGGTTCTCTCCCTTTGGCAAACACATGATATTCCTGCTGTGTCTTTGATAATTTTTTCTTTTTTTTATCTGACATCAATACCTCACCCTAACGTTTAAGCTGGATACGTAATCTGATACGAACCTTGTTAATATCTCCGCACCACAAAATCGCCAAAGGTCATTTGTGCTATTTATGTTAATCCACTCTGGCACAGATAGACTCCTTTCTAAAAACCTCTATACTGCGGTTCCTCAAATTCCAATTGTGCGATTCTCTGTTCTAAAACTTCAATTATTTTAGCAACCTTTTTACTATTCCGTTCAAAAATTTCCTTCTCTTTTTCCACAGCTGTTTGCCTGCTATAAAGGTCTAAGGTAGCCTTAACCCCCTTTAAGCTCGCAGTGGTCTGTTTAACTTGAGAACCAATGGTCACTTTTCTTCACCTCTAGCTCATTGATACCAAATAGTTTATCTCATTCCATAAAATGTATGCATTGTTACGTT
Source organism: Brevibacillus sp. (assembly GCA_036676475.1). Classification (GTDB taxonomy): domain Bacteria; phylum Bacillota; class Bacilli; order Aneurinibacillales; family RAOX-1; genus LC029. Next base: position 17,338 of record JAKFCU010000102.1, read on the forward strand.
CGAGATATTAGCATAGCCTTATGCTTATAATAAAAAAACACCCCGATGGGTGAATTGTTTAGGAATTTAGATCTTCCATTTTATATCCTTTAATGTGCATGAATATTGATTCCAGAGGTATTGCATATCCCGATCAATGGAATCCTTCTGCATACCATAAGTTAGTTGTTCGATAACAATATAGATTAGGAAAAAGAAAGCCGTTGTAATACAAAGAAAATTAACCATATATTATTCTCCTTCCATTACCGGATAAGAATATATATGATCAAATTTCATACATATGAATTGTTTTACATTCTCTTTTCCTCTCCATAACACTCCATACAGTAGGATTCTTTTTCTTCTATTTCATACTCTGTCAGCTTTACTCCACAACTAATGCATTTGTTCTCAAGTAAAGAAATATTCATCGTTTTCTCCTCCACTTCTATAAAGTTTATTATTTTCTTTTTTTTCTAATAATTCATATTAATAATTATAATATATCAAAACTTTCTGCTAATTAATAGTGTCCAGATTGTGAATATGTATAAAAGGCCTCTCCCAACTGCATTCAGTTCAGTGGCATCGCACTCTCAAAGAGAGGTTGGGAATGGTTCTTATTACCCCACTATTCGCCAAAGCCATACTCACCAATCCCTGGCAAATTGGTTGAAGTTAACTAGAGTAAAATTCACTCTAACTTCCATCCTAACTAATAAGGAGGTGCCGTTAGATGAGAAAAATAACTTATGCCATAACCCTCATTTTTATCTTATGCTTTATCACCGCCTGTTCGCTTAATCACAAAGAAAATGCCCTTGAAGAGATGTCTTACCGTGCTGCAGGTTATGATAGGAGTAACAGTTTCTTCCAAACCAATTCCCCCCCTTCCCCCAATCCCATCCGTGATCTTGAACAACGGGTTGAACATGTTCCCGGGGTAAGTAATGTAAGTGTCTTGTTCTATCCGACTGATAATCTGATTGTTGGTTTCTCTTCAGATAACACCCCTTCTTATGCCGTTACAGAGGCACGGGTACGCCAAGAGTTACAGGGGGAAGCAAAACATTATTTGGTGTATCTGGTTAATGAACAAAACCCCGATTTACTAGCACGGGTGTGGGAAACCAGGTTCCAACAACGTCAAGGAAAAACGGTTAGTGATTCGGAAATGTTAAGTATAATGAACGGGGTATGGAAGGCTATTGTTCCATTTAATTTTTTAAGCAAAACTTAGCTAAAAGAAAGCTACTGGCGTTAGCTTATGTATATAACACTTGACCGATAAGTGCAAAAAGAAAGGGATGCTCCCCTATCTAGGGACATCCCATTCACATTGTTAATATACTGCTGGGTATTCAATCAGAAGTTCACTCATTAAACGTATACGTTTATTAACCGTATCTAATAAATCATTTAGCTCCCATTTTTCATCTTCTGTTAAATCCTCACATTGTAAGAACTTCTTCAGTTGTCTCTTTTTCTCTTCTAACTCTTGAATACAATAAGTTTCTTCAATCATCTCTCTCGTCACGCGATACACCACTCCTGTTTTTATGTATCTCTTTGATGATTTTCTTTAAAATTTTTGTAACAATATTATAACCCTCCTGCAAAAGAGTGAAAAGAGAAATCCATCGACAAAATGTAACATTATTTGCAAAAATTAGATACTAAACTAAGCGATTACGGATCACCTCAACCATATCCTTAATCTCACGCTCATGAATGGTACGAAAATCTATAAGATAATGATCTTTTGTGATTCTTCCTATAATAGAGGGGGTTCCTTCTCTCAGTTTTCGCTCAATGATATGGGTCGGATAGGCAGGATGAAAAATGGAAGCTACAATAGTCTTTATAAGCACCCCTGGCAGACTTCCTCCACCTACTTCCGTCTGTTCCTCTCTTATTTCAATATGGAAATCAGATAATTGTTGTTTGAACAGTTCCGCCTTTGCTCTAAGCTTGTCTATCGGCATAAGCATATCACGCAGGGTCGGGATCGTATGGATAGCTTTCTGGGGGTCTAAATACTGCCGGAGAGTGGCTTCCAATGCCGCTAGTGTTACTTTATCGACCCGCAATACTCTCGCTAATTGATTTTTCTTTAGCCGGTCAATCCATTCTTTATTTCCCGCAATGACCCCCACCTGTGGTCCTCCTAACAGCTTATCCCCACTGAAGCTAATTAAATCAGCCCCTTGTCGGATACTGTCGGAAATGACCGGCTCATCACCAATGCCATGCTTCCTCAAGTCATATAACACTCCACTTCCTAGATCTTCATAGACAGGAATTCCGTGTTTATGCCCCAAAGAAACGAGTTCTTCCACAGAAACCGTTTGAGTAAAACCAGAGATAGCAAAGTTGCTAGTATGAACCTTGAGGAGAAGAGCCGTATTTTCATGAATAGCCTGTTCATAATCTCGAAGGTGGGTCTTATTCGTCGTTCCCACTTCCCGTAAAAGAGCCCCACTTTCCCTCATGATCTCCGATACTCGAAAAGAGCCGCCAATTTCTACGAGCTGTCCACGGGAAACAATAACTTCACGATCCCTGGCTACCTCTCGTAAGATCAAATACACAGCAGCAGCATTATTATTAACGACCATGGCGGCTTCAGCACCGGTTAAGCGACGAATGAGATCCTCCATATGATCATGGCGTGATCCTCTTTTCCCCTCTTCAATCCGGTACTCGACATTGCTGTACCCCCTGGCAACTTCCGTCATCTGTTTGATCGCAGCTTCCGACAATACGGCACGCCCCAGATTAGTATGAAGAATCACACCTGTCCCATTGATCACTGGTCTTAAGTTTCCTTGACGAGTTTTCATTAATGTATTTTTGATTTTATCTAATACTAATGAATAGGTAACCTTTTCGATTTGCCCTTTTATAATTTGTTGCCTCATTGTACTTATGGTTTCTTTTACCACATAATTCAATAAACCTTTAGAAAAGTCATTTTGCTTAACCCATTCCAAAAGGTGTTCATCATGAGTAAAATGGTGAACAGCGGGAATTTTCCTTAACAGCTCTTTTGTATTCGATTGCACCAAAAATCCTCCTTTCTCAAAGGTGATATTATGCATATTTTATTGTTTACACCCTACTTTAATCAACCCCGTGGGAATTCGACCACTTCTAAACGCATTATCCATTTTCTACAGAAGGAAGGAATTCAAACCTCTGTTTTTCCTTATCTGGAGAAAGATCCGTGGCATTTACCGCAAACTGATGTGGTTCATATTCTTCATGCCACTCGCTTTGTATCATGGGCACAAGAAAATCACTATGCCATCAATCAACCCTATATTGTTACGATGGGTGGTACTGATATCAACCTTGATCTTCAATCTCCCATGTCCGAGGATATCTACGCACTTCTTGATATGGCAAGCTTTATTACCGTATTTACGCAGGACGCTGCCTGGAAAGTGGGTCACCTATCAAAAGACTGGTTGAATAAGACGGTTGTGATTCCTCAAACGGCTTGGATTTCATGGAATATAACCATGAAGACCCAATATGATGAACCGCAAATACTGCTTCCTGCAGGGTTGCGACCCGTTAAGGACGTTCTGCAAGTCATCCCAGCTTTGGATGACTTGATTATTTCCTACCCAAATCTTCATTTTACATTATTAGGTGCTAACTTGAGTGATCAAGTTTATCATCAAGTGATGGAAGCAAGCCGCAATAGACCTTGGTTCACCTATGCTGGCGTAGTTCCTTACGAAATCATGACCAACTGGTATAATCTTTCTAATATCGTGATTAATACATCGATATCTGAAGGTCAACCATTGGCCGTTATGGAAGCTATGGCCATGGGGAAACCCGTCATTGCAAGAAAAATCCCAGCAAATGAGAGTCTTATTTTACATAATCAGACGGGATGGCTCTATGAAACCCTGGATCAGTTCAAAGAAGCATTTCACACGATTATGAGCAACCCGGCACACCGCGAACAGGTTATTCAACAAGCAAAGGAGTGGATCCGCCAATCTTCCTCTCCTGCACAAGAAGCTGCCCAATACATTGAATTATACAAAAGAAGCTGACCCTTGTGAGTCAGCTCCTTTCTTATTCTGTGATAACTAGGCACCCTACATGCTTACTGGTCACTCTGCCAATTACGCTGGCATATTCAATCCCTTTAGCTTGCAAGTCTTTTAGGCAGGCATCTGCCTCGGATTCTGGCAAGCTGACCAAGAGTCCACCTGAAGTCACAGCATCGCACAAGAGCCACTGAACAGATTCAGGTAATTGTCCGTAATCTACACAATCCCTTAGCCACTTATGGTTTGCTTTCGTGCCGCCTGGAACAACGCCTTGTTCCGCTAGCTCGTAACCTCTAGGTAGTACCGGTACGCTTGACTTCGAAATTTCGATTCCTGCTTGGCTGCCTGAGGCCATTTCTTTTGCATGACCCAGTAGACCAAACCCTGTTATATCTGTGCAAGCATGGATAGAATAATTCATAAATACTTCAGCGGCCGTTTTATTCAATTCAGCCATGACTTGCGTTACAAGATCAATATTTTCTTGTTCCAACAAATTGCGCTTGATCGCCGTTGTAAGAATTCCAACACCAATTGGCTTAGTAATAATCAAAACATCCCCTGGCTTCGCCCCATGGTTTGTCCAAACTTTTTGAGGGTGGACAATACCCGTTACGGACATTCCAAATTTCGGTTCTTGGTCATCAATGGAGTGACCGCCGACAATCAAAGCACCAGATTCCTGGACTTTCTCTCCGGCACCCTTTAAAATATCAGCTAGGATAGAAGGATCCAGTTTTTTGATTGGAAATCCTACAATATTGAGAACAGTCAATGGTTTTCCACCCATAGCATAGACATCACTGAGTGCATTGGCCGCTGCAATCTGTCCAAACATACGTGGATCATCCACAATGGGGGTAAAATAATCTACCGTTTGCACAAGGGCAATCTCATCGGTTAACTTATAAACACCAGCATCATCAGGGACATCTAAACCGACCAGCAAATTAGGGTCAACTTCAGCAGAGGTGGGTAAATGACGCAAAACTTGCGCCAGGTCTTCAGGACCGATTTTGCAACCTCAGCCTGCTTTGCTGGACAAAGAAGTTAACTTCACTTGTGTTTGTTCAGACACTACGATTCCTCCCTTACTATTAAACTAATTACTACTCTGTATCATACAGGAAAAAAGGAATCAAACCAAATAGGAGATGCGCTACGATGAAAGAGATTGACATTCAAAAGGCATTTGAAATAAAGAATCCCATTTTTATAGATGTACGTTCACCAGGAGAATATAAAGAATCCCATATCCCTGGCTCTATAAATATTCCCCTATTTTCCGATGATGAACGGGCTCAAGTGGGCACCACGTACAAGGTAAAAGGTTCAGACCCTGCACAATGGCTAGGCATGGAGTTGGTCTCTCCTAAAATCCCGAACTTAATGACCTGTATTCGCAAGGAAATCGAGCAAGGTAAAGAACCCATCATTTATTGCTGGCGTGGTGGGATGCGCAGTAAATCCATAACAACCTTTGCAGAAATGGCAGGGTTGAAGGTTCAGCGTTTAACAGGGGGCTTTCGTCATTATCGTCAATGGGTGCTAGACCACTTGAATGAATCTTTGCTACCTGAACAATTTGTTGTTTTACATGGAATGACTGGGGTTGGAAAAACCACTCTACTCCATAAGTTAAAGAACATGGGCTTTCCCATTCTAGATTTAGAAACTTGTGCTGGACACCGCGGCTCCGTATTTGGCGGAATAGGTTCCCCTGTACATAATCAAAAAACATTTGAAGCCTTATTAGTTCATGCATTAGAAAAAATACAAGGATTACCCTATGTCTTTATGGAAGCAGAAAGCAAACGAATAGGAAAAGCGGTTCAACCAGACTTTTTACTGGAAGCAAAGAAAAAAGGCGTTCATATCATCCTCAGTACTTCCGTAGAAATCCGTGTTGAACGTATATTTGAAGATTATGTACAGCCGCACTTAAAACAAGAAGGTTATAAGGATCTTGTAATGGATGCCATCCGCCCCATATTAAAGCGTTTCACACCCATCACCAAGGAAAAGGTACTGGAAACGATTGAACATGAGGAATACAAACAATTGATTTCAATTTTGTTGACAGACTATTATGATCCAAGATACCAGCATAAATTAGAGGACTATGAGGGAACATTCCAAACAATCAATGTCGATAATATAAATAATGCTGTTATGGATATTGAGAAGTATGTATTTGAAAATCTATCAAACTTGAACATCCCAACCCAGCTCTAACTTGGAGTTGGGATTTATATTTTTTAAAAGAATCTTTATTCTTTTTTCCGTTTTTTGATGTGGATTGGCTGAAAGATAAAAAAAGCCTGTTCCTTATTGGAACAGACTTTCCTTTAAATACTACTCAAGAATTTTAGCAACTACGCCCGCACCAACAGTACGTCCGCCTTCACGGATTGCAAAACGAGTTCCTTCTTCCATAGCGATTGTGTTGATAAGTTCAACTTCAAAAGTAACGTTATCGCCAGGCATAACCATTTCAACACCTTCAGCTAACTTGATGATTCCAGTTACGTCAGTTGTACGGAAGTAGAACTGAGGACGGTAGTTAGCGAAGAAAGGAGTGTGACGTCCACCTTCTTCTTTCGACAATACATAAACTTCAGCAGTGAACTTGCTGTGAGGCTTAACAGAACCTGGTTTAGCCAAACATTGTCCACGCTCGATATCTTCACGCTGAACACCACGAAGAAGAGCTCCGATGTTGTCTCCAGCTTGTGCTTGATCAAGAAGCTTACGGAACATTTCTACTCCTGTTACAGTTGTAGCTTTTGGTTCTTCAGTTAAACCGATGATGTGAACAACGTCACCCACTTTAACTAATCCACGCTCTACACGACCAGTAGCAACCGTACCACGACCAGTGATAGAGAATACGTCCTCAATAGGCATTAAGAAAGGCTTATCTATATCGCGCTCAGGAGTTGGGATGTAGGAATCAACAGCTTCCATTAACTCATGGATTTTTGCAGCCCATTCACCAGTTGGGTTTTCAAGAGCTTCTTTAGCAGAACCTTTAACAACTGGAGTATCATCACCTGGGAATTCATATTCAGAAAGAAGATCACGAATTTCCATTTCAACTAACTCAAGAAGTTCTTCATCGTCTACCATGTCACACTTGTTCATGAATACTACGATGTAAGGAACCCCTACTTGACGGGAAAGAAGGATGTGCTCACGAGTTTGTGGCATAGGACCATCAGCAGCAGATACTACTAGGATCGCTCCGTCCATTTGAGCAGCACCAGTGATCATGTTTTTAACATAGTCAGCATGTCCAGGGCAGTCAACGTGTGCATAGTGACGGTTAGCTGTTTCATACTCAACGTGTGCAGTAGAGATTGTGATTCCACGTTCTCTTTCTTCAGGAGCAGCATCGATGCTACCGTAATCCATTGCTTTTGCTCCACCAGTTTGAGCCAATACAGTAGTGATAGCAGCAGTTAAAGTTGTTTTACCATGGTCAACGTGACCGATTGTTCCAATGTTTACGTGTGGCTTATTACGTTCAAATTTAGCTTTTGCCATGAATAATATCCTCCTTAAAATCAAACGTTTAAAATAAACGTTTATTATATAATGGTAAGTATTTTTAGGAAAGAAAGGTATAAACACCCTTATCACTTATGAGCAAGGCTTATCCTTTATCTCCATAAATGGGATAGAAAAATCTAACCAAAGAATATTTTATACCTTTCTTGAAAAGCTTGCAAACCACTTTTTATCAAGAAAGAATCGGGAATTTATTAATTAAACACCCTTGTTTTTCTTAATAATCTCATCAGAAACAAACTTAGGAACTTCTTCGTAGTGGTCAAATGTCATGGTGTAATTTCCACGTCCTTGTGTTCTGGAACGCAAGTTTGTAGCGTATCCAAACATTTCAGATAGAGGAACAAATCCACGGATCACTTGAGCCCCAGAACGAGAATCCATACCTTCGATACGTCCGCGACGAGAGCTCATATCTCCCATGATATCCCCCATGTATTCTTCAGGAACTACAACTTCAACCTTCATCATAGGTTCTAGAAGAGCTGGGTTACATTTCTTACCGGCTTCTTTAAGCGCTAATGAACCAGCAATCTTAAAGGCCATTTCAGAGGAGTCAACATCATGGTAGCTTCCGTCAACAATCGTTGCACGAACATCAAGTAGAGGATATCCAGCAAGAACACCATTCTTCATGGACTCTTCTATACCCGCTTGAACAGCAGGAATGTATTCACGTGGAACAACCCCACCAACAATCTTGTTTACGAACTCAAAACCTGCACCTGGTTCAAGTGGTTCAAACTCAACCCAAACATGACCAAACTGCCCACGTCCACCGGATTGACGAACGAACTTACCCTCAACCTTAGCAGAACTACGTAATGTTTCCTTATAAGCAACTTGAGGAGCACCTACGTTTGCTTCTACTTTGAATTCACGCTTCATACGGTCAACAATGATATCAAGGTGTAATTCACCCATACCAGAGATGATCGTTTGGCCTGTTTCTTCATCCGTGAAGGTCTTAAATGTAGGATCTTCTTCAGCAAGCTTAGAAAGAGCAATCCCCATCTTGTCTTGGTCAGCCTTGGTTTTAGGCTCGATCGCAACAGAGATAACAGGGTCAGGGAATACCATGGATTCAAGAATAACAGGATTCTTTTCATCACATAAAGTGTCACCTGTTGTAGTATCTTTTAAACCTACTGCAGCTGCAATATCCCCGGAGTATACAGTAGAGATCTCTTCACGAGTATTCGCATGCATTTGTAGGATACGTCCTACACGCTCGCGCTTACCTTTAGTAGAGTTCAATACATAAGATCCAGAGTTAAGAACTCCAGAGTATACACGGAAAAATGTAAGCTTCCCAACATAAGGGTCAGTCATGATTTTGAAAGCTAAAGCAGAGAAAGGACCGTTATCATCGGACTCACGTACAACTTCATCTTCAGAATCAGGAAGAACTCCTTTAATTGCTGGTACATCTAGTGGAGATGGCAAGTAAGCAATAACGGCATCAAGCATAGGCTGAACACCCTTATTCTTATAGGAAGATCCACAAAGAACAGGCGTAATTTCAACATTACAAGTTGCACGACGAAGAACAGATATGATCTCTTCTTCGGTTGGTTCTTCACCTTCCATGTACTTCTCCATTAAAGCTTCATCTAATTCAGATACCTTTTCAACAAGATTAATTCGCCATTGTTCGGCTAATTCTTTCATGTCTTCAGGAATGTCAACTGATTCAGATGTAGTACCTAAATCATCAGTATAGATGATGGCTTTCATTGCAACGAGGTCGATTAAACCTTTGAAAGTATCCTCAGCACCGATTGGCAACTGAATAGGTACAGCGTTCGCTTTCAAACGATCGCGCATTTGACTTACGGCAGATAGGAAATCTGCACCGATGATGTCCATTTTGTTAACATAAGCAACACGAGGTACACCATATTTGTCAGCTTGGCGCCAAACGGTTTCGGATTGAGGCTCAACCCCGCCTTTAGCACAGAATACACCAACAGCACCATCAAGTACACGAAGAGAACGTTCTACTTCAACAGTGAAGTCTACGTGTCCCGGTGTATCGATAATGTTTACACGATGGCCTTTCCATTGTGCAGTTGTAGCAGCAGATGTGATTGTAATACCACGTTCTTGCTCTTGTTCCATCCAGTCCATGGTGGCAGCACCTTCATGAACTTCCCCGATCTTATGAACTTTACCTGTATAGAACAGAATACGTTCAGTAGTCGTGGTTTTCCCAGCATCAATGTGTGCCATGATTCCGATATTACGAGTCTTTAACAAGGGAAATTCGCGACCCATGAATTTGACTCCTTTCAATTATATGGAGTATGTAATAGAAAAGCCCGAAGGCTTTCCATTACGATTATATCCTCATTCCTAAATGTTATGAAGAGGATAAATGTAAATTTTCGTGAAATCTTTGCCCGTTTTAGGCAGACAAAGACCTTTACCCATATATCGGGTATTATCTTTTAAACCCTCAACGGGTTTAAAAATCTTACACTCATCAGTCGAGTATTATCCAGTTTTTGCACTAAGCAAAAACTGATCCTACCAACGATAGTGAGCAAACGCTTTGTTTGCTTCAGCCATTTTGTGAGTATCTTCGCGCTTCTTCACAGAAGCTCCTGTGTTGTTAGCAGCATCAAGAAGTTCTGCAGCTAAACGCTCCTGCATAGTCTTCTCTCCACGGTTACGGGAATATTGAACTAACCAACGAAGTCCTAAAGCAGAACGACGCTCAGGTCTAACTTCAACAGGAACCTGATAGTTAGCACCCCCAACACGACGAGCGCGAACTTCCAACACTGGCATAATGTTCTTTAATGCTTCTTCAAAAACTTCTAACGGTTCGCGTCCAGTACGTTCGCGAATGACATCAAAAGCTTGGTATAGGATACCTTGCGCTACCCCTTTCTTCCCGTCGATCATCATACGATTCACTAGACGGGTAACAAGCTTGCTGTTGTAAATAGGATCAGGCAATACATCTCTTCGAGTAACCGGTCCTTTACGTGGCATATGTTTCCCTCCTTCATTCACAATTTACGTAATATAGTTAAATAGCTTGTCTTATCTTGTGCTGACTATTTTTTAGCAGCTTTAGGACGCTTTGCACCGTAACGAGAACGGGATTGTTGACGATTCACAACTCCAGCAGTATCCAACGCTCCACGAATGATCTTGTAACGTACCCCTGGCAGATCCTTTACACGGCCTCCACGAACAAGAACAACGCTGTGCTCTTGAAGGTTATGTCCGATCCCAGGAATGTATGCTGTTACTTCAATCCCATTTGTTAAGCGTACACGAGCATATTTACGAAGAGCGGAGTTTGGCTTCTTAGGTGTCATAGTACCAACACGAGTACATACCCCACGTTTTTGCGGAGAAGCAAGATCCGTGTGCTCCTTCTTCATGCTGTTGTAGCCTTTCAAAAGTGCTGGAGATTTGGATTTAATCTCTTTCTTTTCGCGACCTTTACGAACTAACTGATTAATTGTTGGCATTGTCGCACCTCCTTCCAAAATTTACGATCTGTTTTCTAAGCCCACAGATCCAGGTGAGTCATTTATGAGCAAAGGAAAAGTTTTTGAACATGTATCACTGTGTCTTGATGGCGAGTCTATAACACTAGGATGCATAGTATCAAAAACTATATTTATTACTCATTTATCATAATCGCAGCCGTTGCAGCTCCAACTTCAATTCCGCAAGCTTTTCCAAGCTGCCTCATGGAATCTACATATTCAAAGGGAACATTTTTTTGCTTACACAAGGTAGTGATCTTCCCAGTAACTCGAGGGTCTGCATCTTTTGCGATGAAGACTTCCTTCACCATTCCTTGCTCGACGGCTTTCAAAGTCTGTTTCATGCCAATTGTTAATTTCGTTGCCTGTTTTACTTTTTCATAAGACATTATACATCCTCCAAAGCACAGGTTTGCTTGGCACACTACGTCATATTAGCACTTTTAATTTAGGAAGTCAACTTTTTTTCGTATTTTCCTACAAAAATATATGTACTCTTCCTAATACCCAAAAGTTAGGCTGTCACTTAACCCCTATGGTTTGCGACAGCCTACTTCTTTATTCAACGGTTACAGTTTCTTTGGCAAGTGGACTATCTTCAGATGTGTCTTCTACCGTCTTCTGGTCGGTCAATATCCGCGTGTTTCGGTATCGGTTCATTCCCGTACCTGCAGGAATTAACTTACCTATGATAACATTCTCTTTAAGACCGAGCAAGCGGTCAACCTTCCCTTTAATGGCAGCATCCGTAAGAACCCGTGTGGTTTCTTGGAAAGATGCAGCTGATAGGAAGGATTCTGTTTCAAGAGATGCTTTTGTAATTCCCAAGAGTACAGGTCTTGCAACAGCAGGATCGCCGCTTCCATTGCGGAATACCTTACGGTTGGCATTTTCATACTCATGGATGTCAACATAAGATCCAGGTAAAAGGTCTGTATGCCCACTATCAATTATTCGGATTTTTCTAAGCATTTGACGAATCATGACTTCTACGTGCTTATCGTTAATTTCTACCCCTTGCATCCGGTAAACCTTCTGTACCTCTTGCAGGATATAGTGTTGAACACCACGCAGACCCTTAATTCTTAACATTTCCTTCGGATCAATGGAACCCTCGGTTAATTCATCCCCTGCCCGAAGCTTCGTTCCGACAGAAACCTTCAAGCGGGAGCCGAATGGAATCTGATATACCTTCGTTTCAGCATGACCTCGAATCTCGATTTCACGTCGATCCTTCGTATCACGCATTTCTATCACTTCACCGTCAAATTCCGTGATGGTTGCTTGCCCTTTCGGATTACGCGCTTCAAACAATTCCTGGATACGCGGTAAACCTTGGGTAATGTCGTCCCCCGCAACCCCTCCAGTGTGGAAGGTCCGCATCGTTAACTGCGTTCCTGGTTCACCGATCGACTGTGCAGCAATAATCCCTACAGCTTCACCGATCTCAACATCAGTACCTGTTGCCAAGTTACGGCCGTAGCATAGTTTGCACACCCCATGCTGAGTACGGCAGGTGAGTACGGTTCGTATATGAACAGCCTCAATACCTAACTCATTGGTAATGAGCTCAGCAAGATCTTCCGTAATCAGCTGATTTTTCTTGACGATGACTTCACCGGTTTCCGGATGACGTACAGAAGCAAACGATGTTCTACCTACAATCCGGTCATATGTGTCTTCGATTTTGTTCTTTCCATCTACAATCGGGCTGACTATTAAGCCTTTATCTGTACCACAATCAATTTCACGAACAATGACATCCTGCGCCACGTCTACCAAACGGCGTGTCAAATATCCTGAGTCAGCGGTACGCAAGGCAGTATCCGCCAAACCTTTCCGTGCTCCGTGAGTGGAAATGAAGTATTCCAATACCGTTAGGCCTTCACGGAAATTTGATTTGATCGGTAACTCGATAATTCGCCCAGACGGGTTCGCCATCAGTCCACGCATACCTGCAAGCTGTGTAATCTGGGATACGTTACCACGTGCACCGGAGTTCGCCATCATGTAAATAGAGTTGAACTTATCCAATGAGCTCATCAGCACTTCGGTTACTTCGTCCTTCGCTTTACTCCATACCGAAATAACACGATCATATCGCTCATCTTCGGTAATCAGACCGCGTCGATACTGATTTAAAATGGTAGTTACCTTTTCATCCGCTGCAGTGATAATAGCTCGCTTCTTCTCAGGAGTTCGAATATCAGCAACGGCAACAGTCAGACCTGCTTTAGTAGCGTATTTGAAGCCTAGATCTTTCACCCTATCAAGCATAACTGTCGTTTGAGTAGTTCCAAAGCGACGGAACACTTCACCAATAATAGTACCTAAGAAACTCTTCTTCACCGCATCTAGCTCTTTGGGTAATTGGGTATCAATAAACTCTTTTACGCTAATCCCTTTATCAAAGATGAAATAGCGATCAGGAATTCCCATTTGTAGATTACTCTTGGTCGGTTCGTTAATATATGGCATATCATTCGGAAAAATTTCATTAAATACAATCTTACCCACAGTCGTAACTAACAATGCTTGTTCTTGCTCTGGTGTAAAGGAAATTTTCCCTAATGTTCTCGCTGGAATAGCAATACGGGCATGCAAAGAAATATGGCCAGTTTGGTAAGCGTGGATCGCTGCATTTGGAGCATGGAAAACTTGCCCTTCTCCTTTTGCTTCTTTCCTTTCGGTTGTTAAATAGTAACTTCCCAGAACCATATCCTGAGATGGCGTAACTACCGGCTTACCATCCTTAGGGTTCAAAATATTATGAGCAGCTAGCATAAGCAATCGTGCTTCTGCTTGAGCTTCTGCAGATAGTGGAACGTGAACCGCCATTTGGTCTCCGTCAAAGTCTGCGTTATAGGCAGTACAGACAAGGGGATGCAATCGAATGGCACGTCCCTCGACGAGAATCGGTTCAAATGCTTGGATACCAAGACGGTGTAGAGTAGGGGCACGATTTAGAAGAACAGGATGTTCCTTAATGACCTCCTCCAATACATCCCAAATTTCAGGGTGTATACGTTCTACTTTACGCTTTGCACTTTTAATATTATGAGCGAGCCCTTTACTTACGAGTTCTTTCATCACGAATGGCTTGAATAGCTCTAAGGCCATTTCCTTCGGCAATCCGCATTGATACATTCTTAAGTTTGGACCTACCACAATAACCGAACGTCCGGAATAGTCTACACGCTTACCTAATAGGTTTTGACGGAATCGACCCTGTTTCCCTTTAAGCATATGACTTAAAGATTTGAGTGGACGGTTTCCAGGCCCGGTAACAGGTCTACCGCGTCTGCCATTATCAATAAGCGCATCTACCGCTTCTTGAAGCATCCGCTTTTCATTTTGAACGATAATATCAGGAGCACCAAGGTCTAATAGTCTTTTCAATCGGTTATTCCGATTAATAACGCGGCGATATAAATCATTTAAGTCGGAAGTCGCGAAACGTCCTCCGTCTAACTGAACCATTGGACGTAATTCTGGAGGAATTACAGGAAGAACCTCCAACACCATCCATTCCGGCTTGTTGCCAGAGCTACGGAAGGACTCCAATACTTCCAAACGTTTAATAATACGTGATCTTCGTTGGCCTTGGGCGGAATTTAGTTCCACTTTCAGTTGCTCAACGTCCTTATCCAAATCAATTTGCTGAAGAAGCCTTTTTATCGATTCCGCACCCATTCCAGCTATAAACGAGTTTCCGTATTTCTCGCGGTAATTACGGTATTCCTTTTCGGATAAAAGCTGTTTCCTATCTAATGGCGTATCCCCTGCCTCGATGACAACATAGGACGCAAAATAGATAACCTCTTCAAGAGAACGTGGAGACATGTCTAAAACAAGTCCCATCCGGCTTGGAATCCCCTTAAAATACCAAATATGAGAGACTGGCGCAGCAAGCTCTATATGAGCCATCCGCTCACGGCGTACCTTGGCTCTCGTTACTTCTACACCGCAACGATCACAAACAACGCCCTTATAACGAACTCGCTTATATTTTCCGCAGTGACATTCCCAGTCCTTAGTCGGCCCGAAGATCTTCTCGCAGAACAGACCTTCTTTTTCAGGCTTTAACGTACGATAGTTTATCGTTTCAGGCTTCTTTACTTCGCCAAAAGACCAGGACCTGATCTTTTCAGGCGAAGCTAAGCCAATTTTCATAGATTCAAAATTGTTCACATCTAACAAGGGGCATACCTCCCATGACCGGTTATCAACCCTTAATCTTCTGCGCCAACACTCTGAAGATTGAGGTTTAGCTTATCACTTGTATTCTCATCTTCCTCATCGACTTCGCGCATTTCAATCTCTTTCTCATCCCCAGATAGGATTTTCACATCCAAACCTAGACTTTGTAGCTCCTTAATCAATACCTTAAATGATTCAGGAACACCAGGCTCAGGAACGTTTTCACCTTTGACAATTGCTTCATAGGTTTTTACGCGACCTACAACGTCATCAGATTTCACAGTAAGAATTTCCTGAAGGGTGTATGCAGCACCATAAGCTTCAAGAGCCCAAACTTCCATCTCCCCGAAACGCTGACCACCAAATTGAGCTTTACCGCCCAATGGTTGCTGTGTAACCAGCGAGTAAGGTCCTGTGGAACGAGCATGGATCTTATCATCAACCATGTGTGCTAACTTGATCATATACATGACACCGACGGTTACCCGGTTATCAAAAGGTTCACCTGAGCGGCCGTCAAATAGTACAGTTTTACCATCACGAGAAAGCCCAGCTTCTTCTAGAGTTTCAAACACTTCGCCTTCTGTCGCTCCGTCAAATACCGGAGTTGCCACATGAATCCCTAAAGCACGAGCAGCCATACCTAAATGGGTTTCAAGAACCTGACCGATATTCATACGTGATGGAACCCCTAACGGATTCAATACGACCTGTACGGGTGTACCATCGGGCAAGAAAGGCATATCCTCTTCAGGCAATATTCTGGCAATAACCCCTTTGTTACCATGGCGTCCCGCCATTTTATCCCCAACGGAGATTTTGCGCTTCTGAGCAATGTAAACCCGAACTAATTGATTGACACCAGGCGGTAATTCATCCCCATTTTCACGAGTGAACACTTTGACATCCACAATGATCCCAGATCCGCCATGTGGCACACGTAAGGATGTATCGCGAACTTCGCGAGCCTTTTCCCCAAATATAGCATGTAACAAACGTTCTTCCGCCGTTAACTCGGTTACCCCTTTTGGCGTTACTTTTCCAACAAGGATATCTCCATCAGAAATTTCCGCTCCTACACGAATAATGCCACGTTCATCAAGGTTCTTTAAGGCATCTTCTCCAACATTCGGGATATCCCGGGTAATTTCTTCAGGTCCTAACTTGGTGTCGCGAGCTTCAGACTCATATTCTTCTATATGAATGGAAGTATAAACATCTTCCTTAACCAGCTTTTCACTCATGAGGATAGCATCCTCATAGTTGTAGCCTTCCCATGTCATAAAGGCAACAAGGGCATTTCGACCAAGGGCCAATTCCCCTTTTTCTGTGGAAGGGCCATCAGCAAGGATATCTCCCACCTTTACAAATTCGCCTCTGCGAATGGTAGACCGTTGATTTACACAAGTACCTTGGTTGGAACGGATAAACTTTTGCAGGCGATATTTGTCCAAATCACCTTTCACCATCTTGATTCCATCCGGCAGTTGGTTTACTTCACCCTTCTTCATGGATTCCTCTAAAAGAGAAAGACCCCAATTGTTCGGAATGGATACAGGATTGTTGTTTTGATCAAAGAATTGAACACGTCTTACCCATATTTCACGAGCCGTAACTCGTTCAACAATACCCGGGTGTTTAACCACAATGGCAACCCCAGAGTCTTTGGCTGCTTTATGCTCCATTCCAGTCCCAATGAAAGGAGCTTCAGGAACAAGAAGCGGAACAGCCTGTCGCTGCATGTTCGCTCCCATCAAGGCACGGTTGGCGTCATCATTTTCCAAGAATGGAATCATCGCCGTCGCAACCGATACAACCTGCTTAGGAGAAACGTCCATGTAATCAACTTTATCGCGAGGAATCGTTAAGATTTCCCCTTTACGCCGGCAGATGACTGTTTCATTCAGGAATCGGCCTTCCTCATCAATCGGGGCATTTGCCTGAGCTACGTTGAATACATCTTCTTCATCTGCTGTTAAATAAGCAATATCATTGGTAACCAATCCTGTTTCAGAATCAATCTTTCTTCTAGGCGTTTCAATGAATCCATATTCATTGATTCTCGCATAGCTGGATAAAGAGTTGATCAAACCAATGTTTGGACCTTCCGGAGTCTCAATCGGACACATACGGCCGTAGTGAGAATGGTGAACGTCACGAACTTCAAAGCCTGCTCGCTCTCTCGTTAATCCGCCTGGTCCTAACGCAGATAGACGACGCTTATGCGTTAATTCAGCTAATGGATTCGTTTGATCCATAAACTGAGACAACTGGCTGCTTCCAAAGAATTCTTTAATGGCTGCAATCACCGGACGAATATTAATTAAAGCCTGGGGCGTAATGGCATTTGCGTCTTGAATAGACATCCGCTCACGAACTACCCTTTCCATACGGGAAAGTCCAATACGGAATTGATTTTGCAGAAGCTCACCCACAGAACGCAAACGGCGATTTCCTAAATGGTCAATATCATCCGTATTTCCAATTCCGTGCAAGAGGTTTATAAAGTAATTGATGGATGCGACGATATCAGATGGCGTTATATGCTTCACAGCCTTGTCAATCAGACCATTAGAAATAACTTTAACAATTTGTCCATCATCGGTTGGTGAGAAGATGTTAATGCCTTGTACAGCGATATCTTCTTCCACTACACCACCACGAGGTTTTAGCTTCCCAATATTTAATCCAGTAGCCAGGTACTTCTCCAACTTCTCCATGAGACGACGATCTACAGGTTGACCTGCTTCAGCCAAAATTTCACCGGTTTCATTGTCTACTAATGTTTCCGCCAATTTTTGATTGTAGATGCGATTACGAATATGTAATTTCTTGTTGATTTTATAACGCCCTACATTCGCAAGGTCATAGCGCTTGGGATCGAAGAAACGGGAAACCAGCAAGCTTTTCGCATTTTCTACCGTAGGCGGCTCACCTGGACGCAGGCGTTCATAGATTTCAATTAATGCTTTTTCCGTGGAATCGGTATTGTCCTTCTCCAACGTGTTTTTCAGATATTCATCTTCACCAAGGATATTGAGGATTTCTGCATCCGTACCGAAGCCTAATGCACGCAAAAGAACCGTAACGGGGATCTTCCTTGTACGGTCAATACGAACATAAATAACGTCCTTGGCATCAGTCTCCAATTCTAGCCAGGCTCCACGATTCGGAATGACAGTAGCTGAATAGGCCTGCTTTCCGTTCTTATCTACTTTAGTATTGTAATATACACTTGGAGAACGAACGAGCTGACTAACGATAACGCGCTCAGCCCCATTAATGATGAAGGTTCCTGTATCCGTCATCAATGGAAAGTCTCCCATGAAAACTTCTTGTTCCTTCACTTCGCCCGTTTCCTTGTTGATTAAACGAACTTTTACACGTAGGGGTGCAGCATAGGTAACATCCCGTTCTTTTGTCTCATCAACTGAATACTTCGGTTCACCTAAGCTATAATCTATAAATTCTAAAACTAGATTCCCTGTAAAATCTTGAATAGGGGAAATATCTTGGAACATCTCCCGTAGACCTTCATCAAGGAACCATTGATAGGACTTCTGCTGAATCTCAATAAGATTAGGAAGTTCCATTACTTCTTCAATCCTGGCATAACTCCTACGTTGACGATAACGTCCGCTTTGAATCAGATGACCTGCCAAATCGATTCACCCCTCAAACCCGAGTTTTAAACAAAGTTACTTGGGATCATAGATCCCAAAATCCCTCTAGACATAAGAAAAGCTTCAATTGACCTGAAGCTGAGGGCATGTTTTTAAAAATCAACTATCAGTAATATACTGATAGTATATTAACAAATGGACAGTTCTATTATGTTAGTTTACCCACAAAAAGAAAAATCCATTCACATAATAAAAAAGAAAAAGTCAATCCTTGACAAACATAAAAATCTGCCTCTTTTAGCATTTTATAACGATAACACAATCAAAATTTCATGTCAAGGAAAATATGGGATATTTAAGAATGCTTAGTAGCTTTGATAATCCAGTATCCTTTCTCTTGAACCACCTTAACTACATCAGAATAGAGTGTTTCTAGCTTCTTCATTGCAGATGGGGCACCTTGTTTCTTTTGAATAACCACCCATAGCGATCCGCTGGGTTTCAAATAGGCATAGGCATCTTCTAATATATTGTGGACCGTTTCCTTTCCCGCACGTATGGGGGGATTTGTGAGAATCACATTGAATGGCTTCATCATATCAACTTGCTCGAATAGATTGCTTACTATAACATCTGCATTTGAAATTTGATTTACTGCCACATTATGTTTAGCCAGTGCTACAGCACGTTCATTTATATCGACCATTAATACTTCCCCTTTAGAAGCTAGGGATGCAGCAGTAATTCCAATCGGTCCATACCCACAGCCCATATCCAATACGCGATCCGTTTCACTTATCTCCATTTCTTCTATTAATAGAACACTTCCAAAATCAATCCGCTCTTTAGAAAAAACACCCGCATCAGATTTAAATCGAAAAGAGTGGCCACGAAGCTCAAAAGAGAATTCTTTTTCATCATGTGAAACCTTGGGACGGTTCGTGTAATAATGATCCGTCATATCCATTCACCTCCTTTATTCGTTTTCTCTATTTCTTTTTTTTACGTATACATGGAAATTTATACTTTTTTTATTTTAATAAAAACTCTACTTGCATATCCTTATGTGGATAATACTATTTGATAGGTAAAACAAAGACCCACTGCATTGATTACAGTGGGTCTTTGTTGTATTTGAAAATTACTTCACTTCAACAGAAGCTCCAGCTTCTTCAAGCTTAGCTTTGATTGCATCAGCATCGTCCTTGGAGATTCCTTCTTTAACAGTTGCCGGAGCTCCGTCAACCATAGCTTTAGCTTCTTTCAAGCCAAGACCAGTGATTTCGCGAATAACTTTAATAACGTTGATCTTACCAGCACCAGCACTTGTAAGAGTAACAGTGAACTCAGTTTGCTCTGCAACTTCAGCAGCTGCAGCACCAGCAGCAGCTACAGGAGCAGCGGCAGTAACACCGAATTCTTCTTCAATTGCTTTTACTAGATCGTTAAGTTCAAGAACGGACATACCTTTAATCGCTTCAAGAATTTGTTCTTTAGACATTATAAATTCCTCCTAAATTAGATAAGTATATTTCAATCGAATCAATACTAAGCTTCTTGTTCTTGCTTCTCTGCAACAGCTTTGACTGCAAGAGCAAAGTTGCGCATTGGAGCTTGAAGTACGCTAAGCAACATAGAAAGCAATCCTTCGCGGGAAGGCAGGTCAGCAAGAGCTTTGATTTGTTCAACGCCCATTACTGCTCCATCAACGATACCACCCTTAATTTCAAGCTTATCGTTTTTCTTAGCGAAGTCATTTAAAATTTTAGCAGCTGTTATTTCATCTTGTGCAAAAGCAATCGCTGTTGGACCAGTCAAGTACTGATTCAAATCAGCCGCTTCTACTTCAACTGTTGCACGTTGAGCCAACTTGTTCTTGTAGACTTTGAAATCTACACCAGCTTCACGGCAAAGCTTACGAAGTTCAGTTGCTTGCTTAACAGTCAAACCACGATAGTCAGCCAAAACAGCACTTTTAGATTCACGAAGCTTACTTGCAATCTCTTGTACTGCTTGAACTTTCTCTTCACGTATTACTGCCATGGTACACCTCCTACTTTATTCATTTTGGCGCACAAAGATCTCGTCCACATAGGTGTTAGAGAAAGAGGATTATGCCCGTTCGATGCGTGTATAATAGAAAATGCCCTTCGCAAACATCGAAGGGCATAGGTATCCTCTAAGAATATCTATCATGCACCTCGGAAGGACATTAAGCTTCTTATGAAGCACCTTCTGTCTTCGGTTGTTTATGCTTTAAGTGGTTATGTGCTCAAGGCACAAGATATATATTATCAATAGCACGTTAAGAAGTCAAGTTACTTCGCAGCACCAATTGTTCCCATACTCACTTTTACACCAGGTCCCATAGTTGAGCTGATGGTTACATTCTTCATGTAAACTCCCTTAGCAGCTGCTGGCTTAGCTTTTTGAAGAGTATCAATAATGGTAGCTAAGTTTTCAGCAAGCTTTTGGCTATCGAAGGAAACCTTACCAATAGGAGCGTGGATATTACCGGCCTTGTCTGTACGGTACTCGATCTTACCAGCTTTAATTTCTTTTACAGCCTTTTCAACGTCAAAAGTAACCGTACCTGTCTTAGGGTTTGGCATTAAACCCTTAGGACCGAGTACTCGACCCAATTTACCAACTTGGCCCATCATGTCAGGAGTTGCAACGACAACGTCAAACTCAAACCAACCTTGTTGGATCTTGGTGATCATATCTTCATCGCCTACATAATCGGCTCCTGCAAGTTCTGCTTCCTTTGCCTTTTCGCCTTTAGCAAAAACAAGAACACGTTGAGTCTTACCGGTTCCGTGTGGTAACACAACAGCACCACGTAGCT
Organism: Brevibacillus sp.; assembly: GCA_036676475.1. Classification (GTDB taxonomy): domain Bacteria; phylum Bacillota; class Bacilli; order Aneurinibacillales; family RAOX-1; genus LC029. The sequence goes on from JAKFCU010000102.1 coordinate 39,143, forward strand.
GTTGATCAGCCTTTTTAACGTCTACACCTAACTTTACAGCCACTTCTACTGTTTCATCAAACTTTGCAGAAGAAGCCTTCTTTACTAGCTCAAGAGCTTCATTTACATCATACTGTTGAGCGCGGTCGATCAACTTAACAGCGTCTTGGTATTTTTTACCCATCTTAGCCAATTTCATTTCCTCCTTAAATAAAGTGGTCGTAGCGGTTTTACCTCCCACTTGGTTATCTTGAAAAAAGTCAAGTTAACCAGGTCGAGCCATAGCTCTAAGAAAGCTACTTGCGCAGCTTAATGCGTATGACACCTGACGGATAGGTGTAATAAAAACGTCGGCTAGAAAGAACTTGTCCATCAACGTAGCCGACGTTCTACATCAAATCAATTAGTCTTCAATCACGATACCCATGCTGCGTGCTGTACCTTCCACCATGCGCATAGCCGCTTCCACGCTAGCTGCATTTAGGTCAGGCATCTTGCTTTCGGCGATTTCACGAACTTTATCTCGCTTAATCGTTGCCACCTTCGTACGGTTTGGAACTCCAGAACCGGACTCAATCCCAGCAGCTTTCTTCAAAAGAACAGCAGCTGGAGGGGTTTTAGTGATGAATGTAAAAGAACGATCTTCAAATACAGTTATTTCAACAGGAATGATCAAACCCGCTTGCTCTTGTGTACGAGCGTTGAATTCTTTACAGAATCCCATAATATTTACCCCAGCTTGACCTAATGCAGGACCAACTGGAGGAGCCGGATTCGCTTTACCTGCAGGAATTTGTAACTTCACTACTTTAATAACCTTTTTAGCCATCTGACACACCTCCTTAATCCAAAAATGTGGTGAACGGGTATAACCCCTCCCACTTGTGCATGGCTGTGCAAATTATAGCATAGCCAATTGCTAAAACAAAATACAAATTACCACATCAGGAAGTATATTTCAAGTCTTTATGGACTTTATATTTTTTCCACTTGTGTGTAATCAAGCTCGACCGGTGTCTCACGCCCGAACATATTCACATGCACTTTTACTTTGCGTTTATCCGCTTGGATTTCTTCTACGGTGCCCACAAATTCGGCAAACGGACCTTCTTTGACCTTGACTTTTTCTTTGATGGTGAAGTCGATCTTTGGCTTGACTTCCTCCACACCCATTTGCTTCAAGATCGATTCTACTTCACCCGGTTTCAGGGGAGTGGGTTTTGATCCAGAGCCTGCCGAACCAACGAATCCTGTTACACCAGGTGTATTCCGTACGACATACCAGGAATCATCAGTCATTACCATTTCAACCAAGACATAGCCGGGGAAAACCTTCTTTGTAACGGTTTTCTTCTTCCCATCTTTCATCTCTATTTCATCCTCTGTAGGAATCATGACACGAAAGATCTTATCCTGCATATCCATGGATTCGACACGCTTTTCCAAATTGGTCTTTACTTTGTTCTCATACCCGGAATAGGTATGCACAACATACCATGCTTTTTCCATCCGTTAGGACTATAACGTCCTTCCCCCCTATCGATTTAATGACCTAAAATTAACGCAATGATCTGCGAAATCCCTAAATCGATAACCGCAAAGAATAGAGCAATAAGCGTCACAGTCACAAGAACTACCACTGTATAACTGGTCAGTTCTTTACGATTGGGCCAGCGAACCTTCTTCAGTTCTTGCCAAACATCGCGGAAAAAGACAGGCCATTGCTTAAATCCAGCACCTAATTTCGCTAAAAAACCCACAGCGACACCCCCAATACACTGAGCCTATAGTTAGCGAGTTTCACGATGAGCAGTATGTCCATTGCAAAACTTGCAAAACTTCTTCATCTCAATGCGGTCTGGATGGTTGCGCTTATTCTTACCTGTGGTGTAGTTACGTTGCTTACACTCGGTGCACGCTAAAGTTACGATAACCCGCATGATGTTACACCTCCCACACTTAATCTTTACCCAAAATGGGTATAAACCCTTCGATCCATCAATCAATCAAAAGGGAGCTTCAATAAACCACATCGACAATCCTATATCATAACAGGTAAAACCAGCTACTTGCACAGCTACCCTAAAAACTTTAGCATATGCTCAATACCCATGTCAAGGGAAATGTCAATATCTCCTGTGTGGTTTTTTCCAATTCATCGATTTAAGGATTAATTGATCATGACTGTTCACCATCATTATTAACTGATTTATCCAAGAAAATAATGCAAAAAAATAAAACCTTATCTCCCGTTATTTACCAAAAGAAGATAAGGTTTTATTTCAATATCGATATTTCCCTAATTTCCAGATACTTCTCCAATTTGCGCTTCACCCGCTGTAAAGCATTATCAATGGATTTGACATGGCGATCTAAATCAACCGCGATTTCTTGATAGGATCTCCCATCCAGATAGAGTGACAACACTTGTCGTTCCAGATCGCTAAGGATCTGCGCCATCTTATCTTCAATATCATCAAACTTCTCTTGATTAATAAGCAGTTCTTCCGGATCGGTTACCCTATTTCCGCATATAACATCCAACAGAGTACGGTCAGAATCTTCATCATAAATCGGTTTGTCTAACGATACATAGGAATTAAGCGGTATATGTTTCTGCCGAGTGGCGGTTTTTATAGCGGTAATTATTTGCCTGGTAATACATAATTCAGCAAATGCTTTAAACGAAGCAAGCTTGTCCCCACGAAAATCGCGTATGGCCTTAAACAGGCCAATCATGCCTTCCTGAACGATATCTTCACGATCTGCGCCAATAAGAAAATACGATCTTGCCTTAGCCCTTACGAAGTTCTTGTATTTATAAATAAGATATTCCAAGGCATCAGAATCGCCATCCTTTACCATATCAACAAGTTCTTCATCTGATATGTATCCATAGGTTGAAGGCAAATCTATATCCTTAAGGTCAACATTCACCAGCATCCCTCCGGGCTTCAGACGTAGCAACAGATATGACCATTATACATTATGTAACCTTGGAACGTCAATAAACGGTTTACACAAGCGTTTACTGCCTTCTCCACTTTTCAAACAATTCGGCAATATCCCCCTTTAAGGGAATACCTGTCCGCAAAGGCTCATACTTGATTTGATTGGCTTTTTGCCGGATCGATTTCTTTGCTTTTTCGATATCTTCCAGCAACTCTCTTGCTGATTTCCGCAGCGCTCCATATCCAAAGGATACACTCTGCTCCGTAGAGTCTGAAGTAGCCACGGTTATTCTCTTTTTATTAGATCCCCACTTTTTCACCAATCGCTCAATCATTTCATCTGCGGTTTCATTCTCTTTTGTGTAATAAATCTCTACTCTATACTCCTTTATTTTCCTCCCCATACCCGGAACCTGGTGAGCATCAAATACCACAACGATCTTTAACCCTGAATAAACCTGGTATTCCGATAAGATCTGAAGTAATTGATCACGCGCTCTACCCAACTCTTTCTTTTTCAGATCCACTAATTGGGGCCAGGCACCAATTATATTGTAGCCGTCAACAATAAGAAGCTCTTCCATTTCTCCTCAGGTCCTGTTAAACTCGTACGGCAACGGGGTGCCTTTGTCTAAATACCTCAAACATCAAGAGTGCTCCTGCCACAGAGGCATTCAACGATGTCACATGACCAACCATCGGCAGTCGAACTGTAAAATCACAGGTCTCCTTGACCAATCGGCTCATGCCCTTTCCTTCACTTCCAATAATCAAACCAATTGGCATATCATACTTAGCCTGTCGAAAATCTTGCTCGCCTGATGCATCCGTTCCTGCCATCCAAACTCCTTTTTCCTTCAGCTCCTCCATCGTGCGCACGATATTGGTGACGCGGGCGACAGGAACATATTCCATAGCTCCTGCAGATGATTTGGCTACCGTTGAGGTAAGCCCCACCGCTCTTCGTTTGGGGATAATAACTCCGTGGGCACCTACCACATCAGCGGTACGCAAAATGGATCCTAAATTATGTGGATCTTCAATCTCATCTAAAATTAAGAGAAACGCAGGTTCTCCCTTCTCTTCTGCTTTCTTTAAAATATCCTCTACTTCTACATAATCATAAGCAGCAGCAAAAGCGATAACACCTTGATGCGTTTCTCCTTCTGCCACTTGATCTAGCTTTTTCTTAGGTACAAACTGAACTTGAATCTTCGCTTCCTTTGCCATGCCGATAATTTGGTTCATTGGCCCCTTTAACGATCCCTCAGCAACCCAGATCTTATTGACAGAACGGCCGGAACGCAGAATTTCGAGTACAGGGTTTTTCCCGACAATGTATTCTTCATTCATTTGCATCACCCGCTTCGATTATAGTCACTATTTTGGAAATAAGTATATAGAGTCTTTCCCTCTGCCCTGTTAAATACAAATAGCCAAGCAAGCATTCCAATCCCGAGCTATTCCGATACTCTATGACATCGGCATTTTTGGGGATCGTACCTGACTTTGCATTCCTTCCTCTTTTCACAAACCAAACCTCATCTTCCGTCAACTCTTCTTTTAGGGTGAACAAGACTTTAGATTGTGCTTTGGCCGATACATAATGGGTAGCCAATCGATGGAGCTGGTGGGGCTTTCCCACCTGCTTGCGAATCAAATGCGCCCGAACAAATACTTCCAGCACCGAGTCCCCCATGTACGCCAACGTAAGAGGATTTAACAGTTTGGGATCTGATGTCATTCTTTCTTCATTAGGGAATATCATCTTATTTCCTTCTCCACCTTACACCCTGAGGAGTATCCTCCAGTATGATCCCTTTCCTGATTAACAAATCGCGAATTTCATCCGCACGAGCAAAGTTTCTTGATTTACGAGCTTGGGTGCGCTCTAGGATCAACCCTTCTATTTCATCATCCAACAAATCTGTCTCCGCTTTAACGAAAGGCAATCCTAATACTTCACCAAATTCCTTAAATAAATCTAAATAGATTTGAATTCCGGCTGCTGATACTTTCTCGTTCCGTAAATATTGATTGGATTCTCTTACCCACTCAAACACAATCGCTAAAGCATCCGCTGTGTTAAAATCTTGGTCCATGGTTTCCTGGAACTTGATCCGGTATTGTTCCTGTTTTTCCATTTCATCATGATGTTCCGCTGTGGCTGCACTTTTACGATGCTCTAAGTTGCTAACAGCCGTCTGAATTCTTTCCCATCCGTTTCGCGCTTGCTCAAGCTGATCCTCATTGAAATGGATCGGATTGCGATAATGAGCACCTAGCATAAAGAAACGGAGAATCTCAGGTGATATCTTCTCACGAAGATCCTTAACCAAAACAAAGTTGCCAAGAGATTTAGACATTTTTTCATTATCTATATTAATATACCCGTTATGCATCCAATATTTCGCCATCTGTTTTTCGGTTAGCGCTTCAGTTTGGGCAATCTCATTTTCATGATGAGGAAAAATTAAATCATGGCCCCCTCCGTGAATATCAAAGGTTTCCCCCAAATATTTCATGGACATGGCAGAACATTCAATATGCCATCCCGGTCTCCCTTCTCCCCAAGGACTAGGCCAGTATATTTCTCCCGGCTTTGCCTTCTTCCATAAAGCAAAGTCTAGCGGGTTATCCTTCTGTTCGTTGACCGCAATTCGTGCGCCTACCTGGAGCTCATCGATATTTTGTTGAGATAGCTTTCCATAATCAGCAAATTGGCTAGTTCGGAAATACACATCTCCTCCAGATTCGTAAGCTGCTCCTTTTTCAATGAGCTTTTTAATAAAGTCAATAATCTCTGTAATATGTTCAGATACCCTTGGATGCCCATCAGCCTCTTTGACTCCAAGCGCTCGAACATCTTGTTTATAAGCATCAATAAATTGATCGGCGACTTCCGGAACCGTTTGGCCTGTTTCTTCTGCTTTACGAATCAGCTTATCATCCACATCCGTAAAATTCTGAATATAGGTCACTTCATATTGACGATACTCCAAATACCTTCTTACTACATCAAAAAAGATAGCGGGTCTAGCATTGCCGATATGAATATAGTTATAGACCGTCGGACCGCAAACATACATTTTAACCTTTCCTGGTTGTAAAGGAACAAAAGGTTCTTTCTGTTTTGTCAATGTATTATAAAGTTGAATGCTCATTTCGTTCGAGTCCTCCTTTAACTTCCTCAAGCTTCTGTTTTAATTCATCTATCTCTTGTTGCATCGATCGGATCATTTCCGCAACAGGGTCTGGTAAATTCACTTGATCCAAATCATTGGTCACTTTCACTCCATTTTGAGCGACAATTCTGCCCGGAATACCGACCACCGTTGAATTAGGCGGAACCTCTTGAAGCACAACCGATCCGGCTCCAATCTTGGAGTTATCTCCAATATTCATCGAACCAAGCACTTTAGCACCCGATGCAATCAACACATTGTTCCCAATGGTAGGATGCCTTTTTCCCTTTTCTTTTCCTGTTCCCCCTAAGGTTACACCCTGATAGAGGGTAACATTATCTCCTATCTCACAGGTTTCCCCAATCACAACGCCCATCCCATGATCAATAAATAAATTTTTCCCAATCACAGCTCCCGGGTGAATCTCAATCCCCGTAATGAATCGGGCAATTTGTGAAATTATTCGTGCAAATGTATACCACTTGCATTTCCAAAACCATCGGCTCATTCGATGAAACCAAATGGCATGTAACCCGGAATAAGTCAAAATGACTTCCAGGGAACTCCGCGCAGCCGGATCACGGTCAAATACAGCTTGAATATCTTCTTTCAACATCTTAATCATGAATGAGAAACACCCCTTTCTTTTATTTTAGATACGGAAAAACCGTCTCCAAAGCCAACTAGGCTTCAGAGACGGTTCCCCGTGGTTCCACTCTGCTTAGAATGAGACTGACCCTTCGCTTTTGAGTCAGCCTTATTCTCGCTCTTGATCCTTGGTAACGGTAGGTCATCCGGTTCCACTTACTCATCTATTCCAGATTTTCAGCAAACGACTCCCAGGGGCACTTCCAGGAAATCGTTCGTAAACTGCTTTCAGCCATGGGCAGTTCTCTCTGTAACAAACTAGTATTCCTGTACTCTTCCTGTTCTTTGCCTTTTATCATTTTATACCGGGCATAATATGCTTGTAGCTTTTTTATTGTATGAATGCTTTTAGACGATTAGATACTTTTTCTTTCCCTAAAAGGGATAACGTTTCATTTAAATCACGACCATGAGACTGTCCTGTAGTGGCTACCCGAACAGGCATAAACAAAGCTTTCCCCTTCTGGCCTGTGCTCTTCTGAACGGTTTTTAACGCTTGCTTGATGTCATCCGCTGAGAATTCCGACGAATTCTGGATTTCTTCATAAAATGCCTTCAAAACTGTAGGGACTTGCTCTTCCGCCAATATTTGACGTGCTTCTTCACCGTATTCTATCTCATTTCGGATAAAAAGAGAAGCTAATTCTGCAATTTCTGCCGCATAGGAAAGCTGTTCTTGATACAGGGCCACCAATTTCTTTGCCCACTCCAACTGTTCAGCAGTTGGTTCCTCTGGCAAAAAGCCCGCTTCTTTAAAATGAGGCAGACATAACTCGAAGATCCGCTCAACAGGTTGTTGTTTAATATAGTGATTGTTCATCCACTTGAGCTTTTCTTGGTCAAATACGGATGGGGACTTTGATACTCTAGACAGGGAAAACTGCTCAACCACCTGTTCCTTCGTGAAAATTTCCTCTTCCCCTTCTGGAGACCACCCGAGAAGAACAAGAAAATTAAGTAAAGCCTCAGGAAGATAGCCGAGATCACGATATTGCTCCACGAATTGAACCACAGTTTCATCCCGTTTACTCATTTTCTGACGGTCTTTATTGAGAATCAAGGCCACATGAGCAAAGTCGGGAGTTTCAAATCCGAGTGCTTCATAGATCATCAATTGTCTAGGCGTATTGGAAAGATGCTCTTCCCCGCGAATCACATGAGTGATTTTCATCAAGTGATCATCTACAGTTACCGCAAAATTGTAGGTTGGAATCCCGTCCGGCCGAGCAATCACAAAATCTCCAATCCCATTCGATTCAAAAGTGACATGGCCCCGGATGTGATCCTTGACGATATACTCTCGATCTTCTAGAACTCTGAAACGTACAGAAGGCTTGCGTCCTTCTTGTTCAAATTGAGTCTTTTGTTCTGGTGTAAGATGACGGCATCTTCCCTGATACTTCGGCACTTCTCCTTTAGCCTTTTGCTCTTCCCGGTCTTTATCCAGCTCTTCTGGCGTGCAGTAGCAATAATAAGCCTTTTCCTCTTCCAATAACTGTTGGATATGATTTCGATAAATATCCAAGCGATCCATAGAACGATAAGGAGCGTACGGTCCGCCTACATCAATACTTTCATCCCATTCGATACCTAACCAGCGCATGCTCGACATGAGCTTCGCCTCTGCTGTTTCTACATTACGTTGTTGGTCCGTGTCCTCAATTCGGATAATAAATTTTCCTCCTTGATTACGAGCGTATAAATAGTTAAACAAGGCAGATCTTGCTCCGCCGATATGTAAATGTCCAGTCGGACTTGGTGCAAATCGTACACGAACATCCTTGGCCATGATCCCTAACACCTTCCTTTTTCTATCTTCGAGAACCCATTATAGCATAGACAGATCGAATTTTCTTTTACTTTCTACTTTCCGAGCAGGACTGCAGCTTGGGCGGCAATGCCCTCTCCCCGTCCAGTAAATCCTAGCTTTTCCGTTGTTGTCGCCTTTACATTCACTTGCTCTTGGTTTACCTCAAGCAGGTTAGCAATGACTTGCTTCATATCTGGGATGTACGCAGCCATTTTCGGTTTTTGAGCAATAATCGTACAATCCAAATTCACGATTTTATAATCCTTCTGCTTCATCAATTCCACCACATGGCTTAACAGTACCTTGCTATCTACTCCTTTATAAGCCTCATCGGTATCTGGAAAGTGTTTTCCTATATCCCCTTCACCCAATGCTCCAAGTACAGCATCGGTAATCGCATGCAGCAGAACATCGGCATCGGAATGACCAAGTAGTCCTTTTTCATAGGGGATTTGAATCCCGCCAATAATCAAATCTCGATCTACGGCAAATTGATGAACGTCAAACCCTTGTCCAATTCGAAACATACCTTAACCCCGTTTCTTCTCCAATATTGATTCCCCAAGCTTCAAATCATCTGGGGTAGTTAACTTTATATTGGTATACTCACCCTCTACAACCTTGACCTTCATCCCGGTCCACTCCATCAGCATGGCATCATCAGTCCCTAAAAATCCTTTTTCCACTGCCTTCTGATGCACGTCAAGAATAGCAGACAGAAGAAAAGCTTGTGGCGTTTGAACAGCCCACAAGCTTTGGCGAGGAGGAGTCGAGATTACTTCCCTCTTTTCATCCACGATTTTTATCGTGTCTTTCACAGGGACAGCAGGGATGGCTGCCCCCGTTTCCATTGCTTGATCCATGATCGTTCGAATCATTTGCTCTGACGAAAAAGGCCTGGCAGCATCATGTATCAGAACATATTCTGCATGCTTTAAAGCCTGAAGCCCTAAAAATACACTCTCTTGACGCTCTGCTCCGCCAGGAACAACCACCACTTGAAACTCTTGTAAAAGCTCTTCTGTTCGCTCTATATCTTCATGATTGGTAACAACCACGATTTCCTTTATTTCAGCTATTTTCGTAAATAATTGAACGGAATGATATAAGACCGGTTTTCCCTGCAATTCAATAAACTGCTTCTTCTCAGAGGACTTCATTCTCTTCCCCTGACCTGCTGCTGCAACGACAACTCCAAAACTCCCCATAGTCTACCTCGTTCTATTTCAACCTGAATTATAATGCCTTTTCTAACATTTTCGGCTTAGCAAATATCATTCTTCCTGCTGATGTTTGAAGCACACTGGTCACTAGGACATCGATATGCATTCCAATATAATCCCGGCCGCCTTCTACTACGATCATCGTGCCATCATCCAAATAGGCTACTCCTTGCCCATGCTCCTTACCATCCTTAATGAGCTGAACATTCATTTCCTCACCGGGAAGTACAACAGGCTTCACCGCATTGGCTAAATCATTAATATTTAAAACTTCCACTCCTTGCAGTTCGCATACTTTATTTAAGTTGAAATCATTAGTTACCACTTTTCCCAGCATAACTTTAGCCAATCTGACCAGCTTACTATCCACTTCATGGATATCTTCAAAATCCTTTTCTTCAATTAAAACCTTGACCTTAAGCTCTTTTTGTATCCGATTGAGAATATCCAGACCTCTCCGGCCTCGATTTCTCTTTAACACATCCGAGGAATCCGCGATATGCTGCAGTTCTTCCAGTACAAATTGAGGAATGACAAGTGTGCCTTCAATGAATCCCGTTTTACAAATATCAGCAATTCGCCCGTCTATGATGACACTCGTATCTAAAAGCTTGAAATCACCACTTCTCGGCTTATTTGCATTCTCTTCCTTTTTATTTTTGGAGAATCGTCCGATAGAGAATACAGACATCAATTCATCGCGTTTACGAAACCCCACCTGAAATCCCATATATCCCAATAGGCATGAGATAATGAGCGGAAGGAAATCGCCTATAATGGGCAGCGGAATGTAACTAAGCGGTAAGAATAGTAAGAACGCAACAATAAGACCAATAATAAGACCCATAGCACCAAACAACACATCCGTAATGGGCAACTTTAGTAATGCTTCTTCTCCCCAACGAATGGACTGAATGATATAATCAGCCAACCATGCAGACAGAAGAAAAAAGAAAAAAGCTCCAATAGCAGCGCTAATATAAGGACCCACTGTGGCTTCCCCAATATTTAAATAAGGGTCTAATAAGATAAATAAATCAGTGCCAAAGCGAAAGCCTATTCCGCCACCAATGATCACAAATAATAGCTGAATCAATCTTCTTATCATACCTTCACCTCCTTTCTACATTATTGACCATTTTTTCAAATAAAAATCAGCGAATTCTATTTATACCGATGAATCATGATAGACATGATCATCATCTTTTTTTCTAGACTTTCTTCTTAGATGATCCACACTCTTTTTGACTCCGTATAAAGCATATAAGGCCAATGGTATGGAGACGATTTTCGGAAATTGCGTAGGAAACTGGAATCCTAGTACAGCCACAATCAGGATCAAGATCGGTGCAACCCAATAGGTTGATTTCGGAATCCCTACTTTTTTGAAATTAGGGTATTTGACCTTACTAACCATTAAATAAGCCAGGAGTAGCATAGCGAGCAATAAATAAACAGGAGAAAACAGATTGTGATAAAGGGCTAGAGTCGCAAGAGCACCTCCTGCTGCTGTGATCGGCAGGCCAATAAAATACCCCGTATTTCCGCCCGTTTGTACATTAAATCTTGCCAACCGGAGAGCTCCACATATCGGAAAGATCGCAATGCTCAACATAGCTAACGTTCCTAATTCCTGTAAAGCAGCCACATACACAATAAAAGCGGGTGCAACGCCAAAGGTAATCACATCGGATAGAGAATCCAACTCCTTCCCGAAATCACTCTGGGCATTTAACAACCGGGCAAGTCTTCCATCAAGACCATCCAGCACCATCCCCAAAATCACCATCATGGCCGCATAGTCTACATATTGATTCCCATCTTGGAATGCTAAAAGTATCGCTAGAATTCCAAGGAATAAATTCCCTACTGTCAATAAATTAGGTATGGCTTTCACCATCATATAGCCTCCAGTCTTAGTCCCTACCAATACATACGTTTAAAAGCGCAAGGAGTTTCACTTTTTCTTCATTCCTTTTCTCCTTGCCTAGATGTGACGGTCAATAAACACTTGTTCTTGTATTCTTTTTAGCCCTTCACGGATCGCTCGGGCACGAACTTCCCCAATTCCTTCCACTTCATCCAACTCTTCAATAGTGGCCATCATGATTTCTGGTAAATTTGTAAACTTATCTATTAAATTTTGCACGATAGCGGCAGGCAAACGAGATATTTTACTTAGAATACGATACCCTCTTGGGGAAACAGGCTCTTCTTGGATATTAATACTAGTCGGATAACCCAACTGCCTTACCATATTCTGATGATCGAGAAGCTCATCAGAGGATAGCTTCTTCAATTCCCCTAACACATGAGGAGGAGTAATTTTTTCTGGATGATTGATATAATCTCGAATTAATAATTTTGCCTCCTCTTCTAAACCGCCGACCAACTCTTCTAACTGCATGCTGATAAGGCGACCTTCTGTTCCCAATTCATTAATATAGTTGATGATCTCGGATTTGATCCTTAGAACCATCTCAATCCGTTGAATCACCATGACCACTTCATGTAAGGTCACAAGTTCTTCAAATTCTAATGCACCCAGATTGGTCAGCGACTGATCGAGAACTGACTTATACTTTTCCAACGTTTGCATGGCCTGATTAGCCTTCGTCAAGATGACCCCGATATCCTTAAGCGCATAACGGAAGCTGCCTTGGTAAAGGGTAATGACATTCCGCCGTTGGGAGATGGAAATGACTAAGCGTCCCGTTTGTTTAGCTGTACGCTCTGCTGTACGATGGCGAATTCCCGTCTCGCTGGATGAAACGGAGGAGTCTGGAACTAGCTGGGTATTGGCATATAAGATTTTTTTCCCATCCTCACTGAGAATGATCGCACCATCCATTTTAGCCAGTTCATATAAGTGAGCAGGGGTGAATTCACAATTAATGGAAAAACCGCCATCTACGATATCCATGACACTGTGGCTGTGCCCTACCACAATTAATGCCCCCGTCTTCGCTCTCAGAACATTCTCTAAACCCTCACGAAATTTCGTTCCCGGGGCTACAAAGCGTAAAATTTGACTGACCAGCTGCTCCTTTTTTATTTCAGACATCCCTTACCCCCCTAGAGCTTCCCGAAGTGCTTCTTCTACCGTTTTCACGGGTACAATCTCTATTCCTTTCGGATACTCCCATCCCGTTATATTTTTATGGGGAATGATCACGCGTTTGAATCCTAGCTTCGCCGCCTCTTTTACTCTTTGTTCAATCCGCGATACGCCTCTTACCTCACCAGTCAATCCAATTTCACCAAGCACGACATCATCAGGCAGCGTTGCCCGATCCCGAAAGGATGAAGCCAGACTGATAGCAATAGCCAAGTCGATAGCCGGTTCATCCAAACGAATCCCCCCTGCCACATTGACATAAGCATCTTGATTTTGTAAAAGCATGCCTACCCGTTTTTCCAACACAGCCATAATCAAAGCGACTCGATTGTAATCGACTCCTGTAGCCATACGGCGTGGGGAAGGGAAGCTAGTCGGGGTGACCAACGCTTGAAGTTCAACCAGAACAGGACGCGTTCCTTCCATACTAGCTACAACCGTAGAACCAGCTGCCTTGCTTCGTTCCGATAAAAATAATTCAGAAGGATTAGCCACCTCTTGAAGACCTTTATCTAGCATTTCAAAGATGCCGATTTCATGAGTAGAGCCAAAGCGATTTTTGACAGACCTTAAAATTCGGTATGTATTATGCCGTTCCCCCTCAAAATAAAGAACAGAATCGACCATATGTTCCAAAAGTCGAGGTCCAGCAATATCTCCTTGCTTGGTTACATGACCTACAATCACAATGGCAATTTCTTTCGATTTAGCTATACGCATAAAGTGGGCTGTACATTCACGAACCTGCGATACACTTCCGGGCGCCGACGTGACAGAGGGATGATAAACGGTTTGAATAGAATCTATCACTACCACTCGGGGCTGAATCTCATCTATCTCCCCTTCGATTCGATCCAAATCAGTTTCTGATAAGACAAACAATTCTTCACTGTTCGCCCCCAAGCGTTCGGCCCGAAGCTTGGTTTGCTTGGTTGATTCCTCACCAGATATATATAGTACTTTATGCTTGGAGTTAGCTAAATAATGAGACATTTGCAACAAGATCGTAGATTTCCCGATCCCCGGATCTCCGCCTACTAAAATTAAAGAGCCTGGGACCATTCCTCCACCGAGAACACGATTCAATTCCTCCATCCCAGCATCCATTCGCGGCTCTTGCCCGCTTTGCACAAGACCAATCGGCATGGCTTTATTCGCTTTCCCAGAGACGTTTCTGGATCCACTGTATTTCTTTGTTTCTTCAATTTCCTCCACCAAGGTATTCCAGCTTGCACAGCCCGGACACTTTCCCATCCATTTGGGCGTTTCGTAACCGCATTGTTGGCAGGAAAACTTTGTCTTTAATTTAGCCATGATCTACTCTCCGCATCTTTTAATTCTCAGTATAACCTAATTATTCTTCTCCATAAGGTGCTCGAAATCCTTCCTGATCGGATAGACTTAACTAGTCATGCCACATGGGCGCGATGGAATAGTAGTACGTCAGTGGGATATTCCTTTATATCCAAAGTAAGAGCTAACTAGTAAACCAATTGTGCATATCGTAAATATTATATTTTTTGAGCATCATCTCATCCCTCGAATAAGAAAGCTACTAGCGTAGCCTTATGCGTATAATACTTTCCGATAAGTAAAATAAATGGCCTCCATATGGAGACCATTCATCTTACTTAACTTTCTTTTGAAGCAACCGGGTGCTGCTCATCCCGTTCTACCGTTAATTGGCCATCCTTATAGTCAATCACTACAGTATCTCCCTTTTTAATATTACCTAGCAGCAGTTCTTCCGATAAACGGTCTTCAATATGCCTTTGAATCGCTCTGCGCAATGGACGGGCACCAAATACCGGATCAAATCCTTCCTTCGCCAAATACGCTTTAGCTTCATCTGTTAGGATAAAGTCAATATCCTGTTCTAGCAGACGTTTACGAAGCTGACCAGCCATTAACGTAGCAATCTCGGAAATGTGAGCTTCCTCTAGCGAGTGGAAAACGATTAGTTCATCTATTCGGTTTAAGAACTCGGGACGGAAGGTCCGCTTTAATTCCTGCATTACCCGATCCTTCATATCCGTGTAAACTCGATCCGATCCAGACGGAGTAAATCCTAAGTTTACATTCTTCTTAATCGTGTCGGCCCCCACATTGGAAGTCATGATGATGACCGTATTGCGGAAATCTACCGTTCTTCCTTTCGAATCGGTCAGGCGCCCATCTTCCAATACCTGCAGAAGTATATTAAATACATCCGGGTGAGCCTTCTCGATTTCATCTAATAGAAGGACGGAATAGGGCTTTCTCCGCACCTTCTCGGTCAGCTGACCGCCCTCTTCGAAACCGACATATCCTGGAGGCGCCCCAACCAAACGAGAAGTAGAATGCTTCTCCATATACTCTGACATATCGATCCGAATGATCGCATCTTCATCTCCAAACATAACCTCGGCTAACGCGCGGGCTAACTCGGTTTTCCCGACACCGGTTGGGCCAAGAAAAATAAAGGAGCCAATCGGACGTTTCGGATCCTTCAGACCTGCACGTGCCCGGCGGATCGCACGAGATATCGATTTCACAGCATCCTCTTGACCAATGACACGCTGGTGAAGAATTGATTCCATCTTTAATAGGCGATCTGTTTCTTCCTCTTTAAGCTTATTGACAGGGATTCCGGTCCAACTCGCCACGACGTGGCCGATATCCTCCGGCGTCACCTCATAGTCAGACTGACCTTGCTTTTCTTGCCACTGGGCCTTGGTGGAATCAAGCTCTTCACGAATCTTCTGCTCTTTATCCCGCAACGCTGCCGCTTTCTCAAACTCTTGGCTTTGCACAGCTGAATCCTTTTCCTTACGAACTTCTTCTAGTCGGTTTTCCAACTCTTTTAGATTTGGCGGAACCGTAAAGGATTGCAAACGAACCTTGGAAGCAGCTTCATCAATGAGGTCGATGGCCTTATCCGGCAAGAAACGATCAGAAATATAACGATCAGATAATTTGACAGCGGCCTCGATGGACTCATCCGTAATCTTCACACGATGATGGGCTTCATAACGGTCCCGCAATCCATAGAGGATTTGAATCGCTTCTTCCGTGCTTGGTTCATTTACTTGAATCGGCTGAAAGCGGCGTTCAAGCGCAGCGTCTTTTTCAATATATTTACGGTACTCGTCAAGAGTTGTCGCTCCGATACATTGCAGCTCACCGCGAGCTAATGACGGCTTCAGGATGTTGGAAGCATCGATGGCGCCTTCTGCTCCACCTGCTCCAATCAGGGTATGAAGCTCATCGATAAAGAGAATGATATTGCCTGCTTGGCGGATCTCATCCATGATTTTCTTCAAACGGTCTTCAAATTCACCACGATATTTCGTACCCGCAACAACGGTACCCATATCTAAAGTCATGACGCGCTTATTTCTTAGTGTTTCGGGAATCTCATTGTTGACAATCTTTTGCGCTAATCCTTCAGCGATGGCCGTTTTCCCTACACCCGGCTCCCCAATCAGAACCGGATTATTTTTGGTGCGTCGGCTAAGCACTTGGATGACACGTTCAATTTCCTTTTCCCGTCCGATGACAGGGTCAAGTCCCCCATCGCGAGCATGGGCGGTTAAGTCGCGAGCAAGGCTATCTAAGGTAGGGGTATTCACCGCTGCATTTCCTGCGCCTTGATTGCTAGAGGAAAGGGCTTCATTGCTACCTAACAGCTGAAGAACTTGCTGTCGAGCTTTATTCAAGCTAACCCCTAAATTATTCAAAACACGGGCAGCTACGCCTTCCCCTTCCCGAATCAATCCAAGAAGGATATGCTCGGTTCCTACATAGGTGTGCCCTAGCTTGCGTGCTTCGTCCATGGATAATTCGATCACCTTTTTTGCGCGTGGAGTATAGTTGATATTGCTTGGGTGTTCTCCTCCGCGTCCAATGAGGCTCTCCACCTCACCCTGAATTTTATCCAAACCAAGTCCTAAAGCCTGAAGGGCCTTCGCAGCGATCCCCTCTCCCTCGCGAATAAGACCAAGAAGAATGTGTTCTGTACCGATATTTTTATGCCCCAATCGTACAGCTTCCTCCTGGGCTAGTGCGAGAACCTTTTGAGCTCTTTCTGTAAAACGACCGAACATCATAAACATACCCTCCCATTCTATTTGAAATCATTTATAGCTATTCGCTTTCTAGGGTAGATAACCTCTCACGTATGAGTCTGGCACGCCTCGCATCCCTTTGCTCGGCCGTTAAATCCTGCCCGGAATATAGCTGCAAGAAGCCCGGTTGGATCAGAACCATCAGCTCATTAATAATTTTCGGAGATATCCCTTGGATAAGCCCCGTATCGATCGCTAACCGAAGGTCAGATAGGCGAGTTGCCGCTTCTTTCGACTCAATAATTCGTGCGTTGGCTAAAATTCCATAGGAGCGGCATAATTTATCTACAATTTTTAATTTATTATTTTCAAGAAGTGTTTTTCTTGCCGCTCGTTCATGCTCAATGATTTGTTTGGCTACGCTAAATAAATTGGCAATAATTTCATCCTCGGAATGACCCAGGGTAATTTGATTGGAAACTTGAAATAGATTTCCAGCCGCCTCACTGCCTTCTCCATAGATCCCCCTTACCACTAATCCAATTTGACTGATCGCATTTAAAATTCGATTGATTTGCTGGGTAAGCACTAAAGCAGGAAGATGCATCATTACCGATGCGCGAATCCCCGTCCCAACATTGGTAGGACAGCTCGTCAAGTACCCTCTTCGTTCATCAAAGGCATAATCCAAAGTTTGTTCAAACACATTATCTATTCGATCTGCCATCCCATAGGCCTCTTGTAATTGGAATCCAGGGAACAAGCATTGGATGCGCAGATGATCCTCTTCATTTACCATAATACTTACCGCTTCATTCTCACTTAGAATGACGGCCCCGTTTCGCGACTCGTTCGCTAAATGCGGGCTGATCAAGTGCTTTTCTACAAGAACTCGCTTCTCTAAGCCGGTTAGATCACCCAGCACCAACTTTTCATAATTTCCAAGAGACTTGAAGTCCAGTTTACCAATCACATCCGTTACAAGACGTATCACTTCCTTGGCCTGACTATCTGTTGCCAATATGGGAAAAGGCTGTGAACGCAGGTTTCGCGCTAAGCGTACTCGACTGCTAAAAACAATATCTGAATCAGGGCCTTCTCCGCTCATCCATTCGCTTACCGCTTGTTGAATGAATCGCTGTAATGACATGGACGCACCCCCTTACCTATGAATTAGAAAGCTGTTTTTCCAGCTGTTTAATTTGGTCCCGGATTTTCGCAGCATGTTCAAACTCTTCGGCAGATACCTTTCGCTGAAGAAGAGTTTTCAGCTCATCGATTTCTTTTTTAATTTTAATTTTTCCACCGGTACGCTGCGGAACCTTTCCGCTATGCTCCATACTTCCATGAATCCGGCGAAAAATGGGATCTAACCGATGAGAAAAGTGATGATAACAATCGACACAACCAAACCTTCCGCTCTTGCTGAACTGATTATAAGTCAAGCCACAGGTTTCACATCGAAGCGGCTTCTCCGTCGTGATCCCTCCAAAAGAGGATGCATTGGTTTCAAAATTGAGTAAACCGGACAAAAGGTGATGAATGGAAAAGTTAGAGGCTGATCCCCCTCCGGGTAACATTTCTCCCTTTTCTGATGCACACACCTCACAAAAGTGAAACTCGGTCTTCTCACCATTCAAGATTTTCGTGAAATGTAGTGTAGCAGGCCGCTGTCCGCATTCTTGGCAAATCATGATGATTCCCCTCCATTGCTCATAAAAATCTGAGTAACCATAGCCCGCATGATCGCTGCCCGAATTTGATCCCTGACTGGTAATTCGAAGGGAAAAACCTCCCTTGATGTGGCAGCCTTCATAATTTGGCATTCCCTAGGCGAAATCAATTTTTCTTCCTTTAACCTGATCAAGATGTTCTCTGCTGCCGTTTGGCTAATTTCTTGACTAATCATTTCCATTAGGATGTGATATAGATTTTTTTTTCCTAATATCTCAACTTTTCGAATACGGATGTATCCGCCTCCGCCTCGCTTGCTCTCTACCATGTAGCCCTTCTCTACAGAAAACCTTGTACTAATGACGTAGTTAATTTGGGAAGGAACACATTGAAATTGATCTGCCAGGACACTTCGCTGAATTTCAATAAAGCCGTTTCGACTTTGCTGCAGTATGGATTTGAGGTGTTGTTCAATGATGTCTGATATGTTGCGCAAGGATACACCCCCTCACACATTTTGACTTTGACTTTCTTTGACTATAATTATATTACCAATTTGCAACTTTCGCAACTCAATGCCACCACGATGGGTCTACCCATTTATGCGTTGCTCTATAATGGGCATAATCTCGGAGAATTCTCGAATCAATTGATCCGCTTGCTTTAGCTCCCCTTCATCTGCAAAACCATAGGCACAGCCAACGGTAAACAATTGATTGGCCATACCGGCTTGAATATCAGATTTACGGTCACCCACCATAACTGCTATTTCGATGTTATAATCCTCTAACAACTTTTTCACCAAATCATCTTTAGACTCGGTTTGAAATCGACCAGCACTATAGAGATCAACAAACCAGTCGGTCATCTGAAAGCGATCGCAAACCCCTTTTATGTATTCATCTAGCCCATTGCTCGCTATAAATAAAGAAGCTCCTTTACTTCTCAACTTCGTCAAGGTTTCCTTCACACCAGAATAGAGATGAATGTCCTCTTCTTTTAATATCTTTAACTCTTTTTCCAACATGTATTTGTCCGCTCTCTTCTTGACTTCATCCGTTTGTCCAGGTAGAAGTTTGTTCCATATTTCCTCTAATGTCATCCCAAACACGCTGGTGAAATCGTCATCCGAGGGAATCGGTTCATCGAACACTCCTTCTTTCTTGAGCTGCTCAAAGGTTTGTTTAAAGGCGGGAACAGCCACCTCTTCAGTTTTCAAAAGAGTTCCATCCATATCGAAAATAACTGCAAATTTGATTTTGTTGTTCATCCATTAGCCTCCTCACTAAATTATCTTTGCCCAATCCTAAACTTTACATAAATGTGCTATACTAATAACAATTTAGCTTAAGAAAGCTACTAGCGTAAGCTTTATGCATATAATACCCGACCGATGGGTAAAGAAAGCTACTGTTGCGTAGCCTTATACTTATAATACTTGATCTCTAAGTATGACTAAAACCGAGGTACAAGCATGGACCAACATCAATATTCCCCAAAGCAGAAGAGGATTAGACTTCCTGAGAGGTATAGAATTACCTTGAGTCTACGAGCTAAGATTGGGATCCTCGTGTTCTGTCTGGTTCTTTTAACTACTGTGATTAGTGGTTCCATGCTAATCGAGAAAGTTTATTCTGCCATCGAAAAAGAGCTTGGACAGCGTGCTTTAGCCATTGCTCGTACCGTAGCACAAGTCGATGAAGTCATCCGATATACAGGAACACTTGAAGGATTTCAGGTCATACAGCCCATTGCTGATAAAATCCGGTTAGCTACAAATGTGGAGTATATTGTTGTCTTTGATATGAACAAGATCCGTTATTCCCATCCGTTAAAGGATCGGATAGGAACCGTATTCGAAGGTGGCGATGAAGGACCGGCTTTAGCTGAACATGCTTATATTTCCAGAGCCTATGGCGTAAATGGTCCTTCCATTCGAGCCTTTGTTCCTCTGATGAACAATTCCAAGCAAATCGGTGTTGTGGTGGTTGGGATGGTGACCCCCACCTACTTAAAACTACTGGAAGAATACCGGAATGATTTATATTTTGCCCTGTTTACGGCTCTCTTTATCGGTCTACTAGGCGCTTTTATGCTCGCTTACAACATTAAGAAGCAAATGTTTAACATGGAACCAGGGGAAATTGCCCGTTTGCTGGAGGAGCGTGTTTCTGTTTTCCATTCCATTGGGGAAGGGATCATTGCGGTTGATACGAACTATAGAATTACCATAGCGAATCCTAAAGCTTGTGAAATCCTTGGTTTGGATCAATCTGTAGTAGGCCAGAACATTGACGATGTAATTCCTGATTCCCAACTCCCTCAAGTTATTCAAACGGGGCTGCCACAGTATAACCAAGACCGAATGATTGGTCAAACCAAAATCCTAGCCAGTCGATTGCCCATTAAAGCCAAGGGCCGAATTGTTGGAGCGGTTGCCACATTTCAGGATAAAACCACCATATTTAATATGGCGGAGGAACTGACTGGGGTTAAGCAATTTATTGAGGCTTTGCGTGTACAAAATCATGAATACATGAATAAGATGCATACTATTGCAGGTTTAATCCAGTTAGGAAAAACGGATCAAGCCCTCAACTATATTTTTGATACAACAGAACAACAAGAAGAACTGGCCGCTTTCTTGACCAATCATATCTGTGATTATAGCCTATCTGGACTTCTCCTTGGTAAGGTTAGTCGGGCTAAGGAACTGGGAATCCAGCTTCATATAGACCGCGGCAGCGGATTGAAATCGATTCCAAAGCAATGGGATGCCAGTGTCATGGTGGCGGTCTTGGGAAACCTATTAGAAAATGCCATGGAAGCCCTTCAGGGTCAAGCGCTTGAACAGCGCAAAATCTATTGTTCCATTAGGGAAGAAGACGACGCTCTGCAAATTATCGTGGAGGATAACGGTCCCGGAATCCCTGAGGAGATTCTTGACCTCATCTACATTCAAGGCTTCTCTACTAAAGGCAATAAACATAAAAACCGCGGAATCGGTTTGGCTCTTATTTATCAATACGTGGAAAGTGCCGGGGGAACCATTGAGCTTGATACCGATCCATCCTACGGAACAAGCTTCACCCTAATCATACCAAAGCATCCAGACGGAGAGGGGGATTCATAGATGCAAGAGAATATCAGAACCTTAATTGTAGAAGATGATCCGATGGTCGCAGAAGTGAATAGGGGATTCTTGGAAGCCACCGGTGGCTTTGAAATTGTCGGTCTTGCCCGCTCAGGGTTGGAAGCCTTGACATTGATTCAAACCACCCAACCTCAGTTGGTTATTTTGGATATTTTCTTACCTGATCTAAACGGGTTGGAAACCTTAGCTGAAATCCGCAAGAGAAATGAACCCGTCGATGTCATCATGGTGACTGCTGCCCGTGATTCAGAAACGATTACAAATGTTTTTCGATATGGAGCGATTGATTATATCGTCAAACCCTTTAAATTTGACCGATTCAAAAGAGCTCTTGAATCTTATCTGACTCTTCGCCGAACCCTCTTGAAGGATTCGCTCGATCAGGAAGAAATCGACCGCCTTTCCCCTAAGAATCAAACCGTATCTGCTCCGAATCCACAGGTAGAACAGTCCCTACCCAAAGGACTAAACGAAGTGACACTTAAACAGATTCTTCTATTTTTGCTTAAGCAGTCCACCCCTCTCTCTGCCGAGGAAGTAGCTGAAGGAGTAGGGCTTGCACGGGTAACTGCGAGAAGATACCTCGATTACTTGGAGAAATCGAAAAAAATTAAACTCGAAATTCAATACGGGTCGGTGGGCCGTCCGATAAATCGATATCATGTAACTTCATAATGAAGGAGTTAGAGAGGAAATTCTACCCCTATTCCCCTCTAACTCCTTTTTATTCGTCATTTTTCTACTTTATTCATATAAATCAGCAAAATAAAGAATCAACCCGTTACAATCGGGCAATCCCCTCCCAAATTTGCTTTAGCTTCCCTAATTCTGCAAGAGCGAGAGCTCTCTCTTTTTCTTCTATATATGTCGTTAATTGTTCAATGGAAATATCTAAATCGGTAATATCACTTGAACTGGCATTCAGCGATACCCTGTTCCGAATTTGTCCCCAGCCGATTTGCAGACGTTTTTGTATCGTTTTCGCTTCCTCCCACTGCTCGTTTTTAATTTGTTCCTGTGTCTTTTCAATTAATTTTCTTAAATCCTGCTGTTCATTCATAGGGGCTTTGAAGGGATTGAAACATCCGGTTAAAAGAAACAATGTTAAAACGCACACGACGATAATCGGCTTCATTTCTAGTTCCTCCTATTTGCGATATGGGTTTCTAATCTCCTGAGAATTTCATCCATTTTTTCTTTCATGTGAAGATAATCTCTTTTGGCTATGGGATCATCAGAAAGTAAATGATACTGGTGGAAATCTGCCTGTAGCTGATAGAGATTGGTCAATATCTTCTCATCCCCTGGATTTACATTTTCCTCCCATTCTTTCTTCATATCAATGTGCAGTTGGTTGCCATTGATTTGTGCCAGCATAACTTCCGAAGAATCGTGAACCCCTTGCTTTCTTAGACTTCCTTCTAACCATACGCTATCTAACCCGGCTTCCAGGAGTCTTTCATGATTCACTTTGCCATCTTTAATCACTGTAAAAGGCAGTTCCTCCTTTTTCACCTGAATTTTCAAGTCTGCTGCAGTAATGGGCCGTTTATCCGCTCTAGGCATAACGCTTAATTGACCATTGACTTCTAAAATGGCAAATTCCACATCAGTTATGGAAAAGATATTTTTTTGGCGCAATAGCAACATTAATTGGTCCAAATCCATTCGTTCTTTTTTAATATTTTGGTCTACAATCCTTCCGCTCCGGATAACCACCCTCGGCTCTCCTTCGATATATTTCCTCGCTATCGGGCTTTTTAAAGTCAATATAGCCAGTCCAACCGGAATGATCCCCCAAACGATAATACCCACCACTCCATTAATCGATTGAATTTCTAACTCAATGGACATGGCGGAGGCAATCGACCCGATCGTGATCCCCACTAAATATTCAAAAACCGTTAACTGTGATAGCTGCTGTTTCCCTATGAAACGAGTAAATATAAACAATACTAGGAAGGAAAACATAGAGCGTATAAAGACAAGAAGTGAAACTGACATTTCCATCACCCCAAATGATTTAATTTGGTTATTATTCCCTTGTTTCTTGTTTTCTAGTTTAATGCCCCACTTTTAGTCAAAAATAAGAAGCCTCCCCCAATGGGAAGGCTTCTTTTTCTACTCCATCATTTGCGGCAGCCACAAGGAAATCTGCGGGAAAATAACAAGTAGTGCTAAGACTAAAACAAAAAGAACAATGAATGGAATGACCCCTTTTACGACGTCCCCTAGCTTTTCTTTAGCAATTCCACTTACGACGAATAAATTTAATCCAACAGGTGGTGTAATCATTGCCAACTCCATGTTAACGGTCATGATAATCGCAAAGTGGATTGGATCGATTCCTAGATGTTTGATAATCGGAAGCAAAATCGGAAGCGTAATTAAGATAATAGAAACCGCTTCTAAGAATGTTCCCATGATGAAGAATAGGATGTTTACGATAATGAAGAAGACCCACTTATTCATATTGCTTTCTGCAATCCATTCCCCTACATGGTGTGGAACTTGGGCATTCGTCAGATATAAGCCAAATAAACTGGCTGCTGCAATGATCAAATAAATCATCGAAGTAATATTAATCGATTCAACTAGAATCGGACGAACATCTTTCCAGCCCATCTCTTTATAGATAAAAACAGAAACAATAATGGCGTACGCTACGGCTATAACCGCTGATTCGGTCGGAGTAGCCACTCCTGTATAGATACTTCCCAAGATAAGGATGGGCAGGAAAGCCCCCCAAATTGCCTTAATTGAAGCCTTCATTCGCTCAGAACCGGACGCTTTCACATCTTTGCCGTATCCGTTCTTCTTAGCATAATAAATAGCGGAAGTAATCAGTACCCCACCCAAAAGAACTCCCGGGATAACCCCTGCCATAAATAGTTTACCGATCGATTCTTCCGCGGTAATCCCATAGATAATGAACGGGATACTAGGAGGGATTAAAATCCCTAAGGTTCCAGAAGCTGCAACTAAACCCATGGCATATTTCTTATCATATCCCGCACTTGTCATGGCAGGAATCATGATTGATCCAATGGCAGCCGCTGTAGCTGGACTAGAACCGGAAATTGCAGCGAAAATCATACAGGCCAAAACGGTTACAACTGATAAGCCTCCTGGAAGATGTCCTACCCAGGTTCTTAAGGCCTCAATTAAATATTTAGAGATTCCGCCTCGCGCCAACAAAACGCCTGCAAGCACGAAACCTGGAATGGCCATTAACGGAAAGGAATCAAGAGAAGAGAACATCCGCTGAGGTACCATGTTCATATTAAAGTTTTCCTGCATCAGAACCGCAACAGTTGATAACGCTAAACTGATTGCAATCGGAACACGCAAGAGCATCAGCACAAGGAAAATACTAAACAAGGTGAGGGTCATGATGTTCCTCCTTTCCCTTTAACACATTCACTAGCTTCTCAATGAAGCGAAGCAAGAACATAACACCACAAATAGGTAAAATGAGATATACGATCCACATCGGAATTCCTACATCCATTGATACCATTCCAGAACTGAAGCGCTTGGCAACTAGCAAATAACTATAATAAGTAAAAAATAAGCAAAAAATAATTCCCATAATATTGGCAAAGATATCAATTAATCGTCTTACAGCCTTCGGCATTTTTTCGTAGAACATGTCTACCTGGATGTGATGGTTATTACGCAAAGCGATGGGAACTCCCAATAAAGACCCCCACACAATCGTATAACTTGCAATCTCCTCCACCCATGCCTTTGGTTCATTAAAAACATATCGCATGGTTACTCCATATAGAATCAATAATATTCCTGCCGAAAAGAAGGTCCCTGCCATAACATCTTCAAATAAATCCCACGCCTTTTTCAAACCGCTCATTTCATTTCCCCCTTTCTAAGAAAGCTACTGTGCGCAGCTTATGCATATAACACTTGACCGTTAAGTGTAAGAAAGCTACTGTACGCAGCTTATGCGTATAACACTTAACTGATAAGTGTTGAAAGGGGGCACTAACGTTGAATTAGTGCCCCGTCAAACTATCTCTCCATTTATTTACTTCAAGTTCTTGATGCCATCGATTAATTCAGGCGTGATAACCGATCCGAAATCTTCGTACACTGGCTGGAAAGCCTTCTCGAATTCAGCACGTTCAGCTTCGGTTAACTCTGTGATCTCCATTTTCCCAGATGTTTTCAGGTTCTCGAAGCTCTTATCGTTTTCTGCTTTTGCCATCTCATTAGCCAGCTTCGTCGCTTCATTCAACGCTTCTTCTACCTTACCGCGAACATCTTCAGGCATACCATCCCAGAAAGGCTTGTTTACGAAGATCCCATAGTCTAAGCGGCCATGGTTAGAAACAGTCAAATATTTTTGGACTTCTACATACTTTTGAGTGTCGATATTGTTGAAGGTATTCTCTTGGCCATCTACAGTCCCTTGTTGAAGGGCTGCGTAGGTTTCAGCAAATGGGATAGTGGCTGAACCTGCCCCTACTGCTTTAAATTGAGCCTCTAACACCTTTCCAGCTTGAGCACGGAATTTAAATCCGTTTAAATCAGCCGGAGTTTTCAAAGGCTTCTTGTTATTCGTAAAGTTTTTAAATCCATTTTGCCAGAAAGCAAGACCCACAATATCATTGGAAACAAGAGGTTCTGCTGTTAATAAGCTCTTTGCTACATCACTTTCAAAAAACTTCATTACATGCTGTTCATCCTTGAACAGAAAAGGCATATCTACATATTGCCAACGAGGATCCAGTTTAACCATTTTAGTTACGGACGGAGCAATCATTTGGACGTTACCGGAAACTAAGGCATCCAATTCATCCTTATCTCCATACAACTGGGAGGAAGGATATACCTCTACTTTTACTTGACCACCCGTTTTCTCTGCCACTAGATCAGCAAATTTTTGAGCAGCTAAGCCCTTCACACTTTCCGGTGCGGTTACGTGAGAAAACTTAATGATAATCGGATCTTTGGCTTCTTCCTTGTTCTCAGCTGCTGGTGCCTGTTGCTCAGCAGGCTTACCACTGTCTTGACCTCCACAGGCTACTAAGGAAAACATCATGATACTTGCAAGTAATGCGGATGCTAATTTTTTCATTTTAATTTCCCCCATTCAATTTTTTATCTATTTATCTATCTTCAGGAGACGGATCTCCTGTAAAGACCATTTGGATGTACTCCTGGATCACATCATCACGGGTCTGTTTAGCGAACCACTCATAGGTAGGGTAAAATGCTGATCTCCATGCTTTCTTCTCTTTTTCATTTAACTCATAAATACGAACATCGGAACGAGTTTTCAGATACTCATATTCTTTTTTGTCTATTTCTAATGACAGATTTCTCTCCCATTCTGTAACCTCTCGTATCGTATCCTCGATAAGTTTTCTATTTTCTATCGGTATCGTGTCCCAGAAGGCTTTACTCGTTAGAACAAAATATCCCAGATAGCCATGATCACTTTTCGTCAGATATTTTTGGGTGACATACAGCCTTTTGTTTGTGATATTGGAAACCGTATTCTCTTCCCCATTTACCTTTCCTTGCTCCAAAGCCTGATAAAGTTCGTCAAAGGGCAAGACAACTGAAGCTGCCCCCACCGAATCAAATTGCCTGGCAAGAACTCGGCTGGACATGATGCGAAAACTCAAATTTTTAAAATCATCTGGATTTTGAATCATCCGCTCGTTGTTGGTAATCTGTTTGAAACCGTTATCCCAAACAGCTAGAACTTTGTAACCCTGTACTTCCAAGAGCTCGTTCAACCTTTTTCCTACAGGACCCTCTGCTAGCTTCCTCACATCATCTTGAGTGGAAAACAGATAAGGCAGATCAAATATTTGCGCTTCAGGAACAAGCTCCCACAGCTTGGTAATAGCAGGGGCGATCAGTTGAATGTCACCTCTTCTTAATTCCTCAAGCTCTGCTTCGTCCGAATACAGCGTAGAGTTAGGAAATACCTGGACTTCAATTTTCCCTCCGCTTCTTGATTCAACTAGATCCTTCAAGCGTTTGGCTGCCAATCCTTTCGGCGTATCTGCTCCTGTAACATGAGAAAACCGAATGATTAACTTGTCTTTTGGACCAACCTGATCATAATCGACTGCACGAGAGGTACAGCCAGTCACAAGCAAAAAGATAGCGGCAATCATAATTAGATACCCATGGAAAGGTTTTTTATTCATCCTCAAAGAGGTCCTCTCCCCTCAAGAAATGTTTTGCCTATACACGGCTGTTTAAACGTTTACATTTCTGATTTCATTTTATTTTCAATAGTGGATGATGACAATTTTATGGCCATATTGTTTATTTTGTTCTTTTTGGTCTCTAAAATCCAAAAAAGAAATAACCGAAATTTAGACTCTCGATTATTTCTCTTAAAAATTGTCTTATGCCGTATATTGTGACTTTGCTGGATTGCTAATTACCTCTAGATTCGGGTTAAATTCCCCTTCCATTTTAGATACAACTACGGTTGCTACACCATTTCCGATCAGGTTCGTAATGGCACGGGCTTCCGACATAAAGCGATCCACCCCAAGAATAAGGGCCATTCCTTCTACAGGAATTGCGGGGAATACCGCTATTGTAGCGGCCAATGTGACAAATCCTGAACCCGTAACCCCTGCAGCTCCCTTAGAGGTAAGCATGAGAACCCCTAGCAATGTTAATTGCTCCCAGAGGGATAAATCCACTCCGTATGCCTGGGCAATGAATAAAGCAGCCATGGATAAGTAAATCGATGTACCATCAAGATTAAAAGAATATCCTGTCGGTAATACAAGACCAACTACAGATTTCGAACAACCATACTTTTCAAGCTTATGCATCATTGGAGGTAAGGCAGACTCGGACGAAGAAGTTCCGATAACTAAGAAAATCTCTTCTTTAATGTACTTGATGAACTTGAAGATGCTAAAGCCATAATACTTAGCAATCGCCCCTAAAACTACGATGATAAAAATGGCCATAGTCAAGTATACTGACGCCATCAGTTTTCCAAGGAATAATAAGGATCCCACACCAAATTTTCCGATCGTGTAAGCCATCGCTCCAAAAGCCGCAACAGGAGAGATTTTCATGATTATATTAACAATTCCGAATAGAACTTCTGTAATCTTTTCAAAAAACTCAATGACTGGCTTCCCTTTATTGCCCAGTCCAGCAAGTGATAATCCAAACAATACAGCAATGAACAAGACGGGTAATAGTTCTCCATTGGCTAAAGCACCTACAAAGTTATCAGGTATGATCGACATTACAAAATCCATGAATCCATGACTGGTTTCTGCAGCTTGTTCTGTATACTTCGAGACATCTCCTTTGGAAGCACCACTTGTATCGAACCCATCCCCAGCTCGATAGAGGTTCGCTACTGCTATACCAATAGCCAAGGAAATAGTAGATACAATTTCAAAGTATAATAACGCTTTTCCACCAATACGTCCAATCTTCTTCATATCGCCCATACCTGCAATACCAATAACAATCGTGAAGAAAACAATCGGCGGAATGACCATTTTAACCAGCTTTATAAAAATGTCTGCTAATACCTTTAGATCTGCCCCAAACTTAGGAAATAAGGCACCTGCAATGATACCGAGAATGATCCCAGTGATCACTTGTGGAGTCAAACTTTTAAAATTAATTTTCATATCCATCCCCCTCGTGATTTTTTTAGAATAGAATTATCAAAAATTTTAAAATACCGTTTTCATTTCTAACTTTATTTTATTTTCTAACCATTGTTTTTACAATTATGTGGCCATATTGTTTATTTTGTTCTTTTATTACTTTTGTTTTATATAAAAGAAAACCACTTTGCTCTATTAAAGAACAAAGTGGTTATTTTTATTTTATGATATCAGTCTCAAACCATTTTGTGCTAATCTTCCCGTACGTCCCATCCTTGATCATATCCTCTAGCACCTTATTGATTTGCTGTAGAAGATCCTGATTGGTTTGAGATAGAGCAATGGCAATTTCATCGTGGACTATGAGAGATCCGATTGGTTTGATTTTCAGACCTTCTTCTTTAATTGCGGTAAGGCCGATCATTTTATCGATCAGTATGGCATCTATTTTCCCCGCAGCTAACTCTTGCAGCATTTGAACGTGGGTTTGGTATTCCTTTACGTTTTTGGTGTGATTTTGGGCTAGAGTCATGTAGGGTGTTCTTGTAATGACCCCAATCTTTTTATCCTTTAGTTGTTCTACCGTTGTGGATTGGTTTTGTTCGAGGACAAACAACTGTGCTCCGGTTACATAATATGGCTTTGTAAAAGCAATCTCTTGGGTTCTGCCAGGTGTGATGGATAGGCTGCTTATGATCGCTTGATACTTACCTTCTTTGAGTCCAGCAATCAGCTGATCGTAGGGGATTTTTTGCGGTTGAGGACTCATCCCGATTCGGCGAGCGATTTCCTCACCTAGTTCCACATCAAAGCCCGTAAGCCTTCCATCTTGTTCGAAGTTAAACGGCTTAAAATCACCTCTGACGGCAAACCTGAAGGGTTGGGTTGCTGCTTGCTTGGTCTGCTGTGACGGCGGATTGGATGGTTGCGTGGGTTGGGTCGTCGTTTCTTCTGTTGAACATCCTGCCAATAGTATAACAAACAAGATAATAAAGAGATTGATCCAATTTTTCATCCGTTGTACCCCCGTTAAATTTGCTCTCCCTTCATATTGTAGTGACAAGCATAGGAAATTATTACAATAAGATAATAGTGTAACCATATGCGTATAATACTCTCTGATGAATGAAAAAAAGAGAGGCAATCTGCCCCTCCCCCTATACTTCCGTATGCTCTCCTTGGTGATGACGCATAAGCGGGAATAACAAGACATCGCGAATCGATGGAGAATCGGTCAAAAGCATGACCAATCGGTCGATTCCGATTCCTAAACCGCCTGTTGGCGGCATTCCATACTCTAGAGATTCGATGAAGTCCTCATCCATCATATGTGCCTCGTCATTTCCAGCTTCACGTTCCTGCAATTGAGATTCAAAACGTTCCTTCTGATCGATCGGATCGTTCAGCTCGGTAAAAGCATTGGCATGCTCACGGGCAACAATGAATAACTCAAAGCGATCGGTAAAGCGCGGGTCTTCTTCATTCTTCTTCGCCAATGGAGATACTTCAACTGTATGCCCATAAATAAAGGTAGGTTGAATCAGAGTTTCTTCCACCTTTTGTTCAAAGAATTCATTGACAATATGACCATATTTCATCGCAGGAGTCACTTTTACCCCATTCGTTTCGGCAAGGGCTCTTGCCTCTTCATCAGTCATTTGCTTCCAGAAGTCTACCCCACACACTTCTTTAATGGCATCGACAATATGTATTCTTTTCCAGGCTGGAGTCAAATCGATGACCTCACCTTGATAATTAACTTGAGTTGTTCCCAATACTTCCAATGCTATATGAGCAACCATTTCTTCAGTTAGCTTCATGATATCTTGATAATCTGCATAGGCTTCATAAAGCTCAATGGAAGTGAATTCCGGGTTATGACGGGTGGATATCCCTTCATTACGGAATATACGGCCAATCTCGTAAACTTTCTCCAATCCACCTACGATGAGGCGTTTTAGATGAAGCTCTGTTGCGATACGCATATACAGCTTCATATCTAATGCATTATGATGGGTAATAAAAGGACGGGCCGCAGCACCCCCTGGGATGGAATGCATGGTAGGTGTTTCTACTTCCAAGTATCCCCGCTCATCTAAATACCTTCTCATTGATTGAAGAATCTTACTCCGCGTGATAAAGGTATGAAGGGACTCCTGATTCATGATGAGATCCAAATATCGCTTACGATATCTGGTTTCAATATCACGAAGGCCATGGAACTTTTCCGGAAGGGCTCGCAAAGATTTCGTTAACAAGGTGAATTCCTTGGCTTTAACCGTCGTTTCTCCCTTATTCGTCTTAAAGACGGATCCAGTAATTCCAATCAGGTCTCCAATATTGCACATATCAAAGATTTCATAGCTTTCTTCGCCAACTTGGTCTTCCCGCACATAGATCTGAATTTTACCTGTACGGTCTTGAATATGGGAGAAGCTTGCTTTCCCCTGTCCCCGTTTAGCCATGATTCTTCCTGCAATCGTTACCTCTATCTGTTGCGTTTCCAGTTCCTCTTTGCTTTGGTCCGCGTACTGCTTTAAGATTTCTTCAGCGGTATGGGTGCGATCAAATCGTTTCCCAAATGGATCAACTCCCATTTTCCTAAGCTGATTTAATTTTTCCCGGCGAACCATCATCAATTCATTAAATTCTTCTTGGGACACAGCAATTCAACTCCCTTAAATCCATTACTTAAATATTACGTCCAAGATTTCATATTGAATAACACCTGCAGGTACTGAAACATCAACTGTTGCTCCTTTGGTTTTTCCAAGAAGCGCTTGCCCTACAGGAGATTCATTTGAGATTTTATTATTAGCTGGATCCGACTCAGCAGAACCAACAATGGTATAATCGACAACGTCACCATATTCAAGGTCTTTTAGCTTGACGGTAGTTCCTACAGTAACCACGCCCTGATTTGCGTTTTCTTGAGTGATTACACGGGCATTACGCAGCATTTTCTCTAGCGTAATAATACGACCTTCAATAAAAGCCTGTTCATTTTTTGATTCTTCATATTCAGAGTTCTCACTTAAATCGCCGAAGCCGATCGCTTCTTTAATTCGCTCCGCTACTTCACGACGCTTGACTGACTTTAAATGCTCTAGTTCCTCTTCTAGGTTCTTTAGACCTTCAGCCGTTAGAAAAACCTCTTTTTCAGACATGAATCATTCCCCCGTTGCAAATTATTTTTAGACCAAACAAAGCTGAAGCACTTCCCCTGAGTGACAGCTAATGGAATAAATATGCTGTTAATATATACAGAATTTAGCTTTACAATATATGAATAATCATGTACAGCAGAAGTTGGGCTTGTATATCATAGGTATTATATGGGAATTGAATTCCCTTGTCAAATTGTCAATTAATGGATGAACGTTCCGTTATCAACATCACTCTGAATTTGGTTTACATAATTCAAGAGGAGGTATCTCATACTTTCTTTGGTTTCCTGCTCATTAATTTTTTGCCGAACATGCGCAGAGTTCTTTAGTCCTTTCAAATACCATGCTGCATGCTTGCGCATTTCTTGAATAGCAATTCTCTCTCCTTTAAGATCAATCAACCGATCCATATGCAGCAGGCAAATATCAACCTTCTCTTGTGGAGTCGGATCCCCCAAGAGTTCCCCATTCGTTAGGTACTGGATTGTTCGATACAGCATCCAAGGATTCCCTAAAGCAGCTCGACCAATCATAACACCATCACATCCAGTATGGTCAATCATTCGCTTGGCATCTTCCGGAGAAGCGACATCCCCGTTGCCGATAACGGGAATCTTAACACTCTGTTTCACATCGCCAATGATATCCCAGTTCGCTTTTCCTTCATACATTTGAACCCGGGTTCTTCCATGAACTGCAACCGCAGCACCTCCAGCCCGCTCCACCGCTTTTGCATTTTCAACAGCATAAATATGCTCGTCATCCCAGCCAATGCGCATTTTCACAGTTACAGGCTTGTCTACGGCTTCTACAACAGCGGAGACCATTTCCTCGATTTTATTGGGATCTAACAGCCATTTCGCCCCCGCATCACAGCTAATAATCTTCGGAACTGGACAGCCCATATTGATATCAATAATATCCGCATTCGTGTGTTGGTCTACATGTTGGGCAGCAGCGACTAAACTCTCTTTTTCCCCGCCAAAAATCTGCAGGCTTAACGGCTTTTCCCGTTCATCTACATAAAGCATTTTCATCGTGCGTTGATTGCCATGAAGGACTGCTTTATCGCTCACCATTTCCGCACAAACTAAGCCGGTTCCAAACTCTTTGGCAATCAAACGAAAGGCAGGATTACAAACCCCTGCCATAGGGGCTAGCACAACGTTATTTTTCAATTCGATATTCCCTATTTTTAGTTTACTCATACTTTATCCCTCATTTAATAATTCTCTTACCTCAATCCCGAGCAGCTGACCCATCTGTTCCAACAAATTTCCCGAAGGCTCCTTCATCCCTCTTTCTACAGAACCGAGCAGAGAAACCGAGATTCCCATCTTTTCCGCAAATTCTTGCTGAGTATACCCTTTTAGCTTTCGATAAGCTCTAATTCTGTTTCCCAATCGATGTCCTTCCATTTGTACACACCACTCTTATCCTTCACGTTCTCTAGCAGTTGGCTGGGCGTTTGAAATTGGTTCTTCCCTACTGGGATTTTCTGAACAGCTGCGATCTCAGCGAATGGAATAAGGACAAACAGCCTGTCTTGTATCCGAGGATGAGGAATCTCCAGGTTCCCTTCTGCTATGGTTTCTTGTCCATACGTCAATATATCTATATCAAGGGTCCGTGGACCCCATCGAACTTCTCGAACTCTCCCCAGCTTCCTTTCCACTTCCAATACAGCCTGCAGAAGTTGTTCAGGTGTCAACTCCGTTTTGCCGCCCAACACCATATTCAAGAAGGCAGGCTGCTCAACAAATCCAACAGGATCGGTTTCGTAAATATTGGATATGGATTCAAGCCATATTCCTTTTTCTTGCTTCAACAGTTGGATGGCCTTCTTTAAATGTTCAAACCGATCTCCTATATTCGCACCTAATGATAAAAAAAATGAAACCATCTTATCTCCCTCTTCGGATCTCTACGGCTACCGATTCATAATGGCCCGGTATAGGGGGATCCGGTTTAATCACTCGTATCATGAGTTCGGCTAACAAAGGAAATTGAGCAAGGGATCTCTCGGCAATCTGTTGGGCAATCCTCTCGACAAGCTGAAACCTTTCTTCTTCTACGATCTCTTGGCAAAGCTGATAAACTTCTGCATAATTAATCGTATCCTTCAGATCATCCGAAAAACCTGCAGGACCTAAATCTAAATATAATTCCAAATCCACCAGATAGCGTTGGCCCAACTTATTTTCTTCCGGATAGACTCCATGATACCCGTAAAAAGCCATTCGATTAAAATAAATCTTATCCATGATCACCCCTCCCTTCTCCTGATCGCATCCATCATGCGGCATACTCTAAGCGTCTCTTTCACATCATGAACACGAACGATTTGACAGCCCTTTTGAATTCCGTAACATACCGTGGCTAATGTACCCTCTACCCTTTGATCCACTGGGAGATCAAGCGTCTGCCCGATAAAGGTTTTCCGGGAAGTTCCTAAGAGGACAGGATACCCCAATGCTACAAGCTCATCCAGATGGGCCATGACCTGAAGATTATCCTCATACGTTTTGGCAAATCCAATCCCAGGGTCGAGCCAAATATTTTCCTTTTTCACCCCAGCCTTTTGCACAAGGGATATACTCTCATCTAGATCAGAAAGGAGATCCTTCATTAAGTTTCTATAATCCCTATTCTTTCTATTATGCATAAGAATTATGGGCACCTGATACGTTGCCGCTACTTCAGCCATTCGGGGATCGGCAAGACTGCGCCAGATATCATTTAAAATATTGGCCCCTGCTTTCAGCGCTTGTTCTGCTACTTCTGCTTTATATGTATCAATGGAAATCGGAATCGGAGTCTTGATTTCTTGTCGGATGGCAGAAATGACAGGAATAACCCGGCGTAACTCTTCCTCTAACGTAACGGGTGCCGCCCCCGGACGGGTTGATTCTCCCCCCAAATCGAGGATATCAGCTCCAGCCTCGATTAGCTGTTTAGCCTGTTCAATTGCTCGATCCATTGAATCATAGCTTCCTCCGTCGGAGAACGAGTCTGGTGTAACATTGAGAATTCCCATCACAAGGGTGCGTTCCCCTAGCTGTAATAAACTCATCCGCTAACCTCCTTCTTCTGCTTGCTGGAGCACTGCGTCGAAAATGCTTGCTTTCACCAGCGCTTGTTGTGCCCGTCAGGGCCTAGCTTTTGAATGGCGGTTTGATAGTGATGAATTAGCCGATCCGTCAAAGGTCCACGAACAGATGGTAAAGTCACTCCGTCAATTTGATCGACGGAAACAATCTCCTGGATAGAGTTCGTGAGAAACACCTCTTCCGCAGACTGCAGCTCGTCTACTCTGTAAAACCCTTCTAGCACTGGAATCCCTTCCTCTTGACAAGATCGAATCATAAAGTCCCTTGTTACCCCTGCAAGTAAACCAGTATCTTCATGTGGCGTATAGACCTTTCCATCTTGAACAAAAAAGAGATTGCTTACGGTTCCTTCCACAACATATCCTTCCCGATTGAGAAAGATGCCTTCTGCCGAGAAATGATTCCGATGTTCAAGCTCTTTTTTAGCCAACATATTATTGGCGAAGGATATCGATTTAGTCCGGAAATCTCCTTCACATGTCGATCGATTTAATTCCAGTGTAATCAAGCTTTTTACCGCGGGATTTGATCCGATCGGTTTGGCCATGATGATCCAGGTAGGTTCATCATGTTCCTTGCCCCATAATCCTAACCCTTTCGTCCCACCCGATAAGGTAACCCGAATATAAGCATCATCAAGACCATTAGCTCTCAATGTTTGGTATATATCATTCTGCAGCTCATCGTAAGTTTTATTCATCTTTATTTGATATGAGGCAGCCGATTTCATTAAACGTTCATAATGCTCATGAAGCAAAAAAGGGACTCCCCTATAAGTACGAATCGTTTCAAACAATCCATAACCATAAAGAAAGCCGTGATCAAAAACAGAAATCACGGCCTGATCTTCGTTAAGGAGCTCTCCATTTATGAAAATTTTCATCGTTTCACTCCAGATAATCCGATAAAATTACGCAGTAGTTCCTTCCCATAATCCGTAATAATCGATTCTGGATGGAATTGAACACCTTCCACTAGCATTTCCTTATGTCTAATTGCCATGATTTCGCCTTCTTCTGTCCAAGCGGATATCTCTAGACAATCCGGCATTGTTTCCTTTTCCACGATCAAAGAATGATACCTTGTTGCGGTAAACGGAGAGGGGATTCCGGAAAAGATCGAACGTTCATCATGGAAAACCGATGATGTTTTCCCATGCATTAATCTTTCAGAACGAATCACCTTCCCACCAAAGGCCTGTGCTATGGATTGGTGTCCCAGACAAACCCCCAAAATAGGAATTTTGCCTGAAAAATGTTCAATCACCTGCAGGCTGATCCCGGCTTCGTTCGGTGAACATGGCCCCGGTGAAACGACAATGTGGTCGGGATTCATTTCGGTTATTTGATCAATCGTGATTTTATCATTTCGAAAAATTTGCAGCTCTTCCCCCATCTCACCTAAAAACTGAACGAGATTGTACGTAAAAGAATCATAATTGTCGATCATAACTATCATGAAATCATCTCTCCTCTCTAAACTCTACTCGATATACTTGTGTGACTTGACTAAGCTCAACTGATTTCAATAAGGCTTCAGCCTTCTTTAATGATTCATAATACTCTGCTTCTGGCTTGGAGTCAATAACAATTCCCGCTCCTGCTTGCACATGTCCAAGTCCATTTTGGGCAATCATGGTTCGGATCACAATATTCAATTCCATATCTCCATTAAAACCGATCCAGCCAATGGATCCTGTATAGAGCCCCCGTTTGACCGGTTCGAGCTCCTCAATAATTTCCATCGTGCGAATTTTCGGAGCTCCGGTAATGGTTCCCCCTGGAAAACAAGCCCGAATGGCATCATAACCTGTTTTATCATTCGCTAACGTACCCTCGACATGAGAAACAATGTGCATCACATGAGAATATTCTTCAATAACCATCAGATCGGTCACTTGCACCGTTCCATACTGACAAACTCGTCCTAAATCATTACGTTCCAAATCCACGAGCATGATATGCTCTGCCCGTTCTTTTTCATTTTCAATTAATTCACGAGCCAACTGGAGATCCTCTTCCCGGTTCTGTCCGCGAGGCCTTGTCCCGGCAATGGGTCTGGTGCTTATCTTTCGATCCTTGATTTTGATCAAAAGCTCTGGTGAACCACTAACGACCTGGAATTTCGGATAATGAAGATAGCCCATATAAGGAGAAGGATTTAGTTTACGTAAGGTTTTATAAATGTCCCAGGGAGAAGCAGAGATTGGAAAATCTTGTCGTACCGAAAGATTGACTTGAAAGACATCTCCTGAAACGATGTACTCCTGAACCTCCCTCACCGCTTGCTCAAATTTTTCTTTTGTAAAAGACGGTTTAATTGATAAGGTCCTACCCTGATGCTTCACTTCAACAGCATCGCAGGCGGGCTGAATCGATTTGAATTGATCTTTCATTTCCTTTAGTCTTCGATAGCCGGATTCATAATCATCATTTGAAACAAGTAGTACGTTGGTAATCAAATAGGTCACCAGGTTCTCATGATCTATCGCAATAACATCCCGGTACACCGTAAAAATCAGATCAGGGAGCTGCAAATCATCATGAGCATGATGCGGGATCGTCTCTATATGTTGTACCATATCATACGATAAATATCCTAAAGCCCCACCTTGCCAATCCGGTCCTTCCGTCCATGATGGAGACTTCCAGTTTTCCATAAGGTGTTGAAGCTCATGGAGGGGATCATCTGTAGTGATAGATTTTCCTTGCGAATCCGTTTGGATCTCTCCATTTTTAGATTGAATGCGGTCGATCGGAGAAAATGCCACATAAGAGTATTTTCCTGCTCTCCCGGTTTCGAGCAGCGCTCCCTGTTCTGGATCAGGACAAAAAGCTTCATAAATAGCAGCCACTTCGATCACTTTCGATAATTTTTCTATTAAAGGAATCGTATTATATCCTTTTTTCATTGCTTCCAAATACTGAGTCTGCGAAATTACGGTCATGATGTCACTCCTATTAAAGAAAAGGGAATCACGAAGTGATTCCCTTTTGTTTTATTCTTCAAATTGATAAAGTGGTGTACTTAAATATCTTTCTCCGTTACTTGGTATAATAGCAACTACTTTCTTTCCTTTGCCTAGCTTTTCTGCCACTTTCAAAGCGGCAAAGATAGCAGCTCCGGAAGAAATTCCACCTAGAATACCTTCCTCTCTTGCCACACGGCGAGACGTTTCAAAGGCTTCTTCATTTTCAACCAAGACGATTTCATCGTAGATTTCAGTGTTAAGGATTTTCGGAATAAATCCTGCTCCAATACCTTGAATTTTATGTGGGCCTGGCTTACCTCCGGATAATACAGCAGATGCCGTAGGCTCAACCGCTACGATCTGAATATTCGGATATTGTTCCTTTAAAACCTGACCGGCACCGGTAATCGTTCCGCCCGTTCCAATTCCGCTAACGAAAGCATCGATCCCGCCAAGCTGCTCAGCTTGTGCTAGTAGCTCTTTTCCTGTGGTATTACGATGGATTTCAGGGTTTGCCGGATTTTCAAATTGCTGTGGAATAAAATAAGTTGAATCCTCGTTGGCAAGCTCTTGTGCCTTGCGAATCGCTCCGCCCATTCCTTCAGGTCCAGGAGTCAGTACAAGTTCAGCTCCATAAGCACGAAGAAGGTTTCTTCGTTCCATACTCATCGTTTCCGGCATAACTAAGATCGCGCGATACCCTTTTGCTGCGGCCACCATGGCCAACCCGATCCCTGTATTACCGCTTGTAGGTTCCACAATCGTACTGACACCAGGCTGGATTATTCCTTCTTTTTCAGCGGCTTCAACCATAGCCAATGCAATACGATCCTTCACACTACTTCCAGGATTGAAAAATTCAAGTTTCAAATAAACATCCGCATGTTCTGGATTAGTAACGCTGTTAAGCTTCACAAGTGGAGTATTTCCAATTAATTCAATAATAGAGTTAGCTACCTTCATCCGTTCTTCCTCCAATACCAAGTAAAAATGTAGGTTTTATAGAAATTATACTGATGGGATCAATTTTTGTCAATCTACATTCTGTTTTAATTGGAAAATTTCTACACCAGCTCCTTTCTTCAATTTATCCAGAACATGTTCAAGAGATCCTACTTGATTTAAGGCAAGCTCACGCTTAATCTCGGTCTTGACCTCATCAAAGTTTCGAATCACTGCTTCTTTTTTCTTTATCAGTTTAATCACTACATATCCCTTTTCAATAGGGATTGGGGGGCTAATCTCCTCTTCTTTCAGCAGCAAAGCTTGATCGGTGATCTCTTGATCCACATCTCCACCTAGAAGAGAGATCCAGCCTAAATCACCTCCGCTAGCCGCCGAATAAATTTCTGTGGATCTTTCTTTGGCTAACGTTTGAAAATCCGCTCCATTTTTCAACTCCTGAATCACTTGTTCACTCTCCATTTTATTCTTTGAATAAATGGCAGAGACCCTGGCTAATGGAGGTTGATTATATTTTTGTCGATTGGTCTCATAATATTGGAATATTTCCTGTTCGCTAATATCTATATCCATCGTGGCGATTTTTTCCAAAAGAAGATAATGCCGAAGTTCTTCTTTCCATTCCTCAGTTTCCCTCTTGGTATCCCCCAAACCCTGGTTTCGATCCATAAATCGTCCATTTAGCTTTTGAAATTCTGCTTCAAGCTCTTGATTCGTAATCGTAATTTCGCTTTTTTCGGCTTGTTGGAGGACAACCTGTTGATCAATCATTTTATTTAATACAAGCTGCCCATATTTCCCCTTAAGTTCCCTGGTCCAATCTCCCTCCGTAATTGTCACATCGCCTACTACAGCGACCTTTCGCGTTCCGAGAAGCTCTGCATACTTCCACCCGAATACGGCCAACAATAGGACCAGAGAACCAATCAATCCCCACAACAGCTTTGTATTTCTCATCATGTTTCACCTTATTTCTTCACAGCATCTAATAACCGTTCAAGCCTAGACCGATCCACATGATATTTTTCGTTACAGAAGTGGCATATCATTTCCGCTTCCCCTTTTTCCTCAATCAGGCTCTGAAGCTCACCATGACCTAAACTAATCAACGCATTCTCTATTCGTTCCTCTGAGCAGTGACAGGAGAATACAATATCTAGCGAACCTAAAAACTCGACATCTTCTTCTCCAAGAATCTTTTGCAAAATCCCTTCTGGCGTGAGACCCTCATCAATCATCGTGGATACAGGAGGAATTTGACTTAGCTGTTGCTCAATTTCATAAATATCCTCGTCTTTTAAACCCGGTAACAGCTGAATGACAAAACCTCCTGCCGCTTTAATGGAGTTATCCGGATTCACCAGTACCCCTACCCCAACAGCAGAAGGAGTTTGTTCCGATTTAGCAAAATAATAGGTAAAATCTTCTCCTAATTCTCCGGAAATCAGCTCAACACTCCCATGATAGGGATCTTTTAAGCCGAGATCCTTCGTAACCGTTAGAAACCCTTCTAGTCCAACAGCCCCAGCGACATCCAATTTCCCTTTAGCATTAAGGGGTAGATGAGTATGGGGGTTAGTAACAAATCCGCGAACTTCCCCTATCGCATTCGCATCAGCCACAATCTGGCCAATCGGACCACCACCCTTAATGATGACGGTTAAACGCTCTTTTCCCTTTAACATGGCTCCCATCACAGCGGTAGCTGTTACGGTCCGCCCTAAAGCAGCACTTGCCGTCGGCCATGTATCCAATCTCTGTCGGCACTCTTCTACTAAATTTGTGGATCGGATGGCAAAGGCTCTAACCTTTCCATTGCGGGACAGCGCCCGAACCAAATAGTCTTTCAAACGTTTCGCCTGCCTTTCAACTCAACATTGCTTTTAACGTTAGGTCTCTGAGCCGTAGTCTTTGCTCCAGCCAAGAGTTCTTTGTTTCGTTCGTATATGAGCATGAGTCCCTTTAACGTGAGAAAGGGATCTACAATATCTATACTATTGGTTTCTTCTTTTATTAAATTAGAAAACCCACCCGTTGCGATCACTTTGGGATTAACATGAAGCTCTGCCTTCATTCTATTTACGATTTCATTTACTTGTCCTACAAATCCATACACAATGCCTGCCTGCATCGCCACAACCGTATTTTTAG
This sequence comes from Brevibacillus sp., assembly GCA_036676475.1. GTDB lineage: Bacteria > Bacillota > Bacilli > Aneurinibacillales > RAOX-1 > LC029. Next base: position 80,927 of record JAKFCU010000102.1, read on the forward strand.
CTAATACGGTTGTGGGCCTTGCAATTTCAATACGAGGAAGCTTAGAGGCCCGGGTGTACAAAGCTTCAGTTGATATACTTATTCCCGGGGCAATAGCTCCTCCAGCCCACTGGCCCTGCTGATCGATATAACAAAAGGTGGTTGCCGTTCCAAAATCGACAACAATTAAGGGTGGCCCATAATAATGGATGGCTGCCACGGCATTCACAATACGATCAGCACCCACCTCACGGGGATTCTCCGCTTTAATATTCATCCCTGTTTTGACACCAGGTCCAATAATGAGCGGCTTATGATAAAAGTATTTCTGGCACATACTTTCCAGAGTAAACATCAACGGGGGAACAACTGAAGAGATGATGATTCCTTCGATAGATGTTGAATTCACTTCCATATCACGAAACAAGCTTTTAATCAGCATCCCGTATTCATCATCTGTTTTGCCCCGCTCAGTAGCGATTCGCCAATGATGTTTTAATACTTCGCCTTCAAAAACACCTAATACAATATTAGTGTTTCCCACATCTAAGACTAGAATCATCATACTCCTCCGACTATCTTTTTCTCTGATTCAAATCTAAACTAATATCCAGTGCTTTTACCGAGTGCGTTAAGGCTCCCACTGAAATGACATCTATACCTGTAGCCGCAATGTCCGTAATCGTATCAAGATTGATACCTCCTGAGGCTTCGACGATGGCCTGCCCGCCAATAAGTGATACGGCTTCCTCCATTGCCATGATCTCCATATTATCCAACATGATGATATCGGCTTTAGCTTCTAGAGCCAGTTTAACTTCCGCGATAGACTCAACCTCGACTTCAATTTTCATGGTGTGAGGGATATAGTTCCTAGCCGCTTGAACGGCTTCCAAGATGCCGCCAGCAGCTTTGATATGATTATCTTTGATCATCACGGCATCATAAAGACCAAACCGATGATTATGTCCTCCACCCATTTTAACTGCATATTTCTCTAACATACGTAGGCCTGGCGTCGTTTTTCGGGTATCGACCACGCGAACCAGCGGATTTCCCTTTTTTGCCCGGGTCACATACTGATTTGTCATGGTTGCAATTCCTGACAACCGTTGCAGTAGATTTAAGGCTAGCCGCTCCCCTGTGAGGATCGATTGGGCATTGCCCTGAACCTCCAAAAGTACCGTTCCCGTTTCGACTTGTTGTCCATCCTGAACTTCTGGACTAAGAATCAATCGAGGATCAATAGCTTCAAAAACAAGCTTGGCAACAGCCATTCCGGCAATCACGCCGCTGTCCTTGGCATAAATAATTCCTATTGCATCTTCCGTGGGAGATATGGTAGCTTGTGCGGAAATATCCCCGAATCCTATATCTTCATCGATCCATTCTCGAATTTGTCGCTTCAGTTTTTCATGATTAATCATCATAAATACATCTCTCCTCCTTAACCCCGGCATTGATGGATTGAATGATATGCTTTCTCCAATTGACATCGTCTCGCTCAGGGAAATCTAAACGGTAGTGACCTCCCCTGCTCTCTTCTCTTAGAAGAGCCGCTTTGGCTGTCAGCAACGCACATGTCAGTAAATTTAAATACTCAAATTCAGTAAATTCAGTTGGTTGAGTTTGGAATTGTTCGGATTGTTCCTCCAGTTCCTTTATTGCTTGGGAAAGTCGCCGCTCATCTCGCAAAAGCCCTACCTGTCGCACCATCCGTTTTTGCAATTCAAGCCGCTTTTCTAAATGCTCCTCATCCATTCTCTTTTCTCTCATCAACGAGTAGGACAATGCGGACGTATCTATGCTAAATGGTTCAATCTCTTCGATCTTTTTGGATATACGTTTACCAAAAACGATGGCCTCCGATAAGGAGTTGCTTGCCAAACGATTGGCTCCATGAACCCCCGTACTTGAGACTTCTCCACAAGCAAACAACCGCGGAACGGTCGTTTGCCCCCATTCGTCTGTTTTGACCCCCCCCATCATATAGTGAGCTGCTGGAGCCACTGGAATCCAATCCGTGATCATATTTAGACCATAGGATAAGCAAACCTGATAAATAGTTGGGAATCGGTGCTTAATCAGTTCTTCTGATTCATGGGTGATATCTAAATAGACGAAGGTAGATTCGGTTTTCTCCATTTCCGATACAATCGCACGTGCGACTACATCCCGTGGAGCTAAATCTAACTGCGGATGATATTTTTCCATAAATTGTTCGCCCAAACTATTTCGTAATATGGCCCCTTCTCCTCTTACGGCTTCCGAGATCAGAAAACGCGGAGCACCGGGATAACATAACGAAGTAGGATGGAATTGAATAAATTCTACATCTTTCACCTCTGCTCCCGCACGATAAGCCATCGCTATGCCGTCACCCGTTGCTACCATTGGGTTCGTCGTATAGCGATAAAGCTGACCTGCCCCACCTGTTGCTAATACCGTGGAGTCCGCTTCTATATAGATAAATTGGCCACGTTTCGTATCCTCGATCATCGCTCCCGCACATTCTCCAGCCATGGTCACGAGATCAATGGCAAAGTGGTACTCCAGAATCTGAATGCGAGGGTTATTTCTTACCCGCTCCGATAATGCCCTTACAATTTCCGCCCCGGTTGAGTCGCCATTAGCATGAAGAATCCTCCTTCGGCTATGTGCTCCCTCTTTGGTCAGCGCCAGTTGATTCCCTTCTTTATCAAATTGGGTGCCGTATCGAATGAGTTCATATACGCCTTGGGGGCCCTCATTGACTAAAATATCAACTGCTTCACGGGAGCATAAGCCTGCACCTGCAATTAATGTATCCTCACGATGGAGTGCAGTTGAATCCTTCTCTGTAATAACAGCAGCGATCCCGCCTTGTGCATAATTGGTATTACTCTCTAATAAGCTTTCTTTACAAATGAGAGTTACTTCCTTATATTCAGCAATTTGCAGAGCAGTATAAAGCCCTGCAATTCCCGAACCAATAATACATACATCTGTCTTTATTTTTTCCATATCTCGAATCCGAAAATCAAGCAAATAACGTGGAATCATACACAAATTCCTTTCATTTAACATAGAGATAAAAAAAAGAAGCACACAATAGCGAAACTACCACTATTTTATACCTCTTTGTTAAAAGTAACCAGATTTTATTTCCTTCTATTCCTATCTCTATGCTTCAAACTCCAGCATACGTTCAAGAGAAACCCGTGCTGCATCTGCAATATGAGGCGGAACATAGATTTGTGGCTGCATCGTTTCCAAAGCATTAGCTAGCTTCTTTAAATTATTGACCTTCATATTCGGACAAACAAGATATTTAGAAGCAAAATGAAATTTCTTATGCGGACTGTCCTGCGACAAGCGGTATAACACCCCATCCTCAGTACCTACAATAAACTCATCATGTTCGGATTCACGGCAATATTTTAAAATCCCTGTTGTACTTCCAACATAATCACCTAAAGCCACTACTTCGGGACGGCACTCCGGGTGAACAACAAACCGGGCATTAGGATGCTCCTGTCTTAGGCGATAAACATCTTCAACAGTTAACTGATCATGGGTATTACAATATCCTTCCCAGATAATCATCTTCTTATCGGTGAATTGGGAAACATAGTGACCTAAGTTTTTATCCGGTACCCAAATGATTTCTTCTGCATCGATATTTTCAATCACCTTTTTTGCGTTGGAAGATGTACAGCATACAAATGTTTCTGACTTGACATCAGCAGATGTATTGATATAGGAAACAACTTTCGCATTAGGATGCTGTGCTTTTAATTTTCTAAGCCCATCCAAGTTGACCATATCAGCCATGGGACAACCTGCACGCTCATCCGGAATTAAAACCACTTTATCCGGACTTAGAATTTTCGCGCTTTCTCCCATGAAGTGTACCCCACAAAACAAAATCACGTCCGCATCCGTTTCCTTCGCTTTCTGTGCCAAACCAAAAGAGTCACCTAAGAAATCGGCAATTTCTTGAATTTCTGGACGTTGATAATAATGGGCCAGGATGATGGCATTTCTTTCTTTTTTGAGTTGGAGGATTCTCTCCTTCAATTCCTGATTTCGTTCTGCTTTTTTTGCAAGTGCTAACGCTTCCATTTGAGGTTTACCTCCTAACATGCTACCCTTTTTTATGTCTGAATTGTAGACTGATGCTCCCGTTTTGTCAATGTTAAATTGTTCACAAAGCGGTTTATTTCTGTTGCATCAACATATTGTTGATTTTAGATATATTAAACTTCGAGTTGGTCGGTTACGTTGTTATATGCCAAAGCAAAAGCACCCTATTTATAGGGTGCTTTTGCTTTGATCTTTTATTCTTCTTTTTTCGTTTGGATTTGCACTTTCACATCTCCATCAACTTTAGGCTCAAATCGGCCTTTTTCAATTAGTTGCTTAATTTGTTCCGCATCAAGTGTTTCTACTTCCAGCAAGGTTTGAGCAATCAGTTCCAGCTGATCTCCGTGTTTAACTAGAAGTTCTTTGGTGCGATTATACTGATCTCTGATAATACGTTGAACTTCTTCATCAATCGCTTGAGCTGTATGTTCGCTATAGTCTCGCTCATGTCCAAAATCACGTCCTAGGAACACTTGACCTTGGGAACGACCAAACTGCATCGGTCCTAATTTATCACTCATACCAAATTCCGTAACCATACGACGAGCAATTCCAGTTGCCCGTTCAAAGTCATTATGGGCCCCTGTACTAATTTCATTTAATTTATTCTCTTCCGCGACACGACCACCTAATAACCCTGAGATCTTATCCAACAACTCGGAACGAGAAGCAAAATAACGATCTTCTTTTGGAAGCATCACGGTATATCCGCCCGCGCTGCCCCGTGGAATAATAGTTACCTTATGAACCATGTCAGCATGTTCCAGATGGTATCCGACAATGACGTGACCAGCTTCATGGTAAGCTACTAGCTTCTTCTCATAATCACTAATTACCCTGGACTTCTTTGCAGGTCCAGCAATAACGCGATCAATTGCTTCATCCACTTCAGGCATTTCAATCTTCTTCTTATTCTTCCGCGCGGCCAACAAAGCTGCTTCATTAAGCAGATTTTCCAAATCGGCCCCGGTAAAACCAGGTGTTCTTCGAGCAATAACATCTAAGTCAATTTCTTCACCCAACGGTTTATTGCGAGCATGCACTTTCAGTACAGCCACACGTCCCTTCACATCAGGGCGATCTACCGTTATCTGTCGGTCAAAACGACCTGGACGGAGCAATGCAGGGTCCAAAATATCTGGGCGGTTGGTTGCAGCCACAATAATAATTCCTTCATTGGCACCGAAACCATCCATCTCAACAAGCAACTGGTTTAAGGTTTGCTCTCTTTCATCATGTCCACCGCCTAATCCGGCACCACGCTGACGTCCAACAGCATCAATTTCATCGATAAAAATAATACATGGGGCATTCTTCTTTGCATTTTCGAACAAATCTCTAACCCGAGAAGCTCCGACACCGACAAACATCTCCACGAAATCAGAACCGCTGATGCTAAAGAATGGTACTCCTGCTTCCCCTGCTACTGCTCTTGCCAATAAGGTTTTACCTGTTCCCGGAGGTCCAACAAGCAGTACCCCTTTTGGTATTCGGGCACCCAACTGACTAAACTTACGAGGATCCTTCAAGAAATGTACAACTTCTTCAAGCTCTGCCTTTTCTTCATCGGCACCAGCCACATCGTTAAATGTAACTTTTTTCTTTTCATCATTGTATAGCTTCGCTTTACTTTTCCCAAAATTCATTACACGGCTTCCGCCGCCTTGAGCTTGGTTTAATAGGAAAAAGAAAAGAATGAAGATAATGACAAAAGGAATAATGGACGTAAGAAAAGTCAACCATACTGAATCACCTTTCTGTTCAGCATACGTTTCCTTTTCCAGTTTAGCCGCTTCGATCTTTTGTAATAAGTCCGTGTTATTATAAAGCGGACCGTTAGTATAAAACACCTCACCAGTCTTCAGCTTTCCCTCAACATAGTATGTACCACTATCAGGACGGATAAGAATCTCAGCAACTTCCCCACTATCCAGGTGCTTCCTGAATTCGTTGTAAGGCATTTTTGATGTTTCAGTACCTTGGTTCGCTATAAAATTCACGATACCAACGGTAACTAGAAAAATAAGCAAATAAAAACCTGTATTACGGAAAAACCGATTCATCCCTGACCTCCTCTCACGACAAGACACTCATTTTATTTTATCATAACTAACTATTTGTCCACAACATTACACAGCATCTCCACTTCGCCGAATATGCTTCCTGCTGAGATGCGACTGTAGTCACCCAGGGGATCAACCAACCTTACTTGATTGATCGATATACTTCGGGCTTGAGTATCCCTATATAAGGCAAATTACGGTAGCGTTCCGCATAATCCAGGCCATAACCTACAACAAACTCATCCGGAACTTCAAACCCGCAATAATCAGATTTGATATCAATCTTCCGGTTATTAGGCTTATCTAAAAGAGTAATGATTTTTACGCTTTCAGCATTCCTGCGGCGAAGCAAGTCAAGCAAATAGCTTAAAGTCAATCCACTATCAATGATATCCTCTACAAGGATAACATGTCTTCCTTCTACACTTGCATCCAGGTCCTTAATGATCCGAACCTCTCCGGATGAAACTGTAGAAGCACCATAGCTGGATACGGCCATAAAATCCATTTCCATATGGATCGATATGCGTTTAATCAAATCAGACATAAAAGGAGCAGCACCCTTTAAAACACAAATCACCAAAGGAAATTTATCCTTGTATTCTTCACTAATAGTGGACCCTAGCTCAGCAATTTTTGCTTGCAGCTCTTCTTCACTTAAAAGCACATTCTTAATATCGTTGTGCATGACTCCCTCCTAGTAATCAACCATCTTTTCTAAATATATGGTTAATAATTTCTTCGTATGTATATCCGATTTTGCACGATTAGATCGTTTGACCCCCGGTATCCATAAAATCCCTTTATCATCCGATAAAATCGGAATCCTATCTCTTATTCGTTGGGGAATCTTTTGGTCGATAAGAATATCCTTTACCTTTTTACTTCCTTCCATCCCCAGGATACTCATGCGATCCCCATTGCGCCTAGATCTCAGCGTTAATGACCCCAGGATTTCATCATAATCAAAAACAGCCGTTATACCATGAGGCGGAGAGGAGTCTGTAGGCTGATCCTCTACATTTACCGAAATCCACGCATTAATTTCTTTAATATATGTACGGCCTGGAACTTCTATTATATAGGAATAAAAGTTCCCTTGCATCCCTTTCAGCACTTCTAAGGTAAAAATAATATCGTCATATTCTTTCCTTACACGCACCCCACAAGGCAGCTCTAATTGCGAAGAAGTTCGTCCTTCTTTTATCCATTCACAAATCTGATTAATATGTATAAAACCCACATTCACATGATCTTTAACTAGATAATTAAATATTAGTTTAATCATTCTCCTTTGTAAAGCTAGGTGGAATTCCAAGAATAATCTACCCTTGATTATTATTTTCTTATCTTGTTTGAATTTGATGATTTGGTTCAAGCTAATGTTAACTATTTCCTCTATATAATTATTCTCAAAATGAGCGATATCGCTTAATTGATTTAATGAATCCTGGAGTGATGGATTGACTCGATCCTCTAACCAGGGGATTACTTCTAATCGAATGAAGTTTCGATGATAGGATCTCTTTAAGTTACTACTATCTAGTCGAGGAATAATCCCTTCTTGTCGACAATAAGCCTCTAATTCCTCTTTATATATAGAAAGAAAAGGTCGTACAATGGTAAAAGAGATTTCATTTCTCTCACGAGGAATTCCAGCTAACCCCTCTATTCCTGTTCCCCTTAATATCCTCATAAGGACGGTTTCTGCCTGATCGTTGGCATGATGGGCTAAAGCCAATTTATCGATATTCCATCTTTCTGCCACCTGACGAAAAAAAGAATACCTCGCATCCCTAGCCACTGACTGGGGATTCCCTTGAGTTTGCATAATGAGCTCCGGGACATTGATTTCCCCGATTTCACAAGGAATGTTACGCTCCTTACAAAATCGCTCAACGTATAGAGCATCTTCTTTTGCTTCATCTCCACGAAATTGGTGATTAAGGTGAGCAGCAAACAAGGTCCATTCTTGTTCCTCGGAAAGCCTCCAGAGTATATCCAGTAAGCACAAGGAATCAACCCCGCCTGATACACCAACCAATATTCGCTCTCCTTGATTAAACCTATTTTTTCGCTTGATTATTTGTTCGAATTTTTTGAACAACATACGACCGCCTCGAATGAAAAATTGTATAATCCCATTTTATCAAAGTCAAACGCGGGAATTATATCATACTCTGAACAGTTTGTGAAAATTGAACGGAAAAGACAAAGCCCAAAGGCTAGGCCCTTGAGCTTAAAAACTCTTTGTAACATTATTCCCAACCCAGGTTGAAATAGACATTAGCTTACTCTCATCGGGCGCTGGAGAGGTTCTAGTCCTGGAATTGGAAATGTCCCCCACTTTGGAACGTATTGATCAATACGAGACACCAAAACGGTCATATCATCTTCTATTTCGCCAAAATTACTTCGAATCACCCTTTCTATTAAGATATCAGAAATTTCTTCCGGGTCATCTGTTTTCAATTCAGAAATAATTCGTTTAAACCACATCTCCTTATTTTCAATTTGAACGGGTGCTTCTAATAATCCATCACTCACCATAATTAGCAGATCCCCGGGCTTTAATCTTTCTGTTACCACATCCACCTCAATATCCTCAATGATCCCAATCGGCAGATTATTGGCCGTAATCGTAAGTACCTCTTTCCCCCTTTTAATAAAGCTTGGGTTTGACCCCGTTTTAATAAACTTGGTATTTCCTGTATATTGATCAACAATGGCAAGATCCACCGTTGCGAATATTTCATCAGGTGATCGAAGGGATAATACGGTATTCACCGATTTGATGGCGAGAGATTCATCAAGCCCGGCTTCCAACAGCTCTTTTAGCAACTGCAGGGTAGAAGTACTCTCTAAATGGGCTCGATCTCCATTGCCCATCCCGTCGCTAATAGCCATAATATATTTTCCATTCCCTAACTCTTTCGTCATGAAGCAGTCGCCTGAAACCAATCGGCCATCCTTTGCTATCCCAGTCCCAAAGCAAGAAACGTCATAGTTCTTTTCTGACCCAAGGATGATCATGCAGGTTCCATCCCCCGCTATATCACACTCCTTACTTTTTACCGTAATATTTTCTCCCATAATCGAAGTCAGCATGGGAGCTACTATGCTCTCACACTGGATATGCCCATCACAAACAGGCTGTGTAATCTCTATATCCACCTTCCCTTCTTCCAGGCTTAGAATATTAACTCGTTGTACGGATAATCCAATATTCTCAAGCGCCCCTAAAATCTGCTGTTCTTGCAGGGATAGATCAATCCCCTCCCGCTGTAGCTCTTGTGCAAAATTTTTCATTACCTTAGACACCCCGGATAACTGATCGGCAACCAATTGTCTGCTATCTCTTACTTGTTTTTGTAGGAACGCTCCCTCCTGTATTTGCTCATACTCCTCGAAAATGACTTTTTCCAGTCGATCCTTGTTTACACAGAGTTGATGATATTCCGGATTTTCGATCTCCTCTCTCCTAATTTCCCCATAGGTATCTAACTGGTGAATCAACTCCCCTAACATGTTGATGGTCGTTTCCATTTGACCCTCTGACCAGCATTTTTCCTTCTTCCAGCATGTTTGGCAGGATCGTTCGGTAACACGGGCCATAAATTCGTTCATATCTATTGATTCGTCAGACTCCTCCTTTTTGTTTTGTAATGTAACTTGAGTGAAAGCATCGGATAGTTCTTGAAACACAGTTGAAAACTTTAAAATTTTATTGACCGTGACATCACGAACCTTTCTCATATATTCAAATTGGGACTTCGCATTTTCTTCTGTCCCCGGTATAAAGCGGGCCATATGTTGATATATCGAACTTGGTGTAATAAGAAATAATCCTACTGCAAGTAAGGTTTCTACACCTGATAAAATAATAGACTGCTTGTCCCCTACATAAAGAATAAAGATAGAGGACCCTAAAATCATCCCTAATGCCGCTCCCCCTCTCTTCCCTTCCTTGAGAAGGCCGGCTAACAATCCTGCAAAGGCTAACAAGCTGATTTGCTCAACTAATCGGACATCAGCTAGGCTTACAATAATACCTGTAATCACGCCAACCGTTGCCCCTATGGTTCCTCCCCCTACAAAGGCCATGCCCAGTACTAAATATTTGGCTAAGGTACTTTGTACGGATACCCCTTCCACTGTCCAACCCAAGGTCCCCGTCATAACCGAAGCGAGCAGAATAACTAGGCAGACAATCTCTTCCGTTTTCAGCTCATGATGGTATTTCTTGCTCGTAAGGAAAGGCAAGGATTGAACGAATATAAGGGTAAGAATCATCGCTAATATTGCTTCTACAATATTCATCACGGTGGAATATAGGGTGATATCATTGATAAAATAGTTGTATATCATATGACTGAAAAAGATCGAAGCCAAAACAATAAAGGGGGCTTGATTAAGATCCTTTTTATTTCTTCTTTCTTGAATCCTCAATATCGAGAATGATATCCCTATATTTAACAGGATGAAGAAGGCATGGGATGTTGAATGAGAAGCTGCTCCCAATAACAAGGCGATCGATGTCAGCAAAACTTTATCCCTGCGAAGAAAATACACGACGATAAAAAAGGCAGCTGCAAAAGGTGCCAAATCTTGAAGGATAAGGGCCCGTCCCAACAAATATCCCATTAGAATATAAAACACACCTAGCTTTTGAACCCACTTATCTACCTCAAGATTGAGACTCGTTAATAGGCGTTGAACAGGAATCATCATATGATTCGTAAACGCCTGGATCCGCGACATAACAACACCACCCAGATTGTATTTGTTGTTTACGATTATATGTCTTTTTACTTATAAATTTTGTCAAAACAACAAAGGCATACATCATAATTTTCCGACAATTAATAGTAGGTCTCTACATGAATCTTACTTCCAATAATTTCCTTTTGATTGTATGCTATGGAAAATGCTTGAAAATACTGGGGAATTGTAAATGTCTGTCGAGAGAAAAGAGGAATAAAATTTACAAATTCAGATAGTAAACGGTTCCTTTATTCTTGCCTTCCGATCTGAGATTCATGGCCTTAAGGATTCGCTTGGTCGTATGAATGGAGGTAAGTCCGAGTAACTCCCTGCATTGTTCATTACTTATACTTCCGTAAATCGCTATAAAGTCTTCAATTACCTGAATGTGGGCTTCCTTAGAATTTGTTTTACACCATTGACAATGCCATCTTGCATGAATTCGTTTCATAGAAAATTGGGTACATTGCGGACAGGCGATACCCTTAATTAATTCAGATTGTGGGATGGAATAGTGTTTTAAAATATTGATGTGGGGATCTGGTACATGGCCATTCAATAATAGTTCTGTTAGTTTGCGGAGTTGGTATTGGCTGAGGTGTTTCTCTGAGTGAGATAGATCTAGAATCTTTTGGGGAATGTGTTCAGCGTGAAGAATTTCTTGGTAGATTTGTTCATTGCCGCGCTTTGTTTCTACAACGGTACTGGGATAACCTATTGAAACTAAGATATGGACGGGGAATGTCTTATTCATATGCTGTGATATCCACTTTTGTAAGCGGTCCGCCTGCCTTTTTACCTGTAGGATCGGATCAGGAAAACCATTTTTTTCGTTATCAAATGTTCGAATTAACTGTTTTGATATGGGATCAAAGTAGAGGTGACCATAAATATTTTTTGATTCGATTACAGTGGCAATCCACGGAGATAATACGAGGGTATCCATCTGAAAAATGTCATTTTGATAGATAAGCCGGAGATTTTGGAAGATGAGATAGTCTTTGTCCGGGAGAAACTTTAGTTGGTAATCTAATTCCAATTCTCCACGATAACCTGCTTTGATTTTTTTTAGATTACTACTGATTTTCTTGCGTTTTTTATGATTCGGTGGGAGACTTCGAAGTAAAGCTTCTTCCTGTTTTATTCTTATTGGAAATTCCCGTGGTTTTTGAACCATTAGCATACCTCCTTTTTAATCAACACACTATAAATTCTTTATTTAGGATCAAAATCCTGTTCACAAAAAATATATCAGCGAAAAACCAAAAGATATTGGCGAAAACTACGTGGATATTGAGCAAATATTGGCGATCGCCAATATTTGCTCAGAGAAGGAACGATTATTCCGGTGTAATGAAGATGACCTCACCCGGTTTTGCTAGGTGATAATCCCGTCTTGCAATTTCAGCAATGTATTCTTTGTCGTTTAGCTTATTCACCTGATAATTCAATTCTTCATTCTCCAACTTCACCTGATCGTACTGTTGCTGCACCTTGGTCAATTCCTCTTTCTTGGTTAACAAAGCTAACTGTTGGTCATACCAGGTAAATCCGGCCCAAACGCAGAAGGGAATAATAATAATCGCTAGAAGTTTCTTCCTTCTCCTTTGACCCTTTCTCATAGGCTGGTCCACACCTCATTTCTCTTTTGACTTAAATAGTTTCGCCAGCCTTCGGAAAAATCCTGCCCCTTTTTTATATATTTTTTTCCCTAACTTACCGATTGGATCAAATATTCTCTGCAGTAGGTGATACAAGAACTGCAGTATTCTCCAAATAAATAAAACAATCCCAATCAATATAGCCAAGATGGTTTTATAAAGAAAGATAATTGGCTTTATGATAAGAAGGTTAATAAGTCTAACCGTAAAGCGATAAATGGCCTTCACTAAATGAATCAAGCGAAGAAACCACTTAATATAAAAGGAGGTAATGAAAGAAAAGTGGATCCAAGCCCCGATACCCATTCCTAAAAAGAGATAGATGCGAACCATTCCTTCATTTACTCGTAGAAGAGTACCAAAAACCAAAAAGATACAGCTTGCCCAAAACAAAAGATCGCAGATGATTACTAACCATCCGCGAAGCCCGGTCTGCCCCTTCATCACTCTATACGAATCATATAGCAGACCCATGCTCACTCCACAGGCAACCATCAACAGCATGGTCATCGCTTGAACTTGAAGACTCACTTGAATAACCTGCCTATAAAGCCTTTTCCTTTTGAACTTCCGTTTTCTTCAATATACCCCAGGTCATGAACATAGCCTTCTATGGATACCTGCCCCGTTTCTAGACTCAGATTTTTCATATGAAGATTCTGGCCTTTGATGCAGAGAAACCCACATTCTGTCTCTAGCAGAAACTCTTCGCTGTCAAAGCTTTCTACATTTAATACCCCGGATATTTCGAGTTTCTTTCGATTGAACATCATAATTTCGTGCCGAGGGTTCTTTTTCACATCTGCCATAACCCGTACACCTCCATTGGGGGTAAAATCATACGCTTTTTGTACATGTTATGGCTTGAACACCTCAATTAGAACAAAAAAAATCCCGCAATGCGGGATAACCATTTTACCAAGGGTAATCGGGATCTTCCTTTGCCACTTCTTGGTTGATCCGCTCCTCTGATAAGAGAGTATACATCGTGGCAGCTTCTTCTTTTTTCGTGGTATCAACAATTCTTTCAATCTTGACTGTCACTAATTTATTACCATAACGAATAGTTAGATCGTCGCCTTCTTTTACCGTACTGCTAGACTTGGCTTGTTTTTTATTAATTTGCACTCGGCCTTGATCACAAACCTCTTTTGCCATGGTCCGCCTTTTTACTAAACGCGATACTTTCAAAAACTTATCTAATCTCATGCCTGCACCATCCTTATTGTTGCTTCGCCTCCTGCCAGAGAGCCTCCATTTCATCCAACGTAGCTTCCGTAATCGGCTGATTTTTCTCTTTCAGCTTCTGTTCGATATACTTGAATCGAGTTTTAAATTTTCGGTTCGTCAATGAAAGAGCTTCTTCCGGATCCACCTTTAAAAATCGGGCTAAATTAGCTACTGCAAATAGTAAATCCCCTAGCTCTTCTTTCACTTCCTCTTCATGCCGAGCCTCTTTCACTTCTTCAAGTTCTTCTTCAATTTTAGCATACACTTCTTTCACTTGATCCCAATCAAAGCCAACCTTGGCTGCCTTTTTTGATAATTCATATGAAGTCATTAATCCGGGGAGCCCTCTCGGAATTCCGTCTAACAGAGATCGTTCCTCCACATTAATCCCTTTTTCCTTTTTCTCTTCTGTCTTAATTTGCTCCCAGTTCTTAACTACCTGCTCACTGGTATTGGCATCCCGATCACCAAAGACATGAGGATGACGGCGAATGAGCTTTTCATTGAGTCCCAAAATGACATCATCAATCGTAAAGTCGCCTTCATCTTCGGAAATTTGTGAGTGAAGCATGACCTGCATCAGCAAGTCTCCCATCTCTTCACACATAGCAACTGGATCATCTTCATCAATCGTTTCTAAAACTTCGTAGGTTTCCTCGATTAAATGCTTTCGAATCGATTGATGGGTCTGTTCCCGATCCCATGGACAGCCTTCAGGTCCACGCAAGATGGCGACGATCTCTCGCAGGGTGGAGAATTGTTTATTTAAAACTCCTTCCTTTGTGGTAGGAGGAACGTAGACGGCCGCCATATTGTGGGTTCCCCTAATATGATCCAATTCATATAACGGCATTTTCATGATCTGCTGCTGGCCAGGCACCCCCGCAGCAAATACAAGGGTAACAGGGTAATCATCAGGATAGACATCCATCAAAGTCAATTTGACATCTGAAGCCGTAAATTCATCGTAAACCTGGGTAATAATTAAATGTAACTGAGGGTTAAGACTATTCCTATGTAATTGAAGAGCATCCAGCAGAGCGAACCCTTCAACAGGGTCAATTTGCAAAACGGAAAACATCGGATCCAGAAAGCTTTGTCCACCAAGAATCTCGACTTCAATCCCTTCCTGTGAACCTTTTTCTAATAAGAGTTGAGTGGTGCGTTCTGCAACCATGGGATGACCCGGGACGGCAAATAAGATCTCTTCGCCACTCTTTGCTTTTTGAATTAATTCCTGGGAAATCCCTTCATACACAACCGTAAATTCATCTTCCTTCTCATAAAGGTAATCAAATGAGGTAAATGTAACTCCCTTATCTTGTAACTGTTGAATCACCGGATGCATCTCGGTACGAACATAAACATGCTTCACCTTCATGACTTGTTCATATACTCCCAATGGCATTTGGCTTAGATCACCAGCACCAAGTCCCATGACAAATATTTTGTTATTCATTGCCATAACCCTCTTTCTAATCACGAAGTAAGTGCAATTTCTGTAATAAAGGTATAAGCTTATTCACCTTTGGAATATTGTGCATATCATTTTTGGTAATAGAACCGGACACAAAAAGAGCAATTCCATAAACAATAGCTCCTGTTAAAACAGAGATCATAGCTACTACAGAAAAATACAGTCGATAATGAGGAATGATTCCAAACAATAGATTCATACTTAGACGCTCCACTAACCATACCATCACGGCCATCATCGACACCGCCAGCAAGGGTTTAAAGAAAAAGGATAAGAACTGAAAACGAACGCCTGTATAGCGTGCAACAGCTCGCAAATTTAAGATAGTTGCCACTCCATAGGCAATGACCGTGGCTAAAGCCGCTCCAGTAATTCCCATGACCGGAATTAAAGCTATATTTAATCCGATTTTAAAGAAGACCCCCACAAGCAAATTCTGGGCCGGAAGCAACACCTTTCCCAGACCTTGAAGAATCCCAGCAGACGTAATACCTAAAGTGGAAAAGATGGTGGTAAAAGAGAGAACGACTAGAGTAAGGGTGCCTCGATCATCCTGATAAAGCATAATATTCACGGGTTCTGCCACAAGAGCCAACCCAATGGAAGTGGGTAAGCCAATAAATAGCGTTAAGCGTAAGGCTAGCTCCGTTCGACTCTGAATGATCGGCTTCGCTTTTCGCGCCATGGCTTCTGAAATGGCAGGCACTAAGGATAAGGATAAAGCGGTTGCGAAAAAAGCTCCAAATGAAACTAAGGGCTGTCCGCGATCGAATACTCCTTTTAGAATGTTCGCTTCTTCTGAAGGATATCCGATGTTCATTAACAAATTGGCTACTGTAAAAGAATCAGATAATTGCAGTAATGGCAGAACAAGGGCTCCGAAGCAGATCGGAATAGCATAATAGAGTATTTTCTTGATCAACTGCCAGGAAGATTCCTCCGGAAACTGCGACTTTTGAGTTACATCGATATGAACCTGAACTTTTTTATTTTTCCGCCAAAACATAAGCAGGACGAAAAACCCGGTCAAAGCTCCTGTAAAAGCACCAAAAACGGCTCCAGCTCCAGCCAAATACTCATTTCCAGTGGTCGACATAAACCAATAAGCTAAAATAATGATCGTGGCTACCCGGATAAACTGTTCAGCAATCTGAGAGATCGCGGTTGGAATCATGTTTTGATGACCCTGAAAATAGCCTCTCATGGCAGCCATGGGCGGGACAATCAGCAAAGCATAAGAAACACTTCGAATCGGTAAAGTCAGCTTAGGATTGCCCATCCAAGCTGCGATGGTACCTGCACCAAGGTAAAGGGCAAAAAAGGTAAGAAGTCCGGTGAAGATTAAGGTGAAAATGGAGACTTTAAAAACCCTTTTTACACCATAAAGATCACCAATTGCTAGTTTTTCGGAAACCATTTTGGAGATGGCGATAGGAAACCCTGCTGTAGCGAGAATTAGAAGGGTTCCATAAAGTGGATAGACTTGGGTATACACATAATACCCGAGGTCTCCGGTTATATTTTGATACGGAATCCGGTAAATCAGACCAAGCATCTTGGATAGAAGAGAAGCCAAACCCAAGATAGCTGCTCCTTTTATAAAGGTGCTTCCGTCCATCTTCTTTGCCATATATTTCCTCCCCCAGAAATAAAAAAACTTTTATTATTATATCATATGCCCAGACAAGCACAAAGAGCTCTCCCAAGCCGTTTTTTCGGCTGGAAAAGCTCTGACCCTTGTCCATTATTGTTCCATTTGCTTTGCTAAGAAACCTGCTGCGGTTTCTGACATCTTGGTTTCCAAATCGCCCATCTTCACGGAGTCTTCTTTACTGCAAAGACAAACGGCGCCAATGGGATCTCCTCCTGCTACAATAGGTGCTACCACAATAGAGGAGTAATGCTCCTTCATATCCTTGCATACTTCATACTCACCAGGTCCCTGCATTAGCGTCTTTCTTTCCTCCATACAGGTTTCAAGCATTATACTGATCGACTTGTCCATATATTCCTTCTTGCTTGCACCAGAGACAGCAATGACTGTGTCGCGATCGGAAATCAATGTTATATGACCAATGCTCTCATAAAGAGAATCAGCATATTCTTTAGCAAAATCACCAAGTTCACCAATGGGCGAGTATTTCTTTAAAATTACTTCACCATCTCTATCTACAAAGATTTCCAGCGGGTCACCTTCACGAATTCTTAGTGTGCGTCGAATTTCCTTGGGAATAACCACACGACCTAAGTCATCAATCCGACGAACGATTCCAGTTGCTTTCATATCTAGTTGCCTCACTTTCACTTTGAAGTTTTCATTTGACTGGAACTACCCTGTAACTTTTGCTAAATCCTATTTCTTCCTTATACTTTACCTGTTAGGGAAATGCTTGTTTCCTGGTGTAGGGATAGTATATATCTCCTTTATGGAGAATATTCACCATGTAGTTTTTATGTATTATTTTGGTATATTTACCACCAATAGCTATAGTTACCTGCTTGTACAATGTCTTCAAAGTAAGAAAGCTACTGACGTAGCCTTATGCGTATAATACTTGACCGATAAGTGCAAAAAGGCCGACCCTCAGGTATGAATCATACCCTAGATCGACCTTTTCTATTAAGCAGCTGAGTTACTTCTTTGGCGCTTCTGGTAAATTTACCTTCTTGATAATCGTCTTCAGATCTGCGCTTAAAAACTCATCATACTTTTGATTCACAAATTGAGATCGAATTTGTTCTTTCACTTCATCAAAGCTTTTTTCGGATCGCTTCTCTACCTTCATGACATGGTAACCAAAGTCTGATTTGACTGGATCGCTCACTTTATTTAGCTCAAGTTCTACAGCAGCCTTTTTGAATTCAGGCACCCATTGACTGACATCTGCATCGGTATATAATCCACCGCTATCTTTGCTTCCTGGATCATCCGAATACTCCTTGGCCAGTTTCATCCAATCTTCTCCCTTGCGAAGGCGATCGGTCATTTCCTGGGCAAGT
The DNA here is from genome assembly GCA_036676475.1 of Brevibacillus sp. Classification (GTDB taxonomy): domain Bacteria; phylum Bacillota; class Bacilli; order Aneurinibacillales; family RAOX-1; genus LC029. Next base: position 99,226 of record JAKFCU010000102.1, read on the forward strand.
TTCTTCGCTTCTTCATCTGTCCGCACTTTCTTATTCGGGTCAGCAGGAGATCCTGGGTTTTCTCCGGCAGAAATAAGAATATGACGAACGGATGCGACAACAAAGTTGCCTTCCTTCTTACCCTCGTCATACTTCTTTTGCAGTTCAGCATCGGTCACCTTAGCGCGCAAGTAGGCTTCCACTTCCTTGTAACGGACAAAAAATTGAATCAACTCTTCCTCGGTTACTCCTTGGTCTTTCATTTGCTTTTCGACCTTTGCCTGGTCTCCACCAAATACCATCACATATTGGCTTTTAATTTGGTCTGTTAATTTTTTAGCTTCCGCTTCCACATCTTTGATTTCTGGAGCCTTGCTTGCCATAGCTGCTTCGGCTACATAGCTATCTACAAACATTTTTAAAGCTTCCGGATCTTTTTGCTGGATCGCAAGTCCAGCTTGCGGGTTAATAAAGGCTTGAACCTGCAGGTAATTTTCAAATTGCTCCGCTGTCAAGGTTCCGCCTTCGTATTCAGCTACTATATCCTTCGGATCCATTCCTAGGTCAACATTTACGACAGGAACTGGACTCTCTTCCGCTTGTTTATCTTCCTTTTGATTATTCTGATCGGTTTGGGACTGTTCATCTTTAGCTTTCGCTTCCTTTTCCTCTTCCTTGCCGCATCCGGTTACAAGAGAGAAAACAAGCGTAGCAGTTAGGAGCAGAACGCCCCATCGCTTAAGTGGCAACATTATTTAGTTCACCCTTCAGTTTTTTGACTTGGTCAAACTCTGAGAGGAATTGGTCAATCAGCTTGATTCCTTCTTCAGAAGTTAACCCATTTACTTTAACAGTTATCGATAAGTGTTGTCCAGTCGCAAGGCTAATTCTCCTGTCAAATTGATTGGCAAGGGAAAACAGCTTAGTACCGTCCAATTGGGTATTTTGGCTTTCATGGAGGTTAATGGTAATATTCGTACCTTTTTGCACAATACTTGTGATTTTATGAAGGTGGGAGTATACCCTCAGTCGGGCCACACTGACCAGATTTGCAACAGGAAGCGGAATATCCCCAAAGCGGTCGACAAGCTCTTCTTGTAAATCTTCTACATCTGCCATTTCCGCAGCGGCTGCGAATTTCTTATACATATCAATTTTTTGCTTGCTGTCAAGAATATAATCAGATGGAATGAACGCATCTAATTGAACGTCTATTTCCGGATGAATGACATCATCTTCCTTCGCTCCGCCTTTCAGCTCATCAATCGCTTCTTTGAGCATTTGACTGTATAAGTCAAACCCGACTGAAGCAATAAATCCATGCTGTTCCGCACCCAAAAGATTTCCGGCCCCACGAATAGCCAAGTCACGCATGGCAATTTTGAATCCAGAGCCTAACTCTGTAAACTCCTTAATCGCTTGCAATCGTTTCTCCGCTACTTCCGTCAATACCTTATCCCGCTGATAAGTAAAGTAAGCATATGCCATACGGTTAGACCTTCCCACTCTCCCTCTTAACTGGTACAGCTGGGAGAGTCCCATCCGATCCGCATTATAGACGATCAACGTATTGACATTGGGAATGTCGACCCCGGTTTCAATAATCGTGGTACTAACAAGGACATCGGTGTGACCTTCTAGGAAATCCAACATCACTTGCTCCAATTCGGATTCTTTCATTTGCCCGTGTGCAACAGATACTTTAGCATCTGGAACAAGAAAGGAGATCTGTTCCGCCATTTGTTCGATTGCCTGGACTTGATTGAAAAGGAAATAAACTTGACCTCCCCGCGCCAATTCACGCTCAATGGCCTCTCTTACAAGAGGGGCGTTATACTCCATGACATAAGTTTGGACAGGGAATCGATTTTCAGGTGGAGTTTCAATGACAGACAAATCCCGGACCCCTAGCATGGACATATGAAGTGTCCTTGGAATAGGGGTGGCGGTCAAGGTCAACACATCCACATTACTTTTGAACTGCTTCAATTTTTCCTTGTGCGTGACTCCAAATCGCTGCTCTTCATCGACAATGAGTAACCCTAAATCCTTGAAATTCATATCTTTTGATAAAATCCGATGGGTCCCGATAATAATATCCAACCTGCCGTCTTTTAGCATTTTGATGGCTTCATTTTGCTCTTTGCGCGAGCGAAAACGGCTAATCACCGCAATATTAACCGGATAGTCTGAAAATCTCTCGCGAAAGGTTTCATAGTGCTGCTGCGCAAGGATGGTAGTAGGAACCAAGACAGCAACCTGCTTTCCATCCATGACTGCTTTAAAAGCCGAACGGATCGCGACCTCCGTTTTCCCATACCCAACATCTCCACACAAGAGGCGATCCATCGGTCTGGATCTTTCCATATCCACCTTGATCTCTTCAATGGCCCTCAATTGATCCGGCGTTTCGTCATAGGGGAACATGGCTTCAAATTCGCGCATCTCCGGATTATCCTGGGAAAAGGCATATCCTTGGCTCGCCTCTCTCTTGGCATAAAGCTTGATTAAATCAGCGGCTATATCCTTAACGGAGGATCGAACTTTACTCGTGACCTTCCTCCACTCGTTTCCTCCGAGCTTATAGACTTTCGGTTCCTTATCCTCATCAGCGATATATCGTTGAACTTGATCGATTTGTTCAATTGGAACATATAGCTTATCATTTCCAGCATATTTCAAATGAAGATAATCCTTATGGATGCCATTAATGACAAGCGTTTCAATTCCAAGATACTTCCCTATTCCATGATTGATATGAACGACATAATCGCCCACTTTCAATTCAGCATAATTCTTGATTCGTTCCGCATTGCTAATGTTCGCTTTGGTTTTACGAGCTTTTCGCTGCTTTTGGGTAAATACTTCCGATTCAGTAACCACGACCATATGATGGATCGGAAGTTCAAATCCTGCTTGCAGGTTTCCAACTGTAATCGCAGGTCTCTTGCTTACGAGAGAATCCAACTCTCCAGTAATCAAGTCCACTTCAATTTCATAGTCATGAAAAACCCTTTCCAATCGTTTCGCCCGCTCTTCATCAGCGGCCATGAAGATGACATGATGATGGGATTTCGTCCAACGTTCGATTTCCCCTTTAAGAACATTCATTTGACCATGAAAATTCTGCATGGCTTTGCAATTAAAATTGACGATATTCTGCGGTGCAGTACGTGGGATCTGCCGAAGGAACAGCGCCATATACATGATCTTATTCTTTTTATTATTAATGATTTGATCATAGTTGAACGCGATGGGAATATTATTAGTGAATTCCCCTTCCGCAATAAGAGCTGTTCTCCACTCTGCCTCTTCCTTCTCCAGCTGCTCCACCATTTCTAGCACACGAGCCGGTTCATCCATGATCAGAAGCGTATCCTTAGGCATGTAATCTAGTAAACTTTGATTATTCGGATAAAGAAGAGAAATATATTTATAGAGACTTTGGAAGTGATCTCCTTGCTTAAGCTGCTCAATCTCCCAACCCATTTTCTCTACTAATTTTTCTTTTGCCACAGGATCTTTTACAGTTCGAAGTGCCTCCCCTAACTTCTCTTCTAGCCTCGAAGCTGCACTCCTAAGAACTTGCTGATCCCCAAAAACTTCACGAGTGGGCGGAATGACCATTTTCTCAATCTTATCGGTGGATCGTTGATTGATTGGATCAAAAAAACGGATTGAATCCACTTCTACATCAAACAACTCAATCCTTATTGGATTGTCCGAATAGATAGGGTAAATATCAAGAATGCCGCCTCGAATACTAATTTGACCCTTCCCTTCCACCATTTCCACACGTTCATAGCCAATAGCTACTAAGCGTTGGATTAAATCTTCTAAATCAATTTCCTGTCCGACTTGAAGATGGATTTGCGATTTTTCCCAGACTTCCTGTGAGACCAATACTCTTCTTAGCCCTGCATAAGGAACCACTAGGATACGTTTTTTTCGCTCGCTCAATTTATTTAAGACTTCAATTCGATTGGCCAATGTTTCAGGGCTGGCAATCGCCATTTCTGAAACAATGAGCTCATTAGCCGGGAATAATAGAACCTGATCCTCCCCAAGAATATCTAACAAATCTTCGTATGTTTTTTGCGCCTGAAACATATTGTGAGTAATAACCATGATGGGTTTCTCAAGCTCCTGGTAGATAGAGCTAATAAAAACCTGCCTCGTTGAACCACTTAGCCCGGCTATCATCTGTTCTTTAAGACCCTGGTCAAATCCCGTTAGAATGGTTTGGAAATCAGGATTCTCTATAAATTTACGGATGATTCCCTTCACTCTAAGCCCCCCTCTCCGCCATACATTTAATCCACTTCACTATATTTGAAACCGTTGCCCATATTTCTATTTAATGGAAAGGTAAATAAACTAGAAAATAAGCCTCAGCCGAAGTAGCCAAGGCCCATAATGGAAAAGATCATGCTGATATTATTGCAACGGATTAGCTAATTCCGGGTGGCGTTGAATGGCTTCACTACAATACTCACACGTCACATGCGCGACCATTTCGCCACCTTCTCCATAGCTAATTATATGTTGTCGCTCCTCAGGGGTCAAGAAATGCCAACCCAACTGCATCTCTGATACTTGATTGGATTCAATGGTCCCATATACGGATTTGCAATAAGGACATACGTATTTTATTGACATGATTATGCCTCCTAAGGGGAGTTTATTCCTGCTTGATATTATTTCCCCAAAGCTTGCAAAACATACATAATGGATCAGGCATTAAACTTGTTCATCACTTGTTCAAAGGGTTCCGCTATCCATGTTCGAGCTGCCTCTGCTGACTTTTTCACTGCGGTATGAATATCCCCTTCTTCCGCTTTCATAAAAGGCTCCAACACATAATCCACGACCTTTTCCCCTTGCTGTGGCCGGCCAATTCCGACTCGAATTCGGTAAAACTCTTCTGTCCCTACATGCTGGATAATGGATTTGATTCCATTATGTCCTCCTGCACTTCCTTTCATCCGCAAGCGGATTTGTCCCACTTGCGTATCCAAATCATCATAGATAACAAGAATCTGATCAAGCTCAGGTTTGTAAAATTGAAGGACTTGAATGAGAGATTCCCCTGAAAGATTCATATAGGTAAGCGGCTTTAATAATATCACTTTCTCGCTGCCCACTCTTCCTTCCCCTATCATTCCTTTGAATTTAATTTGGTTCATTATTATCCCAAGTAAACGTGCTGTCTCATCCACAGCCATGAATCCGGCATTATGGCGAGTTTTCTCATATTGCTTGCCGGGATTCCCCAGACCGACAATCAGCTTCAAGCTGCTCTCCTCCTTATAAGAAAGCTACTGGCGTAGCTTTATGCGTATCATACTTTCCGATAAGTATAAGAAAGCTACTAAGCGTAGCTTATGCGTATAATACTCTCTGATGAGTATATAAAAAAGAAAACTGTGTGAGGTGCTTGTCACACAGTTCCTGGTAACTTTTTTATTTTGCTTCGTCTAAGCCAGGACCATCCTTAGCCCCGACCACTTCGGGCTCCTGAACCGGTTCATTCTGATCCTCTTCTACAGGCTGCATGCGTGGGGCAGCAACAGAGACAACGACTTCATCCAACTCGTGTTGAATTTCAGTTCCTGAGGGAATTTCCAGATCTGCAATGGTTAAGGATTCACCTATATTCAACTCCGATACATACAGCGGAATCGATTCTGGAATGTGCGTAGGGAGACAGCGAACCTCCACTTCCCTCAGTTGGAATTGGAGAACACCGCCTTGTTTCGCACCTTCTGTTTGACCAACTAATGTAATCGGTACATGGGTATGAATAGGTTTATTCATGTTCACTCGCTTTAAGTCTAAATGCAAGATTTTCCCCTTAATATGATCCCTCTGGATTTCAGCGATCATGACCTTTTCATTCCTGCCGCCTTGCAGGCTTAAATCTAACACTCCATTTTTGCCATTATGGCGAAGGACTTGGATAAGATCGGATTGATCTACATGAATGAGCTCATTCTGTTGATTCATGCCATATACGACACCTGGAATTCGCCCGTAATTCCTTAATTGATTTAATCCAGAACCGGATTTACTATCTCGCATTTCAGCTCTTAGCTCAGCCGCCATGAAGCATCACCCTCCTATAATGGTCGCATAACTATATGCTTTCCTCTTTTAGGAGTGTTCAAACCTATAACCCATGGTTTAATCAAAGAGTTTACTTACCGACAATTCCTCATGAACACGAATAATAGCTTCTCCAATAATTGGAGCTACAGAAAGAACATTGATCTTCGGAATGAGACGATCTTCTGTAAGAGCGATGGAGTTGGTCACGATTAATTCTTCGATTTTGGAATTGGCTATACGATCAATGGCTGGACCGGAAAGAACAGGGTGTGTACAGCAGGCATACACCCCTTTAGCCCCGCTTTCAATCAAAGCATTTGCTGCTAATGTAATGGTACCCGCTGTATCAATCATATCATCAATTAAAATGGCGGTTTTCCCTTCAATATTACCTACAATATTCATCACTTCAGCCACGTTCGGTTCAGGTCTACGCTTATCAATAATCGCGATAGGAGCCTCTAAACGCTCTGCCAATTTTCTTGCTCTCGTTACCCCACCATGGTCAGGTGAAACGACTACAATATCCGATAACTCTTTCTCTTGGAAGTATTTCGCTAAGATTGGCACCCCTAATAAATGATCAACAGGAATGTCAAAGAATCCTTGAATCTGTGTCGCATGAAGGTCCATAGCAATTACACGATGAGCCCCTGCCGTTTCCATGAGGTTAGCCACAAGCTTGGCTGTAATAGGATCACGGGCACGCGCTTTCCGATCTTGTCTGGCATACCCGTAATAAGGGATAACCACGTTAATACTTTTAGCCGATGCCCTTTTCAATGCATCTACCATAATCAGGAGTTCCATTAGATTCTGGTTTACTGGTGCACTCGTCGATTGAATGACAAATACATCCGCTCCACGAACACTTTCGTTTAACTTGATCTGAATCTCTCCATCACTGAAGCGAACCACTTCTGCATTTCCAAGAGGCAAACCGATATGATCAGCTATTTCCTTTGCCAATTTGGGATTTGCATTACAGGTAAAGACCTTTAATTTAGGGTCACGATAATTCGCCATTTGCTTAAACCTCCATCCTATTTTTCCTTGCGCAGTATCTTTGCAGCGTATCCTTCTTTATTCAATTGTTTTTCCCTGGCTATAGCCAAAGCTCCATCGGGTACATCCTTTGTTACAGTCGATCCAGCTGCTACATAGGCACTCTCTCCAACCGTAACCGGTGCGATTAAATTGGAATTACAACCAATAAAAGAGTGATCCCCTATAATGGTTTTATGCTTATGAACGCCATCATAATTGACCGTAATCGTTCCGCATCCAACATTCACGTCATCCCCAATTTGAGCATCACCCAAATAGGATAGATGAGAAACCTTCGACCCATTTCCGAGGCGTGTATTCTTTAATTCTACAAAATCTCCAACCTTGGCCTTCTCGCCTACTTCCGAATTGGGTCGAATATAAGCAAATGGACCTATGGTAGCTTCCTTACGAATCTGGCTTTGAGAGATTACGGAGTATTGAATGGTAACTCCATTCTCAACCGTTATATCTTTCAAATCAGCTTGAGGTCCAATCACGCAATCTTCACCAATCACCGTTTTTCCCCTCAAGAAAGTACCTGGCTGTAGCACCGTATCAGCACCGATGACGACATCAGCTTCAATGTAGGTAGAATTCGGATCGATAATGGTGACTCCACCGCGCATATGTTGTTCATTGATTCTCTTTCGCAAAATTTGTTCAGCCTGGGACAGCTGTACCCTGTCGTTGACTCCCATACCATCTTCTGCATCTGCAGTGAGATAAGCAGAGATGACTTCGTCCTGTCCTTTTAGTATCTCAATAACATCTGGCAGATAGTACTCACCCTGGACGTTATTATTATTCACTTGACCTAAAGCAGTAAAAAGCTTTTGGTTATCGAAGCAAAAGATACCGGTATTGATCTCTTGAACATGGCGTTCTTCTTCGCTCGCATCTTTATGCTCCACAATCCTCTGTACAGATCCATCTTGTTGGCGAATAATTCTGCCATATCCTGTTGGATCATCTAGTACAGTGGTCAGGATGGTAGCAGATGCTCCTGATTGTATATGTTGTTCCATTAATCGCTTGAGAGTTTCTTCCTTAATGAGCGGTGTGTCACCTGTAACCACAACGGTAATTCCTTGCTTTCCCTGAAGCATTTCAGTGCTCATCATGACAGCATGTGCTGTGCCTAACTGTTTTTCTTGAAAAGCATATTGTACGGATTCACCTAATTGTTCCTTTACTTGTCCTGCTCCATGTCCTACTACGACCACAATTTCATCTATCTCAAGGGCTTTCAGACGATCAACAATATGTTGAACCATAGGCTTCCCACAAACCGGATGTAATACCTTATATAATTTGGATTTCATTCGAGTGCCTTGGCCTGCAGCCAAAACAACCGCAAACTTTTGAATCATGGTAGCCCCCTGATATGTATTCATTTCTACATTTTAATAGGGTACCCAAATCTGCAAGGTACCCCATAATGACTATAGCTTAATCATATTTCGATTTCAAGAGTTCTTGAAAAAATGTGTCTTCTAGATAAATCAATGGATCATGGAAAACAAAAGGAAAAAGACCCCATCAACTTAGAGAGAGGTCTTTCAAACACGGTTTCCTATGCACCTTCAACTAACTGCTCTTCTTGTTCTTCCTCTAGTCCAACACGATCATATTCAGACAGAACAGCTGCTTGAATTTTCTCGCGAGTAGTGGAAGAAATAGGATGAGCAATATCCCTAAACTCTCCATCTGGAGTTCGTTTGCTAGGCATAGCAACAAACATGCCGTTATTTCCATCAATAACTCGAATATCATGCACAACAAATTCATTATCAATGGTAATTGAACAAATAGCTTTCATACGCCCATCTGTGTTGACGCGGCGGAGTCTAACATCTGTCACTTCCATCAAGTAACACCACCTTTTTCCAGTATATGTGTATGTTAACCTAGATTCGGCAAGGCTCATATAAATTCCTGCTGACTTTTGTGAAAAAGTTATTAATTTTTTGACCTTTTATTCAGCTATTTCTTTACAAGGTTGCAATTGCTTCGATTTCGATTGCCACATCTTTTGGCAATCTAGCGACTTCTACCGTAGATCGCGCTGGTTTATGAGCATTAAAATAAATTCCGTATACTTCATTAATTCGTGTAAATTCATCCATATTTTTGATGAAAACCGTGGTCTTGACAACCTTGTCCAAGCTGCTTCCCGCTGCTTCCAATACGGCTTTGAGATTAACCATGACCTGATGGGCTTGCTCCTCTACAGAACCTGTTACTAGGGAGCCATCCGGCTTTAGTGGAATATTCCCCGATGTAAAAACCAGGTCTCCCACCTTTACTGCTTGGGAATACGGCCCGATGGCTTGGGGCGCTTTATCCGTTTGAATCAATTCCATCGCTTACACCCTTTCTAGTTTTTTATTCTCTCTGAAAAATTCCCTGGCAGCACTCTAATTTCCTTATCCTTAACATCAAGCTGAGACACCTTCGCTAAGGAAACATAATCATCAACCAATCTTTCCTCAATATCAGACGCTTCCACCAAAACGCCGACTCCGACCACTTCGGCATTGAACTCTTTTAACAGATCTATCATTCCCCGAGCCGTCCCGCCGGCCTTCATGTAATCATCAATAATTAAAACCTTAGAGTTCTCAGGAAGCACCCTTCTTGCAAGTGACATGGTTTGAATTCTTTTGCTCGACCCAGAAATATAATTGATACTGACTACCGAACCTTCTGTTACCTTGCTATCCCTTCTCACAATGATCACTGGAACATTCAAATAGTTCGCCGTAGCATAAGCTAAAGGGATCCCTTTTGTTTCTACAGTCATAATAAAATCAATATCGTTTTCCGCAAACACAGTAGCCATGATCTTCCCAATTCTGCCCAACTTTTCAGGGTTGCCCAAAATATCAGCCATATATAGATAGCCCCCATGGAGCAAACGTTCAGATTCTTCTAACACAGTGCAAATTTCCTGAACATCCGCTAAGGCCATTTCCTTTTTCATCATGGGGATGAATTTAACGCCACCTGCTGCACCTGCCACAGTTTTCAACAAACCAATTCCCTTATATTCAAAGAGCTCTTTAATGATCGATAAATCTTCGCTGATAGATGATTTAGCAGAACCAAATTCTTCTGCAAACAAGGTCAAGGGAATCAGACGATAAGGATGCTCGAGAAGATGCTGAGTCATGTCCACCAGCCGGGCACTCCTTCTTAATTTTTTTTCCAAAATCATTACGAGGCCTCCAATAACCGAATATTATGATCGTAATATATCACTTTTGTACGGTTTTTGGCAAGTTTGCCTGATATCTTTCCCCCAATATTCTGACAGCGAATACATCCTTGCAGAAGCCACGAAGTCCATTGTAAATCCGACTCACTCGCGATTCCTTATCCACCAAACTAAAGACAGTTGGACCACTTCCAGACATTAACGAAACATCCGCTCCAAACCGAAGCATCTGTTTTTTAAGACGTCTAACTTCAGGATATAACGAAAGAGTAACCGTCTCCAAATGATTTCCCATAGTTTGATAAACGGTTTGATAATCCCTTTCCATGATGGCTTTCACCATATCAGCAGATCGGGCAGGATGTCTTCGAATCTCATCCATGGTCACCTTACCATATATATCTGCCGTCGACACTCCGTTAGGTGGCTTAGCCAAGATGACCCAGGCCGGCGGAGGTGCAGGCAATGGTGTAATGATCTCACCACGCCCTTGGGCTAAGGCCGTCCCGCCATATACACAAAAAGATACATCAGAACCTACTTCTGCTCCTATTACGGCCATTTCTTCAATGGATAGCCCTAGATCCCATAATTGATTTAATCCACGAATCGCCGCTGCGGCATCACTGCTTCCGCCTGCTAAACCGGCTGCAACAGGAATATTTTTATGTATATAAAAATGGACGCCCTTTCTGATTCCGAGCTTTGTACGCAAAATTTGAGCAATCTGATAAACATGATTTTTCTCTCCTAATGGTACAAAACAGGCAGAGCTATCGATCGTAATTTTCTCATCATTTCTAGGATAGATGTCAATGCGGTCAGCCAGATCAATGGTGGTCATGACCATCTCCACTTCATGATATCCATCATCTCGTTTCCCCAAAACATCAAGCGTTAAATTAATTTTTGCTGGTGCCTTAACTGATATCCTCACATGTTTCACCCGCTCACCTAAATCAAATAGTACCTACCATTTTAGCATTTGTTTATCCTATATGCCAACTAAGGGAATACAAATATATTATAAGAAAGCTACTTGCCTAGCTTTATGCGTATAAATATAAAGAAAACTGAAGACCTAGGTCTTCAGTTCCTTAAGGGAAGTTTATTATTTCTGCTGCGATTGGTTGGCCAGAGTCTCTTCCGCAATTTGAATGGCACGCTTGACCAAGTTTCCTGCATCCCGAGTGGTAATTCCACCCCAACCTTCTTTTTGAACGGTATCATAAATACCAAGATCCTTGGCTAACTCCATCTTAAACTGCTCAGACATGATTCCACGTCGTCGACTCATTACAGCCCTCCTTTATAGCGTATTTCCTCCCCTGTTCGTTAGTATGTACAATTAAAGAAATGAATATCATGTTCCGAAGCTTTATGTATATAATACTTTCCGATAACTATAAGAAAGCTACTGGCGTAGCCTTATGCGTATAATACTTGACCGATAAGTATAATAAAAAACAGTAGAACATAATGTTCTACTGTTATAAGGTGTTTACTTGAATCTGTTCGTGCTCGGATGGACAAACTGTTAACATAACCGTCTCGGTTAAGATATCTGCATAGCTGTATGATACTCGTTCGAAAGAATGACGTTCTTCGTCAAGCTTTACAATAAAGACAGATGGGTACGTTGATTCCAATACGCCTGTCCGTTCTACGGTCTTGCGGCGTCCTCCATTAGCTTTAAGTACGATACGCTCACCTAGATGAGCATCCAACGTGCGTTTAATATCCATTAACGCATTGTTTGCCATGTGTATGACCACCTCACTTATGTATCAGTATAACAGGATATATTTATTATGTCAAATAAATCGATAATTATAGCAATCGAACAAACAAATTGTCAATGAATATTGTTTTACATCATTCTACAAAAATTCCAAAACCCTTTCTAATCTAATAAAAAACAAAGACATATCTTCACATTGTTTACCTTTGTAAAATGTGAGAATATGCCCTTTTTTTCTCTTTCTTATCTTACAATATTCCCTTTTTCATATGTTCCGTAATAGGCAGCCCAAGTCGAAATGTGCCGAAAGTTTCTATTCCGCCCAGACCGTCTATCCCGGTAATCGTATTCTTGGCTAGTTCAAACACATTCACTGTTTCCCTTATGGAAGTGAACGCTACACGCTCCACGATGTATACAGGGTCTAACGTATGGATATTGATCCGTTTAGGGGAACTCGCAAAATTCGCTCCAGCTTCCAATAAGCTCTCAAAATTAGATTGGCATGCCCCTGCAAAGATGACAAGACGATCCTTATTCCGCTCATATTTTCTTGCCTCCTGAACCGCCTGTACAAAATACCGGGAGTTGCGATAAGAATCTAAGGAATCCTGATTTCCACTCTGCTTTCGATAAGCGTCATGTCCTGTTATCACCAAAATATTAGGCTGATATTTTTGCAAAAGCTGTTCAACATATAGTGGCATTTGACTCTCCGTAAGATGGGCCCCATAAACCTGAATCCCTAGTTCCTTATACATAGTTAAGCATTTTTCCAAGTATTTTCCATCCCCATCTAAATGAAGAACGGTTCCAGGAATTTCAAAGGTGACATTATTCGTTTCATCTCTTCCGGTGTAACCCGCCTGTTGCCATTGATTCTTTTCTCTCATCAATCTTCGTTCCTGCTGAATTAAACGCAAAGATTCTCTGCTCTTATGCAGGTTTTTTTCAAGTTCTGTCTTTAAGCTGATCGGATCGACAACGACTACATCCTCTATAGGAGCATCCGCTTCCAGCCGAACTTCCAACCCACGAAGGGTTACGACTCTACCATTCTTATGAATATTTATCACGACAAAAAGAATATCATGACCATATGATTTTCTGGTGACTGTATCCCCTACACGAATAGACATAAAAACACCCTCCTCTTAGCCATTATATGAAAGCTAAGAATAAGGGTGTCTTACGTCAGATAATATGCTCTTCGGCTATGTAGTTACAAAGGGTAGCATACTCATCGATGCTAAGGGTTTCTCCTCTTCTGGAAGGATCGATTCCAGCCTTGTTCAGTACATCCGTCAATTTCCCACGCTGCTCCTTCCCGAATAGGGTCCCAAGCAAATTATTATATATAGTCTTACGCCTCTGGGCAAAACAGGATTTGATGACCTTAAACAACATCTGGCGGTCGTTCACCTCAACAGGTGGCTTTTCTCGAACAGACAGTTTTAAAACAGCAGAATCAACATTAGGTTGGGGGATAAATACACTGTGTGGTACAATGATGGCGATCTCAGGCTTCGCAAAATATTGAGCTATGATGCTTAATGCCCCATATTCTTTCCCACCCGGGCTAGCCGCAATCCTTTCCGCTACTTCCTTCTGCATCATGACGACAATATTTTGTAAAGGGAGTTGCTCCTCCAACAATCTCATTAGGATTGGACTCGTCACGTAATAGGGTAAATTAGCAACTACATGAATGGTCGAATACTCAGCAAACTTCTCTCGAAACAACTGTTGCAAGTCCACTTTCAAAACATCTCCGTGGACAATCTCCACGTTAGGGTATGGCGCTAACGTATCCGCTAAAATAGGCAAAAGCCGCTGATCCAACTCAATGGCAACGACTTTCCCTGCAGCCCGAGCCAATTGTTCCGTTAATGCCCCAATTCCTGGACCTATCTCCAATACGGCTGCCGTTTTATCCAATTCTGCAGCTTTTACAATGTTATGTAAAACATTCGTGTCAATGAGGAAGTTCTGGCCCAAGCTTTTCTTAAAAGAAAATCCAAAGTTATTTAATATTTCTTTCGTTCGGGTGGGTGTGGCGATATCCTTCATTCACATTCCCCCTCCTATCGTACTGAGTGCTGATTCAAATTCTCTTTTTGATATCTGTAGCTGATTCAACCTTTTATGAATTTGTTTAGCATTAGCATATCCAATTCCTAAAATTTCTCCCAACTTCTGCCGCTTTTCACCGGACGACGCTCCGCCCACCAGACCCGCCTCGATTAAATCGGAAAAGCTAATCTCTTCTTTATACAAATCCGTCGTTTCTGTACGAACCTCCTGCAAAGCTTTTTGAATCACTTCTACACTCGCATACTCGACCCCTAGATTCCGCTTTCCTCTTCCTTGGTCCCGAGTGATAAAAGCATGCTTGCAGCCCGGAATAGCTTGACTAATAATCTTCCGGATCCGCTCTCCCGGGTAATCAGGATCAGTAAAAACAATGACTCCTCTCTTTGCTTGAGCCCGTTTAATTCGATCCAACACATCCTGCGGGATAGCCGAACCGCCCGTTTCAATTGTATCCGCTTCTACCGCACGTCGAATCGCGATTGTATCAGACTTTCCCTCAACAACAATCACTTCTTTAATCATACTTTTCTCCCCTGTTATGCGTAGCTACTGATGTAGCTGTATGCGTATAATACTTTTTGATAAGTACGAAAAAACTGTGTTCACGAAGAAACACAGTTATTGTGGTTTATTTCTACCAATCACATACACCGCTTTGGACCTTTTCATTCCAAAATTTATGGCCGATCGGTCGTCTTCATAGTACACATCAATCTTATTTCCCTTCACAGCTCCACCTGTATCTTCCGCTCGACGAAATCCGATTCCCTCAATATAAACCCATGTTCCTAATGGAATTATACCAGGGTCAACCGCAATGGTCCGGCCTTCCTCCGCTCTTTTTCCTGATGCGGTAATCCCATATTGGGGATGGTCAGCATTCTTACCCGTGTGGGATGCTCCTGCAGAATAGGCTGTCAAGATGACATTACTTAACGTTTTACGTGGGGAAAAAGTGGATCCACCCCGTGATACCGTTAGCATGGTTCCGATGGCCACCATTCGGTCCTGCTTTCGGCGTATAATTTTCGAATCGATCAGAGATCTTGATTTTTCCTGTCCATTCTCATATACAACTTCAAAACGTTCAAGAACTTGTCCCTCTTGTCCTTCCTGTAGAACCTTTTTCTGACCTTGAGCTAAGGAATAATCTTTCCTCGTCACCTCATTAAAGGCAACGGTTTGCTTTTTCTCGACTACTTCCTTTTCTACCCTGATAATGGTGATCTTTTGATTCGGAGCGATAGATGCAGTCACAGCTGGTTCGATGCGATCCCATTCACCTAACCGGATATGCTGCTCTTGCAATATAGCTTGTACTGTATGTTGATCGGTTATGATGTCTTGTTGTCTGTCCCCTTCTTGGAGGGCTACCTGCCATCGATCTTTATAGGTAATTTTGGTGCCTTCCTCAATCTCGTGGCCTTCTTGTGGATTCAAGATGTCATACGAATCCCGTTGTACATTCTGTTGCTGCAGGAATTCCCCCACTGTCTTTGCCTTGGTTGCAACGACTTTGCTTTCCCCATTGTGTACAAATTCCACTTGCTTTGGTTGGTTAGCCTGGTAAAACCAAATCGATAGAACAGTAATGAAAAGTGCGGCTAGGATCCCAACCATGAAAAGATACTTCCGTGATAATAGGAATACTCTTTTTGGATACATTTTCCTAAGGTCCTCCTCTTCAAGCTTTGTTCATTTTAGTTGACAACCCCATTTTTGTCAAATCGAAACAGCTTGGATGACTTCGGTTCTCCGTGAAATTTGTCGAAAATGTTAAAACACCTTCCATTTATTTAAGCCTAAATAAATTCATCGCATTATGGTATGTAACCTTTACCAATTCTTCCGTTTCCATCTCTCGTAGCTGCGCTATGGCTTCTGCTACATACTTTACATAGCTGCTTTCATTACGTTTCCCTCGAAAAGGCTCAGGAGTAAGATAAGGACAATCAGTTTCCATAAGCAGACGTTCCAGTGGAACTTGCTTAGCTACTTCCTTTGGCTTTTTTGCATTCTTGAAGGTCACTGGACCCCCGAAAGAGATGTAGAAGTTCATATCTAAGCATTCCTTCGCCATTTCCAGACTTCCTGAAAAACAATGCATGATACCTCCCACTTCAGAAGCCTTTTCTTGTCTTAAGATGTCGACAATATCCTGATGAGCTTCACGATCATGAATGATGATAGGTAAATTTAATTCCTTAGCCAATTGGATCTGTTGACGAAAGATCTTTTGCTGTACATCCTTCGGTGAGGTATCCCAGTAATAATCTAATCCAATTTCA
Source organism: Brevibacillus sp. (assembly GCA_036676475.1). Lineage (GTDB taxonomy): Bacteria > Bacillota > Bacilli > Aneurinibacillales > RAOX-1 > LC029. The sequence goes on from JAKFCU010000102.1 coordinate 115,703, forward strand.
CCAATCGCTATAACTTTTTCATGCTTACTAAGATCTCTTAGCCAATCAAAATCCTCATCTCTCATATCTTTGGCATCCTGAGGATGCCACCCTACAGCTGTATAGATAAAATCATACTTTTCCGCTAAGGCCAAGGAGCTGGGAATGGTTTCACGATTAAACCCAACATTCACAATTTTATCCACCCCATTTTCCTTTGCTCGTCGAATAACTTCATCCTGATCGTCTGCAAACTGCTCGGCATTTAAATGAGCATGTGTGTCGAAAAGCATCGAAGCACCACCTTTTCTCTTGTCAAAATACGTTGAATAATGTTGGGAAGTTTCCCGTAAAAACAGGAATAGTCTTGCTGAAAGCAAGACATTCCATAATATATTACTTCACTTTTGCACCATTTGGCATATGGTCAGGCACTGTAGCCAAGGTTAATTGGTCCCCATCAGATGCCGCCAGGATCATACCGTAGGACATTTCTCCCCTTAGCTTGACTGGCTTCAAATTAGTTACACAAACTACCTTTTTGCCCTTCAAATCCTCAGGACTGTAATACTTGGCAATACCGGATACGACTTGCCGTTGTTCGTATCCTAAATCTAACTGAAGCTTAAGCAGCTTATCTGCTTTAGGCACAGGCTCTGCAGAGATGACTTGAGCCACCCGCAGCTCTACTTTCATGAAATCATCAATGGGGATTTCGTCTACTTCTGGCGGTGCAGCTTTGACGGCTTCAGCTTGCTCTGTTTTTTGTTTTTTATTTTCCTCTGCTTGCTTTCGAGCAGCCGCGGTATTTTCATCAATAGCTATAATTTCAACCTCTAATTCAAGGCGTGGGAACAACATTTCGCTACGATTTACCTTTACCCCGGAAGGTAGTTTGCCCCATTCCTTCGCTTGATCCCACTGTAAAACAACAGCTTCATCTGTATTTAAACCAAGCTGCTCCCAGATTTTCGCTGGTGCTTTGGTCATAAATGGCTGAAGCATGACAGATATGATGCGAATGCTTTCGGCCAAGTTATAGAGTACCGTTCCCAAGCGCTCCCGATTGGCCTCATCCTTAGCCAATCCCCACGGGGTCGTTTCATCGATATATTTATTAGTTTTTCCGACAAGCTCCCAAAGATGTGTCAAAGCGTTACTGAATCTCATTTGATCTAGATGCTGCTCGACTAGCGTTGCCGTCTTACCCGCTAACTGGATGAGTTGATCATCATATTCTCCAGGCTGGGTCGGAGCAGGGATTACCCCATCGAAATACTTATCGATCATGGCGGTCGTACGACTGACCAGATTTCCCAAATCATTAGCCAAGTCAAAGTTCAAACGCTGGATGAAAGCTTCCGGCGTGAAGACTCCGTCTTGCCCAAAGGCGATTTCTCTTAATAAGAAATAACGAATGGAATCGGAACCATAACGATCAATAAGGAACTTCGGATCGATCACGTTCCCTTTGGACTTGGACATTTTTCCGTCCGGCATAAGTAACCAGCCATGACCAAATACCTTCTTTGGAACAGGAACATCCAGTGCCATCAGGATAATAGGCCAATAAATCGTATGGAATCTTAAAATGTCCTTTCCAATCAGTTGAACATCAGCTGGCCAGTATTTTTGGTACAAATGGTCATCTTCACTCATAAATCCTAATGCAGTAATGTAATTGGCTAAAGCATCAATCCAAACATAGATGACATGCTCAGGATCATTCGGCACCTTAATTCCCCAGTCAAAAGTGGTACGAGAAACACAGAGATCCTCTAATCCTGGCTTGAGGAAATTATTAACCATTTCATTGCGACGGGATTCCGGTTGAATAAACTCAGGGTTCTCCTCAATATATTGCAGCAGACGATTCTGATAGTTGGACATCCGGAAAAAATAGCTCTTTTCTTTTACTAGATTGACGTCACGCTCACAATCAGGGCATTGGAGTTTTTCCCCTTTTTTTGCCTGACGTTCCGTCCAGAAGGCTTCACAAGGAACACAATAGTATCCCTCATATTCACCCAGATAAATATCCCCTTTGTCGTAAAGCTTCTGGAATATTTTTTGAACCACTTCCTTATGACGGTCTTGAGTAGTTCGAATAAAATCATCATAAGAAATATCTAATTTATCCCACAAATCTCGAATCCAGCCTACGATCGGATCAATAAATTGGATAGGTTCTAATCCCTCTTCCTCGGCACGGCGCTGCAGCTTTTGACCATGCTCATCCGTTCCTGTTAAGTAATAGACATCATAACCGCGTAATCTTTTATAGCGTGCCATGGCATCTGAGGCGATTGTCGTGTACGCATTTCCAATATGTAATTTATTACTCGGGTAGTAAATAGGCGTTGTAATATAGAAAGTTGGACGGCTTGACACAGTTTTTTCCTCCCACACAATATTAAAAAAGCTTCTTTAAAGCAATATTATCTCATCTTAGCCCAAAAATACAAAACTTTACGCAAGAATGTCTATAAATACAATAAATACGAAAATCTCCATGTCGAACCCTTTGTCGAAATTTAGATTAAATCATAAATGTCATTTCCAGTTTATTTTCCAAATAAACACTACTAAATTGTAGGATATCATGATTTCGGTTATAGTCCAACCCCTATTAAATCAATGATTTAAATCATAATACTCCCTTATAATGTAAATAACCTCCTACCTTATTCCAATAAATTGAAAAAATAGGTTGACTACATTTGGAAGCCCTGGTATTATTATTGTAAGTAAAATTTGTCGAATTTTGACGTAAATACACTAAAAATAAAAATGGTTATACACTTGGGAGGAGATTATAAAATGTTGAAATCTACAGGTATTGTACGTAAAGTGGACGAGTTGGGCCGTGTGGTAATCCCAATCGAACTTCGCAGAACATTAGGAATTGGGGAAAAAGACGCACTTGAAATCTACGTGGATGGCGAACGCATTATTTTAAAGAAATATGAGCCTGCTTGCATCTTCTGTGGTAACGCGGATTCTGTAAAGCATTTTAAAGGAAAAGTAATTTGTAGCGACTGTGTTGCTGAGATTCCTATACCAGCAAGCCAGCTTTAATAAATAAAGGCCGTTCCTGTGAGGAATCGGCCTTTATTTGGTTTAACCATGATACAAATTATAAATTTCCCGCTTGGGAACCTTGCGATCCTCTGCCACCTTTTTGATCGCATCCTTCGAAGCCAGTCCTTCTTGTATGTACCGTTCAACATGATCCACCGGGTCTAATTCCTGCCACCATAGCTCCGTAGCCTCCATCGGAGAATCTATCGTATTCCCCTGGAGAACAACTGAAAATTCTCCTCTGATCTGGTCCTGCTGATTCAAGTGCTCCAGAACTTCTTCCAAGCTCCCGCGTATCCATTCCTCATATTTCTTGGTCAATTCCCGGGCCAGGCAAATTTCCCTGTTACCTAAGACCTCTTTCACTTCCTTCAGTGTTTTCCCAATCCGATGCGGAGATTCATAAAAGATAATCGTCTCCGGATAGGGTTTAATGCGGTTTAACTCAGCATGTAATCCTTTCTTTTCGCGTGGGAGAAAACCAACAAACATGAATTTATCAGTTGGCAACCCGGATGCAATCAATGCACTTAAGGCCGCATTGGCTCCAGGAATAGGAATAACTGGGATATGCAAAGCTGTCGCCTCTCGCACCAATTCATAGCCAGGATCGGAAATGGCAGGCATTCCAGCATCACTGACCAGGGCAATCTTCTTTCCCTCTTGTAACCATTGGATCAAACCCTTGATGCTCATTTCCTTATTATGCTCATGGTGACTCACTAATTTAGCTTCAATTTGAAAATGGGTCAATAGCTTACGAGTTTGTCTTGTATCCTCTGCCGCGATGACATCGACCATTTTTAAAATATCTAACGCTCTCACCGTGATATCTTGAAGGTTACCAATCGGAGTAGATACCAAAAAAAGCTCGCCTTCCGTTTCATGATTTCCTGAAAAGCTAGACTGGACAAACATTATGCGTGATTCCCCTCCCCATAATAAATTTCCATAAGCTCCGGACAATAGGAACCATTGGCATCATATACAATCAACGGCGGAAGCACCTTCATTTCCGGCTTGCCATCACGAATTCCCTCTATTAATACCATATTGGCTTCTGCGCCCTGCTTTGGGTAGACAAAACGGACTTTCTTCGGTTCCACACGATATTTACGCATGAAATCAATTAAATCGACCAATCGGGAAGGTCGGTGGACCAGAGCCACTTTTCCACCAGACCGAGTCAGGCAGGCACTCACTCGAATGACATCTTCCAAGGTGCAGTATATTTCATGTCGGGCAATCGCTATATGCTGATTGAGGTTCTGGTCTCCGGTATTACCAATCATATATGGAGGATTACAAGTGACCACATCATACTGGCCGTGACCAAACTGCTCGGGGGCATTCTTCAAATCCCCATGATGGACCACCAACTGATTGGTTAAATCATTTAATTGAACATTGCGGACAGCCATATCAAATAAACGTTCCTGGATCTCGATGGATTCTATTTTTGCTTTAGAACGGGTCGACATTAAAATGGGAATAACTCCATTTCCCGTACATAAATCCATAATCCTCCCTTTTTGGATGGGCAAAGATACAAAACGGGCTAATAGTACAGCATCCATAGAAAAACAGAACACTTCATTGCTCTGAATAATTTTAAGATCATGGGTTAATAAGTCATCGATTCGCTCGCTTGGGTGCAACACTACTTCCATATCATTAAACATCCTTTCCGATAATTGCAGCCCTTATCATACCATTTTTCCCTGAGAATCCGAAAGAATGAGCATCATGGCGTAAAAAATAAACCCACCTCACATCAGACTGTGTGGTGGGTTTTCTATTTCATTTATGCAAAAAGGAAAGGCAAAAGAGGCAATCCCCTTCTTTTCTTAAGCTGCCAAAATGCAAATTGCATATATGGAAGCCTTCTTGATACAGCCTTGCAAGGTTATCGTACCCTTCCCCTATCGCTGTTTTCTGTTTTTCTTCCGCTTTCCCTTCCTTCTCTGTTGGCACTTCAACCGTGTTCATTCGCTCTAATTGCAAACGCAGGTGCTGGTTTTCTATGGTGAGGTTCTTATTCTCCTCCAGCAATTCCACTACTTTCTCTCTTAAACTGCTCATTTCCTTCAGCAGTTTAATCATTTGCTCTTCCATATTGGTGGCCTGCAGAAATACCTTCTGATTATCCATACCCTCACCCCGACGAGACCTAATTCACCTTCTCCATCTCTGAAATTTCCTCTAGAGAGAATTCCACCATTCCATGCTCAGGTAAATCTACTTGCACGAGCCTTCCTAGAATGTTCAATCCGACCACTTTTCCACTACCCATCGGAGTCGATACTTGATGCCCAATTTCCGGTAGCAGCTCCTTGGCACTTTCATAATTATCATTCTCGTATTTTAGGCAGCACATGAGACGACCGCATAAACCAGAAATTTTCACTGGATTTAAGGAGAGGTTCTGGTCCTTCGCCATTTTTATCGAAACCGGCTCAAAATCACCCAAGAAAGTTGAGCAACAGAGAATTCGGCCGCAGGGACCAATTCCCCCCAGCATCTTCGCTTCGTCTCGAACTCCAATTTGCCGAAGTTCAATGCGAGTACGGAAGACAAAGGCAAGATCCTTCACCAACTCCCTAAAATCTACGCGGCCCTCAGCTGTAAAGTAGAATATAATTTTATTTCGATCAAAGGTGTACTCTACATCAATCAGCTTCATCTCTAACTCATGTTGAACAATCTTTTCCTGGCAAACAGACATCGCTTCAGCAGCCATTTTTTTATTGGACTCCACTTGTTCAGAGTCTTCTATCGCGGCTAAGCGAATGACCTTTTTTAAAGGAAATACGACATCGCTCTCAGCAACTAACTTGCGGCCAATGACAACTTGTCCATATTCAACCCCACGCGCGGTTTCTACGATAGCATATTCATTCTTTTCTATCGCTAGATCACTGGGATCAAAGTAATATATTTTCCCCGCTTTCTTAAAGCGGATGCCTACAACCTCGACCAAACTCACCCCTCCTGTAGCTGGATAACCATCCTTTCGAGGGATAATTGAGGATTAGCATGGCGTGTAAGTCGTCTTTTCGCCTCCATGACCTCCTCAATTCCGTTTAATACCCAAGTCCTACTGCAACGTAGAGCTTGCCTCTGGATGGCATCCATTTGATCAATATTTACAAGCTCACTCTTCCGATCTATCTGAAAAAATAATAAGTCTCTATACCAATGAATAAGGATGTCTAGAATGAATGGCAACCCTTGGTTCCCTTGTTCGTTTTTCAACACCTTATCTTGAAGCGTGATTAAAGCATAAGATCCTTTGTCAAGGATCTCTTCTGTTAATTGTATCACTAGATTTCGATACTGTGCAAACCATTCTGATTGGCATAATTCCCTGGCATATTCCAAATCTGCTGTAATTTTACATGCATTACGGAGAAGAGGTTCAAAATAACCTTCTCCCTTTAAAATCTTCACCCTTTGCTCAAAGGCCAACTCATCGAAATGAATCGTTTGACAGCGTGAGATAATGGTAGGCAAAATTTGATGAAGATGCTCGGTCAACAGGATAGCTGTGACCTGATAGGACGGTTCTTCTAAAAACTTCAGGAGACTGTTGGCTGCTTGAACCGTCATTTTGTCTACATGTTCGAGAATGTAAACATTTCGGAGGGATTCTACCGCCTTGAAGGAGAACTCCTTTTGCAATTGCCGGATTTGGTCAATTTTGATACTAGCTCCATCGGGAGTAATTTGATGAAGATCCGGATGATTTCCTGAATCAACCCGATGACAATGATGGCACCTGCCACAAGCATCCCCATCCCCTTTGAGGCATAAAAGGGATTTAGCAAAATGGAGGGCTAGCTTTTTCTTGCCCACTCCTTGTCCACCCGTAAAAAGATATGCATGCGCTACTCTTCCATTTCGAATGCTGTTTTCAAGCAAGGAAGCAACCCTATTTTGATTGAGATAATCTTTCCAACTCATCTTATCACCTTGTTAGAAAGCTACTGGCGTAGCCTAATGCGTATAATACTTGTTAATAAGTACAAAAAATCACCATTTTAATCACTATTATACACGAATAGTGGTTAATTCAATATCAATTCCAGAATTAGGGTGATGAATTCATATGGGATTGTCTTATTCGTGGAAAGGGCACCTTAGTCGGGAAAATTCCGGTAAAATATAAAAATAAGCAAAAAACCTTACAAATACCCGGAAAATTTCCGATAAAAAGTATATTTTTTTAATACAAGTGTCCTTTCTAACCAGAGAAATTCCGACTAAACACTCAGTTTTGAACCGTATACAGCATTTACACGGAGATTTTCCGATTAGAAGCTCCCAGGAAGCACGAAGGGCTCTTACAATTCTATTAATTTATTGTTTAGAACTTTTTCGACATCAGAAAAAACACTTTCCTTTGATTGCCCTGCATTAATAATCTCAATCCGATCAGGGAACATTTTAGCTAATTTAAGGTATCCCTCACGCACTTTACGATGAAACTCAAGATTCTCTAAATCGAGACGATTAACCTCCCGATGTTTGTCAACCTGTATTCTATCCAGTCCTACTTCTGGTGTACAGTCAAGTAATAGGGTCAGTTGTGGCATACAATCTTCAATGGCAAGCTTATTGATCGAGAACACTTTATCGATCCCTAACCCTCTAGCATACCCTTGATAAGCCAAACTGCTATCTATAAACCGATCGCATAGCACGACCTTGCCTTGATCTAGGGCAGGGATAATCTTCTCGACCAAATGCTGTCGCCTTGCACTCGCATACAATAACGCTTCTGTAATAGGGTCCATCTTCGTGTTTTTTGGATCCAGGATGATCGACCTGATTTGCTCGGCTATTTCAATTCCGCCAGGTTCCCTTGTCGCGACCACAGACAAACCTTTGCTTTCTAAGAATTCCTTTATCCTGCCAATTAAATATGACTTACCCGCTCCCTCGCCCCCTTCTAAGGTGAGCATGATGCCTTTGTTCATTTTTCTATCTCCTTCTTTCCACTATTCTTCAATCACCAAAATCGTTTCTAGAGTCGGATCTGAAACTCCATGAAAACGACATCCTATTTTCTTTAACTGTTGAATATACTCCATAGTCTGATGGCCCAACCGTTCTCCCGGATTGACTGTTGGGATCCCTGGTGGATAAGGGATTATCATTTCCCCACTAATTTTTCCATCGGCCTCTTGAAGAGGGATTCGAAACTTACGAGCATAAAATACCTCATGGGGGGTCCGGGCAACCTCCCTAGTGTAATTCTGTGCAGATAGCTTCATTCCTCCTGTTGTCTTCACACGTATTCCCTGCTCCATGCTCTGTATCGCATCTAGAAGGCGAATTAAATCGTTTTCTTCCGTTCGAGGAGATAACGCAAGTAGTACATGATGATCATCCGCTAACTCTGGGAAAATCCCTTGCTGCTCTAAATACTCTTGTAAAGCAAATCCATGGTATTGAGGGGAATTGGTACGCAGCGTGATTTTAAATGGATCCAGATAATCATAGGATTGACTCTTATCCACAGCTACCAGCCACCGCAAGGATAAGGCATTGATTCTTGCTCTATATTCTTGTACCCATTGACTTACTCTAAGTAAATCATCTTTTCCCTCATGATAAATATAATGGCGGGCAAGATCTAAGGAAGCCATTAACGGGTAGGACGGACTGCTGGATTGCACCATGCTTAAAATCTGCCTAAGCCGATCAGGAGAAAGGGCCTCTCCTTTCACATGAAGCATGGATGACATCGTCAGTGACGGAAGCATCTTATGCGTAGATTGAACAGCCGCTGAGGCTCCCGCTTGCATCGCGGAAATAGGCAATCCTTGGGCTTGTCCAAAATGAGCGCCATGAGCTTCATCTACTAGGAGAGGGATTCCGGCACGCCCGCATTCCTCTGCATAAGGGGTTAAATCCATGCCCATACCAAAGTAATTAGGATTGCTTAAAAAGACAGCCTTTGCTTTTGGGGTCTCCTTCAGCTTGCGTTTAAGTTCTGCAAGAGAAACCGTTAACGGCAAACCGGTATCCACATCGATTTCAGGCATTAGATAAACAGGGTGAGCTTGAGAAAAAATTAGGCCATGGATAACCGACTTATGAACATTTCTTTGAACAAGGATGGACTCACCCGGCTGACAGACAGCCATGATCATTGCCAAGTTCCCAGCTGTGCTTCCCCCTACAAGAAAAAAGGTCTTATCCGCATGAAACACCTCAGCGGCCAACTGTTGTGCTTGCCAAATGGCAGCCTCGGGATGATGGAGATCATCCAATCCTGTTATTTCGGTTAAATCAAAAGGGAAAATGGGGGATAGCAGGGAGTCCTTCCCCCTTCCCTTATGTCCAGGAACATGGAATCGAGCCGTACCTAACTGCTGATAATTTCTCATGACATCAACTAAGGGGGTTTGCTTCTGATCCATTTCCACATCACTCCACTTCGACCATCGTTTCTTCCCCAAGTAAAGCAAAAAGGAAGCCGTCTTGCAACCTTGCAAAACAACTTCCTTCCAATTTCAATTAGGCTTCCATTCTCCATATGTTTTTCATCTTCTCGATAAAGAAGGGGTATTTCGCATCAAACACATCCGTATGAATCATTTCCTGCTCACATTGATGACAAATAAATGAATCCCAGATCGTGATACCTTCTTCTTGATGGGTTCCGCAAACAATACAGCTTGTTTTCATCCGTTCCATGCTAACCACCTTATTCCATTTTACCAAACATTATTAACCAATATAACCTTATATATACACTATGTTCAGACTTTTCTACCAACTGAAATATATTCAAATCCGAGTTCTTTCATCATAAGTGGCGGGAATAAGTTTCTCCCATCGATGATGAGGGGGCACTCCATCCTCTCCTTGACTCTTGTTAGATTGACTTCTTTAAATTCCTGCCAATTCGTTAAAATGAGAAGAGCGCTTGCTTGTTCGACTGATTCCAAGGGATGGGTATATATTCGAATTTGAGTTTCATGTCGTTGAAAAATGCCTTCTGCCACCCATTTTTCCTTTAACCTGGGTAAGCCGCCCGGATCATAGATTTGTAGGATTACTTTTTCTTTCAATAAAGTCTCTAGAATGCCCAAGGAAACCGATTGACTAATCTCATCAGTCTCCCCCTTAAAGGTAACGCCCCACACCGCCAAAGTTCTCCCCTCTAGCTTCCCGAATTTTTCTTTTACCTTCTCGATCGCCCATTCGCTTTGTTGATGATTAATCATCATGACAGCATCTAACAATGGGGTAGTCCATTGATATTGCTTAGCTTGTTCGATCAATAAGTGCATATCATTTGGCAATCCAGGCCCGCCAAACCCAATCCCCGCCTCTAGAAAAGCCTGTCCAATCCGCGGATCAAGACCCATCCCTCGTGAAACGGTCTGGATATCTACCCCAAGCCCTTCACAGATTTGCGCTATTTGATTCATGAAGGAAATTTTTGCAGCTAAAAATGCATTCGAGGCTAGCTTGATCATTTCGGCATTCTTTCTCGTCGTCACCATAATGGGCAGCGAGTCGCAGGCAAGCAACTTGCGCAAGGCCTTCATGCCTGGCTGATTTCCGTCACCACCCAAGATGATCCGTGCAGGTTGAAGAATATCTGCCATGGTTTCTCCCTTACGAAGGAAATTGGGAAAAGAGATAACCTCAATCCCCTTCCTCTTTTCATCGAACCACTGCTGAATTTCATCGGCCGTTCCTACTGGCACCGTACTCTTTATTATCAAACAAGCCTTATCCGCTGAAAGAAACGATGCCATTTTGTGAACAACGGTCCATAGTAGATGAATATTTTCTACACAAACGAATAAAAAATGAATACCTGAAAGCTTATAGAAATCTATCGATACGTCTAATCGGTTACTTAGCTTGGCTCTCCTAAAAGACTCGATGAAATCCTGTTCATATGAAAAAAAAGTGTCCTTTGTAATATCTTGAAACCGATCTAGGGAGGGTTCTACTAATATAACGTCATACCCACTTTCAACCCATCGAACTGTAACTGCTAATCCCAAACTATTTCCCCCAAGGACCCCTATTCTCGTCTTCATACGTGTTACCCGCCTCCTGATTACACTGGTGCAGCATCCTACCTTTGATTGTTTCCTATAAAATACTATTCCATAACAAAGAAAACCCACCGCACGAAGTTTCGTACAGCAGGTTCCGCCCTTAAACCACAATAAATGCCTTCATCAACACAAGCGATACTAACCCTGGAATCCCAAGCAAACCCGACATGGCAGCTGTTACAGGATTAATAGGAATGATAAAATCATAATATCCTCCAATAGAGTTAAACACAAACAGTATAATGCCGCCTAAGGCAATTTTGAAAAGACCATATCCGACCCACTTCATCGGGCTCCAAATAGACTGGCTGACTAATATCAAAATCGTGATGAAGCCTAAGGCAACAATGATCCAAAGCAATAAATTCAGAACATCCACTCCTTTCATCTGTTTGCTGGTGTCCTATCGAAGTTATCTCCCTGTTGGTCTATTCTAAGGCATGAAGATTTCTCTTTTTCGCAATCCCATAAAGATACATATATCTCCGCTCCAGGATATCCATCAAAACATAGCTGCGCTCTTGTTGAGTATGACCATATTGCCACTGCTTTGCGGCCATGCGGACTCCTTGCAGAAGGTTTCTACGCTCATCCATAATCCTCTTTTTTACTGATAGACCATCCTTCACCTTTCCTAGCATGCTTTTATCCCCCCAATCATTAACAACATACGCTTGTCTCCACGAAAAAAGAACCAGTCATTACCTGACTGGTTCTTACCCATATCGATTATAATTCTCGTCGACCTTCCAAGGCTTTGGTTAAAGTTACCTCATCCGCATACTCCAAGTCTCCTCCAACCGGAAGACCGTGGGCAATTCGAGTAACCTTGATGCCAAAGGGCTTCACTAGCCTCGAAATATACATCGCGGTAGCTTCCCCTTCAATATTAGGATTGGTCGCAAGGATTAGTTCCTGAATCCGTTCATCCTTTAACCGGCTTAACAGCTCGGGCAAACGAATATCCTCCGGGCCTATCCCTTCCATGGGAGAAATGGCTCCTTGCAGCACATGATAAGTGCCACGGAATTCTCTGGTTCTTTCCATTGCAATGAGGTCCTTTGCCTCCTGTACAACACAAATGCAGGAAGAATCCCTTGATTTATCGCTGCAAATATAACAAGGATCTACATCCGTAATATTTTGGCATTGGGAGCAATACAGAAGGTTTCGCTTGGCATTGACAAGAGCCTTGGCCAAGCCCATGACATCGTCTTCCTTCATATTGAGAACAAAAAAGGCTAAACGTGTCGCGGTTTTAGGCCCTATTCCAGGCAACTTGGTGAAACCTTCGATTAATTTCGCTATCGGTTCTGGATAATACACGTCCGTACCTTAGAATAATCCCGGAATGTTCATTCCGCCGGTCAGCTTACCCATTTGCTGGCCTGTCATATCATCTACTTGCTTCATCGCATCATTAACGGCAGTCAAGATTAGATCTTGAAGCATTTCAATATCATCCGGGTCAACCGCTTCTGGTTTAATGGTAATATCCTTTACCTCTTTATGTCCATTCACAACCACCGTTACCACTCCGCCGCCTGCTTTGCCTTCCACTGTTTTATCTTTCAATTCATCTTGAGCCTTCACCATCTGATCTTGGAGTTTTTTCATTTGCTTCATCATATTGTTCATATTACCCATATTTCCCATTCCGCCACGCATACCTTTTCCTCCTTACAAACGATTATTTCCCCTTAGGGGACTTAGTCCTTTATTTGAAGCAGTCCTTCTCCAACCAACTTGATCGCCTCATCAACAAATGGATCAGTTAGAGAATCCTGCTCTGCTTCCTTCTTTTCTGAACCGGATCCTTGCTCAAATTGACTGGAGATTTCCTGCCATTGGTTCTCCATCAAGGTGAGTAATTCCAAAGGTTTACCCCAAACCACCTGAAGAATCTCTTCAATAATTTGACGATGTTGCGGCTTCTCCGTCGTTTCCCGATGGATAGCACTCTTAAAGCTCACGATGATGGCACGATCACCGATGGCCACCGGAACTCCATCCATAAACCAAGCATGAACCTGAATCCTTTTCTTTTTAATCTTATTTAGAATATCTGCCCACTGCTGCGTTAGTTTTTGCAGTTCCTGGGCATTAGACTCTGCAGCAACTTCTTTAATACGATGTTCGCTGATCTTGACCGTCGAAGGCATCATATTTTTCTTCGGCATCTCTCTTCGTTGAGATTCGCTTACTGCCGGGATTTGTCCCGCTTGTGGTGCTTGAACTGATTGCTGAATGCGTTGTTCTAACTGGGCCATCCGTCGCATCATGTCATCCCAATTCCCTTGAATTGGCTGATCACGGCTTGGAGAAGATTCCAGATGGGATTCTGCTAAACGGATCAAGCCCATCTCCAAAATAATTCTAGGATGCGTCGCCCATTTCATATCACTAGTGGCCTTATTCAGCTTTTCGATAATCGCATACAGTTGTTCATTGGAAAAATCATCAGCCATCTGACCGAACCGGTCATCTCCCATCAGTCGATGCTGTACCTCTTCTAAACCTGGCGCTGTTTTATAAAGGAGCAGGTCACGGAAAAAGATGAGCAGATCGTCCAAAAACTGCTCTGGATTCTTTCCATCAGAAATGACCTTGTGAACCAATTCCATTAACCCCGCTGCATCTTGTTGATGAACTTTCACCGCTACTTCCGTTAATAAGCCTTGAGAAACTACGCCTGTTACTAAAATGACATCTTCTACCTCGACTTTATTTCCCGAATACGAAAGCACCTGATCAAATAAACTTAATACGTCCCTCATTCCACCTTCTGATACACGGGCCATTAACGCCAAGGCCTGGTCTGAAACAAGAACATCTTCCGTCCCAGCAATATAACGGAGACGATCAATCATCGCTTTGGTCGAAATGCTTCGGAAATCAAATCGTTGGCATCGAGAAATAATCGTAGCAGGCAGACGATGAGGTTCTGTGGTAGCCAAGATAAAGATGACATGCTCTGGGGGCTCTTCTAATGTCTTCAACAAGGCATTAAAAGCTTCTGTTGTTAACATGTGCACCTCGTCTATTATATAGACTTTAAAAGGCACCTCGGTTGGAGCATATTTAACTTTATCCCGAACATCCCTAATTTCCTCCACGCCACGATTCGATGCCGCATCAATTTCAATGACATCTACAACCGATCCTTCTGTAATACCCAGACATGCTGGGCACTCATTGCAAGGCTCCGGAGCAGGCCCACGCTGACAGTTTACGGCCTTGGCCAAAATCTTCGCAGCACTAGTTTTCCCCGTTCCACGCGGCCCGCAAAATAAATAAGCATGGGAAAACCGCTGTTCTCTTAATGCATTTTGCAACGTTCGGGTAATATGTTCCTGACCCACCACATCTTGAAAGGTCTGAGGTCTGAACACGCGATATAAAGCACGGTATGCCATGTTGGACACTCCAAATTTTGTGATTCAGTCAATATTCTTAGTATACTATAGCTCATTTTGTTTTCACAATTAATTATCAGACAAGTAAATGTAAGAAAGCTACTGGATTAGCCTTATGCGTATGATACTTTCCAATAAGTACAAAAAAGCTTCAATGGAGGATCCATCGAAGCTTTTTAATAAAATTTATGCCGTGCACCCAACCTCGATACGATCAACCAAGCGTTACTTGTATAGTTAGCTCTAACCAGGCCACCCTACGGCACACGGGATGGGCCACTTATGGCTGCTTCCTTCCGGACCTGACCAAGTTCACAGCTTCCTGTTGCGTAGGACCCAGTTGTCAACACCACTTGCACAAGGCAGACCTTACATGAGCGCACCTCTGATGGGAATTCAACCCCGCTAAGGCGGATTGCGGGTTACAGGGCACCGCCATCTCCCCATCTAGCACGACAAAAGTATACACAATGTTAGAAAGCAAGCATTCGTTGCTTGCCTATATAGAATACCATATTCCATGCAGGAGTTTCAAGCTGATTTGTTATGTAAATATTGGAGTTTGCATTATCAATCCCTCGACACACGATCATGCCGAGGGATCAATAGCTTAAACATCTTCTTATCTTGGATCCTTATGATATCCAAACTCATAACATTTATACTTCCATTAAAATTTTATTCCTCAAAGCCTTCCGGATTTTCTTTAATATCCGCTTGATTTTGACGATATTCTAACCATCGGTCTCTCGCTAACGTTTTCCACTTTGGCTCTAAATCACGGGAAGTAAAAATATAGCTGAACCATCTTCTCGTTTTCTCGTATTGACCCAACCGTCCATTCAATTCTCCAATAAGATAAACGAGCTTTTCTTCCTCCATAGGAATGTGGTCTAAACGCTCGTTCTGATATAAATCCTCGTATTGTTGCAGCGCATGGGAAAGAAATCGCCTTTCTTCATCCCCATTGTCCATATAACGATAGAACCAAGCAAGTCTCATGCATAGGTTCGCCAAGATAAATGTTTTCTCCCTTAGCATAATCGCGCATAACAAGGCCAACTTATAGCTTCTAATAGCATCTTCGATTTTTCTTGGCCCACACAATTGAGGGACAACGATTTTTTTGAGGTAATGGTTTTCGATATCCCCTTTCCGAAGATCTGGTATATTTGAAAAACTCTCCGTAAAGGCAAACCCACAGTTTGGACAGACATTAACATCATAAAATAAAGGATTGTCACCCGTGTAGTAAGTACAGAAATCAGTATCCCTACTATGAGTACGGATTTTGCTTTTTCTTAGCTTTTTTGTTTTAAAGTTTTTCCGACAGTAAAGACAGGTGACTGATTTTTCATATAAGCTATCTTCCAAACCTTCTCCTTCTCCTCCCAACATGCAGATTATTCATAATCTATCAAAGGTATAAGGATCTATGTTTCACTCGATTAAGATAAAAACAGTAAAACTGAGGAACAGTTATCTACAATATAGCATCATACTCGGAAATCATAACGTTAAGATTCTTCATCAAATCCAGTTCATAATAAGATTTCAGGTCTTGATCCGATTGATCTTTGATAATCCTCAGAACAGGCCGACTTGGAGAATGCTCATTATTGCTAATGACCACAGCGGTTTCCCCCGTATTTAACTTTACAGTAACACCAACAGGATAGATTGCAATCGTCTTGCGGAATAGTTCAACCACTTCCTGTTCGAAATGCGTATTAGTATCCGCATAGATGATTTCCATGGCCTCATGAGGCAGCATCGCCCTGCGATAAACCCGGTGGGTGGTCATGGCATCGAATACATCCCCCACGGCCATAGTTCGGGCATAAAGATGAATCTCTTCCCCTTTTAATCCACGGGGATATCCTTTTCCATTCCATTTCTCATGATGCTGAAAAGCACAATGGGCAGATACTAGAGGAACTTCATATTGCTTTCTTAATAGGTCAAAACCAAATTCAGTATGTTTCTTGATAACGTTGAATTCGTCATCAGTTAATCTGCCTGGTTTATGCAGAACCTCTGGCGGAATCATCATCTTGCCAATATCATGAAGCAGGCATCCCAGCCCAATTTCAAATAACTGTTTATCATTAAACCCTCTTTTAATCGCTACAGCAAGCGTATATAGTGCGACATTTAATGAATGGGAGTAAACGTAATTATCCTTCACCTGGATGTTGGATAACAAATTCATCAATGTCTTGCTTCCCTTAAGCTCTGTTAATAATAAATCCACTACTTTTTTAAAATCATGTATAATTTTTCCTTGAAGTGATGAATTTTGTTTTATATGTCCACTTTGAATTTTTTCAAAGGAGGATTGGATGAGAGCAATTGACTCTCTGCGTACCTCTAAAGGGATATCATCCTCAATGGTAATGTCATCTGTAGCCGCATCCCTTACGTAGACATAAGGTAACCCTTGTTCTTTCAAGCGCGAAATAACTCTGTTTGTCAGTTCAAACCCTTCACCTAGCAAGAGCTTTCCATTCTCATGATAGATGGATTTCCCTAATAGCATTCCGGGCTCACAATTTACAATGGACACTAGCCGCATGAGGTTCTCCTTAAATTAAAAGTATATCTATATACTAATCGATTATTATCGAATCATCTACCAATGTAGGTTAAATTTCATGAAATATATAAATAAGGGGAAATCGATTGGTAAATAGTTAAAGATGATTGATGAGTAACGATCCGTTATAATAATCGTAATGCTAAATTCAAACGGTAGTTTAGCGTTGAGAGTTTGCCCCTTTTGGGGCTTTTTTTTATTCCCTTCAATAATTCATCTTTGGCCACTCGGTAAAGTAACTTAGATTTTATTCATATCCTTGAAGAGTTCGTTCTTTTAGGTTCTGTGCTCTCTTTACGGTTATAAAATATCGGATGGAATCTTCAATTGGGAGACTTGTTGATAAGTTATGGCTCTGTTGTTCGCTAAACTGTTCCCTGACAGTTCTTGCACCCTTCCGTTTATCTGTTTTCTCAATAATAAAAACCTCCTTTGTTTAAGTAAGGAGGTTTCAAATTCAAGTGCATATGTAATTAAGTATATGTAATACCTAGATGATTATAGTAATTCTAACCAAGCTACCCCTCCTTTTTTTAAGGTAAATCAGTTAGGTATAAGCACTATCATCTAGCTTCACATTTTCATGTTCATAAACATCAAAACCCTCCATACAACTGGTTTCATATGTATGGCGGAGGCGAGAGGATTTGAACCCCCGCGGCCCTTGCAGACCCTAGCTGATTTCGAGTCAGCCCCCTTCAGCCTCTTGGGTACGCCTCCGTATAATATTCTTACCTGGACAAGAAATATGTTAACACATAAGAAACGACCAAATCAAGTGCTTATTGTTTCCTTTGTTTCTTCTTTTTCTCGATTATCTTTACCAGAAAGTTTGGTACTATCGGGGTTATGGCTTAAGCGGAAAAATTCCCGTTATTGGACTTGATTATGCTGTATTCATGCTCAAGATCAAAAAGTCCCATACTATACTTATACTATTAAAGGATATGTGATCGAAAGGATGAGGCGAACATGGAGTTTTACGGCAACCGTTTAAGTGAGGATCAGGTGAAGGCAATTGTATCATCATTCATGCATGATCATTATGGTGAAGATGATCGCGAGCCATCTATAGATGATATTCGCTTTGCTCTAAAGTATTTTTTAAAACGAATGACGGAAGAACCTCATATCTATGTAAAGCAGAATGACCAGGGAGAATGGATTTGGGATATCATTGAAGAGGAGGGATTAGAAGATGATGCTTATTATGATCATCCCAATTGAAGTTGATCTCAAAGATGATGATTTGGCATAATAGAAGCTGCATGCTTAGAGGAGGTGGAGCACAATTGTATAATCAAGATGAGATCTTTATGGCCATGGCTTTGCAAGAAGCCAAGAAGGCAGAGGCACTAGGTGAAGTTCCTATTGGTGCTATTCTTGTTCGCGAGGGAGTAGTCATTGGAAAAGGGTACAATCTCAGAGAAACAAGCAAAGATCCCACAGCTCATGCTGAGTTGATTGCCCTAAGAGCCGCTAGTGCAAAGCTTGGGGGGTGGAGACTCATGGGAAGTACGCTTTATGTAACATTGGAGCCTTGTCCCATGTGTGCGGGAGCTATTGTTCAATCCCGAGTGGAGAAGGTTGTTTTTGGTGTTTCCGACCCGAAAGCCGGTTGTGCAGGAACCTTGATGAACCTTTTACAGGAGGATCGCTTTAATCATCAAGTAGAAGTGGATTCAGGAATTCTAGCGGAGGAGTGCTCGGATATTCTTAAATCCTTCTTTCGCCAATTACGGGAGAAAAAGAAACATACCAAACAAACTTTCACTTCTACAAACCTATAAAAAAAGAGTACCCCTAGTTTACCTACCGAGGAGATTAAAGAAAGCGGATTCTATTTGGAAACCGCTTTCTAATATATGGATTTGAGCATGACGAAAAATTATCGAGCATAAACCAATTTTTTTGAGCTTACAGGGCAACTTTTTGAGCATAAGCCAATTTTTTCAAGCATACGCCCATATTTCTATCACTAAGGTAGGTAATGCCGGCTTATCTCTGCCCTTTTTCATACGTTTTTCCTACTGCGGCGGGAACGCTCAATGATCCACTTAATCGCTCCATTAGCGGCTACAACCAGGATAATGACAGCTATGACATAATGAATAGCTTCCATTTTTATTATGATTTACAATGAGAGTATGTTATTCTAGAGCCCCTATTTTGAAAGGAGGGGGATGCTTGCTTGATTCCTCATATTTCTTATACACCTTTACTCTTATCCTTAAAAGTAGCTAGCATCTCCACGGTCATGGTTTTTATAATGGGTGTCCTTTTTGCCCGACTGCTTGCTCGAAAGGATTTTGTGGGAAAAGGATTTATTGAGTCGATTTTCCTTCTTCCACTGGTCCTTCCACCGACAGTTGTTGGCTTTGGACTGCTAATTCTTTTTGGCAAAAATGGGGTATTGGGTCAATGGCTGTTATCCTGGTTCGATATACAGGTTGTTTTTTCGTGGATCGGTGCCATTATTGCCTCTATTGTTGTTTCGTTCCCCTTGATGTACCAGAGTGCCAGTGCCGCGTTTCAGCAAGTGGACTCTAAATATGAGAATGTCGCGAGGACGATGGGTGCATCAGAATGGCGCGTCTTTTGGACCATCTCTTTCCCTTTGGCTTGGCCAGGCGTTCTGGCGGGAATCGTCCTTTCTTTTGCACGGGGTTTAGGCGAATTTGGTGCGACGCTCATGTTAGCGGGCTATATCCCTGGAAAAACGGATACCATCCCCATCGCTATCTATTTTGCTGTAGAGGGCGGACATATGGAAATTGCCTCCTTTTGGGTGGTGGTGATCGTTGCTTTAGGGTTTAGTATGATCATCTGGCTAAATTGGTGGACCAAGCGAAATCTTCGCAGGTATGCAAATGGAAAATAACAGGGGCAGGTGAGGATTTTGCTTGAAGTTCAAATGGAGAAAAGACTGCCGCACTTTTCCCTCCACATTGAGTTTTCCGTAAGTAATGAAATTGTCGTTCTCTTTGGACCTTCCGGTTCAGGAAAAACCACGATACTCAATAGTATCGCCGGTTTAGTTCAACCAGATGCTGGCATCATCAAGCTCCGGGATCGCATTTTTTATGAAGAAAACAAAAAGGGCCTGCCACCACAAGAAAGAAACATCGGTTACCTATTCCAGGATTATGCCCTATTTCCTCATATGACGGTAGAAAAAAATATTGCCTATGGCCAGAAGCAACCAAAAAACTCCCAGCAAGATCTGACAGAATTATTGGGAATCGGTCATCTATCTAAAAAATATCCGCACCAAATTTCGGGGGGAGAAAAGCAAAGAGTGGCCTTAGCTCGGGCATTAGCCACGGAGCCTTCCCTCCTTTTATTGGATGAACCCCTCTCTGCCCTTGATCAGGACACAAGACAGCAATGTCAAGAGGAACTCATTAAGCTTCATCAAATGTGGAAAATCCCCTTTTTGATGGTCACCCATGATCAATCCGAGGCTGAAAGATTGGGTCACCGAATCCTCTATATAGAACAGGGAAAGCTGTTGAAAGATGTTCGGTTGAAGGAAGTTTAAAAATAAAAAAAGATGGTGGGGCAT
>JAKFCU010000103.1:0-79940 GCA_036676475.1 Brevibacillus sp.
AAGCGTGACGAATGGGATAGCTATCGTACAGCTGTTCATAGCTGGGAAATTGAAAAGTATCAAGCTAAATTCTAAAAATATGAAAGAGCTGACTCTTAGGTTATGAGAGTCAGCTCTTTTTTACACTTATCAGAAAGTATTATTCGCATAAGGCTACGCAAGTATCTTTCTTACTTCATGAGGATGATAGAGGGTTCGCACAATGATAAATACGCGCAATTGCACTATTTATTACAGCGAATACTTGCACCGCTTCTATAAAGATCAAATATATTCATTTTCGGTGCCTTCATGAGATCCTCATAGGAGAATTTTAATCCAAGCTGTTGAAGATCTACCGTATTTAAAGCAAGCTCCACCTCAGCATTGATCTCATCCTCAATATAAATATCTTGACATTGGGGGCAATCAATAGCAGGAACTGCCGTAACAATCACCATTTCTGTTCCACCAGGTTCAACCCAATGGCAATCCTTTTTCGCGGTGGTTGCGTTTTCTCCATCACACCAAATGCATTTCAAGTTTGTTACTCCTCCTTTGTCTATCCTTGCAGCCGATATAATTATTCTATTCCACGGTTTCCTGATGTTTCCGCAATGGCATCTGGGTAATGTTATAGATGGAGGCTTTTCTCATCATTCATCATCCTTTCGATTCATGCTATGATAATGGTAGCAAAAATCAATTGCAAAACCTGTCGGATGGTAAGTGAATTTCATGCAGAATTTAGGTGAAATTCATCCAAGGAGGAAAAAGAATGGCAGATTCACTGAAAAATAAGAAGGTTATATCTATTGAAGACTACCAGGCTCGAACGGAATGCGTCAAAACTCTACAGGAAAAAGGGGCAGAGAGCTACCAAGTCGTGAAAGATCAAATCACCGGAGAACACTATCTTCAATATCATTATGTACACCTCAATATAGCTGAAGGGGGACAGGAAGAAACTTTCTATCATCTGCTTCCGATCGAAACCGATGATGTATTATCCATCGTCTTTGGTGAGAAGGAATTTACTTATCCAGATCATTGGAAGGGCCCTATTTTAAGAAGCGGAGCGGAAGGACATTTGTTTTGGTATGATTCGACCGTAGAGGACGAATATCAGAAGTATGAAGAGGTTGTTCAACAGGTGCAGGGGAAAATCACGGAATTTAAACAAAAGGGATCTTTGGATGATGACTCGATTCGAAAACTAATGGAAGACGCGGATCGGATGTTTGGAGATAAGTGAACTACCACGAACCTAAAGGTATCGTGGCTTCTGAAAAGCTACCACATCTCTAGCTTCGTCCCTTCTGGGTAAGTTCACCAGACTTAAGCTAGAAACCCTAGCTACAATAGAAAGGTCGTGACACCTTCGGTTGACGCACCAGACCGTTGCTCTGGCGCTTGCATTTAAGAACACTACTTCGATGCGGTTGCGATGGCGTGGATGACTATACAAAAAACCATTACAAGTTTTTACACCTGTGCCACTTGATATTTGTGTGGCGTATAACCTTGTGACCGTTCTCAAAAAAAAATCACCTAATAAAAAAAGAACCAGGCAAAAAGCCTGGTTCTTTACATTTTATTTATTTGCCAATTGACGCAATACCGTTTGTAGGATACCGCCGTTGCGATAGTATTCAATATCAACTACGCTGTCTAAGCGAACAACCGCATCGAATTGAATGCTGCTGCCATCTTCGCGGGTAGCCGTTACTTTAACGCTTTGGCTAGGCTGAACATCATTGCTCAAACCAACGATATCAAAGGTTTCTCTTCCTGTAAGACCTAGAGATTGTGCATTCGTTCCTTCCGCAAACTGAAGAGGAAGAACACCCATTCCAACCAAGTTACTGCGATGGATACGCTCAAAGCTTTCCGCAATAACCGATTTTACGCCAAGCAAGAATGTTCCTTTAGCTGCCCAGTCACGGGAGCTTCCGGTTCCGTATTCCTTACCAGCGATCACTACGAGTGGAGTTTTATCCGCTTGATACTTCATGGAAGCATCATAGATGGACATTACTTCATCAGTAGGAAGATACTTGGTTACGCCACCTTCAGTACCAGGAGCGATCTGGTTGCGGATACGGATATTAGCAAATGTACCACGCATCATGACTTCATGGTTACCGCGACGGGAACCGTATGAGTTGAAGTCTACACTCTTTACGCCATTTTCCTGAAGATATAAACCTGCAGGGCTGTCAGCCTTAATGTTACCAGCAGGAGAAATATGGTCGGTTGTTACAGAATCACCCATTAGAGCAAGGGCGCGAGCACCTGTAATATCAACGATATCCACGAGGTTTTCGGAAAGTTCCATAAAGAACGGAGGTTCAGCGATATAAGTGGACTTTTCATCCCACTCATATAGTTGTCCTTCTGGAGCATCGATTTGGTTCCAACGCTCATTCGCTCTGAATACATCTTCATAACGCTTGCGGAATAATTCTGGGCGCACCGCTTTACTCATGGCTTCTTGAATTTCAAGAGAAGTTGGCCAGATATCCTTTAAATATACAGGTTGGTTAGACTGATCATAGCCGATTGGTTCGGTTGTCAAGTCAATATCTACAGTTCCTGCTATCGCATAACCGATAACAAGTGGTGGAGAAGCAAGGTAGTTAGCTTTTATTTGAGCATGGATACGTCCTTCAAAGTTACGGTTACCGGAAAGTACAGCAGCAACTGTCAAGTCATTATCTGCAATGGCTTGGCTTACTT
Organism: Brevibacillus sp.; assembly: GCA_036676475.1. GTDB lineage: Bacteria > Bacillota > Bacilli > Aneurinibacillales > RAOX-1 > LC029. The sequence continues at coordinate 2,719 of JAKFCU010000103.1, forward strand.
CATCAGGAAGCGGTCCAGAGTTTCCAATACATGTTGCACAGCCATATCCTGCTACGTGGAAGCCAAGAGCTTCAAGGGAATCCAATAGTCCAGCTTCTACCAAGTAATCGGTAACCACACGAGAACCAGGAGTTAAGGAGCTCTTCACGTAAGCAGGCTTCTTCAATCCTTTTTCTACGGCTTTCTTGGCAACAAGACCAGCTGCGATTAACACGCTTGGGTTAGAAGTGTTTGTACAGCTAGTGATTGCTGTAATAACCACTGCACCGTTCTTCATTTGGGACTTTGCACCATTTACGTGATCAACATTTGCTTCTTTCTTCAAATCATCTTCAGAAAGTCCGAAACCGCCTTTTGCGATCGGGGTGCGGATAGCATCGTTGAATGCTTGCTTCATTTCTGTCAATTCCACACGGTCTTGCGGACGTTTAGGACCAGCAAGGGAAGGGACAACGGTAGAAAGATCCAATTCAACAATATCGGAATATACAGGCTCAGGACTGTCTGGAGTCAAGAACATGCCTTGAGCTTTATAGTAAGCTTCAACTAAAGAGATTTGATCTTCGTTGCGACCAGTTAATCTTAAGTAGTTTAAAGTTTCTTGATCTACTGGGAAGAAGCCCATGGTTGCTCCGTATTCAGGAGCCATGTTAGCCACAGTAGCCCGGTCAGCTAAGCTCATATTGCTTACGCCCGGTCCAAAGAACTCAACGAACTTACCAACTACACCTTTTTTACGAAGGATATTGGTCACAGTAAGAGCAAGGTCAGTAGCAGTTGCTCCTTCAGCTAATGTTCCGGTTAATTTGAAACCTACCACTTCAGGTGTAACGAAGTAAAGAGGCTGTCCAAGCATACCTGCTTCTGCTTCGATACCACCGACCCCCCAACCCACTACGCCAAGACCGTTGATCATGGTCGTATGAGAGTCTGTACCTACTAGGGAATCCGGATAGACTTGAGTTTCTCCATCTACTACATTAGTAGCAGCAACAGAAGCCAGGTACTCTAGGTTAACTTGGTGTACGATTCCAGTTGACGGAGGAACAGCACGGAAGTTATTAAAAGCGGTTTGTGCCCAGCGAAGGAAACGATAACGCTCAGCATTGCGCTCAAATTCAATCTTTTCATTTAATTCCAGGGCATCAGAGCTTCCGAAGTTATCAACCATAACGGAATGGTCAATAACCAAGTCAACAGGAACAAGCGGATTGATTTTGGAAACATCGCCGCCCATTCGCTGCATAGTTCCACGCATCGCTGCTAAGTCAACAACTGCAGGAACACCAGTGAAGTCTTGAAGTACGATCCGGGCTACTTTAAATGGAATCTCTTGATTTGGATCGCGTTCTACGGTCCAGTTTGCAATCTTATTGACATGCTCTTCAGTAATGCCTTTACCATCAAATTGACGAACAGCTGCTTCCAAAAGAACTTTTATAGAATATGGAAGCTTGGATACTGGTCCGAGTTTTTCAAGGCCAGCTAAGGAAAAGTAGGTATAGGTTTGTTCTCCTACTTTAAGTTCTGATTTAACTCCATAATGATCCGTATTTGCCATGTTGCAACCTCCCTTTTAAATATGTGAAATCTTACGCTAAGATTTCTTTTAGTTTCATCTGTTGAAACCGAGTTTCTCTTACGATACTCATTATACATCTTATTTTGGGAGTCGTACATAACTAATTTACATCAAATTTCTTTGAAATGAGTGATTATTAGTCGTTATTTACGAATTACTCCTCCTGAGATATAATGTTATCAGATGCAACTGTGTTCCATGGTACGGAACACCATTTACTCCTTCATAAATATCCTGTCCATTCACTGATAAAAAATAACAAAAAGTCCTATTGGTAGAGGAGGTGTGTCGGTTGGAGGATAAGAAGTTGACCGTTCGGGCTGTTGAACGCGCTTTAGATATTCTGCTTTGTTTTACAGAGGAGAGTGATCTGGGCTTAACGGAGATTGCTGTCAAAGTCTCTTTAAATAAGAGTACGGTTCATCGACTCTTAGCGTCGCTTGAAGGAAAAGGATTCTTGGTTCGGGACCCGGTTTCAGAGAAGTACCGCCTTGGATTCCGATTGTGGGAGCTCTCTGCTAATCTGGTTCGAGAGGATGACCCCGCCTTACTGTTCTTACCTGAAATGGAGAAGCTGCGGGATAGCTTAGGGGAAACGATAAGTTTGTACGTAAGGGACGCAAGGGAAAGACTACGGATTCAAGCAGTAGAGAGCAAGCATACGATTCGCCGGGTGGCCCCTATCGGGGTGAGATTGCCATTAGCCGTTGGTGCATCAAGCAAGGTTTTAGTGGCTTTTGAGGACTTTAAAATGAAAGAATGGATTCTAAATGATCCAGCATGGCCAGAATACGTGGATAAAAATCATTATAAGAATCAGCTAATGCAGATTCAGAGTATAGGCTATGCCACTAGTGTTGAGGAACGGGAACAGGGGACAAGTGCGGTAGCAGCCCCGGTTATTCATCGCCAAGGCCAAGTCATGGCTGCACTTTCTGTTTCTGGTCCGGCTTCCCGCCTAACGGTAGAGAAGATGGATGAAATGGCCCCGTTGATTATAGAATCAGCGAAAAGGATGGGGAAAATGGCTAAAGTATAATTGCGACAAAAGGGAACAAAAGCATACAGAAAAATCATTCACCAACTGACAATTTTTTCTAGCATCATTTGTTAAAATGAGCATAAGAAAGCTACTGGCATAGCCGTATGCGTATAATACTTGATCTCTAAGTATAAGAAAGCTACTGGCATAGCCGTATGCGTAGTATACTACTAGTCGAAAAGGGTGAATGAGATGACGGAACATTGTTATTCCTTGAAAGATATGGCAAAGGAGTTAGATACAACCTGGCAGAGCATTCGCAGCTGGAAGGAACAGTTTTATCAGTTTGTTCCTATGGAAGTGGAGGGAAAGCAGGTATACTTTAAACCGGAAGCCAAGGAAGTGTTCCAGTTCATCAAAGAGGCGAAGGACAAAGGGTTCGATCACCATGAAATTCGCTCGAATTTATCCGGTAAATTCGGACAGGCTGAGGGCCAGGGAATGGGAGCGGAATCTCAGCCGCAAAATTATGCTGATATGGTCATGATGGATTGGAAAATGGTCGAGGAAATGCAGGAAACCATTAGGGCCCTGCAGCAGGAAGTATGCGAATTGAAGGGAAAATGGACCGAGGTAGAAGTAGCAAAACGAGATCAGGCTCTGATGGATAATCTGCGGGAAATGCGTGATAAGAAGCCGAAAAAAGGACTTTGGAGCCGGGTTATGAATTTTACGTTTTAATGCCTAAAAGGGATAGTCCAGGTATAAGGACTATCCCTTTTTCCTATCGCAAGAAAAAGAGTTCGAATTTGACAACATCCTCATTAAATGATAGTTTACTTATAACTATATGAAAGAAAAAGAATAAACTTATCCAGAGAGGTGGAGGGACTGGCCCGATGAAACCCAGCAACCGCTAAGATCCTTAGTAGGTGCTAATTCCAGCAGAGCCAAATGGGTTCTGAAAGATAAGAGGCTGATGAATGAAACTCCTTCTTATCGAAGGAGTTTTTTTGCACTTAATCGGAAAGTATTATACGCATGAGGCTACGCCAGTGCTTTCTTATTTTGTATAAGTTTGACAGGGCAGTTAGCAAGCTCTGTTTAAACTATTTACAATAATATGATAGACGCGTTTCGTTTGAAGGGAGAGAAGGGTATTGTCGAAGAACAGTGTAAGGAAGCAGCTAGAAAAGAAAATCCTCATTCTTGACGGGGCAATGGGTACACTGATTCAGCAGGAGGATCTTACTGCTGAAGATTTTGGGGGAGAAGACTTAGATGGCTGCAACGAAATGTTGAACCTCACTCGTCCAAATTTGATTTTGAGCATGCATGAAAAGTATTTAGAAGCAGGGGCAGATATTATCGAAACCAATACATTCGGTGCAACGAGTGTGGTTCTTGCCGAATATGATTTGCAGGATCGATCAGAAGAAATCAATTTAGCTGCTGCAAAGTTGGCAAAAGCGGCTACAGAGAAGTATTCCACACCGGATTGGCCGCGTTTTGTTGCCGGGTCTATGGGACCTACCACGAAAACATTGTCCGTTACCGGAGGAATTACCTTCGATGAACTAGTGGATACCTATCAAGAGCAGACTCGTGCCCTCATCCAGGGAGGAGTGGATCTACTCCTTGTGGAAACGGCTCAAGACATGCTGAATGTTAAGGCAGCCAGCATCGGAATCAAAAAGGCATTTGCTGAATTAGGAACAGAACTCCCGGTGATGATTTCTGGAACGATTGAACCGATGGGGACCACCCTTGCTGGTCAAAATATTGAGGCCTTCTATATTTCGCTCGAACATCTCAAGCCCATATCCGTGGGATTGAATTGCGCGACAGGGCCTGAGTTTATGCGTGATCATATTCGAACCTTAGCAGGGCTCGCCCAATGTGCAGTCAGCTGTTATCCAAATGCAGGTCTCCCGGATGAGAACGGACATTATCATGAATCCCCCCAAGCCTTAGCTAATAAGCTAGCCGGCTTTGCGGAAAAAGGATGGATCAATGTGGCTGGGGGATGCTGCGGAACGACGCCTGATCATATTCGGGCCATGGCAGAAACTCTAAAACACTACAAACCTAGAACAGACGTAGAACCCCATGGTCACGTTGTATCGGGAATTGAGCCGGTTTATTTGGAACAGGACAACCGCCCCTTGTTTGTAGGAGAAAGAACGAATGTCATTGGATCAAAAAAGTTTCGTGATCTCATCAAAGAAGAGAAATATGAGGACGCATCCGAGATCGCACGCGCTCAAGTGAAGAAAGGCGCAAATATCATCGATGTTTGCTTGGCTGATCCCGACCGTGATGAAGCGGAGGACATGAGCCAATTTTTACGCTTTGTGGTTAACAAGGTGAAGGTTCCTTTGATGATTGATTCCACCGATCCTAAGGTGATGGAGCTCGCTCTAAAGTTTTCCCAAGGAAAGGCCATCATTAACTCGATCAACCTCGAGGATGGAGAAGAACGTTTTGAAGAGGTTGCTCCTTTGATTAATACTTATGGAGCGGCTGTTGTGGTGGGAACTATTGATGAGAAAGGGATGGCCGTTACCCGCGAAAAGAAGCTGGAAGTGGCTAGACGTTCCTATGATCTTCTTGTGAATAAATATGGTTTGGATCCTCGGGATCTCATCTTCGATCCACTTGTATTTCCTGTCGGTACAGGAGATGAGGCTTACATCGGTTCAGCTAAGGAGACGGTCGAAGGAATTCGCTTAATTAAGGAAGCCATGCCGGAATGTCAAACGATTCTCGGAGTCAGCAATGTGTCCTTTGGATTGCCGCCAGCTGGCAGGGAAGTATTAAATGCGGTTTTCCTCTATCATTGTACGAAGGCAGGTCTGGATTATGCCATTGTCAATACGGAGAAGCTAGAGCGGTTTGCCTCGATTCCTGAGGAAGAAAAACAAATGGCGGAAGATTTGATTTTCCGTACTACCGATGAAAATTTGGCTCAATTTACAGCCTTCTACCGTGAAAAGAAGGTGGAGAAAAAAGAACAAATATCCAATCTTTCCTTAGAAGATCGATTAGCCCAATATATTATTGAAGGATCGAAGGATGGCCTGCTCAAGGATCTGGATGAAGCTATGGCGAAATATGCCCCCTTGGATATTATCAATGGACCGCTCATGAAAGGTATGAGTGAAGTAGGACGTTTATTTAACAATAACGAACTCATTGTCGCCGAGGTGCTGCAAAGTGCAGAAGTGATGAAAACCTCTGTCGCTTTCTTGGAACCTCATATGAAACGAAGTGATTCCTTATCTAAAGGGAAAATCCTGCTTGCCACGGTCAAAGGAGATGTTCACGACATTGGCAAGAACTTGGTGGAAATCATACTGTCTAATAACGGCTATGAAATTGTAAATTTGGGAATCAAAGTTCCGCCGGAAGAACTTATCCGTGCTTATCGTGAGGAGCAGCCGGATGCCATTGGGCTTTCCGGACTATTGGTAAAGTCCGCTCAGCAAATGGTCACCACAGCCCAAGATTTGAAAAGTGCTGGAATCAACGTTCCTATTCTAGTAGGAGGGGCAGCGTTAACGCGCAAATTTACGGATACACGAATTGCTCCGGAATACGAAGGGCTCGTCCTTTATTCCAAAGATGCCATGTATGGCTTGGATTTAGCCAATCAGATCATGGATGTGGAACAGCGGGAGCGGTTAGTGGATGAACTAAAGGAGAAGAAGCTTGCTCTCTTGAAGCAAGAGGATACAGGCGGCAAGAAAAAGGAAATAAGCAAGGAAGTGAAAGTTTCCAATATTGATCGCAATGCGCCTATCTTCCAACCGCCGGATTTTGAGACACATGTGCTTCGCAACTATCCGATCTCCTATCTACAGCCTTATATTAATTGGCGGATGCTGTTGGGCAAACACATGGGGCTCCGTGGATCCGTTGATCAATTGTTAGAAGAAGGAGATCCGAAAGCGCTGGAATTAAAAGAGGTTATTGATACCCTTCTTTTGGAGGCCAAACATAAGGAAACAATACAAGCGAATGGGATGTATCAATTCTATCCGGCACAGTCTGACGGCAATGATATCCTGATTTATGATCCGCAGGATCATTCCCGTGTACTAGAGAGATTCCAGTTCCCTCGGCAGTCTCATGACCCCTACTTGTGCTTAGCTGATTTCGTTCGTCCAGTAGAAAGTGGTGTGATGGATGCGGTTGGCTTCCTCGTAGTTACAGCTGGAAAAGGAATTCGAGAGATATCGACGGAATGGAAGGAAAAAGGAGAATATGTCCGATCCCATGCTATTCAAGCTTTAGCACTAGAATTGGCAGAGTCATTTGCCGAAAGATTGCATCATGTTATGCGTGACAGTTGGGGATTCCCGGATCATGCGGACATGACTATGCTTGAGCGCTTTGGGGCTCGCTATCAAGGGATTCGCGTATCTTTTGGCTATCCGGCCTGTCCAAATTTAGAGGATCAAGAGAAGCTGTTCCGTATGATGAATCCGACTCAGATCGGAGTTCAACTGACAGACGGATTTATGATGGAACCGGAGGCATCGGTTTCCGCTATGGTATTCTCCCATCCGCAAGCTAAATATTTTAATGCAGACTAAGCATAAAAAAATATCTCTTATCCAGAGTGGCAGAGGGACTGGCCCGATGAAGCCCGGCAACCGTCAAAGTATTCAGCTTAGACAAGGTGCCAATTCCTGCAGGAGGATCTCCTGAACGATAAGAGGAGGTCAAAAAACCTCTTCTTAAATGAAGAGGTTTTTTCCTTAACAATAAGAGTATTACAGGGGTACAACAGTTGCATTCCAGCAAGGAAGTGTAATCGACGTTGTAGGAATTCCGAGAGAAGAAGGGGGATAAAAAATGGAAGTTGTTCGCGTAGGGTTGTTAGGTTTAGGAACAGTTGGGACTGGTGTGGTGAAAACTCTTCGCATGCAAGAACAAAGACTGACAGAAAGAATCGGCCAAAAGGTAGAGATCGTTAAGATTCTCGTCAAGAATTTGGAAAAGGAGCGGGGCGTTTCTATTGATGCCGATTTACTGACGACAAGTTTTGATGATCTATTAAAGGCGGATGTTCATGTCATCGTGGAGGCAATAGGGGGGGTGGAGCCAACCTGCAGCTATTTAGAAAAGGCTATTCAGAAAGGTTGCCATGTGGTTACGGCTAACAAAGAGCTATTAGCTAGAAAAGGCTGTTCTTTAATCCGCTTAGCTAATGAGCGTGGAGTTCACTTTTACTATGAAGCAAGTGTAGGTGGGGGCATTCCTGTTCTGAGTGTTCTTCGCCAATTTTTGAGAACAAATGAAATTACTCGTATCCAAGGCATTATTAACGGAACGACCAACTATATCCTCACACAAATGGAAGAGTTCGAACGCAATTATGAGGACGTTCTCCGGGAAGCGCAGCAATTGGGGTATGCCGAATTGGATCCCACGGCTGATGTGGAAGGGTTTGATGCCTTACATAAGCTTTACATCTTATCTCAATTGGTTTTCGGGCAAGCTCCTCAGTTGGAAAAGATCTCCCGGACCGGCATTTCCCATCTTTCTCTAGATGAATTGAAGCTAGCTAAACAATTAGGATACCGATTCAAGCTCTTGGCCCATGCGGAAAAGGAAAAGGGGGAAATCCGGCTTTCTGTTTGCCCTTCCCTACTGCCGCTTGCCCATCCTTTAGCAGGGATCAAGGATTCTTTTAATGCTGTGCAAATTAGCGGGAATATTGTGGGCGATTTGATGTTTACCGGCCGTGGAGCGGGGGAGTTGCCAACAGCCAGTGCCGTGGTAGAGGATTTAGCCTTTTTGCTCACGCATCCGTTTTCCCCTCAGGCAGACTGGACCGAATCCGCTGACATAGCAGAACCGAAAGCGCAGGAATGGGTGTTGCTCACGGTAAAGCATGATCATTCATTGCAGTTAGTATCCGAACTGGAGAAGCTCCAAGTGAAGGTCTTGCATATGGATTCCTATCAAGGATGGTGTGGATGTATCGTACAAGGAATAACCATGAAACAGGCAAATGATCTTCAAGTGAAGAGATACCCCATAGCGGTTCCCATTCTGGATCATGTAAAGTCCTTAGTGGAGATAAAATAACCTTTCTTTGTAACCTCATTCGTCAATAATGCTAGGATAAGAACGCATGTGGAAGGATGATACCTTTGGAACACCTTTTAAATAAGAGGGTAAAGGAAATACAGATATCCGGAATTCGCCGGTTTTCCAATATGGTAGCGGGATATCCCGATGCTATCTCTTTGACGATTGGACAACCAGATTTTCCTACCCCAGAACATATAAAAGAAGCAGGAAAAAGGGCGATTGATCAAAATCAAACGACCTATACGCATAATGCAGGATTGATGGAATTGCGGCAGTCAGTGAGTAAATTTGTCCAGAAGAAATATAGTTTGGACTATGACCCGGCAACAGAGATCATCGTCACCAATGGAGCCAGTGAAGCGATTGATATTGCCTTCCGGGCCATTCTGGAAGAAGGCTGTGAGGTAATTCTTCCCGGGCCTGTTTATCCGGGCTATGAACCAATTATCAAATTGTGCGGTGCGGTTCCGGTATTTGTCGACACAACCCAAAATGGGTTTAAAATGAATGCAGACATGATACGGAGTAAGTTGACAATGAAAACCCGCTGCATTATTTTACCTTACCCTTCGAATCCGACGGGATGCGTGATGGATCGTGACAGTCTCATGGAAATCATTAGCTTATTGCGCGATCAAGAAGTCTTTATCTTATCAGATGAAATCTATAGTGAACTCATTTACGGGGAAGATCACTGTTCGATTGCAGCTGAGCCGGGACTGCGAGAAAAAACGATCGTGATCAACGGCCTTTCCAAGTCGCATTCAATGACGGGCTGGAGGATCGGGTTCACCCTTGCACCCGCATACATTACCCAACAAATGTTGAAGGTCCATCAATACAATGCTACATGTGCGAGTACCATCAGTCAGCATGCTTCTATTGAAGCGTTAACCTGTGGAATAGACGATGCAGATGTAATGAAGGCAGAGTACCTGAAGAGAAGAGACTATGTACATGACCGTTTAGTAGATATGGGATTGGAAGTCGAGAAGCCGGGAGGGGCTTTCTATATTTTCCCCTCCATTCAGCGCTATCAACGAAGCTCTTTTGACTTTGCCGTTCAGCTGCTTGAATCAGAACAGCTAGCGGTTGTGCCTGGGTCTGCATTCTCGAATTATGGTGAAGGGTATATTCGCATTTCCTATGCCTATTCTATGGCAATTTTAAAAGAAGGATTAGATCGTTTAGAACGGTTTTTGGGTTCTATTAAATAAGATGGTTGAGTCACCCCGCTCACATTGTTGAGCGGGATTCATTTTTTTAATTCCCCACATATTTAGCATACAATGTTTTTGCGGCCACAACGTCATCGGTCCCCTGAATCAACACACGTCCATCCGCAAAGAACACCAAGGTGTGGTGATCTACATAAAAGCGGACGAGGAATGGATTTTTCTCCACTTTTCCAACAACTTCTAGCCTCCCAGCCAATTCGGATAAATCGATTTTTTGCGGACTTCGGGGCACCACTTGAACGGTATCGCGGCCACAGAGAGATGTATAATCTTCTCCTGATTCCGTAAGCGGATTCAAGAAGGTATAGTCCCCTTTTCCACACGCAGGGCATTGTTCACTTCTTCCTTTACTAATGTTCATTTGCATATGCTGGTTCATCCAGAGTTCGAACTGTTCCAAATGAGGATTATAGTGATCATGGGCGCCGAGCAAGATTTTTAAAGCTTCCGTTGCTTGATAAGACGCAATGATATGGATCATCGGTCCAATCACGCCAGTTGTATCGCAGGTTTCCCCTCGGCCGACAGGCGGATCGGGGAACAAACATCGATAGCAAGGGGTTTCATAGGGACGAATGGCAGCGAACATTCCCTTTGAGCTGACCGCTCCGCCATAAACCCAAGGAATTCGATGCTTCACAGCTATATCATTGATCAAATAGCGGACCGAAAAATTATCTGTTCCATCCAGGATTAGATCCACGTCCTTTAATAATTCTTCGGCATTGGACGGATTCAAATCGGTAATGATAGGCTCGACAGTTACCAAAGAATTAATCCTTCTCAATTTATTGGCGGCAGCAATCGCTTTTGGCAAGTGCTCTGAAGCGTCTTCCTCATCGTAAAGCATCTGTCTTTGCAAATTGCTTTCCTCCACAAAGTCCCGATCCATGATCCGGACAAAGCCGATCCCCCCGCGTACCATATGGTTGGCCAATACAGTACCCAAAGCTCCCATCCCAACAATAGCCACACGGCTTTCAGCAAGCTTTTCCTGTCCAGTCAAGCCTATCGGGCGAAATAAGATTTGCCTGGAGTATCTTTTCTTCATCGATTCATTCATCATAATCCTCCTATATCTGAAAAGCGCATTCTCTCGTTATATTAATAATTCCCTATCGTTTCGCTGAAATCCTTTTTGCTTCTTTACTTTAGGCATAAAAACAAGCACCATCGGATTAAGATTCGATGGTGCTTCGTTTTTCTATACTGTAATTTTTTCTCCGCTCAATACACGAGGGAAGAAAATATAGTTTTCGAGATGAACGTGCTCAAATGTATCAGCTTCTAATTCTTCAAGCTTCTTAAATGTAAGCTGATAAGTCATGCAGGAATCTGCTGGAGGTGTGTAATCATTGGTGATTTCACGCATTCTGAACAGGATTTCTCCTGCGCCTTCATGCTCCTTTTCCAATTGACCAAGTACCTCATGAAGCTTGGCTAAGCGTTCAGGTGTCGGATCTTTTTCATATGCAAGGATTGCAGGGAAATCGGTCTGCTCTTCCTTCATGGTATGAAGTTCCAATTCCTTCTTGAAATTATGGAACAGCTCATGTAATTCAACCAACTCAGGGTGATGCTGTCCATGAACGCGCAAAATTTTCGTTACATAGGGGCTGATTTCTGGAAGCTGCTTGAAAAGGTAAGAATGATATCTGTTAATGATATGCTCGATAGTTTCTTCGTAGGACGCTTGAGCCCAATCTTTTTCGCCTGTCTGTTCTTCAAGAGTTTGAGCTAGCGCATTGATTTCTTCCAGGATCTTATCGCCATTCAAATTTTTCTCTTCACATACTTCTCCAATGGGACGATTTCCACCGCAGCAGAAATCAATACGGTATCTCTTTAGGATAGAACTGGCTTGTGGAACTTTAATTACTATTTCACCCGTCTTGGTAGAACGATCGAATTTCTCCATGATGGCTAACCTCCGAAAGATTTAATGTTTACATTTTCTATAATATAGATAGGATAACCAGGTTTCCGTGAGATAAATCACCAGTGACATAATTTAAAGTAAGAATTACCAAAATCCCGTCCCTCATCCACCTGCTCAAAAGTTTTTTTCGGTATTGTGCGATCACAGGCTCAAGTTGTTCATCGGTGCTGGCTGACTTTACCCCCCAGCGACAGGAGGAAATAAGGCAAACTGGTCATCACTCTTGACTACGGTTTGCAGCCCATTCTCATGAATGATGTTTCGGCCATTAAGAAACACATGGACAAATTGCTTCAGTGTGCGGTCTTCCTTAAATACCTCTTCTTCCAATGCTGGGAACATCTTTAGTAAAGTTTCCAATATATCCATGACGGTATCGCCGTCTTTGCTAGGAACTTCAACCGCCTTAGAATGGCAAATCTCCCGAAAATTAGCAAATACTTTTACGATCATTTTGCGGAAATCCCCTTTTTCCTTTTATTATAATTGATTAATTGTGCATTAGGTTATAAAATTTTTTATATATTATTGCACTATGAAAATCAGACATACATTTTTTGTGTTAAAATAGAAGAATAATTTAGCTAATGGAGGCCGGTTATGAAATTTTTCCAGGTCAAAACTGTTCAAGATACCTTATCGATTATTCAGGAAAATTTTACTCCTTATAAAACCCCAATCCAAGTTCCGCTTCATGAAGCACTTGGAAGAGTATTGGCTGAAAACATTTACTCGGAAGAACAGGTTCCCCCTTTTCCTCGATCCACAGTAGATGGATTTGCTGTAAAAGCAAGGGATACCTATGGAGCTTCCGATTCACTCCCTGCTTTCCTAGACATAACGGGGAAGGTAGAAATGGGCAAGGCTGCGGGACTCCCTCTATTGGAAGGACAAGCCCAATACATACCCACTGGCGGAATGCTTCCGCCGGGAGCAGACGGCGTGGTAATGGTGGAGCATGTGGAAGAAGTAGGTGATCTATTGAATGTCTATCGTCAGATTGCTCCTGGAGAAAACGTTATCCAAGCAGGTGATGATGTCCAGGAAGGAGCTCAAGTTATCTGTTCCGGCCGAAGACTGAGACCCCAGGATCTCGGCGTTTTGTCCGCAATCGGCAGGACTGAGGTTCTTGTCTATCCCCGTCCAGTAGTAGGCATTCTTTCAACGGGAGATGAAATTGTTCCGCCCGGAAAGAAAGATTTAGCTCCAGGGGAGATACGTGATATAAACGGAGTCACCATCGCTGCGGCAGCCCGTCAGTACGGAGCGGAAGTTATTTATGCCGGGATTGTGAAGGATGATTACGAAGAATTTTTGCAAAAAGCTAAAGCTTTATTTGAAAAAGTTGATTTTATGCTGCTTTCAGGGGGTAGTTCAGTAGGAACAAGAGACTATACCGTTCAGGTACTTGAGGCGTTAGGAGCCCCCGGAATCCTTGTTCATGGTGTGTCGATCAAACCGGGAAAACCAACGATTATTGCCAAAGCTGGCAATAGACCAGCCATGGGATTGCCTGGGCATCCTGCATCCGCGCTGATTATATTTAATTTGTTAGCAATACCTATCTTAGAACAAATAGAAGGGCTCCAAAAAGCAAAAACGGATACAAGGGTGGATGCTCGCATCTCGCGTAATATCCCTTCGGCTGTGGGGCGTTCTGATTATATTCGAATCAAATTGGAAGAACGGCAGGATGGGTTATGGGCTGTCCCTGTATTCGGAAAGTCGGGTCTTATCTTTACCATGGTGGATAGCGATGGGATAGTGGAGATTATTGCAAATAAAGAAGGTGTGCTGGAAGGCGAAACGGTCAAGGTCATGTTGTTCAGATAGTAAGAAAGCTACTGGCATAACCCTATGCGTATAATACTTTCTGATAAGTGTAAGAAAAGCTTTTATTGAGGCCTAGTTGCACTTATGCAGAGAAAGAATTTCGGGGAAATTTATAAATTCTTATTCGCCCACGGAAAGGGAGAGAGATATGAGGAAAATTTACTTGGAAGATACTCCGCTTCATGAAGCGCAAAGTGATGTGCTGCACAGCGTGAGCTTCGAAAAAAAGATAGAATGGATACTGACATCGAAGGCATTGGGAAGGGTGACAGCTCAACCGATATATGCCAAAGTTTCCATGCCGAATTACCATGCTTCAGCGATGGATGGGATTGCGGTTAAAGCCGAGAAAACGTATGGTGCGAATGAACAAAATCCCATCCATCTCGTACGTATCCAGGATTATCAAATAGTAGATACAGGCGATCCGATTCCACATGAATTTGATGCTGTTATTATGATCGAAAATATTCACCAGGTTGATGAGGATACCGTTGAAATACTAGACCCTATCGCTCCTTGGCAGCATATTCGTCCGATTGGGGAGGATGTGGTAGTAGGAGAGATGATCATACCGGCCCATCATAAGCTACGAGCGGTAGATTTGGGTGCTTTGCTTGCGGGCGGAAATGTGAAAGTGCCAGTGTTCTGCAAGCCCAAAGTAGCTATTATCCCCACAGGAACCGAGCTTATTCCACCATCAGAGGAGGTACAGCTGGGGGAGATTATCGAATTTAATGGGTCGGTTTTCTCCGCCTTTTTGGAAGAATGGGGAGCAGAACCCATATATCGCGGGATTGTCAAGGATGACTATGAGCTGATTAAACAAGCGGTACGGGAGGCAGTACAGGAAGCAGATATCGTATTGCTGAATGCCGGATCTTCGGCAGGAACGGAGGATTTTACTTTCCATGTCATCCAAGAACTTGGAGAAGTGTTGACACATGGAGTGGCTACCCGCCCCGGAAAGCCAGTGGTAACGGGGATTGTTGAAGGAACGCCGGTGATTGGTCTTCCAGGCTATCCTGTATCCGCCTATCTGAATTTGGAATGGTTTGCCCGCCCTCTTGTGTACCATTATTATGGTATGATGGAAATTCAACGACCTAAGCTGAAAGTGAAGATGGGACGTCGCGTCGTTTCGGTCATGGGAGCAGAAGATTTTGTCCGCATGACGATTGGATGTATAGATGGGCAGTACATCGCGAATCCATTAACAAGAGCCGCAGGCGTGACCATGTCTATGGTTCGGGCAGATGGGTTGTTGCGGATCCCGCCAGGTAATCTCGGATATGAGCAGGGAGAGGAAGCGGAAGTTGAGTTGTATCGTCCGATTGAGCATATAAACAACACGGTTGTGGTTACCGGCAGCCATGATCTGTCATTAGATGTCCTTCATTCTCGTTTGCGCGATCTTTTCCCTGATAGGTTCCTTATCTCTTCCCATGTAGGGAGTATGGGAGGAATCCTAGCTATTCAAAAGGGAGAGGCGCATGCAGCGGGAGTTCATCTATTTGACGAAGCAACGGGAACTTATAATATTCCTTTTATCGAAAAATATTTAAAAGGCAAAGAAGCCGTACTGCTAAATCTTGTCTATCGCCAGCAGGGCTGGATCGTTCCGAAGGGAAATCCTCTTGGGATAGGATCGATCAAGGATGTAGCTAGACCAGGAATTACGTACATTAACCGACAACGTGGAGCTGGTACGAGATTGCTGTTTGACTACCTGTTAAAGCAGGAGGGTATCAGCAGGGTAGAAGTCTATGGCTATGATCGGGAAGCTGTTTCGCACTTGAGTGTAGCAGCTGCGGTAGCAGGTGAGGCAGCAGATGCCGGATTGGGTGTTTATTCAGCCGCGCAGTCCATGGGATTGGACTTTATTCCTGTGGCTGAAGAACGATATGATATCCTCATGAGCAAAAGCTTCTATGAAAGCGAGGAAGGGCAATCCTTGCTTGATGTTATCCAGTCCTCTGAATTTAAACAAGAAGTAGAAGAACTCGGAGGATATTCTTGTCGTGATACTGGCCAAGTGATCTATAAGACATTCTAATATGAAGAAAGTGGGTGAAGATATGTCCGAACCTTTGAAAACGATCGATTCTCTTGATCGGCCCCTAAGGGACTTGCGTATTTCTGTCACTGACCGGTGTAATTTTCGCTGTCAGTATTGTATGCCAGCAGAAATTTTTGGCCCTGATTTTGAATTCCTGCCCCGGGAAAAGCTATTAAGTTTTGAAGAGTTGTCCCGTGTAACGCATATATTCACCTCTTTGGGCGTAGAGAAGATACGGATTACTGGCGGCGAACCGCTGATGCGCAAGGATCTTCCCCAATTAATTGAAATGATTAACCAGGTGGAAGGGGTCCAGGACATTGCGATGACGACGAATGGATCTTTGTTGGCACGGCATGCTCAAACACTGAAGGATGCCGGGTTGCATCGGATCACTGTCAGTTTGGATAGCTTGGATGATGAACGCTTTGGAAGGATGAATGGCAGGGGAGTTAAGGTGTCTCAAATTCTAGAGGGGATCGAAGCGGCTGCGAGTGTCGGGATGCAGGTTAAAGTGAATATGGTCGTACAAAAAGGGGTCAATGATCAAGATATCCTGCCCATGGCTCAATATTTTCACGATAAGGGACATATTTTGCGATTTATCGAATTTATGGATGTAGGAAATTCGAATGGCTGGAAGCTAGATCAGGTTGTGCCAAGCCGTGACATCGTTCAGATGATCCATAAGGAAATGCCTCTGGAGCCTGTCAATCCCAACTATTTTGGAGAAGTTGCATCCCGGTACCGCTTTAAGGGTACAGACAAAGAAATCGGACTGATTTCCTCAGTAACCCATGCTTTTTGCTCTACCTGTACGCGAGTGCGATTATCGGCTGAAGGTCGCATCTATACCTGTTTATTCGCTTCACAGGGAACAGATCTTCGAGCACCGCTGCGCGAAGGAAAAACCGATGAGGAAGTGGCAGACATCATCCGTGAAGTGTGGTCCGGGCGCAAGGATCGCTACTCTGAAGAAAGATTAAGCAACACAAAGGAATTGAAGAATAGAAGCAAAGTGGAAATGTCCCATATCGGTGGATAGAAGAGAAGCATAGAATTCGGACTGTGGTCTGGATTCTATGCTTTCTTTGGGTATGGGAAAAGTATTTGTTTTTTGCGAAATGAAAAATGATGATATTTTGCAGGATAAAGGAGCTTAGTTTGGTTAGGTTTATGAGTACATTTTTTGTTTGATTTTATACTTATCAGTCAAGTATTATACGCATAAGGCTACGCTAGTAGCTTTCTTATAAAGTTCTTTACGGTTTTCATCAGAAGATTGCACTGCGTAGTTCACATCGGCTTTTAATTCATCGATAGCTTTAAGAATTTGTGCTTGTCCTTCTTTTAAAGAAGACACATCGTCTTTTAAAGAAGATCCTACTCACAATTGGAAGAGTATTCATATCTTGACAAAGGTATCCTCCATGTTATGATTAGACAATAAAAGTAAATAACGTTTCGAAGAATCCCTAGGGGAGCTGTATAGCTGAGATGGAAGAATGCCTTCCAGACCCTTTGAACCTGATCTGGTTAACACCAGCGTAGGAAAGCGGATGCCATGTCGCAACATTTGATGACGTCATATGCAGACCACTTTCCATCGTGAAAGTGGTCTTTTCATTTTCTGGAAAGAGGTGTACTAGCATATGAGAGCCCGGGAATTGCATGTGATTAGCAATGGACGAAAGACATTGAGAGAATTTGCCGAGATTGCAGGCCTTATCCATCCTTTTGTAACGGCCATTCATATTCGGGAAAAAGCAAGGGATGCGAAGGAAATCTGGGAAGGCGTTCAACTGTTGACTCAATTTGGGGTTCCAGCAGAAAAAATCTATATCAATGATCGAATTGATATAGCAGTTGCAGCACGCGTGAAAGGTGTTCAACTGGCTTATCACAGCCTGGAGCCGCGCTGGGTGAAAACAGCTTTTCCAGGGCTTCGAATTGGACGCTCGGCCCATGCCCTTGAGGAAGCAATAGAAATGGAACAACAAGGAGCTGATTTTCTCATCTATGGCCATATCTTCCCCACGGGGTCAAAGCCTGGGTTACAGGCAAGGGGGATAAAGGCGCTGGTTCATCTGGTTCAAGGGGTAAGCATCCCGGTGATAGCCATCGGGGGAATCCATCTTGAATATGTGCCAGCTGTCATGGAAGCAGGGGCTGCCGGGATTGCTGTTATGTCGGGGATTCTGGACGCGGGTGATCCACGGCTAGCGGCACAGCGATATTTTGAAGCCTTGCATGAGTGGGAAACGAAATAGGAGTAGAGATTATAATGTTGCACAAATTGGAAGCGGTGTGATTGGGGGATCCATCCTCTATCAACTAGCCAAAAGAGACAAGAAGGTCATTGTCCTAGAGAAGTCAGTATGGATCATACAGCTGGGAGGAATTCCATGAAGCTTCAAATCAACGGAGAACAAGTCGTCATTCCTGACACGGTTAGCTATGTGGCAGATCTCCTTCATCACTATGGCTTGGGAAACAAAGTGGTCGTGGTTGAAGTGAATGCCAGCATATTGCAAAAAGAAGAACATGCCATAACCCGTCTCACCGATGGGGATCGAATCGAAATTGTTCATTTTGTAGGAGGAGGATGAAAATGATGCTAAAGATTGGACCTTATGAATTCCGTTCCAGATTATTGTTGGGTACGGGGAAATTCCCCGATTTTGAGATTCAGAAACAGGCAGTAGAGGTATCCGAAACGCAGATTTTGACCTTTGCTGTTCGACGGATGAATATTTTTGAACCAAGCCAGCCCAATTTCCTGGACATGCTGGATGTGAAAAAATATACGCTGCTGCCCAATACGGCAGGTGCTTCTACTGCAGAGGAAGCGGTCCGAATCGCAAGGCTGGCTAAAGCCTCCGGTTTATGCGACATGATTAAGGTAGAAGTCATCGGTGATCCGAAGACGCTCTTGCCCGATCCATTCGAAACGTTGAAGGCGAGTGAGATTCTTCTGGAAGAGGGATTTGTTGTTCTTCCTTATATTTCTGATGATGTGCTGTTGGCCAAACGATTGCAGGAATTGGGAGTCCATGCGGTGATGCCGGGTGCTTCTCCCATTGGATCCGGACAGGGAATCGTCAATCCTTTGAATTTAAGCTTCATTCTTGAACAAGCAACAGTTCCCGTTATTGTCGATGCCGGAATTGGGGTGCCATCTGATGCAGCGATGGCGATGGAGATGGGAGCGGACGGTGTCCTTTTGAATACCGCAGTTTCTGGAGCAAAAGATCCTATCAAAATGGCGTTAGCCATGAAGTTGGGGATTGAAGCAGGGAGGATGGGATATGAAGCCGGACGAATTCCCAAGAAGCGCTATGCCACAGCCAGCAGCCCAATGGAAGGAATGAGCAGGGTTTGAGAGAACGTTATTCCAGGCAGGAATTGTTTGCCCCCATTGGGGTAAGCGGCCAACAGAAGCTGTCCCAAAAGCATGCGTTGATTATGGGGGCTGGGGCACTAGGAACAGGGAATGCCGAGATTTTGGCAAGAGCTGGAGTAGGGAGGTTGACCATTGTTGACCGCGATTACGTGGAATGGAGCAATCTTCAGCGCCAACAGCTCTATTCCGAAAAGGATGCTACCAATAGAATCCCAAAGGCAGTGGCTGCCCAAAACAGACTTCAAGAGCTGAATTCAGAGATTGAAGTATGTGCTTGGGTTAAGGATGTGACAACGGAAGAAATCGTGTCTCTTGTCGATGGAGTGAATCTTATTATTGATGCAACGGATAATTTCGACACGAGGCTTATTTTAAACGATGCTGCCCAAAAATATAGGATCCCTTGGATTTATGGTGCCTGTGTGGGCAGTTATGGTTTGACCTATACGATCATTCCGGGGAAGACCCCCTGCTTAAGCTGCCTTCTGGAAACCGTGCCAATGGGGGGCGCAACATGTGATACAGCTGGAATCATCAGCCCAGCTGTACAAATGGTGGTAGCCTATCAAACCACAGAAGCGCTCAAGATTCTGACAGGCGACGAAGAAGCTTTGCGCCCCACTCTATTATCGTTTGATTTATGGAAAAATCAGCAAGCATCCATCAGGGTAGATCGAATGAAAAAGGAGGAGTGTCCATCGTGTGGCACTCACCCGGTCTATCCGTATTTGGATGCCGCTAATCATACCAAAACGGCTGTTCTTTGCGGAAGAGAGACGGTTCAGATCCGGCCCACCCATTCCATGAGCAGAGATCTGGATCAACTGGCTTTGACACTGGCCGTCCACGGAAAAGTAGAGAAGAATCCATATCTCGTTTCTTTATCAACGGAAAATCATCGATTGGCTATCTTCAAGGATGGGCGGGTGCTGGTACATGGCACGAAAGATGTGATAGAAGCGAAGACTCTTTATCATCGATATTTAGGTTAGATTGGTTGGCCATTGGAATTGGAGGAAAAGTACAGAGAACCAATACCATAAGGCCTACTCGTTTCGATCCCACCGTGGTAAGATAGAATAAACCCTCACAAACGAAGTGCGGAAGCTTTGAGGGGAAGTTCCATGATGGGGGGCTTGACCATGATTAGTCAGATTAAGAATGTTTATGAAAATCGAATCCCGCATATATTGGGACATGAGAGTGTGGCCAAGGCTGCCGTAATGGTTCCCTTGGTGGAGACGGAAAAAGGGTTATCCGTGTTGTTTCAAGTAAGGGGGCATAACCTTCGGCATCAGCCTGGGGAAATCTGCTTTCCTGGAGGAAGAATCGAGCCCGATGACCTGACTGAAGAAGCGGCAGCTGTTCGGGAAACCTGTGAGGAATTAGGTATTCATGCTGATCAATTGGCGATGATCGGTACACTCGACCTTTTTGTAACGACGCATAGCATAATTTATCCGTTTCTTTGTCAGCTTAAGCAGGGAATCGAGCTTCATCCCGACCCTGAGGAAGTGGCCGAAGTGTTTACGGTTCCACTTGACTATTTGCTTTCGCATATACCGGAACTTTATCATGTTCCTATTGAAATGAAACCAACGGAGGATTTTCCGTTTAACTTGATTCCCAATGGGAAGTATTACAAATGGCGCAAAGCAAAAGTTGCCGAGTATTTTTACCGCTACGAAAATTATGTGATCTGGGGATTAACGGCCCGGATTCTGCATGACTTTTTAGAACGATTGAGAAAATAGAAAAAGGGCTGCCTTCATGATTATCATGAGGCAGCCCTTTTTCTATTTCTGAAAATCTTAAAGAGTCTTTTGACCAGGTTTCCAGTTGGCCGGGCATAGTCCTCCAGCTTGAAGCGCTTGAAGTACACGAAGGGTTTCATCTACGGAACGTCCGATATCATTGTGATGAACCACTTGATACTTTAATTCCCCTTCTGGGCTGATGATGAATAGACCGCGAAGAGCAATCCCATTATCCTCCAATAGAACACCATAATCACGGGAAACCTTGTGAGTCAGGTCTGCTGCGAGGGGGAATTTCAACTCGCCAAGGCCATTAGAATCCCGTGGAGTGTTTATCCAAGCGCGGTGAGAGAACTTAGAGTCGGTCGAAACTCCAAGTACTTCTGTATCCAAATCAATAAATTCTTCATATCGGTCACTCATAGCCGTAATTTCAGTCGGGCAAACAAAAGTAAAGTCTAAAGGATAGAAGAAAAGAACTAACCATTTTCCTTTGTAGTCATCAAGAGATACCTTGCCAAACTCTTTCCCATTTCCCAAAGCCGTTTCCATTTCAAAACTTGGTGCAGGAAGTCCTACTAAACGATCAGCCATAATAAATTCTCCTCCTATGTATGTAAGTTTTGAAACCCAAGAGCAGGAATCTTGATAATTTTACCATTTTCATTATTTATTATCAAGTTGATAAGATTTCGTTATGTTCTGGTTGAATCAAAATAAAACATAAAAAGGAATATTAAGCAACATAATAAGAAAGCAACTAGCGTAGCTATATGCGTATAATACTTTCCGATATGTAAAAAAGTAGAGCGTGGATGCTCTACTTTTTCCGCCTTACACGGCTTTAAATTCATGTACCCAAACTTGCATATGAGGCAAGAAAGGCATTCCTGGGTGAAGAGAAAGGATGTAATTTTTATATCCTTCCATGTTGTCGTACCCTTCCTGTTGGGCATGGCTGTCTGTCATTTCACCCAAGGTTTGGGCATACACCTGGGTTACTTGAAATGTTTTGCCTTGAAGTTCAAAGGTTTCGCCCGGATCGGCATAACGGCCATTGCGGCGGGTTGCGGTTTTCTTTCCTTCAAGTACAAGCTTTATATCCTGTTCAGCAGTAATCATTCGTTCAACGGAACAGGTTTTAGGGGGCAATGTTTGAGACATGAAGTAACCTCCTTGTTTTCTTTTGAGCCTATGGCTTAGTTTGTTATACCCTAAGCACTACATTATCATATCATCACTGAAGGTGGAAAAGAAAGGTTCCTTGCTAGTGAAAGAGAGTTTCGACTTAGGGCACCAGCATACTATGAAGGAGAGACGCTTATGAAAAAGCAAAATTTATCCCTTTTGAGCATCATGTTACTCATCGTTTTCCTTTTTTATGGAACAGCGATGGGCATCAGTCCCCAAATGAAGGCGGAGCAAGTCTCTTCCGTACCGCAGTATAAATCGAGAAATGATATTCCCGAGCAGTATAAATGGCGATTAGAGGATCTATATGCCAACCAGGAGGAATGGAAGAAGGATCTGAGACATGTGGAGAAGCTTGCGAATCAATTACATGACAGGTCAGGGCAATTAGGTGATTCCGCCGAAAATTTAAAAGAAGCGATTGAACTTTATATAGAGTTGAGTCGGGTTTTTGAAAAAACCTATGCTTATGCCAAACTGTCTTTTCACACGGACAAAGGCAATTCAACCAATCAGACGTTGACAGCCCAAGCGGATGATTTATCGATCAAGATAAGTGAAAAACTCTCTTTTTTTATTCCTGAGCTGCTTAACATTTCACCGGATAAGTTACAGGAGTTTGTGGAAAATCCTGAAATGAGGGAGTATCGTCGCTGGATTGATGTTCAGGTACGTGGCAAAGATCATACCTTACCGAAGGAAATGGAGCAGATTCTGGCTAAAAGCGGTGTGCTGGCAGAAGCACCGGGAAGCATTTTCGGAATGCTTACCAAAGATTTGACTTATCCTTCCGTGAAGGATGAAAGCGGCGAAGAGGTCGTACTCACCCCTGCTAATTATAGCACCCTCATTAAAAGCGGTGACCGGGAAGTTCGTAAACGGGCGTATGATGCCTATTATAAAACGGTTCAACAGTTTCAGGACACCTTTGCTCAAGTGCTTCAGTCAGAGGTGAAGAAAAATATTTTTTATTCCAATGTAAGAAAATATCCTTCTTCTAGGGAAGCTAGCCTTGAGGTTAATCAAATTCCTATTTCTGTTTATGATAATCTGGTGAAGACGGTGGGGGAAAGTTTGCCCTATATGCACCGGTATATTGAATTAAAGAAGCAAACCGCAAAATTAGATAAAATGTATCTTTACGATATGTACATGCAGTTTATACGTCAAGAAAAAGAGGAATATATCTCATTTGATACGGCTAAGGAGCGGGTGAAGCAAGGCCTTTCGATTTTGGGGAAAGATTATCAGCACCTAATGGATCGTGCTTTTACGGAGCGATGGGTCGATGTTTATTACACCCCGGGCAAACGGACAGGGGCATATCAGTGGGGCGCTTATGACACTCATCCCTTCATCTTATTAAATTATCTAGGGGGAGTGGATGATATCTATACGCTGGCTCACGAGTTTGGACATGCCGCTCACTCTTACTTTTCAAACCAAAACCAGCCATACTTGAGTGCCAGTTATCCGATTTTTACAGCCGAGGTTGCTTCTACCACTAACGAAGCCCTGCTTTTTAAAGAGATGTATGCGAAGGCGAAAAGCAAGGAAGAAAAGATCGCCATTCTAAATCAAAGATTAGAGGATTATACCGGAACCCTATTCCTGCAAACCTTGTTTGCTGAATTCGAGCAAAAGGTCCATGAGCAGGCGGAAAAAGGGGGAGTGTTGACGGCTTCCGCATTTAAAGAAATCTATGGAGCCCTTCTGAAAAAGTATTTTGGACCGAATCTGGAGGTTGATGATGCAGCTTCCTTGGGGTGGGCTAGAATTCCCCATTTTTACCGGAATTACTACGTTTACCAATATGCAACCGGGTTTGCCGCCGCCAATGCCTTCGCACAACAAATGTGGGAAGAGGGAGACCCTGCTGTCCAACGGTATATCCAGCAATTTCTATCTGCTGGCGATTCTAAGGATCCGATTGAAATCCTGAAGGAAGCTGGGGTGGATATGAACTCTCCGGATGTCGTTCGACAGGCTCTCAAAGGCTTTAAAGAAACCCTGGATGAATTGGAGAAATTGATGAAAGAAGGTTGACTCAAAAGGGTATGATTCCCTCTATCCGACACACGATATAGTGACATTTTCAGTGGTTTTCCCTATATCGTGTGTTTTCTGTTTTTAATAAAGTGAAGCAGGGCCTGACTGGCTACAGAAAGGTAACTGTTCTTGTTCCAGGCTATGGCAAGTTGCAGAAAAGCAGGAGGTTCAAGGGAGACTGCTGTCAAATGTGGATCTGAATCGACCACCGTGCGAAGAAATAAGGTGATACCAAGCCCTTCCCTTACCAAGGATTTGATGAGGGATAGTTGATTCGAGGAAAAAGTGACATTGGGAGTAACGCCTGTAATTTTACTCGACTCCAGAATGAGATTGCGCTGAAGATATCCCTCTTTAAATAAAACCAAGGGCTCTTGAATCAAATCACGGTAAGAGATGGAACTCTTTTCGGAAAAGGGGTGGGATAGCGGAACACAAACCACCATTTCTTCTAGTAGCAGAGGAAAATAACCCAATTGTTCTGGTGGATTATCAACAACAATAATGCCTAAATCGATCTCTTTTCGCTCAACCAATCTTTGGATTTGCATTGTTCCCTCTTCAACCACACTAATTTGTAAATGCTGATAGGATCTTTTAAATTCCTTAATGAGCGGCGGGAAAAAGTAACTGCCATACATGGAAGGAAGACCGATGCGAATTTCCCCTTTTTCCAGTCCCCGAAGTTCATTCATCTCTGTTTTCATATCGCTTACTTTGGTTAAAATCTCATGGGTATGATGGAGAAAAACGATGCCTTCCGGTGTTAGGGTAATTTGTTTCGATGTACGGTCAATTAATGTCAATTGAAGCTCTTGTTCCAATTTTTGAATCGATTTACTGATCGCGGGCTGTGCGATGAGCAGGTTTTCTGCTGCACGGGTGAAATTCATGGTACGTGCAACCTCTAAAAAAACCTCTAATTGACGTAACTCCATGTCTATCCTCTCACTTCCATTCCTAATAGTTATAGATATGATAAATATAATATATTTATTTTATGGATAACAAGCATGTTATGATCTCTATACACAAATAGTTAGATAAAGGTGGGAAGAAAATGATAGAACAAGGCACAAGAGAGTATTGGCGAGCCACCTTTGCCTTAAGCCTCGGGTCGTTTTTTGTATTTGCCATGGTGTATTTGACACAGCCTTTGCTGCCTCTGTTTACGGAAAGCTTTCAAATTACGCCGGCGTGGGCAAGTTTATCCTTATCCATCGTAACCTTTAGTATAAGTGCGGCCCTTCTTTTCTATGGTCCTTTGTCAGATGCGGTAGGAAGAAAGATCATCATGGGTTGGTCGATGTTAGGGGCGGTAATCATGACCATCATGGCCTCGATAGCCACTGATTACACCTGGCTGCTTGTCCTCAGAGCTTTGCAAGGCTTTTTTCTAGCAGGACTGCCATCGATTGCGATGGCTTATATGGGCGAAGAATTCTCGCCGAAAGCTTTAAGCTTAGGGATTGGAATGTATATCAGCGCCAACAGCCTTGGCGGATTGAGCGGAAGATTGTTCAGTGGGATGGTAGCCGATCTCTGGGGATGGAGAGCTTCATTTCTCTTCATTGGAAGCATCAGTCTTCTGTTTGTCTTATGTTTTGTATGGCTTTTGCCGCCATCCCGGCAATTTCAAAAGGTTCCCTTTCATTTAGGGCAAGCAACAAGGGCGATGGTAAGGCATTTGCGAAATCCACTGCTTAGCTTAGCCTTTTTGGTTGGGGGTCTTCATTTTTTTGTATTTTTAGGGAGCTTTAATTTTATTACCTTTCTATTAAGTGGTCCTCCTTATGGATTGTCCCCGACTTTATTGGGTCTTCTATTTTTAACCTATTTGGCGGGAACGGTCAGTTCTACCTTATCGGGAAGGCTAGCCTCGCGTTGGGGCAAAACGAATTGTCTATTGATCGGGATTATCCTCTTAGCCCTGGGAATTGTGTGTACCCTGCATTCCTCTCTGTGGGTGATTCTTTGCGGCATGCTACTAGAGAGCTTTGGCTTCTTTTTTGCCCATTCCGCTTCAACCAGCTGGGTCAATGCCCATGCCCAATTTGCTCGTGCAAGTGCATCCTCTTTATATTTGGTTTCCTATTACTTGGGTGGAAGTTTAGGCAGTGTTTATTTGGGACTATTTTGGAATGCTTGGGGATGGCCAGGGGTCGTATCGGGGTCCTTATTGATCCTCTTGATTACTCTGGGCTGTACCCTTCGGTTGCGTCAAGCGGAAAGGAATGAATCCAGCAAACTCCTGGCCTCTCGGACCTGACAGAATAGGATATAATAAAGAGAAATGCTACCGAAAAAAGCAGGTGAATGGATGAGCGAAAAACCTTTCTCCCAAATAGAGTCCCTTGATTTTACGGATCTAGCTGATTTAATCAGTGAACGTGTTCATAATCCGATTACAATAGAAGATTTTAATCATCGACTAATTGCCTATAGTACACATGGAAATTGGACGGATCAAGCGAGAATGGAAACGATTATGGGGCGGCGGGTTCCGGAAACGGTTCTCAATCGCCTATGGCAGGATGGGGTGATCCAGCAGCTGATGGGTTGTGATGATCCGATCCGAATCCAAGCGAAAAATGAGGTTGGCCTTGGGGATCGAGTCGCAATCTCCATTCGCAAGGGTCAAGGAGTCCTGGGCTATATTTGGGTTCAGGAGGTTAATCAGCCGTTAAGCGAAAAGGAGATGCAGCTCTTGCGCTTTGCGGCCAAAGGGATGATCCCTAAGCTTTACCAAAGGCAAACCAAACGTAGAATCCAACAGGAAAAGAGTAAGGAGTTCTTTTGGGAGATGCTTCTTGGTCAAGTTTCATCCCATCAAGAGATTCAAACGAAAGCCGAGGATATTGGAATTAAGCTGCCTAGGCCTTTTTC
Source organism: Brevibacillus sp. (assembly GCA_036676475.1). Taxonomy (GTDB): domain Bacteria; phylum Bacillota; class Bacilli; order Aneurinibacillales; family RAOX-1; genus LC029. The sequence continues at coordinate 29,743 of JAKFCU010000103.1, forward strand.
CATCTTTTTATTCGAGTCCCATTTGCCCGATTATGAATCCGTTCAGAAGGAGCTCGTCTATCTGCTCCATAACTTAAAGGATTCCTTCCCATTGACTCAGTTCCCCCTTGTCGTAACGGATCAAAGAAGGCTTGTTGTCATGGGGGGCGGAGGAGATGCTCGCTTGGATTTTCATGAGCGCTCGCAACGCTTCGTCCTCGACATTTTGCAAAGAATCCAAGACCGGTTTGGAGGGCTTCCGGTCAATGGTATGTATGGGATGGCGTATTCATCCTTTTCATTTGTTCAACTATGCTATCATCAGGCTTTAGCCGTTCTGCGCGCAAAAAAACACCTGCCTCAAGAGATGAAAGGGATTTTTGGCTATGATGATTTAGGCATCTATCGGTTGCTTCCCTCCTTTGTGGAAAAAAATGAAGCGGAAAGCTACGTTAACTACCGGTTAGAAAAACTTATCCGCTATGACAAGGATAACCAAAGCCATCTCTTACAAACGCTAGAGGTGTATTTAGACTGTGTGGGTCGCGTCAATGTTGCTTCGCAATATTTGCATATTCACCCTAATACTTTGGCCTATCGACTAAGAAGAATTACCGAAGTGTCAGGGCTTAACCTGGATGATCCCAATCAGCGGATTTCTATGTTTATCGATTTAAAACTGATGAAGCTTTCGCTTTTGCAATAGAAGGGCAAGATAATAGGGTGTATCGTCCTATTATCTTGCCCTTTTTGTGGAAATCCACAAAAAGGGGTTGGAAATTTTAAAATTATACATAAGGTGAAGAAAAAAGCGAAGCCTTATAATAATACTATAAACTGAAAAAATTCAGGTAGGCATTTAAGGAGCTGAGCAAATTATGATTATTGGAATTCCCAAAGAGATTAAAAATAACGAAAATCGTGTAGGACTTACCCCTGCGGGTGTTACTGCATTTAAACATAATGGACATGACGTTTGGATAGAGACCAATGCCGGTATGGGAAGCGGATTTACCGATGAAGATTATCAGGCGGTTGGTGCGAAAATAGTTTCAACAGCAAAAGAAGCCTGGTCTGCAGATATGGTGATTAAAGTAAAGGAACCGCTACTTGAGGAATACGGATATTTCCGTGAAGGACTTGTGCTTTACACCTACCTCCATCTTGCACCGGAGCCTGAGCTGACGAAAGCCTTAGTGGATAAAAAAGTAGTTTCCATTGCCTATGAAACGATTCAATTGGATAATGGTTCTTTACCGCTATTAACTCCGATGAGTGAAGTGGCAGGAAGAATGTCCATTCAAATTGGGGCTCAATTCCTGGAAAAATCCAAAGGTGGAAAAGGGGTCCTGCTAGGCGGAGTACCGGGAGTTGCACCAGCGGAAGTCGTCATTATCGGCGGCGGTATTGTTGGAACGAACGCGGCAAAAATGGCTATAGGTCTTGGTGCTAGTGTCACGCTTGTCGATATTAATGCAGACCGTCTGCGTCAATTAGATGATATGTTCCAAGGTCGCCTCAAAACATTAATGTCTAACAGCTATAATATTGCCGAAGCTGTTAAGAAAACGGATCTGCTTGTTGGCGCTGTTCTCATTCCGGGAGCCCGGGCACCGCGTTTGGTCACGGAGGAAATGGTGAAAACCATGCAGCCTGGATCTGTGATCGTTGACGTGGCTATTGACCAAGGCGGTTCCATTGAAACCATTGATCGTATCACGACACACAGTAATCCAACCTACGTGAAACACGGCGTTCTCCATTATGCCGTTGCCAATATGCCTGGCGCCGTAGCGCGTACCTCCACATTGGCTTTGACTAACGTAACGGTGCCTTACGGGGTGCAGATTGCCAATAAAGGCTGGCAACAAGCTTCTTTAGATAATAAAGCTCTGGCGAAGGGAATTAACGTGGTAGATGGTAAAGTCACCTTCAAAGCGGTTGCAGAAGCACATGGCTATACTTATGTATCGATAGATACGATTTTAAATGGAGAAAAAGCGTCTGTTTAATTTATCAAACCTCGACTTGATCGAGGTTTTTTTCGTATAATTTAGAGGGCTTAAAGAAATAGTCGATTAACTGTACCTAAAGAATTATGGTCCCCAAGGGGGCATGGGTGGATAACCGGAAATTTTCCGATTAAATTCCACAAATTGGTCAATGTATGTGTTTAGTCGGAATTTCTCCGGTTAGAAGGGCGAAACGGGCACTTTCGTAGAAAAATAGAGCTTCTTATCGGAAAAATTCCGGTTACATGATTGCGTTCGTGTCCATTTTTGAATTTAATCGGAAATATTCCGATAAAGGAGCCCCTGTCAGCATGGATTTATAGAAGCTAATCCTTAACCGGGGCTATTTATGGAGTAATTTACTGAAGGATCGTTCTTTTCCAATAATTGATAGTCCATGATCGTGAATTAAGGAGTGAAAAAAAGATTGCTTAAGCGATATTTTACCGTAGAAGGCTATGGGGAAACGGAGATTGAAATCAATCGATCCCGCTTTATCGGATATGTGCAGAGAACGGAATCAGAAGAAGAAGCTCAAGCCTTTATTGCCTCGATTAAGAAAAAGCATTGGGATGCTACACATAATTGTTCAGCTTATTTGATTGGAGAGAATGATCAAATCCAAAAGGCAGATGATGACGGAGAACCAAGCGGAACCGCTGGCAAGCCTATTCTAGAAGTATTGAAAAAGAATAAGGTGAAGGATACAGTGGTTGTCGTCACGCGCTACTTTGGCGGAGTTAAGCTAGGGGCTGGAGGCTTGATTCGAGCCTATGGAAAAGGCGCATCAGCTGCTCTCAAAGCGGGAAATATGGTGGAACGGGTTCTCCATGATACATTACTATTTGGAATCGATTATACCTTTTTAGGAAAAGTGGAAAATGAATTGCGTGGCAGAGAAGAATATAGGATTGAAAACATTGCCTATCTGGATACGGTAACGGTCACCGTATTGGTGGAGTCGGAAAAAGAAGCCCCCTTGATTGAATGGATGAAGGATGTAACAAGCGGTCAAGTAAAAATTTCTCCAGGAGACCCGAAATATATTGAATTTCCTCGTGAGGTAAAAGATACATCTGAATGATCATCTTGGGGAACACTAAGATATATACGAATAAAAGTTTTTTTAAAAAACAGTTTACTCTTTGGCCTAAAAATCTTAAAATAGAGTTGTGTGTTTTCATGGACAAGTGCTATGGATGGAGAGGTGATTCAAATGGTCATGCTATTGATTTTGGCTGCGGTTACCCTGCTTTGCGGATATGGAATTTTGCAAACCAAAAAACAAGGAAATGTTTTTGGCGTTGCGTTTTCATTCGTATCCTTTTTAACTTTTGCTTTTACCACTGTTTTAGCATTCACCATGATGTAGAGAAGAAAGCCCGCTCCTTTGGATCGGGCTTTCTTTTTGTTCACTACGCCAAGCTTTTAATATCGTCTAAAAAATGAATTGATATAAATCATATGTTGTTTAAGGGATATAAGCTATAATGGAAACGATAAAAAAGGGGGAGGTACATAAAATGGAAGTCTTGAAGATTAGTCCGAGGGGTTATTGCTATGGAGTGGTAGATGCCATGGTATTAGCTCAACAGACGGCAAAAAACTTTGATTTTCCCCGTCCAATCTATATTCTTGGGATGATTGTCCACAATAGTCATGTTGTCGATGCTTTCGAACGGGAGGGAATTATTACAATCGACGGCCCGGATCGTGTAAGTATGCTGGAAAAGATTGAAAAGGGGACCGTGATTTTTACTGCCCATGGTGTTTCACCGGAGGTTAAGAATAGAGCTAGGGAAAAAGGGTTAATGGTGGTGGATGCCACTTGTCCGGATGTGACAAAAACCCATACACTGATTAAGGAAAAAGTAGCTAAGGGCTTTGATATCGTTTATATTGGCAAAAAGGGTCACCCGGAACCAGAAGGAGCCGTAGGGAATGCACCAGACCAGGTTCATTTGATTGAATCTCTGGAAGATTTGGATCAGCTCCATTTGGAAAATGATAAAATTGTGGTGACCAATCAAACCACGATGAGCCAATGGGATATAAAGCATATTATGAATAAGTGCATTGAGAAATTTCCACATGCCGAAATCCATAATGAAATATGCTTAGCGACTCAAGTACGTCAGGAAGCGGTCGCCGAACAGGCAAAGGAAGCGGATTTGCTGATTGTCGTAGGTGATCCGAAAAGCAATAATTCGAACCGGTTAGCACAAGTATCCGAAGAAATTGCGGGAACGGAAGCCTATAGGGTAGCAGATGTAACGGAAGTTAAAAGGGAGTGGCTCATCGGCAAAAAGAAGGTGGCTGTAACGGCAGGAGCTTCCACACCGACCCCCATTACAAGAGAGGTCATTCTCTATCTAGAGCAGTTCGAAGAAAGCGATCCAGCCACTTGGGAACTCAAACGGACCGTGAACCCAGCCAAAATTTTACCTAATGTAAAAGAAAAAGAATAATGGATCGAAGATGAAATCTTGCCTTCAAATGGGGGCAGGATTTTTTGTGCTTATCGGAAAATATTATACGCATAGGGCTACGTTAGTAGCTTTCTTATCAAAAATGTTGTTATACAATAATAGGGAATTATCTATTGCTGTTATACTGTTTTGTTGTTATAATACAGATAACAAAACAAACGGTGAGGGGGTGGTTGTAATGAAACAGTGGAGCAGTACTCGATATCAATTAAAGAATGATGCGTTGTCCTTCTTGGTGAGTGATATAGATGTTAATTTTTATGCATGTAAATATATAGATTCTTCCATGGGGTTTGTTATGGATAAGGATGTTTTCAACAAACATTTGATCTCAGGAAAAATACATGTTGTAGATGGACATAGTATAGCTGTATAATAGAGGTAGTAAATAAAAAAGAAGCAAGCATGAAGGCCAGCCATGCTTGCTTCTTTTTTATTTTACTTATCAGACAAACATGCCTGCTTGGCGACACCACTGATGAATGAAAATACCCAACCGCTTGTATTTTCAGGGCAGAAAGTATTATACGCAAACGGCTACGCCAGTAGTAGCTTTCTTACACTTATCAGAAAGTATTATACGCAAACGGCTACGCCAGTAGTAGCTTTCTTACACTTAAAGTCCTGATTTCTTTTTGATGATCAAAGTGCCGGTATATCCGTTGTCCCCAAATTTGGATGCGGTTACATGGTAGAGAAAGGATCCTGATTCATGGGGAGTAAAACGAAGGGTAGCCATTTCACCTTTCATCAAATAAGGCGAAGAAAGGTTCAGTTTTGGAATCACCAAACGATGCACTTGATCATCCTGATTGTGGATAACGAGCAGAACGACTTCCCCTTCAGAAAAAGTTAAGGTTTTAGGTACAAAGCCCATATTCGTGATCACAATTATTCCTGATGCTTCGGCCTTTGTTTCCATTGAAGTGTTTAGGAACGCTGCGATATGTACAAGAACAAGCAACAAAGTAATTTTAATAGCTTTTTGAAAAATGTCCATACTTATAGTATGAATAAATAAAGCTTTTCTTACACTTATCAGAAAGTATTATACGCATAGGGCTACGCCAGTAGCTTTCTTACACTTATCAGAAAGTATTATACGCATAGGGCTACGCCAGTAGCTTTCTTACACTTATCGGAAAGTATTATACGCATAGGGCTATACGCCAGTAGCTTTCTTATGCTCGTTCTAAACGAGCAATCGGCATAGCTATTTCTTCATCTGTCCCAGCTAATCGTCCCCATGCCATAATCCCGTGTAGATAAGAAACTAAAAAAGGCTGATCATAACCAATGACTTTATATTCTTTCCCGGGTATGATATGGTCAGGATTTAATAGATACGATTTAGCCATATAAAATTTTTGTTCATAAACAGCTGCTTCGGAGAAAAAACCAGCTTGGTGCTTTTTCATAGCAGCTTCCTTTAGTTTGATAAGTTGATGGTCTAATTCTTCTTTACTCATTTCACTAAATCTTTTTTCCATGGGTATATTCCTTCTTTCATGTGTACTTCTTTTTCATTATACAGGATTATGATAAAAACTAGGTATCCACTATTCACTATTGACAATTAAAACGTAAATGGGTAGATTTATATATCATTGTGTATATAGTGTTAACGAAACGATTAAAATGAATGAGAAAGAAGGGCGCATGAACATGGATTCCAATAAATTAGTTCCGGAAATGGATGGCTTGCTATATAAATTTACAGAACTGCTAACGGGAGAGGCAACAGAAGAACGAGTAGAGATGGTGAAAATTTGGTCGATGTACAGTCATATGCTAAAAGTAATGCCGCCATTGATTAAACATTGGACATCGATGGAGGAGCATCAGGATGCGAAAGGGCAGATTCGGGAGATCTTTGAAGAAATCCAACGTTTGAATGAGGAAAACAAAAAGGAGATCCGTGAGCATCAGAGTACGTTGAACAAAATGAAATAACGGGTTTTTCTGAACTTAAGAAAAGAGGTTGACTCTTAGCATTTGAGTCAGCCTCATTTTATGCCTTAGTTCACTATACTACTGAATTGGATAAGGAAATTGGCTACTGTAATTGCTAAATTGTTGATAAGTTTGATCTAGATTTTGCTGCTGCTCGGCCTCAAGCTTATACCATCCTTTTTGGAACATAAGATCAAAAGCTTGGCGTTGTGCCTGATGGCTCTCCTGCAGAATGGTCATCATGTCGCGATGTAAAGAATCGTGGCTTGCTTCCCGGACAGCTATGTTAAAACTGTCGGATAAATACTTTTCTGTAGCTAGAATATCATTTAAATAGTCGCGATCATTCATTTGAGGTCCTTTCATCTGGGGTTCATTTGCAGGTTTCGGGTTTTGAATCGCATTTGAATTTTGATTTTGCGGCATACCTTTTGTCTCCTCCTTATTGTTGAATAGATGATTGCTGGGTTAGCCTAGCCATTTGCTGTGTATTATTATTCTGACAGTGATTTAATAATAAATTGTAGTGACGTTGATGTAATTGTCCGATTTGATTAATCACTTGCTTAATTTGTGGATCTTGAACTTCTCCAGCAAAATGGGAGCATTTTTTCATCGCGTCCAAAAGCCAAGACATCCCATCTTTTATATAGAGGAGATCTTTTCCTGTAATGACAGTGGGTGGAGTCATCATAATGGGCTGCTGTTGAGATTGTGCCTGGTTTAGCTGTTGCATGATTTGCATTTTCATTTCCTCCTTCAGAGAGCATTGAACTACTATAATGTTTTGCCCTTTTCCATGGAGGATTAAGTATAGAAATAAATGCCAACTAGCTCCCGTTATAATACGGAAGCTAGTTCATGGGCAGGAGCTTTCACCTCAATTTGTGAAATTTGAATGTGGATCCATTCCAATTGCAAATCCAAGTGATCAAGGAAAGCATGATATATATGCTGTTGGATGGTATAAGCTTTTTCTTGCAGGTTTTCCTGCAACTCAAGCCATAATTTCACATTGATCTCAACCCTCGGAACCCCCTCCAGCGTCACTTTGACTTTGTGAAATTTAGCTGGAAAAGGCAAATTCAGGCATCCGTTAATGGCCAATTTTTTTAAGGCGTTTTCAGAGACATGAATTTTACCTGTATGAAACTGGGGATGTACAATGGTTGTTTCCCCGATTATTTCCTTCCTTGGTGAAAGGATTTTGTCTACTTGAGCAATCAGTCGATGGATGAAATCTTGTTCAACCTGTACGCGAGGAATGGGAATGACATGCCGTCCCTGCATTCCACGGTCGTAGAGGGCGGCTTTGATCTCGGCTGTTGAGCGAATATCCGAAATGCTGATATAATGCTGTATAATCGGTAGGTCTAATGCCTCTTGTATGCGTTGAATCATTTTTTGCGATGTGCCTAAAATTAATAAACGCTGAATAGGGTATTGGGCCAATGCCTTTTTCACCTCTTCAGCATGGTCCTTCCAGAAGAAGATGGCACGTTTCACAGCCTGTATGGTTGTCTTTTCGTATTTGGCGGATTGGCCGGCCACTTTTCTCCCTTGGTAAATAAGCAGTCCATCATCAATAATGGCTGGAATCTGGTGTTTATGAGCTAAGGCCAAGGCGCTTGTACTTTTCCCTGTGCCGCTTGGCCCGTATAAGGCGTAGATTTCCACAGCGTATTCCCCTTTATTTGATCTTTGATATGAGTATATGCAGGATTAGAATGGATGACAAGCTAATTCGATAGAGAAAAGGCCTTGTTCAGCACCATTGAGTACAGGAACAAGACCTAGTAACCTTCCTTGCACTTATCAGTCAAGTGTTATACGCATAAGGCTACGCCAGTAGCTTTCTTATTAAGTTGTTTCCGAAAGAATCGCTCCTAATTCCTTCGATCGTTCTGTTGCCCGCAAGACACAGGAAACCAATGCTTTTTCAAACTGATAGGAACGCAAAACATCCAAGCCTGCCTGGGTGGTGCCATTTGGGGAGGTCACCTTTTCTCTTAACTGGGCAGGATTTTCTCCTGTTTCCATCAGCATATGCGCTGCTCCGATGAGGGTCTGAAGAATTAATTCTCTTGCCATTTGTTCATCAAGACCTGCCTGAACGGCACCCGACTGCATCGCTTCTACCAGGTAGTATACATAAGCCGGCCCGCTTCCGGAAAGACCTGTAACCGCGTCGAGTTGGTCCTCCTCTACGATGGCTACTTTACCAATGGACTCGAAAATATGTCTGGCAATCGCAGCATGTTCTTCTGTAGCGGTAATACCTTGACAAATTCCTGTAGCAGACAGCCCGATGGTTGCTGAGGTATTGGGCATCGTTCGGATAACAGGTGCATCATGACCCAAAAGGGTGGTAATGAACGACGTTGTAATGCCAGCTACTATAGAAATCATTAGCTGATTTGGATTCGTTAAGCCTCTGATTTCTTTTAATGCGGATGACATATCCTTTGGCTTCATGGCGAGGATGAGTATATCCGCTTCTAAAATGGATCTTTCCTTCTGATCAGCATCGGCCTGAATTCCAAAATTATAGACTAATTCATCTAATCGAAATCGATCGCTTCGGTTGGTGATGCACACCGCACCAGGCTTGACGATCCGTTTATTCAGCATGCCAGCCAATACAGCCTCGGCCATGGCACCTGCACCGACAAAACATATCTTTTTATCTGATAGCATGAAAGAGACGCTCCTTTATTGATTTTATCTATTTTCGTATTTGTCCTTCTCCGTACATTAAATATTTGTAAGAAGTCAATTCCTTCAATCCCATAGGACCGCGTGCGTGAAGTTTTTGAGTGCTTATGCCGATTTCTGCTCCAAAGCCGAATTCAAAGCCGTCTGTAAAACGGGTGGAGGCATTGTGGTAAACAGCAGCAGCATCAATCTCCAGCATAAACTTTCTGGCATGTTCTTGCTTCTGGGTAATAATACATTCAGAATGACCGGTACCGTATTCTTCAATATGAGCAATCGCCTCTTCTACAGAATTTACGGTTTTCACGGCTAGGATTAAATCTAAAAATTCCATTTTCCAATCTTGTTCTGTTGCCGCCTTAAGGCTTGGATCACTCACTCTGGTCTTTTCGCAAGCGACCAGTTCAACACCTTTATTTTTTAAAGCTTGAAATAGTTGGGAAGCATACTGATCTGCCCAATTTTGATGAATCAAGATGGTCTCGACTGCATTGCAAACGGCTGGACGTTGAGTTTTGGCATTTAGGGTAATCGTAACAGCCATCTGAGGGTCTGCACTTTCATCAATATAAATATGGCAGTTGCCCACTCCTGTTTCCAGGACGGGAACGGTAGCGTGTTGGACAACATGGGAAATAAGGCCCCCACCGCCGCGTGGAATTAATACATCGAGATATTGATTCAAGCGAAGCATGCGATCAGAGGTTTCATAAGAAGTATCCTCTAATAACTGTACGGCTTCCCTGGGAAGGCTGTTCACGGCCAATGCTTGCTGAATTAATTCCACAATCGCTTTATTGGAATGCAAAGCGGAAGAGCTGCCTCTGAGAAAAGCAGCGTTTCCTGTTTTTAGACAGAGAGCAGCTGCATCCACGGTAACATTAGGACGAGCTTCATAAATAATCCCTATCACTCCTAGGGGTACCCTTACTTTTTCAATAATCAGTCCATTCGGTCTGGTAAATGATTCTATCACTTCTCCCAATGGATCAGGAAGGTCCATGACTTGCCTGACACCTTCGGCCATATCCTGAATCCTTTTTTCATTTAAGGAAAGTCTATCTAATATAGATTCGGGGGTATTGGCTTTTCTTGCTGCTTCCAAATCCTTTTGATTTTCCTGCAAGAGAAAATCGCTGTTTGCCAACAATTGATCGGCGATGGATGCCAAAGCTTGATTTTTCGCTTCGGAAGTCATCTGGGCGAGGAATTTGGCCGCTTTTTTGGCGCGGGCCCCTTTCTCCATCAATTCGTTCATGTCGTTTCCCTCCAATCATAAGATACCCATTCGTCACGATGAATGACCTCAGGTTTATTACCATCTCCTATGGACATAGCATATTCAGATGAATGTCCTTTAACCTTATTGATCATCTCAGCAGAATAATTAACAAGGCCTTTGCCGATACGCTCCCCAAATGGAGTGATGACTTCTACAATATCCCCTTTGGAAAAATTTCCTTCCACCTTGGTCACTCCAGAGGGGAGTAAGCTTTTTCCCGATTCCTGAAGAGCCATCTTAGCTCCTGGGTCAACAATGACACTTCCTTTTACATCGGCATGGAAAGCAATCCATTGCTTTTTGCTGGTCATAGAGGACAGGGATGCCGTTCCGAAATAGGTTCCTTGCCCATTTCCTTGTAAAATATGATAAAGCTTTTGGTTTCCTTTTCCTTTTCCTACGAAAACTTTGACTCCGAAAGAGAGGGCAGTTCTTGCAGCAATCACCTTCGACTTCATCCCTCCCGTACCGATCTTAGAACCTGCACCAGATGCCATCTCTTCGATTTCAGGTGTAATTCTCTCGATATGAGAAAATTTTTTCGCATGGGGATTCACACGCGGATTGGAGTCATAAAGTCCGTCGGTATCCGTAAGAATCACAAGCAGATCGGCATGTAGAGCACCTGCCACAAGGGCAGATAGCATATCATTATCCCCGAAAGTAAGTTCATCTACGGCCACCGTATCATTTTCATTAATAATAGGGATCGCTCCCTTTTGCAGAAGTGCAGTAAGGGTATTATGCGCATTAATGAATTGTCTTCGGGTGGAGAAATCCCGGCGTGTTAGCAGGATTTGAGCAACAGGAATCTGATCTTTGGCAAAGGCTTGCGAATAAGCATGGATCAGGAGTCCTTGGCCTACGGCTGCAGATGCTTGTTTCATCTCAATCGAAGAGGGTCGGGATGGAAAGCCGAGCATAGTAAAACCGGCAGCTACGGCACCAGAGGAAACAAGAATGACCTCATGACCGAGTTGCTTTAAATAAGTCAAAGCACTGACATGATCGCTAAGCATGGCTTGGGAAATCCCGCCTTCTTCCTCTGTTAAGGAGCTGCTGCCAATTTTGACCACAATTCTGCATTTTTTCTTTTCTAATAGAGCCTTTAGCACGTATATTCACATCCTCTTATCAGAATGATAGAAAAAGAATATAAAAAAACCCCACGTCCTCTTATAAGGACGAAAGGGTTGTTCTTCCGCGGTACCACCTTTATTGGCATGATTATGCCCACTTCATCAATTGATAACAGGGAGATTCCCTGTCCAGGTTTATTCCCTGGATGCTCTGGGGTGGGACAGGAAAGACATTGCGGCAACGGCTCGCAGCCAAGACCGTTGCTCTCTGAATCGCATGTTACTCTTCTGATTCCCCATCATCGCCAAGCGTATGTGGTTGTTAATTCATAATTATGCATGAAAAGATCCTCCCTAGTCAAGGGGGAGTTCATCTTGACATCCAATTACGGACGGCATACAATTAATATGTTAAAACTGTATTAATAGTTTTAAACTGAAAAATAAATAGACTATCAGATCAATACACATAAAGTAACAATCATTTGGGCGTAATTACGTTCGAAAGGGGTATTCACATGAATTTGGAAACGTCAGTGACATACAATAGCACCACAGCAAATCATGCTGAGGAGACGCTTGCCCAACAAGCTACTTGGAGAGATTTTATTCAACTAGCTAAGCCAGGGATTGTGAAATCAAACTTAATTGTCATCGTTACCGGTTTTTGGCTAGCATCTACTTTTACGGATTCTTTTCATTTTTGGCTCTTTGTAGTAACTGTCGTTGGAAGTTCTTTGGTTATGGGGGGCTCCTGTGCCTTAAATAATTACTTAGATCGAGATTTGGATGTGAAGATGGAACGTACTCGAAACCGTCCGATTCCTTCCGGAAAAATATCGGCTAAAACAGCTTTGTTATATGGCATGTTCTTAATTTTAGCAGGAACAACCTTGCTAGGTTTAGGAGCAAATGCACTGGCGGCTTTACTTGGACTCATTGGTGCTTTTGTCTATGTGGTGGTCTATACGGCATGGATGAAGCGAACAACTCATTTGAATACGGTGGTAGGAGCCATCTCTGGGGCCATTCCACCGATGATTGGATGGGCAGCCGTGACAGGAAATTTAGAAAAAGGGGCATGGGTTCTGTTCGCTTTCCTATTTTTATGGCAAATTCCCCATTTTCTCGCCTTGGCTATTATGAAGGCCGATGAGTATCGCACTGCTGGCTATCAGATGTTACCTGTTGTGAATAGTTTTCTTGAAACGAAAAGACAGATTCTGCTTTGGACAGCGGCATTGATTCCTGTTTCCTTGTTTTTATATGAAGTAGGAGTGGTTGGGAAAATTTATTTTGTTTCAGCTGCTGTATTAGGATTAGGCTGGTTGGCTTTGGCTGTGAAAGGATTCTTTGCCAAAAATGATTTAAAATGGGCTCGTCAAATGTTCGTTTATTCTCTAATTTATTTAACAGGCTTGTGTGTCATTATGATGATAAATGCCGTATAAATAATTTAGATATAATGACAAACCCTGCTCTCGTTAGCGGGGTTTTTTGGGTAGTTTAGAGAGGAATCAGAGCGATGTCCATAGTAAGTTTATGTATTGATTTTAGCTGTAGCGATGCTGATTTGAGTCTAGGGTTAACTTTACCCTTATTATCGATTATGATAGAGAAAGTTGGATTCCACAGTGAATGGGTGGAATGCGGCGGTGGTGGTCACCCATGAGATGGGTTTTGCCCGTGAGGTAGCGGATCGCGTCATCTTGAACGGACGAGGGAGTTTTTAGGGAAGATCCTAATAAGCATGATCGACAAACAGATAGTCTTGCCAATAGAACCGAATCCTAGGGGAGGTAGGCCATAGGCAAGGCTTTTTCTTTTATAAGGAATATAGAGAAACGGGGGAGCAGCACATGTCTTTTCGTGGTTTTTTGAAGGGATTACAACATCAGTATACGAGTCCAGTAACTTATCATTTGCCTCTTGGTGAAGATGCGATTAGATTGAATGACTGGTTAGGTAAACAAGTCACACTCACCTTTCTAGGGGACCGGCAGTGTACAAACTGTGGAAGATCGATTAAAAAAACTTTTCAAAGTGGATATTGTTATCCTTGTGTGATTTCATTGCCTGAAACAGATCTTTGTATGGTCAAGCCGCATGAATGTCATTATCATCTTGGGACCTGCCGTAATGCGGAATTTGGCAATGCCCATTGCATGATTCCACATTATGTATACTTGGCTGTAAGCAGTGGAATTAAGGTAGGTTTAACCCGAAAGAACAACCAATTGAAGCGTTGGGTGGATCAGGGGGCTATTCAAGCCATTCCGATTGCCGAAGTACCAACTCGAAAGATGGCTGGAGAGCTAGAAGTTGTACTGGCTCAACATTTTCCGGATAAAACAGATTGGCGTAAAATGCTGAAAGGGGAAGCGAAACTCCTTGATCTGTTCACTTTGCGCGAAGAAGCGTTCACCTATTTTCCCGATGAATTTAAAGAATTTGCTTTTAAAGAGGATCAATGGGTAGAATTTGTTTATCCCATACTTGAGGCTGTAAACAAAGTGAAAACCTATAATTTTGATAAAGAACCCCTGATTGCAGATCGATTAGTCGGAATTAAGGGTCAGTATCTTATTTTCGAACAAGCTGTTTTGAATATCAAGAAATATACGGGTTATTATGTGGAAATTTCCGCATAAAAACCTGCTGATTTCCCCATACTTAACCAAGTCATTACCTTATGTTATGAAAGGGAGAATCCTATGAGAAAGCCAGTAACCGATGAAATTATCTATAACGGCCCATTGACGGGGACCATTGATGAAGAAGGTGCGGAAGGGGCTGCAAGCTTTGAAGCCATTCAGCAGATCTGGAGGGTTCATTCTGCAAATGAGATCGAGCATAATGAATCCCCAGGCTATCAGGAGGCATAAGAGGAAAATCGCTAGAAGGATAGCGAATTTTTCCTTGCCTTGTGGTAAAATAATTTAGATCATACATAATAGGAGGGGCTGTTCATGAATTTTCCAGCTGATCTAAAGTATAGTAAAGAACACGAGTGGGTTCGTGTAGAAGGCAATAAAGCATATATCGGGATTTCCGACTTTGCTCAATCGGAGCTTGGGGACATCGTGTTCGTAGAACTTCCTTCCGTAGGAGATGAGTTTTCTGTAAATGATTCCTTTGGTAGTGTTGAATCCGTTAAAACGGTATCTGAGCTGTATGCTCCTGTTAGCGGAAAAGTGTTGGAAGTGAACTCCGAATTGGAAGATTCCCCTGAATTGGTAAATGAATCTCCTTATGATAAAGCTTGGATGATTGTAGTAGAGATGAGCGATGCATCGGAAGCGGATCAATTATTGCCTGCTGATGCCTATGAGAGTCTTGTTAAGGAAGACTAATTAAATAAACATGCAGTTACGGGACAAGGCTGGTATTAAGTACCAGTCTTGTCTCGTTTTTACTTATTGGAGATTGTTGTATTTACTCTAACTTCATGTTTTAGCCAGTCAATCCAACATTTGAACCTAGGAAATAAGAATAAACCCTATTAAAATAGTATGTAAATAGTCATAGTGTCGGCCGCAACAACATGTTGTCCCGGTTGCTGAAAGGTAGGGAGATTCCGTGAGTTTTTGCTGTGGAGCTAGTATGATCGGTGCATTGGGGAGTTTGCGCCATCACAAAACTTATATTAACAATGTTCCCATTCTCCATTGTCCCGTGTGTAATCGGATTGATGTTCATCCTCAAGTAGAAGAAGAGTTTGAGATTCTATCAGAATATGCACAGACAGATGATGCACCAGAAGTTGATTTTAATGAGTACGTAAACAGCGAATCTTTGAAAAATATATTTGAAAATTGTACGGTTGTCGATGAGGGCCGTATTGATCAAGTATTCCGTCAACAGATTGACAGTGCTTTAGATCTATTGCTCGTTGCCAAACAGATCAAGGATCGAGAATGGGAAGACATGCTCAAAATGAGGCTCAATCGATTAAGTGAACGCTTGAGCAGATGGAAAAGTCAGAAGCAGCGTTAAATCATAATTTGAAAAGGAGAGAGTCTTTTCCAAGGAAAATGACAATCTCCTTTTTTTAATATATATTACGGACATAAAAGGATTCCCCCTGTCGAATGTCTGTGATGAGAGGTGAAAACATGTTTTTAAGTCGCTTCCTAGGAAAGCATTCTTCACATTCCTCAGCTATCAAGATTGATCTTGAGCAAGATTTGCGATTAGCACAAAATGGGGATTTGGATGTTCGTAATCAATTGATTAGCCAATATACACCCTTTATATCTCAAGTCGCCTCCAAGGTTTGCAAACGATTCATCGACCCTTCCCGAGACGATGAATTCAGTGTGGCTTTAGAAGCTTTTGATGAAGCCATTTCGAAGTATACGCCGGGAAAAGGAAGCTCGTTCTTATCATTTGCCGATTTGGTTATACGCCGACGAATTATTGACTATATTCGAAAAGAAGTTCGGCACCGCGGCACACTTTCCCTAGAGTATACACTTGAAGGTGAGGAAGAATCCGATCTTTCTCCTGTGGAAACACAGGCTTCCATTCAACAATACCAGTTAGATTACGTAGCAAGTCTTAGGCGAGAGGAAATTCAACATTATAAAGAGAATTTGAAGGAGTACGACATTGATCTGATGGAGTTGCCTGAATTGTCTCCTAAGCATGCGGATGCCAGACAAAACGCCATAGCTGTCGCTTCCATAGTGGCACGTGATGAAAATCTGCGTTTTGCCTTTATGGAGAAGAAAAAATTACCTATGAAAGAACTGATGAAGAAAGTGGAGGTAAGCCGAAAAACGGTGGAAAGAAATCGGAATTATATTGTGGCGATTATATTACTCTTAATGGAAGATTATCAATATCTTCACAGTTATTTACAACTGGATTCGGAAGGGAGAGTGGTGCGG
Organism: Brevibacillus sp.; assembly: GCA_036676475.1. Lineage (GTDB taxonomy): Bacteria > Bacillota > Bacilli > Aneurinibacillales > RAOX-1 > LC029. The sequence continues at coordinate 46,144 of JAKFCU010000103.1, forward strand.
CAATGAATAAAGGAGTCGTCATGGAATCGAATGACAAGTGGACGGTTGTTTTGACTCCTGAAGGAGAATTTATGAAAATTCCTTCCCATCCTCATCATCTTGAAGGAAAAGAAGTCTCCTTTCGCGTGTCTGCGACAGTGGCAATGCCAAAAAAGAAAAAGTCCTGGACCCCACCCGTGATCCGTGGAGTAGCCTTTGCAGCTGCGTGTCTGCTTCTTCTCGTGATGGTCTTTCCGTTTTTTGGAGGATCACAGGCGTATGCTGCCGTTACCTTTGACATAAACCCCAGTCTGGAATTGGAAGTGGATGAGCACGCAAAAGTCATAGAGGCCATCCCATTCAATGAAGAAGCGCAAAAGCTGTTAGATACCGTAGAGTGGAAAGGTCTAACCCTATCTGAAGTAACTTTGGATATTATCGAGCAGGCCGAGCAGATGGGCTATATGAATGAGGAAAGACAAGTCTTAATCACCACGACTTATCTTGATGAAGAAAAGGAAAACATTACTTTAATTTTAGAAGAGGCTACTTCCCATGCGGACCAAGAGTTGACTGTGGTTATCGTAGAAGGAAAAAAGCAATGGCATGAAGAAGCCAAGGAAAAACAGGTACCCCCAGGCGCTTATATGCTAGTTAAACAAGCAAAGGAACAAGGGATTGAGCTAAAGGAGAAAGAATGGCAAGCCAACCAGATTGAAGAATTACCGCCTGTTAAGGGTGTAACCATTATTCACCCGAAAGGAAGTAAGGCGGATAAAGCAAAAGAAATAGATAAAGAAAAAGAGGAAAAGAAACAAAAACCCGATACAAAGCTGGATAATAAGGATAAGACGAAAGATTTGGAAAAAAACGCTTGGAAAGAAATAAAGGAAAATAAAAAGGATAAAGAGAAGGTCGAGGATCAAGAGAAAGACAATCACCAAACGAAAGATAATGATAAAGACAAGGACAAAAACGAAGCAGAAAACGAACGTGAAAAAAATGAACTCTCCAAGCAAAATCAAAAACATAGTCAAAATGAAAAGGGTCCATCAGGGCCTCCTTCTCATGAGAAAAAAGAATTGCCTTTACATGATGAAAAGGATGATGATAACAAGAGAAAGGAAAAAGACAGGGGGAAAGATAGAGAAAAAGATAAAGAAAAAGAAAAAGATAAAGATATGATTAACGATGACCGTGGAAAAAAAGAGAAGGATTAAGTAGAAGGGGTCATTTGGTGATCCCTTATTTCAACGAATAAGAAAGTATAAGTTGCGGGGGTACCTAATAAAATTCAGTTTCTTCCTTCCCGGCACGAGGAGTGGTTCGAAACTCTAAGCCATAAATGACGAGGAACCCACAGTTTAACGAGTAGTATCTGGTAAACTGAAAGCGCTTATTCTTATTATAATCGAACAAAGTTTTCAACTTTGCTCGTTTTGGTACATATAACATATAATAGAAGTACTTCTATCCCTTCCGAATTGGGGGAGTGGTGCGTTATGATGAATAGGAATAAAGAAGACTGGATCATATTTTGGCTTTCCGTTGGTTTGTTTGCTGCTTTAGTGATAGGTTCCCTTTTAACGAATTAACGGCTCTTGTATTAGAGTCGTTTTTTTTGTACAAAATAAGGAATGTGGACATAAAATCGTCACATTGTTAGTGGAATCGATTATAATTAAATATGGATTAATTGAGGTAATGTGTTATACTAATATACATGAAGTAGAGTTGATTAGGATATACTCAGATGGGAATTGGGAGGAAGAACACAAATGGACACAAAGCTTAGCTTAGATTTAAATGAGGTATTGAACTCTAATAAAATTCAGTTTAATCTATCTGTACCTCAATTGGTAGAAGCTTCCATTCAAAGAGGAGAAGCAATGTTGACCGCTAGTGGTGCACTTCGTGCAGAAACGGGAAAATATACAGGGCGTTCTCCCAAGGATAAGTACATCGTACAGGATGCTAGTATTCAAGATAAAATTGCTTGGGGACCTGTCAATCAGCCGATTGAGCAGGCTAAGTACGATAAATTGTACCAAGATGTAATGGAATACTTAAATGGAAAAGAGCTGTTTGTTTTCGATGGTTTTGCCGGAGCAGATGCTGCTTATCGTTTGCCTATTCGGGTAGTTAACGAGTATGCATGGCATAACTTATTTGTTCATCAGCTTTTTGTAAGACCTACTCAAGATGAATTAAAAAGTCATGTACCTGGCTTTACCGTGATTGCTGCACCAGGATTTGAGGCCAACCCCGTTGTCCATGGAATAAATTCTGAAACCTTCATTATTGTGAATTTTGCTAAGAAAACCGTTCTTATCGGAGGCACAAAGTATGCAGGTGAAATGAAGAAGTCAATCTTTAGTGTGATGAACTATCTTCTGCCTGAACAAGGTGTGCTTTCCATGCACTGCTCATCTAATGTAGGGGAACAGGGTGATGTTGCCTTATTCTTTGGATTGTCCGGTACAGGAAAAACGACTTTGTCTGCTGATCCAGAACGCCGATTGATCGGTGACGATGAACACGGTTGGTCTGATCAAGGGGTTTTCAATATTGAAGGCGGATGCTATGCCAAATGCATTAATTTGACTGAGGAAAAAGAACCTCAGATTTGGAATGCGATCAAATTTGGATCAGTATTGGAAAATGTTTTCGTTGATAAGGATTCCCGAATTCCTGATTATGATAACGATACATTAACAGAGAATACACGCGCAGCATATCCAGTGGATTATATTCCTGGTTCGATGATTCCAGGAGCAGGAGGACATCCGCAGGTTATTGTATTCTTAACGGCAGATGCTTTTGGGGTACTGCCACCTGTTTCTAAGCTATCCAAGGAACAAGCAATGTATCATTTCCTATCTGGATATACCAGTAAATTGGCTGGAACAGAACGTGGGGTAACAGAACCAGAAGCTACATTCTCCACCTGCTTTGGGGCTCCTTTCTTACCATTGCAGCCAAGTGTGTATGCGGAAATGCTTGGGGAGAAGATCTCTAAACATAATGCTCAGGTTTACCTTGTGAATACAGGATGGTCTGGTGGATCATATGGCGTTGGAAAGAGAATGAACCTTGCCTTTACAAGAGCAATGGTGACCTCAGCGATCAATGGCTCTCTTAACGAGGTTGAATATACGAAGGATCCTATTTTTGGATTGTCTGTTCCGAATGAAGTTCCAGGTGTACCTGCTGAAGTATTGATGCCTCGAAATACATGGGATAATAAAGAAGAGTACGACCAAAAAGCACAAGAATTGGCTAATCAGTTTGTTAAAAACTTTGAAAAATTCCAAGGTGTGGCAAAAGAAATTATTGAAGCCAGCCCAAAAGCAAAATAATCAATTTAGCTTGGTGATAGCCGGAGTAATAAATTTTGAAGAACGTGAAAAGAGGCTGACTCATAAGGGTCTGACCCCCTACATTTAAAACGATATATAGCGACGATATCAACACCGTCATACTATATAGAGTGAATGTGGGGTCTGACCCTTAGCCTTTGAGTCAGCCTCTTTTGTCTATGCAAATCTTCAAGTTGGTCAAAATCAGGACTACTGGGATGTATACATAGAAAAAAGAAAAAAGTGAAGTTAATACTTTCCTATAGGGTAACAAATACTATAGAATAGTACATGGCGGTTAGGGTGGACAAGCTCTCCACTTTTTAAACAAAAATATTTAAAAAATATGTCTATAGTGTTTCCTTGATTTAATTATCTGTTATACTATAATATAAATGAGATGATAATCAATTGAGAATGGAGAACGATAGTTTCCATGACATTGAGAGTCGAATGGAAATGGAGGATGCTTATATGTCACAAGTACCACATTTGAAAATAGAAGATTTTAGGGTTTCGGTTGAGAATAAAGAAATCCTAAAAGGACTTAATCTAGAAATTAAAGGTGGAGAAGTCCATGCAATCATGGGACCCAATGGAACAGGAAAGAGTACTCTTTCATCTGCTATTATGGGCCACCCCAAATATAAAGTAACCGGTGGTTCCGTTACACTTGATGGTGAGAATGTATTGGAAATGGCAGTGGATGAACGAGCCCGCAAAGGAATCTTTCTTGCTATGCAGTATCCAAGCGAAATCAGCGGGGTAACCAATGCAGACTTCCTGCGCAGTGCCATCAATGCTCGCCGCGGCGAAGGAAATGAAATTTCTTTAATGAAGTTCATTCGTGAAATGGAAAAGAAAATGAAGACGTTAGAAATGGATGAAGCTTTCAGTCATCGTTATCTAAATGAAGGTTTTTCCGGCGGAGAAAAGAAAAGAAATGAAATCCTGCAAATGATGATGGTTCAGCCTCGCATTGCAATTTTAGATGAAATTGACTCAGGCTTAGATATTGATGCTCTAAAAGTGGTTGCAAAAGGTGTCAATGAAATGCTTAGTCCAGATTTAGGGGTGCTTGTGATTACCCACTATCAACGTCTATTAAATTATATAAAGCCTGATTTTGTACATGTGATGATGCAGGGCCATATTGTGAAGTCTGGTGGTACTGAATTGGCAGAGCGTTTAGAAGCGGAAGGGTATGACTGGATCAAGGATGAGCTGGGAATTGTTGACGAAACCGTTGGCGCTGAAGCGTAAGGGGAGGTGCTGACATGAGTGTAGAGATGAAATTGCAATTTGACCGTGAAATGATCACCCATTATTCCAAGCAGGCTGGAGAGCCTGAGTGGATGCTTCAATTACGTCTGCAGGGGTTTGATCATTATGACCAACTGACTCTTCCTAGCCTAGAAAAAATGAAAATCGACAAGTGGAATATCGATCATTTTATTCCATTTAAGCAGCATGCTTCTGTATCAGATGTTGACCAACTTCCTGAAGAAGTAAGAGAATTAATAACGAAGCAGGAAGGACAGACTAAAGCTGTTTTAGTGCAACAAGATGCTTCGGTCATTTATACCTGTATTCCTGAAGAGTTGAAAAACCAAGGTGTTGTTTTTGAGTCCTTGCAGACAGCTCTTCATCATCATAGTGAGTTGATACAAAAACACTTCATGCAAAAAGGTAATAAGGCAGATTCGAATAAAATTTCGGCTTTGCATGCAGCAGCCTGGAGTGGCGGAGTTTTTCTCTATATTCCTAAAAATGTAGAAGTGAAAATTCCGGTTCAAGCGGTATTCTATGCTTCTGCAAGTGAATCAGGTCTTTTCCCGCATGTGTTGATCGTGGCCGAAAATCATAGTTCTGTAGAGTATGTGGACACCTACATTAACTTAGATGGAACTCAGGTTGTTCAAAACGGAATGGCCGATATCCATGTCGGAGCCGGCGCAAAAGTGAAATTCACCTCGGTGAGGGCTTTTTCCGAAGAAGTAACAGATTATATCTATCGTCATGCTACCGTGGAAAAGGACGGAAGAATGGAATGGATCCTTGGTGAAATGAATCATGGAAATACGGTAACGGAAAATATGACTCATTTACTCGGAGACGGATCCAATACTGATTCCAAGCTGATCACCATTGGTTCAGGTACACAAAGAGAAAATGTCACAACCCGAGTTGTACACACCGGAAAGCACACCGATAGCCAAGTATTGGTAAAGGGTGTATTGAAGGATGAAGCGACAGCTATCCTTAATGGGATTACCTTCATTGAAAAAGGGGCTACCAAAGCCAATGGAGAACAAGCTGAGAATGTATTAATGCTTAGTCCCAAGGCACGAGGAGATGCTAATCCGATCCTGTTGATTGATGAAGATGATGTAAAGGCGGGCCATGCTGCTAGTGCAGGGCAAATCAATCCTTTACAAATCTTTTATCTCATGTCCCGCGGACTTAGCAAAGCGACAGCACAGAGACTCATTATTAATGGATTTGTTGCTCCGGTTATAGATGGAATAGAAGAAAAGGGCGTGAAGGCCCTGTTGGAGAGGACAATTGAGAGGAAAGTTTCAAAATGAATATAAAAGAAATCAAAGCACAATTTCCAATCTTAAATCAAGAGATCAATGGTCATCCGCTCGTTTATTTAGATAGCGCAGCTACTTCTCAGAAACCGGTTCAAGTCATTGAAGCCATAGAGGACTACTATAAACGATATAACTCTAATGTTCATCGCGGCGTTCATACCCTCGGAACTTGGGCAACCGATGCCTACGAAGGAGCTAGAGAAAAGGTAAGGAAATTCATCAATGCTAAAGAAATGGCTGAGATTATTTTTACTCGAGGCACCACTACAGCCTTGAATATCGTAGCTCAGTGCTATGCTCGTGAATTTTTGAAGGAAGGTGATGAAATTGTCACGACCTTCATGGAGCATCACAGTAATTTGATTCCTTGGCAGCAGGCTGCGAAGAGAACGGGTGCGACACTGAAATATATCCCGATACAGCCAGACGGAACGATTAGATTGGAAGATGTAGAAGAAACGATTACGGAAAAAACAAAGTTGGTGTCCATTGCATATGTATCTAATGTAATGGGGACGATTCATCCGATCAAGCAAATAGCGGAAATCGCTCACCGGAAGGGTGCCTTGCTTTGTGTCGATGCCGCACAAGGAGCACCCCATCTGAAAATAGATGTACAAGATTTGGATTGTGATTTCCTTGCTTTGTCCGGGCATAAAATGGCAGGACCAACCGGAATCGGAGCTCTTTACGGGAAAAGGTCTTATTTAGAAAAAATGTCTCCCTATGAGTATGGCGGAGAAATGATTGATTTTGTGGAATTATATGATTCCACTTGGAAGGAACTTCCCTGGAAATTTGAAGGGGGTACTCCGATTATTGCTGGTGCCATTGGTTTGGGTGCTGCGATCGACTTTATCCAGCAGATCGGAATTGAAAATATTGAGCGTCATGAAAAACAGCTGGTTCAATATGCGATGGAGCAATTGCGCCAAATCGAAGGACTAACCATCTTTGGTCCCGAAGAAAGAAGCGGATTGGTCACGTTTAACTTGAGCGATGTACATCCTCATGATGTAGCCACAGTACTGGATGCAGAAGGAATTGCTGTTCGCGCTGGACATCATTGTGCACAGCCTCTCATGAAATGGTTAAAGGTTTCTTCGACAGCACGGGCTAGCTTCTATATCTATAACACGGAAGAAGACATTGACGCTCTTGTAAAAGGATTATTAAAGACAAAGGAGTATTTTGGAAATGTCTTCCTTGGATGATTTATACCGTCGGGTTATTATGGATCACTATCAAAATCCTCGTAATCGCGGGGAATTGGATACGGATTCCCTCACCATCAATTTGAATAACCCTACCTGTGGTGATCGGATTCAGCTGCAATTAAAGGTAGAGGATAATATTATTAAAGATGTTAAATTTGTTGGTGAGGGCTGTTCTATAAGCATGTCTTCTGCATCCATGATGACGCAAGCGATTAAAGGAACAACCGTGAAGGAAGCCCTTAAGCTTGCCGATCTCTTTTCACGTATGATGAAAGGGGAAGAAATAGATGAAGAAGATTTGGATTTGGGCGACATTGAGGCCCTGCAGGGAGTCGCTAAATTCCCTGCCCGGATCAAGTGTGCGACCCTGGCCTGGAAGGCGCTCCAACAAGGAGTGCGGGTCGAATAGGCTGTCAGTTATCATCTGCCCCAGTTTGAACGATGGATGATTAAGAAGGAGGGAGTTAACAGTGATGGCTAAAAAAGCACCTGAGCTTTCCGAATACCAATTTGGTTTTCACGATAAAGATGTATCGATATTTAAAACAAAAAAAGGCCTTACCAAGGAAATTGTAGAAGAAATTTCCCGAATGAAGGATGAACCGGTGTGGATGCTGGAATACCGTCTGAAGGCTTTGGATTTATTCTTTAGTATGCCGATGCCCCAATGGGGTGGTGAGTTAAAAGAACTTGATTTTGACTCCATTACCTATTATGTTAAGCCTTCTGAAAAGGTAGGAAAGACATGGGAGGAAGTCCCAACGGAAATCAAGGCTACCTTCGATAAGCTGGGAATTCCGGAAGCAGAGCAAAAGTTTCTAGCCGGGGTTTCAGCGCAATATGAATCAGAAGTAGTCTATCACAGTATGCAGGAAGATTTGGAAAAATTAGGTATTCTATTTACAGATATGGATTCCGCTCTGCGCGAATATCCGGAGATTGTTAAGGAATACTTTGGTACCGTCATTCCTCCTACAGACAATAAATTTGCCGCGCTGAATACCGCTGTTTGGTCTGGCGGAAGTTTTATCTATGTTCCTCCAGGTGTAAAGTGTGAGCAACCGCTGCAAGCCTACTTCCGGATTAACACCGAGAATATGGGTCAGTTCGAGCGTACCCTGATTATTGCAGATGAAGACAGCTTTGTTCATTACGTAGAGGGATGTACCGCTCCGATCTATTCCACAGATTCTCTTCACAGTGCCGTTGTAGAGATTCTGGTGAAGAAGCGTGCCCGCTGCCGTTATACAACGATTCAAAACTGGTCCAATAATGTATATAATCTGGTGACCAAGCGTGCTATTGCACAGGAAGATGCAACTATGGAATGGATTGATGGAAATATAGGCAGTAAGCTTACCATGAAGTATCCTGCAGTTGTTATGGTTGGTCCGCGTGCTAAAGGGGTTGTCATCTCCATTGCAGTCGCTGGTAAAGGAATGCATCAGCATGCTGGGGCCAAGATGACTCACCTAGCCCCTGATTGTTCTTCAACCATCGTGTCGAAGAGTCTCAGTAAGCATGGCGGAAAAGTAACCTATATGGGACTGTCAAAATTCGGAAGAAATTCAGCAGGCTCCAAATCTAATATCAAGTGTGATACCATTATCTTGGATGATATTTCTACATCCGATACCATTCCTTACAACGAAGTGCAAAACGACAGTGTAACCCTGGAACATGAAGCAACCGTGTCTAAGGTAAGTGAAGATCAGCTCTTCTACTTGATGAGCCGTGGCTTAACAGTGGATGAGGCTACACAAATGATTGTGATGGGCTTTATCGAGCCATTTACAAAAGAATTGCCGATGGAATATGCCGTTGAAATGAACCGATTAATCAAGTTTGAAATGGAAGGTAGTATCGGATAGCCCTTATATATCAAGGGGTTGGGTGTACGGAAGAGGCGTTTGCCCCCTTTTTAAAATTGAACATATTGTTTATTCAGGGATAAAGCTTCATCTTCAATCTTTTAGGTAACATGTAGATACGTGTCTGCTGTGACTTTCACGCTTGCGTGCCCAAGTCGCTCGGACACGTATTTTATATTTACTCCAGCCTCTAGAAGGTGGACCTCGTGCGTGTGTCGAAGAACATGGGGGGATAGAAGGGGTAGGCCAGCTCTCTCCTAAACAGAAAAGGTGATTGGCTTGACATTGGGGAAACTAAAATAAATCGACATTTATGAAACAAAAAAATGAAGTTCAGTAAGAACTTCATTTAACCGTCAATGTAATTAGGATCAAATTGAATCTCATCTTTCTTCTTAAAGTTTTACCTGGATTCGTAAACTTCATCTTGTTGCTTATCGCTTTTTTCCTGATTAAATTTCTTTGCTTCGTCAATCCTTTCTTGATTTAACTTTTTAGCTTTTTCACTGTCTTTTTCGAAAAATAAATTATCCATTTTTATCACCTCAAGTTTAGTGTTCCAAATAAAGCATAAATGATGTGGACTTTGAGAAAAAATACGGTCTGTAAATAATGAAAATCGGCTTATCGTGGATAATTATCAATCCATCCTCTACTCATCGGGTGAGATTCATCCATTGTGCTTTCAATGACTTCTTCTAGTGTGAAACAGTCGAACGAATCATTATCCTGATTTTCTGAATTGATAAGTTCCTGTGTAATTTTCTTATCATCAGTGATAATGTCTGTATTTTGTTTGGACATTTTAACCAAATCCTCCTTCATGTTTTCAGTAGTTTTCCCAAATTATTGTGGAAGTAAAAATTAAATCCTGGATTTATTTTCAAACCGAATAGTAAGATTTATGTGAGATTGAAATCGACAAAAAACGACTTGAATACCATGAAATCCTAGAGCGAATACTAAAAAATAAAAAGGTGATAAACGATGCCAACCCAAAATAGCCCTAAACAGCAACAAAACAAACCTAAGATCGCTCCAGGACTGGAAATGGATGAACTGGAAGAAGATGCAACAAAAGAAGAAATTGCTAAAGGGGATTACACGGAAGTAACCAGCCTTTTTATTGATCGTATGCCAAGGGACTGATGCAATGTATAAACTTATACTTTGTGGTTTAAGTGTTATAAATCAAACGATTGTATATTGCTATTTATTTTATTTGTAGTAAAATGTCATATTATGTCGAATGTTTTTATGTTTTTACATCCTTTAGCCCGCCGAGTTTTGGTGGGCTACTTTTTTTGTTTGCATACAGTTTCAGCGAGAAAGGGATAATACGCCTAATATGAATAAGGGGGCTCGCCACGATGGAAGGGAATAAGGATGATTTCAAAGTTGAAAAAATCGAAGATTTAACCCAAGTTCTAGAGGTAATCAACGCAAAAGGAGATACTGGAGAAATAGAAGACGTACTTGAGGATCCCAAGGTAAATGATTCTAGTAGAACCAAGATAGAAGGTAATGATGTGTTATGCCGCAGCTAATTTAAAGGAAGTAGTTGGAGATCGGGAGTTGACGGTCTATTCCATTCAAAGCATATTTGGGATCGATGGAAACCAAGCGATGACATTGCTAAGCTATTTGGTGGAGAATCGTATGATTTCATAAGCATATGTAAAATGAAGCCTTCTATCGATTAAGTAGAAGGCTTTTCTGATTCCTCAATTAATTAATCCCCATGATACTTCCACAGGCACAGTTACAAGCTGTGCAAGTTTAAGGGCCACCATAAAAAGGGGAGTAAAATGGAAATAGAAGGTTTCCTCATACAGTAAGATCTAGTATGATGAATAATACATATTGCTATTTCCTCACTTCATTAGAGTAACTTTGACATCAAGGGGGAAAATGAAGGCTGAAGGGTTGGATAATTGAATAGAGGATAGGGAAGGGAGATAATATGTCATCGGAGAAGGTTCATATTTTACATACGAATGATATACATAGCCATTTCGGTCAAATGCCCTTTATTGCAGGAGGAATTCGCCAACTTCAACGTGAATGCCTGGAAAAGGGAGAACAGAGTGTCGTGGTTGACCTGGGTGATCATGCCGATCGTATGAGTTCGATTACAGAAGGGACTTTGGGCAGCGCCAATGTAGAAATTATGAATCTTTCCGGCTACAGGTATGCTGCTGTTGGAAACAATGAGGGCTTAACGTTTCCTAAGGACCGCTTACTTTCTTACTATGACAATGCCCGGTTTACTGTATTATGCAGTAATATGTTGGATGCAGACACACAACAGTATCCTCCTTTTATGAAGCCTTACATAATAGATGACATTGGATCACTTAAGGTATGCTGGATTAGTGTAACGGCAAACTATCCCGTTTATAATCTATTAGGGTGGGAAGTGTTAAAGCCTAATAGGCAAATTGGAAAAATTGTGACAAAAATACGGAAACAGGTAGATCTCGTTATTATTCTGTCCCATACAGGTTATAAAAATGATATCCTTTTAGCAAAGGAAGTTTCAGGTATTGATCTTATCATCGGTTCCCATACCCATGATTTGCTTGAATCAGGAGTGGAAGTGAATAATACTTTTATCATACAGGCTGGAAAGTTTGGACAATACCTAGGTCAAACTACGATTGAATTCGATCCTGATACCAAACAAATGATAAAGATAACCGGAAAATGTCACGATGTTAGCCTTTTTCCCAAAGCATCGGATATTGAAAGCTTGATTATGGAAAAACAAAAGCTAGCGGATCAAGTGCTGGGCCCTTCCATCGTGAGTCTTGAGCATGAATTTCCCGTTGATTGGTTCTCAGAGTCACCTCTTGGTAACCTTTTAGCAGGAGGAATAAGGGATTGGGTGGGAGCAGAGTTGGCCATGGTAAATGCTGGACAACTGTTGTTTTCTTTGCCGAAAGGACCAGTTACAAGAAAGGATTTGCATGCTCTATGTCCACATCCTATCAATCCATGTAAGCTTGAAATCAAAGGAATTCATATCCAAGCTATTCTTGAAGAGGCTCTTACTGAAAAAAGCATCCATCGTCAAGTAAGAGGTCTAGGTTTTAGGGGAAAGGTAATGGGATGGATGTGTGTGGATGGGCTGACGGTAACGTATGATAAGGCGCGGGAGGAAGGAAATCGAATCATACAGATTTTAGTGAACGATGATCTTCTTGAGCCTGATCAAATATATCGTGTAGGAACCATTGATATGTTTACCTTTGGATGGATTTTTCCACGTTTTAGGGAAGCTGAAAAAATTCAGTATTTCCTTCCTGAGTTTATTCGAGATGTGCTTTCCAAAGAATTAGAGAATAAAGAGGCATGGAGAAGAAGCAATAAAATAAGATGGATACAATCATAGCCGTTAAAAGGGAGTGTGTAAGCATGAAATTTATCGATGATTTATATAACCTTTATCGGGACCATCTAACCGGTGATGATGAGGATGCCATCGCTTTAGTGCTAGGGGTGCTTCAGGAACAGGACCGCGAGGATTTGTTAAACTTGGTTCAAGATATGAATGAAGATGAAGTATTTCAGATGCTTAGCATGTTTTTAATTGAATTGATGAGGCAGAAGATGGCAACTGAAGGAGTAGGGAACAACACACTTAATACGGACCCAACCAGTGATACTTTTCACTAATGGAAGCACATATCTCTCCTTTTTATCATAGGATACTTTATATAGGTCCGAAGGAGGGGAGAAAAGGTGGTTGAAGTAAAACCCATTTATCTGGATGGACATCAAGTTATTTCGATTTCTGTTGAGTTACCAAAAACAACGCTGTTGATCGTAACCACAGATCGAGGATATATCATGTGCGGTGCACTGGATGTTGCCCTGTTGAATGAAAGATTGCATGATCGCAATATTATAGCGGGCCGCGCACTTGGAGTAAGAACAATCGAACAGCTACTTGAAGCTCCCTTAGAGTCGGTGACCAGAACGGCGGAAGACTTGGGGATTAAACCAGGGATGAAGGGCAAGGAAGCGATCTTAAAAATGATATAAAGTGCTAAGGGGACTGCTGAGGGGCGGATCCCCTTTTTCTACTTATCGGAAAGTATTATACGCAAAAGGTGATGTGTGTTTTGAGGGATCATTATGATAAAATGATGAAAATAAAAGATGGAGGTGAACAATGAAGCAATATCTTGATCTTTGTCAACATATTTTAGAGAACGGTTCAGAGAAGGATGATCGTACAGGTACAGGGACCTATAGTGTATTTGGCTACCAAATGCGATTTAACTTATCGGAAGGTTTTCCCCAGCTCACCACTAAAAAGTTACATTTGAAATCGATTATCCATGAACTACTTTGGTTTCTTAGAGGCTCAACTAATAATGATGAACTTGAAGATGTAGGTGTTCGCATTTGGCGGGAATGGGCAAAAGAAGACGGTGATTTGGGTCCGATCTATGGAAAGCAGTGGCGTTCTTGGACATGCCCTGATGGAAGCACGGTTGACCAAATCGATAACCTCGTGAATGAAATTAAAAGCAACCCGGATTCCCGAAGACTTATCATTAATGCCTGGAATGTCGCGGATTTGCCTAAAATGGCCTTAACACCTTGTCATGCGATGTTTCAGTTTTATGTATCTGAAGGAAAACTATCGTGTCAGCTTTATCAGCGTTCAGCTGATGTTTTCCTAGGAGTACCATTTAATATAGCTTCTTACGCATTATTAACCATGATGATGGCCCAAGTCTGTGGTTTAACACCTGGTGATTTTATCCACACCTTTGGAGATGCCCATATTTATAAAAACCACCTTGAACAGGTCAATCTCCAACTTACGCGGGAGCCAAGACCATTGCCAACCATGTTAATCAATCCTAAGGTCAAATCTATCTTTGATTTTAAATATGAAGATTTCACGTTAACGAATTATGATCCACATCCTCATATTAAAGGGGAAGTATCCGTATGATCTCTGTTATTATTGCCATGTCGAAAAACCGTGTCATTGGAAAGGATAACCAGCTCCCCTGGCACCTGCCGGCTGACCTTAAATTTTTCAAGGAAACCACCATGGGACATGCAATCCTCATGGGAAGAAAAACGCATGAAGCGATAGGCAGGCCTTTGCCGGGACGGGAGAATGTGATTCTAACCCGACAAAAGGACTATCAGCCGAAAGGCTGTACGGTTATTCATTCTGTAGAAGAAGCATTGGAACGATATAAAGGTAAATCTATTTTTGTTATTGGCGGAGCGGATATCATCAAACAATTCCTTCCGGTAGTCGATCGGCTTTATTTAACTTTGATTGAACAAGAATTTGAAGGCGATGTGTTTCTCCCTGAATTTCGTGAGGAGGAATGGGAGGAAGTTTCAAGAACACAGGGGATCGTGGATGAAAAGAATCCGTATTCGTATTTTTTCTTAGTGTATGACAGGAAAAGCTAAGAGCCTCGCGTCGTCTAAGATTCGAGACAGACTGTCTTAATCGGAAAATCTCCGGTTACAACCAAAAAGAAACATGAATCAGAGCAAATAATCGGAAAAATTCCGATAAGAAGCGAGATTTTCCAAAAAAGTACCCATTCAGCCTTTCTAATCGGAGAAATTCCGACTAAAACGTGGTTTTAGAGCCAGATTCAACATTTAATCGGAGAATTTCCGGTTAGGAATTCTGATACTGAGCCTCCACACACGACAGACCCCTGTTTGTCACAATATGATCGGAACATTTGGCGGTAGATTGTGTTGGGATCAGTATAAGCAAAGAATGCTGGAAGATGCCATTGAAACCTTCGCTCAAAGCCCGCGTATGTCATAATGGCTACCTGTTAAAAAATCACTTGTTCTTGTATGTGAAAAAAACGGTTAGATTGGGAGGGTGTTCCTTTATAAGGAACGCCCTTTCAGACGTTTATAGAGGTATTAACTGTTCACTTGTCTCCGCCTGACTTTCAAAGGGAAAAAAAGCAGCACTTTCACTTTCTTCCCCTTTATTTTTATGGGTAAATATAAATTGCTTAATTAAATCATTCACTTCAATCGATGTTTTGGTCGGTAGATGATGCCGAACATGCTTAATCAGTTTCCACTCCCTATTGGGCAGGTAGTCCATCATACGTTTAGCATAGGGATGATAATGTTTATCCTTAGCCCCGTTTAACAATAAGATTGGGGCCATAAGGGAAGATAGACGCTCTGTGCAATTATAATTCATTCCAGATTGGTAATATTCCTTGATTTCCTTTGATGACCCTTTTTTAGCCTCATGAAAAAGCTTATAGAACATGGGGAAACCATCTGCATTGGTCCAGGAAATCGAAAAAGCAAGTGAGGAAACCCCGCCTGCACTAGCCAAGGCAGCACCAAGAGACATTTGATTTCTCACCTTCCAATCGTTTACCTCAGATAGACCGCTCAGCAGTATCCCTCCCCAAGTTCGATCTGGATACGAAAGCATAAATTCCAAAGCGATGGATGCTCCCATCGAATAGCCGCAAAGAAAGGCTTTTTCTATACCTAATTCATTAAGAATCATCTTCATATCGGAGGCAATGAGTGAATAAGTAAGCGATTGTTCAGAACGAGAACTTTTACCATGCCCTCTGATATCAAAGGTAATGACTTGAAAAAAGGAAGATAGATCCTTTACTTGATAAGTGAAATTCTTACTGTTTAAGACCGGAGGGTGAATAAAAAGTATGGGAATTCCCTTACCTGTTGACTGATAATAGATAGTGGTTTCATTGACATTTAATATGGGCATGAATAATATCTCCTGTTTTTTCTTTTAGTTTGAATTAACACTTGACGTGGTATACCCTCCATCATACTCTGCATATGGTTTTATAAGGCACCTTTTAAAGAGGGGGGAGGAACCATGGCCGGATTTCGTTCAAGTAAAAGGATGAAGCCTTTCAGCCTTAAGACAGCCTTTCTCATTTCCCTAACCATTTTCCTGGCTATTTCCATCCAAACCTTTTTCTATATTGAAAGGAAATTAGAGCCTGCCATGATGAATATCGCTACGACGAAGGTAGAGCAGCTAGCGACTGATGCGATTAATGAAGCGATTAGTAAAAAAATCGCGGAGGGGACCGATTTTAAAGAACTGGTCTATTTTAAAGAGGATAGTACAGGGAAAATAAAAGCGGTTATGTTTAATTATAATGAGCAAACAAGAATTATTGGGGAAACGACAGCAAGAGTGAGTAATACCCTCAAGGAGTTGGAATCTGTTCCTTTGGTGATCCCATTGGGGCAAGCTTTGGATAGTAATATCCTGGCTATGATTGGTCCGGATGTTCCGATCACGATGGTTCCCATGGGTTCTGTTCAAGTCAATTTAATTCCCGAGATTAGGGAAGCTGGAATAAATATGGTCCACGTTAATGTTTACATTGATATACAGGTCAAAGTTCAAGTGGTCATTCCCTTTACGACGCAACCTACCATAGTAAAAACACAAATACCAATAAATCAGGGAATCTTTATGGGGGATGTTCCGAATTTCTATTTTAAAGGAAGCGGAAATCCTAATGAAGGAAGCAGTCCAACTATGTTACCCCCTATACAAATTGACGGAACAAACTTTGAAATGGATAATTAGGAAAGTGGGTCGTTCTGCATCCTAATCCATAAAGAAAAAAAGAAGAGATTATCTCTTCTTTTTTTTCTTTCTCCATTCTTCTCGTTCCCACTTCTTAAGATGAGGATAGGGATCAAAAGCCCATTCCGTACGGCCATTGTATTTGTACATGCCATAATGCAAGTGAGGGGGGAACTTCCCTGATGTTCCTGGTTTCCCATATCCCGAACTGCCAACCCATCCAACAATGTCCCCGGGCTTTACAATATCGCCAATTTTAATGTTTTTATTAAAGCCGCCTAGATGAGCATAGTAATGGTATACGTTATTGAGGTCACGGATCCCAATCCGCCACCCGCCATATCGGTTCCAGCCCTTTACTTCCACATAACCGTAGCATACACTTTTGACAGGAGTGCCGTAACGGGCAAACAAATCCGTACCTTCATGGATCCTCCTGCCTCCCCAACCACGCGCATCTCCCCAGGTACTACGGAAGCTATAATCGGAATGAAGGGGTAGAGGAAAGGCTGCGTCCTCTAGTTTGATCGTCTGCTGAGTCTGGTAAATTTGTGCAAACTCTGAGATAATGTCAACCACTTTGTCACTCCGATAAAATTCCCATAGTCCGATGCGAATATCGTCTTCTGTAAAACCATATTCCGAAATGTATGTAGCCATGGTAAATAGAACATCCTCATCGTTCTGTGCATCGGCTACAGAATCCCCAGATCCATCTTTACCGATGCCATTGAAAAATTGGATGCTTGATAATGAGGATTCAGACAGGTTTGGATTTAGAAACCCGCCCCATTTTTCCGGGGGAATTTGAATTGAAATCAAACGAGGTATTTCATTGTTATTGTTTTTATTCTTCTTTTGAACGTTTTTTTCATATTGATTGATAGCGGCGAGATAGTACCAAGGAATCCCCGTAATGGTTTGCATTCTCTGGAGCAGTTCAAGCTTCTGTTGTTGTGGATCTGATTCGCTTGGTTTACTTGTGTTGGCTGCCTGTACAGAGAAGCAGGGAAGGAACAGGCATAGAGAAAGGAATGAGATAAGCAGATAATGAGCCATATGTTCATCTCCAATATTCTTTGATTTCTAAAAAGTATTTTGCGTCTTACACCTAGGACTGATACTAGGAAATAATGGAAAATGATGAAGAGTGTAGACTGTATTGCTTTTTAGTTGTGGTAGATCTAAAATAAAAGGATGAGCCATTAGATTGGAGTGCTAAATAATGTATATTCGAAAGCCAGAATGGTTGAAGATTAAGCTAAATACGGATGAAAACTTTAAAGATATAAAAAAAATGATGCGTGGAAAAACATTACATACAGTATGTGAAGAAGCAAAATGCCCAAATATATTTGAGTGCTGGTCGAACCGAACGGCCACATTTATGATCAATGGTAGCATTTGTACAAGAGCGTGCCGCTTTTGTGCGATTACCACTGGTCTGCCCACAGAGCTTGATTTGGCGGAACCGGAAAAAGTGGCGGATGCAGCGGAACAAATGGGCTTAAAACATGCGGTTGTTACGGCAGTAGCTCGAGATGATTTGAAGGATGGCGGTGCTTCTTTGTTTGCTGAAACCATCCATGCGATTCGTAAGAGATTACCATTATGCAGCGTGGAAGTGTTGATTCCAGATTTTCAAGGAAACTGGGATTCGTTGCAAACCGTTTTAGAAGCTAATCCCAACATTCTTAATCATAACATCGAAACCGTAGAGAGGCTCTCCGACCGGGTTCGATCTAAGGCCAAATACCACCGCTCATTGGACCTTCTTCAGCAATCGAAGCAATTGGCTCCCCAGATTCCGACTAAATCAAGTATTATGATCGGAGTGGGGGAAACAGCGGAGGAAATTGTTCAAACGATGAGGGATTTACGAAAATCAGATGTAAATATTGTGACAATAGGCCAATATTTACAACCAACAAAAAAACATTTGCAAGTTCAGAAATACTGGCATCCAGATGAGTTTGCCTCCTTTAAGGATGAAGGAATGAAAATGGGTTTTGACCATGTTGAATCTGGACCGTTAGTTCGCAGCTCGTATCATGCTCACGAGCAGGGTCAAGCAGCTGGTCACGTTTAAGAAATCTAATAAGCATAGCTTAAGAGTATAATACTTTTTGATAAGTATAAGAAAGCTACTAACGTAGCCTTATGCGTATAATAACTTTTTGAAAAGTATAAAGGAAAACAGCGCCAAGGTAGGCTTCTACCCTAACGCTGTTTCTTTTATTATCGATTACTGATTGCTCCTACGATGTGTTGCATTAGTATTTGGATAGTCTTGGTTCAAATTATAATTGGTTATGTTTTGTCCATTGTCTGTAACATTAGTGCCTGTCATATCCGTAAGGTTTCCATTGGATAGAATCTGATCTAAATGGTCAAGACTCATATTCCGTGGTCCAGATTGATTGACAAGCCTATTCACTTGATTAATGACCTCCTGGTCGCCTGTTACATAAATTTTATAGTAACGTGGACTCATGCTCCATGCAGATAGCTTTGCTTTATTTAGTGTACTTTTATTGATCACCCCGGGAAGACCGATAAAAAGATCTTCATCCGTTACCAAAACATTAGCTTTTTCAACTCCCGGAATAGAGGTAACAACTGTACTGACGGCACGGGCTAACACATTCCGATCGACAAAAAAGGAACTGGCCTGTTGGGAATTCATATCCCGTTTCGTATAGGTGGCATAGCCGTAGTTTTTCGTTTGATAATTGCTCTTTGTTTGAACACTCATATTTCGGTCTTGGTAAATGGAGTTTTTATTATAGGCTCCTGGATAACGAGTTCCTAAATCATTCATATTAGCTGTGGCATCAGGATTAGTATGATTCCTATCCCATCCTGTGCGGTCATCCGTTGCCAAACTGCGATTCCCGTTGGTTCCTGCTCCGTGATAGGCAGAATCCTGAGCGATATTCGCACCGCATCCAACTAAACCTAGAGATAAAGTAGTGACTGCAATCCATGATTTCCAATTCTTCATTGAAACACCTCCTGAGCTTAGAATTCCCTAATATAAGAGGGTATTGCATCAAAGGGGAGTGTGGTTTAAAGGAAAGTATGGTAAAATATTTTAAAGAAAACTTGGCTTTGTATGGGAGGAAAAAGGCGTGATACGCGTTCAAGGAATATCCTTCGAATTACTTGATAACTTTCGGAAT
Source organism: Brevibacillus sp. (assembly GCA_036676475.1). Lineage (GTDB taxonomy): Bacteria > Bacillota > Bacilli > Aneurinibacillales > RAOX-1 > LC029. Next base: position 65,961 of record JAKFCU010000103.1, read on the forward strand.
GGTTGGAATTCAGATGCCTTTAAAGAACGCTACAGTGATATATTGAACAAATTTGATTACATTGTAGGGGACTGGGGTTATGGTCAGCTTCGCTTAAAGGGTTTTTTTGAAGATACATATCCGAAGTCTTCGTTTGATAATCGGATCAGTTTTTTCGATGAATACATTCAGGAATATTGCAATTTTGGTTGTCCTTATTTCATTCTGAAAAAAGTAAAGGATCAGCGTGGAGAAGGGAACAAAATGGAGTAATAACGTTAAATAACCTCTTTGATCATTTGCAAGTCAAAGAGGTTATTTGCGCCCGACACTTATCGGAAAGTATTATATGCGTAAGGCTGCGTCAGTCACTATTATAACTAAACAATGGAAAATAGAAATTCAGATAACTCTTCTGCTTCTTCCGTGGTAACACCAAAGGCATACTCAATGTATCCTTCTTCCTTTAAATCATCTTGACCCACAAGGGCTGCACGATTCGTTTGCAGATTAACGACTATTTTTTTGCCATAAAACTTTTCAGTAATGGTAATGATTAAATCATGTCGTGTATTTTCACCCAAGAAGCTAACAAATCTTGTGGTAGTGGTTTCATTTTCATCATAAAGAAATAAGTGTTCCTGGCTCATTGTTCAGGCCTCCTGTACATTCACTTCGAAGATTAGTAGTATTTTACCATATCTTCGACAGACTGTGAAATGAGACAGCACTTCTGAGAAGCATATCAATTCCGCGGAAAAGGCTTGTAGCTTGTCCTATCGGTGAGTATACTGAAGGTACAGGCAGAGGAGGGAAAAGGGAATGGATGAGAATTCCGGACACGTTGCCGTCATTTTACTCGCTTTGGTATTAACCTTTGGACTAACTATCATGACAGCAAAAATAAAGAATAGAAAAAAGTAGGGCTGATGCTTAATGTATAATGTAAATACCGAAAGAATCAATGATATCTTAACATATCTGACAAATGAGCTTCTTCCGCCCCTATCCCAGATTATGGATAAAGAAGAAGAGGAATTCCTTTCGGACCCCACAGCAGGATTTGCCGCTGAACGCTTGTTTCACACATTTATTGAGGGAATGACTGATATCGGGAATCTCCTGATAGATGGTTTTATCATGAGAGATCCAGGAAGTTATGAAGACATTGTGGATATTATGGAAGACGAACAAGTCTATTCTCCAACCCATGCACAAGCCTTTAAGGAAATTATAAAGATGCGAAAAGGGCTTGTATGCGAGTATACCATAAATAGGAGATCTCAGCTTTATCATGCCTACCAGAAGCATCACGACAACATGAAGGCGTATCCTCATATCATTCGAGAGTACTTAAAAAAAGAGCTTTGGTAAAAAGAGGCTGACTCATAAGGGTCTGACCCCTCCAACCGACACGACATATAGTGACATTTATAACATTGTCATACTATATAGAGTGAGCGTGGGGTCTGACCCTTAGTTTTTGAGTCAGCCTCTTTCTGGTATTTAATATTAAGGTATTTATTATATAAATTTGTATAAAAATTTACTTATGTAACAAAATCGAGTAAAATAGAAGCTAAGAAGAAAGGCGGTGAGTTTCTATGTCTAAAGGGCGGAACTCTTCTACCCGTAATGAAATTTTGAATATGTTAAAGCTGCATGCCTCCATGACCGTCAGCGATATGGCAGGCCAGCTGCAAATAACAGAAATGGCGGTTAGACGTCATTTAAATACGTTAGAGAGAGATAATCTTATTGAGTCAAAGATGTTAAGGCAAGCCATGGGCCGGCCGACCAATGTGTATTCGTTAACAGATGAAGCGGAACATCTATTCCCTCGTAACTATTCTGATTTTGCGCTTGACTTTTTACAGGATTTAGAAGAAGTGGAAGGGCAGGATAAAATTAAAGATTTGTTTTATCGTCGTGAACAAAGATTATCCGATAAATATAAAAGAGAAATCCGAGGGGAATCCCTTGAGGAAAAGGTTCAACAGTTAGCTGTATTGCAAAATCAAAAAGGATATATGGTTGAAATTGAGAAGGATCCTGAAACAGGGGACTTTATTTTTAAGGAATATAATTGTCCGATATCCCAAGTGGCAAAGGAATATCAGCATGCATGCAATTGTGAGCTCTCTTTATTTAAGAAAGTGTTAAATACAGAAGTTGAACAGAATGAATGTATTGCTCAGGGTGAGGATAAGTGTGTTTATGTCATTAAAGCTGAATCCCAGGCAGAGCAGGAGTAACCTACTTATATCAAGGGGTTACTCTTTTTTTTATACTTATAAAAAAGTATTATACGCATAAGGCTATGCCAGTAGCTTTCTTATAGGGAGGGTAAAAAATGAAGGATTACAGAGCATACTTGATTGATTTGGATGGAACCATGTATAGAGGAAATCAAGTGATTAAAGAGGCACCCGAATTTATTCGTTGGCTAAAGGAAAAAGAAATACCTTTTCTTTTTTTAACCAATAATTCATCCATGACACCTGAACAGATCTCCAAAAAGCTTAACAAAATGGGAATAGAAGCAGAGCCAAATCATGTTTATACGACAAGTATGGCATCTGCTGAGTTGATTCCGACAGATGAAAACAAGACAAAGGTGTATGCTATAGGGGAAGACGGACTATTAACCGCTTTAGTGAATAAAGGTTGTGTACTGACCGATGAGGATCCAAGCTATGTCGTTATTGGCATTGACCGGAATTTCACATATGAAAAGATGATGAAAGCTTCCTTAGCCATCCAAAAAGGGGCGAAGTTTTTATCTACCAACAGCGATCGTGCAATCCCTACAGAAAAGGGGTTGGTTCCTGGCAATGGTGCCTTAACCGCAGCGATCTCTATCGCAAGTGGACAAACTCCTCAGTTTGTCGGTAAACCCGAAGCTGTATTTGTTGAATTAGCTTTAAAAAAATTAGGCTGTTTCCCCCAGGATGTTTTGCTTGTCGGGGATAACTTGCATACCGACATTGCTGCAGGGGTAAATGCCCAAGTGGATACTCTTTTAGTGTATACAGGCATTACCCGGCCTGAAGATCTGATTCGAGGGGAAATTCAGCCCACCTATACGGTGTCACATTTAAAGGAATGGATAAAACGAGGCTAGAGACTTTTGCTATGGGCTAGGCGGCTGGAAGCTGCTGCAGCAATTGCTCCAACAATATCATCTAAAAAGGTATGATTTTCTCCATCGTTTTTATCGTTTAACTTTTTTAAGATGCCTGGTTTTACTTTGTCAATATACCCATAATTGGTGAGTCCAATGCTTCCATATACGTTAACGATAGAGAGCGCTACAATTTCATCTACACCATAGAGCCCTTCATCATTAAAAACAATGCTTTGCAATGGTTCCATTAACTGCTTCTTTTCAGCTAGCATATCTAATTGTATACCGGTAATAATGGCATTTTGTACTTCCCTTTTAGCAAGAACCTTTTCAATATGCTGGATACAAATTTCTTTGGTTAGCCCAGGAAAATAATCTTTTTGTAAAAAAATAACGAGCTCAGCAATATCGTCATGGGTTACGCCGCGTACTTGTAGAAGTTCATATGTTTTTTTTGCGAGAATCTCATCTGTAACAACAGATATTGGGGACATGATATTGCTCCTTCCTAGGATACAAGGTTTGGGAATAGAAGGGACGAAAAGGTGATGAGCCATTTAGAGTTTCAAGATAATCAAGGTCAGAATATTTATCTCACATTTACGCCGCAATTATTCTCGGATGAACCGGATCATGTGCTTATTGTAGCGGTTTATCAAGGAAAGTTACTTTTTACCTGTCACTCAACTAGAGGCTGGGAATTGCCAGGAGGAAAAATAGAGACAGGAGAAACACCCGTGGAGGCAGCGGTTCGCGAAACGTGGGAAGAAACCGGGGCGATAATTAGAAATGTTAAGCAAATAGGGGAATACCGGGTTTCGGGACAAGATACACCTTCATTTATTAAAGCTATTTATTTGGCAAAAGTGGAAACGATAGGAGAGCTGCCACAGGGATTTGAAACGATACAAGCTGCTTTATTTCCCGTTCATGTGAACCCCCATCAACCAACATTCAGTCCTTTTATGCAGGATCAGGTTTTTGCCAACATTCAAAAAAGACTAGGTACCTTACTCACGACCTCTTCATAAGATGAAGTAATACTATGGGCGGGAGTTGAGTTTACCGTGACAGGTTGGATTACAGCATTACAACGACAGTATAATCTGGTCGTATATCGATACGAAAAGATACCCCAGGGAATATGGATGGAAACCAACCGGGGAACGGTCGTTTTGCAAAATGTTCCCTCGGTTTATGCAGGGAAAGAAGAGTTCATTAAGGGAATTTACCATACCATGGGCCAGACTAGCTTTTTGCTGCCGGTTTATCCTAATCAAGAGCGAAGTATGCTAACTTCTTTTGGGGATCATTCATATTACTTAATTCGTTGGCCGGCCACTGAATCAGAATGGATGGATTATGGTTGGCTAGGTCAATCTCTGGCTCGTTTTCATCGGACGAGTGCAATAGCACTGGAAAAGTGCCATCATCGATTTTCAGATTGGGAAACTTGGCCTAAACGATGGAAATCCAAAACAGACCAACTGAGAAAGTTCGAACAGACAGCAGTGAAGAGAATAGATACAGAACGAGAAGACCCTTTCGATTCGTTCCTTTTGGAAAATTACGCTTATTTAACGCAAGTATCTCATCTATCTTTAACCTATTTGCATGATTCCCATTATCGACAAGTTTGTCACCAAACAAAGGAATGGGGAAGGTTAAGTTATATTCATTTTGGCTCTGAACAATTTGTCGTATCGCCACAGGGCAATGTATTTTTTGTGGATCCGTTTTCTTGGGTAGAAGATATGCGTGTAAGAGATATTGCTCAATTTATTAAGGGAGATGTCAGAGATAATGGATGGAATCCCCAACATATTTATTCCTTTCTATGCGGATACCAGTCCATTTCGCCCATCCTGCCAGAAGAATTTATTATTATGTATGCCTTATTCTTGCTTCCGGGCCGGTTGATGAAAAAGCTAGAAACTGTGTATTATCGCCCGCATCTTTTACAAAGTGGAAGTCCATCCATCGAATTATTTAGAGACGAAACGGGTGAGATCACACCAAATCAAGCTTATGTGGAGATGAAGAAGAATGAAGTTCTTCTTCGGGAGTTCCCGAGATTTGCAAGAGATTGCTTTGGAGCGGTTATTCTCGCAATAAAATAATTAGGAAAAGGGGCTGACAATAGTCAGTCCCTAGAAAGTATAATACGCAAAAGGCTTCGCTAATAGCTTTCTTATGATGTTTGTTTATTAAAATACTTGTTGTACTTCTCTTACTTCTGGAATTTCTTCCATAAGGGCACGCTCGATTCCTGCTTTTAAGGTAATCGTGGAGCTAGGGCAGCTTCCACATGCTCCTATTAAGCGTAACTTGACGATACCTTCATCTACACCCACAAGCTCACAATCTCCTCCATCGCGCTGCAGGAAGGGACGAAGCTTATCTAATACTTCTTCAACTTGTTCGATAATATCAGTCATCCATCACAACTCCTTTCATACTCCTTATTATAGTATCCTTTTTATGATAAATCCATGTTGAGGAGCACATTCTTCAATCGTGGAAATTATTCTTACATGATAAGATTAAGAAATAAGTTCAGACTAAAAGAAGAGGTGTTGTCATGATTGAAATTCTTGTTTATGGTGCGGAACAATTATGTGCTAGCTGTGTCAATGCACCTTCTTCCAAAGAGACTGCTAGTTGGGTGGAGGCGGCCTTAAAAAGAGTATATGCGCAGGATGCCTTCGCTGTTCGATATGTAGACATTTATTCCCCAGAAACCCCAGAGGATAAGGAATTTTCACAGCGGGTATTGGAAGATGACTTGTGGTATCCTGTTGTTGTCATTCAAGGAAAGATTGTGACAGAAGGCAACCCGGATTTAAAAGTAATTTATAAAAATCTGGATCAGGTTGGAATACCTAGGATGAATTAGGGGATTGCAGATGATAATGATTGAATTTTGCCGCAGCAACTTAGCCTTATGGACCCAAGGCGTATACGAGAAGATAACAAGTGATCCGGAATGGGCAGAGATGGAAGTCATTGAATATGGATGTCTGGGGAATTGCGGGCAATGCTATATTCAGCCTTTTGCCATGGTGGATGGTGAAATTGTAGCTGGGGTTGATCCCGATGAATTACTAGATAACATCAGAAATCATATCAAGAAAAAAAACGAGGAAGACCAAATATGGAAAGAACTGGGTTTCTAAAAAAGAAAAAATTGGGGTTCTCAATTTTTTTATAGATGGTGCTTAGATTGAATTCACTATCGAGATGGTTGTAACCTTGAGTAAGCTTCTTTTTCCTTGTATACTTAAGTCAAAGGGATAATTTATCATGCTGATCCATGTAATCGAGCAAAATAATGATGTCAATTTTAGATATGGAAAGAAAATATCATGATTTAAAGGAGGGGTATGAATGGTTGATATCACGGAGAGTGCAGGCAGCAAAATTAAAGAATTATTAGCAGACCAAGCCAACCCCCAATTATTTTTACGTGTGGGAGTTCAAGGCGGTGGATGTAGTGGATTTACCTATGGCATGGGGTTTGATGAAGATTTAAAAGAGAATGATGAACAATTTGATTTAGAAGGGATAAAGGTTGTCATAGACGAGGACAGCTTAAAGCTCATCAAAGGAACACGAATTGATTATCAAGAAACCATGATGGGTGGGGGCTTTACGATCGACAACCCGAATGCCATCGCCACTTGCGGATGCGGTTCTAGCTTCCGCACAGCTAAGGATGAAGGAAATCCGGAAAAGTGTGAATAAGACTAGTTCATGGTATATAGGCACTTGGGGTAATTCAACAAACAAGAGTCCGCTTCGCAACTTGGAAGCGGACTTTTTGGTGGTAAAATTATGAATTCCTTGCCCCAAGCAAGATCGTATAAACAACATAACTGGCCATCACACCGAAGGAAAGAATGGAAGCTAACATACCTTCCCATGATCCGTTTGTCCCTATCCATAACAAAGCAGGAATAAGAAAAGTCATAATAACTATGAAGGCCATATACAGAAAGTTCAGGGTTGTTCTAGACACTTTTGGTACCTCCTGTTTGATTATTCCTTTATCATTATTTTTTGCTTTTGGGACAGTTCTTATGAATTCTAATTATAGGCAGAAAAAAACGGGCATTTGCCCGTTTTTTTGTCGTTAGTGTCCATGCATGGAACTGCTGTGTCCAGGTTGAACCTTTGCTTCTGGGTCGATATAAGCTTTTGCATTATTTACGGCAGTTGGAGCTTCTCCAAATCCGACAGCAATCAATTTTACCTTACCAGGATAAGTGGCAATATCTCCTGCTGCATAAATTCCAGGGATATTCGTTTCCATTTTAGAGTTAACCGTAATGGCACCCTTTTCAAAGTCTAGACCCCAGTTTTTAATGGGTCCTAAGGAAGAGATAAATCCAAAGTTGACAACAACGGCATCAACTTCAATGACTTTTTCTTCTTTCGAATTGTTTTCATAGATAACAACTTGGTTGATTTGGTCATCGCCAGCTAGATCTTTTAATTCATATGGAGTTAAAACATTAACTTTTGAATTCGTTAAGTTTTCCACACTGTGCTCATGAGCACGGAACTTGTCCCGACGGTGGATTAAATGAACTTCCTTGGCAATTGGCTCTAGCATGAGAGCCCAGTCAACAGCAGAATCTCCACCACCAAATACGGCCACTCGTTGTCCTGCAAACATATTAAGATCGTTTACGAAATAGTGAAGGTTTTTGCCTTCAAATTCGGAAGCTTTTGGATGGTCAAGGCGCCTAGGTTCAAATGCACCAACTCCTGCTGTAATAATAATCGTTTTAGAGAAGTGAACACCCTTATCTGTTGTAATTTCAAATTTGTTTTCTTGTTTATCAACGTTTAATACACGCTCTTCAAGTGAAAGCGTTGGATCAAATTGCATAGCTTGTTCCTTTAAAGAATCTACTAATTCTTGAGCGCGGACCTTTGGGAACCCAGCAACATCATATATGTATTTCTCAGGATAGAGGGCAGAGAGCTGACCTCCTAGCTGAGGCATACTTTCAATAATTTTCACAGCACAATGACGCATACCACCATAAACAGCTGTAAATAGTCCAGCTGGCCCACCACCAATAATTGTTATGTCATACACTTTTTCATCACGATAAAGACTCATTACTCAGGCACCTCCACTAATTCTGTACTCCCAATATAGATTGGCTTTATCTCTTGAAAATTACCCATAACAGTAGATGCAAGTCATTATTCACTATTTCGTTTATTAAGGTAATTTAACTTTCTATATTATAACTTTGAGTGGAATATATGGAAAGATAAAATTCAAAAAAAAGGCAAATTGTTTTATATTGATTTAGCGGTATTGTTAATCATAAAACTTTGGATCTTTATGGATAAACTTTGTGTATTTACTCACGCTATATGTGCAAAGTTTCACTTGTCAAATAGTAAGAATAGCATTAAAATAAAAGATGTGAACAATATGTGAAATACTTCTCAAACTAACACGGTGGCAGTGGAAAAACCTTACGGGGTTAAGCTCAGAGTTAGAGGAGAAGATAAGATTAAAAATATCATGATAATGGATGTGATAATATGAGTAAAAAAATAGTTATCTTAGGTGCTGGATATGGTGGATTAATGACAGCGGTCAACCTTCAAAAGTTATTAAGTTATAATGAGGCCCAAGTCACTTTAGTGAACAAGCATGATTATCATTATTTAACAACTTGGCTACATGAGCCTGCCGCAGGAACCCGCCATCATGATACTTGCCGGATAGAGATTGATACCGTTATTGACAAAAATAAGGTAAATTTCGTTAAAGGTACAGTAGAAACCATAAAGCGTGAAGAAAAGAAAGTCGCCTTAGAGGACGGAACAATACTTGACTATGACTATCTCGTTGTTGGATTAGGTAGCGAACCAGAAACGTTTGGTATTCAAGGGTTAAAGGAGCATGCTTTCAGTATCCGAAGCATCAATAGCGTTCGAATGATTAAAGAACATATTGAGTACATGTTCTCTAAGTTCCGCAATGAACCTGAACGTACAGATTATCTTACGTTTATTGTAGGCGGAGCTGGATTTACAGGTATTGAATTTGTTGGAGAATTGGGTGACCGCATTCCTGAATTATGCAAGGAGTTTGATGTATCCCCTTCCTTGGTTAAAATTTATAATATTGAAGCTGCACCAACCGCATTACCTGGTTTTGATCCGGAACTTGTGGACTATGCAACGAAGGTATTGAGTGAAAAGGGTGTTACCTTTAAAATTAATACCCCTATTAAGGAATGCTATCCAGGTGGAGTTACACTTGCAGATGGAGAAGTAATCAAAGCGGGAACCGTCGTTTGGACTGGTGGAGTTCGCGGAAACTCTATTATTGAAAAATCAGGCTTTGAAGTTATGCGTGGACGTGTGAAGGTAGATGAATACCTACGGGCACCTGGTCATGAGGATGCTTTCATTGTAGGAGATGGCGCTCTTATTTTTAACGAGGAAAATGGACGTCCATATCCTCCAACGGCACAGATTGCTATTCAAGAAGGGGAAAACTTGGCCAAAAATTTAGTGAGTATCCTTCGTGGGGGAGAATTGACGAAATTTGTTCCCAATCTGAAAGGAGCCGTAGCCTCTCTCGGACGTGGAGAAGCAATTGGGTTAGTTGGAAACAAGAAGATTTTCGGAAGCACAGCTTCTTTAATGAAAAAAGTGATTGATCATCGTTATCTTTTCATGCTTGGTGGATTAGGCCTGTTGATGAAAAAATCAAAGTTTTAGGTGAACTGAGATGAGACATGCAAGTGTACAGGTGAGAGCAAAGTTGACCAAAGAAGAATTGGATAGATACGAAAATTTATTTGAAGTTGGTAAATTTTTGGAAAGTCAAAATCGATATGATCTGGCTCATCATGTCCAAAGGGAAATGGAACACTTAATATCCCCTGCTATTGAACGCCTCAAAGAAGGAAGTAAAGAACGGGATCGTTTAAATCAAGATTTTTTGGATCAACAATTAATTGAACAAACTCAACCCTAGATATCCTCTAGGGTTTTTGTTATCTCGGGTATAAAATGATAAAGAATTTGAGATATTAAATGAAAATACAGATGATTTTGTTTTTTTATCCTCAGTTCCTCCAATTTTTACAACTTGATTTAATCTAATATTTTGTTAAAATTATCAGAAAATAACAAAATGGGAGAGGAGGCTGATCATAGTGAATCAACAATGTCCATATTGTACAGGAGTTGGTTACTTTCAATTGGTTACAGGGGGGTCCGAAACTTGTCCATCTTGTTCTGGGACAGGAAATAAAGAACAAGATGATGTTCAGGAAGAAGCTTCATCGTACCAATAAAATAAAATGGACCCAAAAAGGAGTTCTGTTTGAGCTCCTTTTTGGGTATTTATCGGAAATTATACGCATAAGGCAATGCCATTAGCTTTCTTATATGATCTTTTCTTCCGAGAGCCTTGGTTTGTTGACCGAACCTAGGGAATTGAAGTAAACTTAGGGGTGAAATAGATGGAGGTGTGTATCAAGTGAATATTGTACAATTGATTATATCCATACCCCTTTTTCTTTTCCTTGCTTTTGGGATAGGATTTATCTTAAATATGCTGATTAAAACAACTTGGCTACCTTTAGTGATTTATGTCCTTATTATTACCTATATGTTTATTCGTATGGGAAGCCTCCTTCCAGTTGATTATATTGTCCTAACATCTGGCCTTGCTGGAGCTGTTCTTAGTGGGGTTACCATTCGTATGCTTCGTTCAAAAGGATATAGAATGTTTTAAATGAGACACTGAGTTGTCTCTTTTTTTTTACCTTGCAGAAAGTATTATACGCATAAGGCTACGCCATTAGCTTTCTTATTGTCCACCTTCTTGTGCTAGACTCGTATATTTTCCGGCTGAATAGGGGAATATGTGAGTATGGAAAGGAATGTAAAAGAGAAGGTGGTAAAAATGAAAATCGTTCATACAACATATTTTTTAACAACTCTATTATTTTTGGTCATTGCTTCATATTTGCTAACAGAACAGCCAATACCAGACAGACGACAACAGCTTTTTGAACAGAAAAGCAAACCGATAGAAAATCAAAAACCAGTCGAACAAACGACAAAGGATAAAACGGGAAAGAAAAACGATCTTTTTGCTGATTTGCCTAAAAGGCAAGTGACCGCTACAGGTTATTATGCTGGTATAGAATCTACAGGCAAGGATAAAAACCATCCCCAATATGGAATTACCTACTCTGGTGCTAAAGTGGTCAGAGGGGATTATTCTACGATTGCAGCAGATCTGAATGTATTTCCTTTAGGAACCATCCTTTTTATTCCTGGGTATGGATATGGTGTCGTCGCCGATATTGGATCTGCTATTAAAGGAAATAAAATCGATTTATACTTTGAAAACATAGAAGAAATATATAGTGAATGGGGTAAGAAAAGCTTGGATGTTTATGTCGTGAAACATGGGGAAGGATTTGTTACCGACGCTATGATGGAATCATTAAACTCAAAGAAAGTAGTACAAGCCAATGTTCAAGTTAATCAATTAAATTGAAAAAAGGTAGAGTTAGGAAGGATAAGCTTTCCTAACTCTACCTTTTTTTGAGATTTTGCAGTGTAATACTTGGTGGGTCATCTTCTGTGTTATTATTGGTAGTCAAACCAGTACCCTATGCCTAAAGCAATCATGATCCCTAGCCACGCACCAATCATCACTTCAATCGGTTTATGGCCTAAGAGCTCCTTCAGTTTTTCCTGCTTATTTTGCTCATCCTTTAAGCGAAGGAGCTTTAATTCCTGTCTCATAGTGTGGAAATCATCAAGTAAGATATTTAATAAAGCGGCATGCTCTCCTGCATGCCGACGAACTCCAGCAGCATCAAACATAGTGATGACAGCAAATATGGTAGCAATAGCAAAATAAGATGAGGCAAATCCTTCTGATATTCCCACAGATGTAGCTAAGCCTGTTACAGCGGCTGAATGAGAGCTCGGCATACCTCCTGTACTAAACAATAATCCCCAATTCCAGGTCCGATGAGTGATAAAATGAAGGGGAATTTTAATCGCTTGAGCAAGTCCGATTCCTGCTAATGAAGCCCATAAAGGATAATTTTGTAATAATGACATGATATTTTCCTTTCTCTTTCTATCCTTACTAAACATAATAAGGGATCTTTCAGCATTAATAAAGGATAATAAGAAAGTTAGTCATGAACACTCCCTCACTTACTTCGTTGAAGGGGGTACTCTCGACTATTGTGATAGAAGTAAGTGTTTCCAAAGTTGAACAAGCTTATCACCTATTGGTAAGATAGGGTAGAATTGCTTGATTATTGTGGAGGTGAAGCCGAGTGAAATTGAAAATGACAACCCATGAGTACATAAATATAGCAGTGGATTGTTTGGTTGTAGGTATTAAAAAAGGCCTTAAACAGCCAAAAGGAATCCTGCTACAGGTAGATAACTTACTGGGGGGACAATTATCGACCTTGCTAGCAGAAGGGGATTTTCAAGGGAAAAAGAAAGAAACCTTACTTCTTTATACATTTGGCAAAATGACTTGTAAACGAGTTCTGTTTGTTGGGCTTGGGCTGGATCAAACATTTGAATCTATCCGTGAAGTGGCCGCACGGTCGATTCGGATTTGTACTGAAAATAAAGTGACATCGGTGTCTTTTGCCTTAGAAAGCTTTTTGTGCGATAAACTCGAAGCCGAGGATGCAGCGCACGGGATCGTGGAAGGAGCTTTTCTAGGGGGGTATCGATTTAAAGGTTATGCTTCGGACATCAAGGATTTCCATCAAGTTGAAGAGATCATTCTTTCCTTCAAACAAGAGGATCAAATCATGGTTGAAAAGGCATGTCAAACCGCAGAAGCCTTTGCGATTGGGACAAACCTAGCCAGGGATTTGGTCAATACCCCAGGCAATATGCTCACTCCAACCGGCATTGCCGAAGCCGCTGTTGAAGTGGCTAAACGGTACGGAATGGAATATGAAGTGTTGGAAAAAGAGGATATGGAAAAGCTGGGTATGGGCGGTATTTTAGGTGTTTCCCAAGGAAGTGCTCAACCTCCGAAATTGGTTGCCATTAAATATAAGGGCAGACAGGCCTGGGATGAAGTTTTAAGCTTTGTTGGTAAAGGGATCAGCTTCGATACGGGTGGAATCAGTCTAAAACCTAGGGAACACATGGAAGAAATGATCGGAGATATGGGCGGAGCGGCTGCGGTTATCGGTGCTTTAGAGGCTATCGGCAGACTAAAGCCTGCTGTCAATATCTTAGCTATTCTTCCATGTGCTGAAAATATGCCTTCGGGAACTGCATTAAAGCCGGGTGATGTGATTTCTACGATGAGTGGAAAAACGATTGAAATTTTAAATACAGATGCTGAGGGTCGATTGATTCTTGCTGATGGTGTGTCCTATGCAAAAAAATTGGGAGCTGATTACATTATCGATCTTGCTACGCTGACAGGTGCCGTTTTGGTTGCCTTAGGAACCTGCACAACAGGGGTTATCACGAATGATGAAGAATTTGTAGAAGAGGTGATGGTTTCTGCAGCGGAAGCTGGTGAACTTGTATGGAGATTGCCTTCTTTTGATCCCTATAAACAGCAAATAAAAAGTAAAGTAGCCGATTTGAAAAATACTGGGGGACGATATGCAGGCAGCATAACTGCGGGTTTATTTGTCGGTGCATTTGCTGAGGATACTCCTTGGGTACATTTGGATATCGCTGGTACGGCATGGGCAGAAAAGAATGATGACTTTTCACCTATGGGCGGAACAGGTGCCATGGTCCGAACGTTAGCTGTTCTAGCCATGGGGAGATCAATTGAAAGCGAATAGTTGATAAGGGAATTGTAG